>NZ_JHVN01000001.1 GCF_000620165.1 Anoxybacillus tepidamans PS2
ATGGATGCCCATCGATAAGGCAATGGTTCCATTTTCGTACACTTTGAACCCATCTTTCGCCCATTTCGTGTTGAAGAATTTCTTTTGTTTGTATGGGTAGCGAGCATGATGAAGTCCTTTTTGAATGGCGGCTTGTGCCGATTGTCGCGCGAAGAGATACTGGTGGCAGACGGCTTGAATCGACTGGCTGTGGAGATGAAAGCGGCCTTTCGTTCGCTTTTGCAGCTCGCTTTTCGAGATGCGGCGGCCGTGTTGAAGGAAGTATTCTTTCGCGAGCCGGAGGCACTCATTCCAGACGCGTGCCGACTCCCGATTGCAGGCCACCAGCCGTTTGAGATCCCTTTTCGATGCACGAAAGGCGATTTTTTGACCGCGGAGCATCGAGATTCCTTCCTTTCCCTACAGCTTGGTTAAGATGATTATAGCACATACGTTCTGTTTTAGAAAGAAAAACATCCGATTCATCCCCCACCTACACTTCGCTTAGAGGTGGGAGACTTCTCGGTGAATGTGTTAAAAAGACTTCCAGCGAAGTCTGCTTGCTTGCTTGCTCAAAGCGCCGTTCAACATCGCGCCAGTTGACGACATTCCAAAAACTGCGGATATAGGCCGTTCGATCGTTTTTATACTGCAAATAGTATGCGTGTTCCCAAACATCTAACACAAGCAAAGGAATCGTATCCCATTGCGTCATCAACTGATGTTTTTCTGTTTGCAAAATTTCTAATCGATTGGCGCGCGGCGACCAGACAAGAAGCGCCCAGCCGACCCCTTCAACGCTTTTCGCCGCTTCCGTGAAATGTTGTTGAAACTGCTCTACGCTGCCAAAATCGGTTCTTATTTGTTCCAACAATGCTCCTTGCGGCCGGCCGCCTCCATTGGGCGTCATGTTATTCCAAAAAATAGTATGCAAATAATGACCGGAACCATGAAACGCAGCCTCGCGTTCCCAATGCTTTAATAAACTGTAATCATTCGTTTGCCGCGCCCTTTGCATCATTTTTTCTGCCTGGTTCAACCCATCAACATAGCTTTTATGATGTTTTGTATGGTGCAAACGCATAATTTCTTCGGAAATATGCGGTTCAAGGGCATCATAGCGATACGGAAGCGGTGGAAGTGTATGACCGCCGACCGGAACACGGTTTTGTCTCTGTTCTTCCACTATCTCCTCTTGTTCCTGCTTTAATTGACGGTCAGCGGTTTGTACTGCTTTTTCGTAAATCGCTTCTACCATCGTTTGAATGTTCGTAATCTCTTCTTCAAGCCATTCTCCTTCGTGTTCTTCAAGACGCGCGAGCAGCATTTCAATATCATTTGCATCCTCTTCTAACCAACTCTCCTCTAATTGTTTCCCCCACTCGCGTACTTCCTGCACATATTGTTGAAATTGAGCTTGTTGTTCCGGATGATCGCCGACTGGAACACGATTTTGCTCTACCTCTTGTTCTTCCTGCACTTGTTCCTCGTTCGCTTCTTCCTGCTTCAATTGGCGATCAGCCGCCTGCACCGCTTTTTCGTAAATCGCTTCTACCATCATTTGAATGTTCGCAATCTCTTCTTCAAGCCATTCTCCTTCATGTTCTTCAAGACGCGCGAGCAGCATTTCAATATCGTTTGCATCCTCTTCCAACCAACTCTCCTCTAATTGTTTCCCCCACTCGCGTACTTCCTGTACATATTGTTGAAATTGGGCTTGCTGTTCCATAAGAAACCTCCTCATTTTTTATCCGTCATTATCGTATGATGTGCGCGGAAAAAGCGTTCTTATCACTGATGAACCTCTCCTGCCTGCACATCGCTTGGATGTAGGAGATTTCTCGGTCAATATGTTAAAGCATACGTTGATTCGAAGGCTATTCTAACTCGCTCCTTTAAGCGTTAATATATAAACCGAAATGTCCCGGGAGTATGTTCTCCCTTATGAACCTCCCCCACCTACACTCCGTTTAGAGGTGGGAGACTTCTCGGCGGATTATGTTAAACGGCAAAGTAGGTTATTTTATTGAATGATTCCCAAGCGGATCGCTTTCACAGCTACTTCCGTCCGATTTCTGGCGTTCAGTTTTTTCATAATGTTAGAAATGTAATCCCGCACTGTAAACTCACTAAGATATAACTGTACAGCCGCCTCAGATGTTGACGCACCATCTGCTAGAAGCTTTATAATTTCGATTTCTCGGGAAGAAAGAGAGATGTTATTTGGAAGCAAATCAGTTGGCTGAATATTAGCTTCAATAAATCTTAATAACAACTCCCCGGAGCTTTGTCCGAACTTCATCAGCGCCGGAAATAAGGTCCTATCGACTGTGAAATATTGCCCTGGTCCTTTATCAAGCACCACTCCTCCGATAATTTTTCCTTCCGTCGGCACATAAATGGGGACGATCATAAGGGAGGCAAGCTGAAATGTTTCTACATATTTCTTAGGAAACTCTTTATGAGCGAATGGCACATAAATAGGTTGGAAGTTTTTCATTTCATGATTTTGGGATTTAAGCTTAACAAGACTTTCATTCAAAATCGGGATGTTATCCATTTTCTCAGCAATGGCCTGAATTTCTTCCTTGTTCAAATGATACCCATACAAACCGACGCCGATGCTTTCCATGTTCGAAAACTTGAATAAAGCGCAGCGTTCGAAGGGAAGAAAATGGCCAAAGCCGAAACAAATGTTTTCAATTGCCTCTTGAAAGTTTTGCGATCGGATAATCCATTCGTTAAATAATATGACGGCGTCTTTCCAAAGATTTTCTTGGAGACAGCACAGTTGCCTCTCTTCCTCTAACTGAAACTTACGCAATATATGAAAAACAACATCTAAATCAATGTGATGATGAGTTGTTGTCCCAAATAACAGCAGCTCGTTTTTCCAAGGAATCGGAAGACGTGAACTTGATAACACGTTAGCAACTTCATTCCAAGTAGCAAAAAAGTTTTCCCCGTTAAGAGATGCCGCGTTCGGATGCGGTCCAATTATTTTTTTGATATAAAATCCTTCCTTTTTTTCTTCAATTCTCGCAATCCATTTCACCCGTATCCCCGGTGCTTCCAATATTTGCTCACATATCGCATCAATCCCTACTAATTCTTGATCGAATGAATATAGAATTCGTTCGCCTATTTTCGAAAATAAATAGTGGACAGAAGGGTGTAATTTAGAGGAGAAGGCAATTCGCGACTTCAAAATTTTATGAGATGCATTTTCCAACAAATTCAGGCTAAAAATAATAGCTTCCGGATCAGGCCGTTGTGAAAATCTTTCTACCCACTGCTGCTGCATATTCCATAGCATGCTGCCTGCTTCCACATTTCCTCTCCTCGCCGTTGCTAAACATTCGAGTAAAAAATCACTGATAAATGCGAATATAGCTTCCGATCTTTTATTCGCATGTCGCAACGAATCGAGAATTCGATTCCTCTCTTGCAGAAGCTCTTCTTTATAAACGCTTAGCAATTGGATAGCGCTGTTTAAAAGGCCATGTAAATGATGGTTTAATGCTTGTGACAACGCTTCCATCCTCCTTGTCCTTTATTGGATAGATTTGTATTCACTTAGATGGCACCACACTCCCCGATCGTTAAATATTTTTCGGTTTATTTCTACAAATATTTCTTATTCTCAAATAAAATTCCTACAAATGTAGGTATTAAAACTTCTGCAAACTTGACATAAAATTTTCACAAAATTAAGAAAGCGTTTACTTTATAGTGAACGCCTCCATTTTTTACCCTAAAAAGAATAAAGGAGGAGGATTTATGTCAGAAATTTTAATTGCGGGAGGGCATACCGTTCGGAAAAGATTTTGGATTGCGCTTTTAAGCGGATTTTTGTTTTTAGGTTCTCTTCTTGCCGTATTCGGAATGACAGGCGTAGCCTATGCGGTGCCGCTTAGCGGATTTGGCGAATTTACAGTTAAGTTTGAGAAGTTGGTGGGATCTGGCTTTAAACTATATGGAGGACTTGCTGATGGAGCCGAAACAAAAAATATCCCTGTTGCTGTTAACGAAATTAACCATGCAACGATTACTGGATTAGAGATTTCCAAAACTATTCCAGCGCTTGGAATCAGAGTCGTCATCACATCCGAAAATCCTGTTGAGATTGATGGGCTTATCCAAAAAGCTACTTTAATTAATGGCAACGCCCAGTTTAGTAACTTAGCAATGTCGGAAAATTATGTTGGCAATATTAATGATCCGGTGCAAAAAGTAGCCCGTGAATTTACACAAGGTGCTGACAATATCATGATTGAAAACGGAGACTTAAAAACGTTATATCTCTTTCAGCAAAAAGTCTCTCTTCCTGGGATGAAAGTTTCTTTTGAAAAAGTAAACTAATCATTTTGCACAAGGATGGTAGCAAATGAGCACAATTTCTTCTGGATGGAAAAAATTTAAAAATTGGAAAACGAAGCGACCTTTCTGGGGAGCCACTTTAACGCTTATATCAGGAGCAATGATTTTATGGGTTCCTATGCAGCTTTATGAAATGGCTCTGACCCCGGGAAGTATGGTATTTGTCGGCTTCTTTTTAGGAGGGCTCGTATTCCTTCTAGGATTCATGTCTTATATAATGCCTAGATTCTCTACTTTATTTGGGGTCATATCCATCTTTGCGTCTGTACTGTCGATTATGGGGGCGCTTGGCGGGCTTTTAATCGGCACTATTTTGGGGATTGTTGGCGGATCTTTATGCGTTGCCTGGAAGCCGCAATTTGCAACGGCAGAGCTGCAAAGCGGTTTTTCTGGTCAGAACCATTTCGACGCATAAAAATATTCCACGCAGCATGAATTTATCATCCATTCCTCTCTATTCGCAGCACGATGCCCCCTGCAGCGGGTGTTTTTGCAACTCGAGCCATCTCCCGGTTGAAATGGGAGAGGCTCTGTGCAAAAACGCGATTCGTGCACTATTGAATTTTGTTCAGAAAAGGTGATCGCATTGGCCCATCCATTCAATCGGCCCAAATTCGCAATCGCTATATTGTTTCTAATCATCGGACTGTCGTTTCCGGTCGCACATAGTTCGGCGGATTCTCCGTCTCCTGTCGGATTTGTCATTGAAGCGAGACAACTGGAAGGCACCATGTCCGCGCTTTCGATCGCGACAGGCGATACGGCGGAAAAGAAAAACATTCCTATGCTTTTATTCCGGTTTGACAATGCGACCGCAGAAGGGTTAACGATTCGAAAAATTATAGAAACCCCGGCTGGAATGGTCACCGTCCACATGTCGTCTTCCGATCCAGCCGTCTTTCGCGATCTTGTCTTGAAAGCTTCCAACGCCCAAATTGGCGAAATATATAAACCGAAAAACGGAAATATCGGCTTCAAAAATTTAAAAGTGCTTGCCCATTATGTCGCCGCAAACAACGCGTCACTCCCACAGCTTCAGGCTTATTTCGAAAATGGCGGCAAAACAGAGATGCAGCCGTCTACTGAAGGCGAACTCAAGCAAATGATCGACGCCATAACAAAAAACACGCTTGTTAACAGCATCATTAAAACACCTAAAGCTGATCCTTCCGGAAACGGCAACGATGAAACGAAACCATCTGGAAATCTCATAAACACCCCAGCTAGCGATATCATAAATAATCCGTTTAACAATCAAGCCCCCATTGACGATATAATAAAGCATCTGCCTAACAGCAACGACAAATCTGAACCTGTTGGCAATGTTGTAAACAGCTTGCCTGCTACGGATGACCATGCTGAAAACAGCAACCTAAACACAACGTCGCCTTCTAACGATAAAACGAATCTTCCGTTTCCTGTCCAGGAAATATTGCAAAAAATTGATCGGCTGAAAACGGAGTAACAATCCCTTTAACATATCTACCGAGAAGTCTCCCACCTCTTAACGGAGTGTAGGTGGGAGAGATTCATAAAGCGGCACATCAACAGCTTGACTGTCCTCTTTTTTATTTTTGTTCGTCCTCTCATCTGTCCTCTTGAGTTGAGAGCATAGAGACTTTTAGGCAAATATGCACAAACCGCCTCCCCAATTCAGGGAGGCGGCTGCAGCCGTATTATTTCGATTGCATCATTTTTGTCCGATAGTCAGTTTCGTAAAATTCCAGCTCTTCACGCATCGCCTGAAAGCTGCCCTCAACAGAAGCGATGAGCGCTTGGAGCGACGGAGGAGGCGTCTGCCGAAATTTGATCGAATTGCGTCCGGTATAAGCGGAACGGCTGTCTTCGTACCATGCGTCATTTTTCGGTGCAAAAAACTCCGCAATGCACGAGTGATAGACGCGATACAAAGCTTTTTCCGCAGCAGCTTTACGGAACGGCTCATCCCCGAGCACAATGCGGCACGCCTCTAGTCCTTCCTCGCAATACACAACAAGGCGGCGCAAGTTCGAAAGCAACTGTTCAGCATACGTTTGGTCGACGTCGTCTTGCTCGGCAAGCAGGCCCATAATCGTTGTTTCGTTTAAATATCCGGCAATCGCTTGTACCGTTTTTTGTAAAAATGCTTCAACCTGCTTTGTTTGATTCATGACGATGGAATTTCCCATATTACAGACCCCCGTATATTATAATGGTTGTTTAATGAACCGAAGCGGTGAAGTTAGTTCATATTCCCGCTTTATTTCTAAAGCCGAAAAAATTTCCGGAAGCTTCGCGTATTCAATTTGTTCAAAATAACTGCGAAACTCCTTCTCCTCACTAATATATATGCGCTTCCGATGGCGAAAGCTTGGGTTAGAGAGCAGGCAAACGAGCGCCACGATATCTTTGAAATAGACGTCGCGTCCCTGCACTTGAAAAATGGGATCTTGCTCATATGGGGTAAATGACGGAAATAATTGATCGAAATAACGCACATATAAAACGTGCAGCGTTTTTTCGTCGCCGTCGTCAACAAACGTGACCTCGGAACGGTTAAAAAAGTCTTCTGATGTGTTTGGTTGCGCCTTTTCTAGCTCATATCCGCGGCATTGGCGAATACGCATCCTAAAGCCTCCTTTACGTGCAATAACGGAAAATTCGTTACCTTTATCTTATCACAATTATCTTTATTGTTTAAAAGTTTCTTCAAATTTTTCAAAAAATAAGTCGGCTTCCCGTTCCGTTTCTTCTTCCTTCAATTCTGGAAGCGGCGGCAACTCCTCGATCGTTTTTAAACCAAAATAATCTAAAAACTCTTTTGTCGTCCCGTATAAAATAGGCCGTCCTGTCCCTTCCGCTCTCCCTACTTCCTTTATGAGCGCCCTCGCAATGAGCGTTTGCAGCGGTTTGTCGCTTTTAACGCCGCGAATCTCCTCAATTTCCGCCCGCGTAATCGGCTGGCGGTAAGCTACAATGGCTAACGTCTCAAGCGCAGCTTGCGATAAAGAGGAGGAGGAAGGCGATTCGACAAGCTTTTTTAAATATGGCGCGTGCTCTTTTTTCGTTGCCAGCTGATACACACCAGCAAGCTCGATCAGTTGAATGCCGCGGTCTTGCCCGCTGAAATCCGCTTTCAGTTCGGCAATAATGCTAAGTGCTTGTTCCTCCTCGATTTCAAGCACAGAAGCGATTTGTTTGAGCGACAATCCCTCGTCCCCCGCAGCAAACAATAATCCCTCAACAATCGCTTTATAGTGGTTCATCTCCATTACGTTCCATCCTTTCATTGCTCGCAATGAAAATATCAGCAAAATTTCGCTCTTGCTCAATCACAATTAAATTTTTTTTCAGCAGTTCTAAAATGGCCAAAAACGTAACCACAATATGTTCGCGGTCATAATACGGGAACAGATCGAAAAAGTTTTTCCGTATTTTCGCTTTCCGCAATTCATCTAAAATTTCTTCCATCCGCTGTTCAATCGGAATTTCCTGGCGCGCCACTTTTGTATGGAGCGGCTTTTGCAGTTTTTTGCGGCGCAAGAGCTTGGAAAGAGCGCCAAGCATATCATAGACAGTCACATCGAGCGGGCGTCTTTCTGTTTCAATTTTAGATGCATAAATGCTCATATCGCTCGGCGGCTTTGTAAATAAAAGGGCTCGCTCCTCTTCGCGTTTTTTCAGCTCATGTGCCGCTTCCTTATATTTCTTGTATTCAAGAAGGCGCTGCATTAATTCGTCGCGCGGATCTTCTTCTAAATGGCCGATTTCTTCATCGATCAATTCCTCTTCATGCTTCGGCAGCAGCATTTTGCTTTTAATCGCCAAGAGTGTCGCCGCCATGACTAAATACTCGCTTGCAATATCGAGCTCGAGCTCTTGCATCGCATGGATGTACGCCATATATTGCTCGGTAATCTCGGCAACCGGAATATTATAAATATCGATTTCATATCGGTTAATTAAATGCAATAACAGGTCGAGCGGACCTTCAAACGCTTCAATTTTCACATTGTACTGCACATTCATCCCACCATTTATAATGACACTACCGTTAAGTATAGATGATAATTGAACGTTGTCCAAGCAAATTTTTCCCAAGCGTATGATACAATGGAAATGAAATAGAGAAAGAAGGTGATGGAATATTGTATCCGAGCGCTTACATCGATTATTTGCTTCATTTCCATACAGACCGCGATTATTTTGAGTGCCATGAATTATTGGAAGAATATTGGAAAAAAGACGAAAAAAGACGTGTTTGGGTAGGGTTGATTCAAATAGCGGTCGCGCTTTATCATCATCGGCGTGGAAACCGAAACGGAGCGAAACGCATGATGCAAAAAGCGGCTTGGCTTCTCGCACAGGAGAGAGCAAGCCTTCAGCAACTCGGCCTCGATGACTCAAAGCTTTTGGAGCTATTGAAAAAATACATGGAACGAATTGAACAAGGAAAACCATATAGAAGCATCGAGTTGCCCATCAGCGATAAAGCGCTGCTTCAAACATGTCTTGAGCTTTGTGAAAAAAAGGGGCTTTTTTGGGGGAAGGAAAGCGATCTCCATAATGAATTTTTGCTTCATAAGCATGCGCGGCGCGACCGTTCCGATGTCATCGCAGCGCGCGAGCAAAGCAAGCAAAAAAAGCGGCTGCCTAATGACTAGGCAGCCTTTTTACAGTTCACATTTGTCAAGAAATGAAGCTGTAAACTCATTAGCCTTTAATTCGTAATTCGGGTACAGTTCCTTGAGCTCTTTCACCATTTGTTTTCCGATGCCTTGATGACGGTGCGAAGGATTGACGCTGATATGCTGGATTTCCGCTGTTTGCCCGTCGCCCAACAAAATGCCAATAATACCGATAATATCGTCCTCTTCTTTCCATAAAAACAGCTGCCAGTTTTCGTTCGTTTCATAGTGTTTGATCGTCTGCTGCAACTTTTTCAAATCTTTTTCTGTCGGCATAAACGACAGAAGGCCCATGGCAATTTTTTCATAGTTTTTCCGATAACGAATTAACATAAAAAACCCCTCATTACTGGCTATACTTTTCTTCGACAGAAAAGCACAAAAGTCGTTTTCTCATTACGTATTATAAACGCTATTGCTCCACTTGTGAACTCTTTCTACGAAAAAGAGCGAAGCAAGTTCGCCATTTCAATGGCACTAACAGCCGCCTCCCAGCCTTTGTTGCCCGCTTTCGTGCCTGCTCGTTCGATCGCTTGTTCAATCGTGTCGGTCGTTAAAACACCAAAGATGACGGGCGTTCCCGTTGATAATGCTGCATGCGAAACGCCTTTGGCTACCTCATTGCACACGTAGTCGTAATGGCTTGTGGCCCCGCGGATCACCGTTCCAAGGGCGATGACTGCATCGTACTCTTTTGATTCTGCCATTTTTTTCGCCACCAGCGGAATTTCAAACGCTCCCGGCACCCATGCCACAGCTACATCATTTTCGTCAACGCCATGGCGTTTGAGGCCATCCAAAGCCCCCGACAGCAATTTGCTTGTAATGAATTCGTTAAACCGCGAAATAACAATTCCCACTTTTAATCCTGTACCAACTAAATTTCCTTCCATCATTCGCATATGAATACCTCCTATTATTCCAAAAAAAGTAAAAAATATACTTCTTTTTATTAAAAACGAAGCATATGGCCTAGCTTTTCGTATTTTGTTTTTAAATACTTTTCGTTTTCTTTTTTGGCAGGCATTTGCAGCGGCACGCGCTCTACTACCTCCAAGTCATATCCTTTCAAGCCGGCAATTTTGCGCGGATTATTGGTAAGAAGACGCATTTTCGTTACGCCTAAATCTTTTAAAATTTGCGCGCCGATGCCATAGTCGCGCAAGTCAGCCGGAAAGCCGAGCTTTTCATTCGCTTCCACTGTATCGTATCCTTGTTCTTGCAGCTTGTAAGCGCGCAGTTTATTCAGCAAACCGATACCGCGGCCTTCTTGACGCATATACAGCAAAATCCCTCGCCCTTCTTCCTCAATTTGCGCTAAAGCCGCGTGCAGCTGCGGACCACAGTCGCAGCGGTACGAACCAAATACATCGCCTGTTAAGCATTCAGAATGGACGCGGACGAGAATCGGTTCGTCCGGAATCACTTCTCCTTTCACAAGCGCGATGTGCTCTTTTCCATCCACCGAGTTCGTATAGCCGATCGCCCTAAACTCGCCAAATTCTGTCGGCAGCGTAATTTCAACTTCCCGCTTCACCAATTTTTCTTTGCGATTGCGGTACTGAATTAAATCTTTAATCGTGATCATTTTCAAATCAAATTCATCGGCGATTTGCCGCAAATCCGGCACGCGCGCCATCGTTCCATCCTCTTTAATGATTTCACAAATGACGCCAGCCGGCTTTGCACCGCACAAACGGGCCAAATCAACAGCCGCTTCCGTATGACCAGCGCGGCGCAATACGCCTCCCTTTTTCGCCACAAGCGGAAACACATGACCGGGGCGCTTAAAATCGCTCGCTTTGGCGTTCGGGTTGAGGAGCTCTTGAATCGTTCGAGAACGCTCGTATGCGCTAATGCCCGTCGTCGTTGATTTATGATCGATGCTGACGGTAAAGGCAGTTCCGTGCGGATCGGTATTGTGATTGACCATCGGTGCCAATTCCAATTTATCCGCCAGCTCTTCCGTCACTGGCACACAAACGAGTCCGCGCCCATATTTAATCATAAAATTAATCACTTCTGGCGTCGCCTTTTCCGCTAGAGCGACGAAATCCCCTTCATTTTCTCGATCCTCGTCATCGCAAACGATAATGACATTTCCTTGCATCAGCTCATAAATTGCTTCTTCAATTGTGTTGAACATACTCCCACCACCTTTTCCTTATTTGTAGCCATGCCTTTCTAGAAACTCGAGCGTAATCGCCGATTTCACCTTTTCTTCCGTTTTCCCACGCGCGAATTGTTCTACATATTTTCCGATCATATCACACTCAATATTCACGATATCCCCCGCTTGCTTGTCGCCTAAAATCGTTTCCGAGCGCGTATGCGGAATTAAGGAGATCGTAAACGTGTCTTCCGTCAAACCGAAAATTGTGAGGCTCGTCCCGTCGACGGCGACCGATCCTTTCAAAATCATATACTTCCTAAGCGGTTTTGGCATTTTAATTTCATAATAGACGGCATTGGCAACTGGCTCTTTGCGAATGATTTCGCCGATGCCGTCGACGTGCCCAGACACAAAATGCCCGCCAAACCGACCGCCTGCGGCCATTGCCCGCTCTAAATTGACTTTTGAACCTCCTGTTAATGTGCTTAGTGATGTCGCGCGGACGGTCTCCGGCATCACATCCACAGTAAATGAACGGTTTGTAAATGACGTAACCGTCAAGCACACGCCATTAACGGCAATGCTGTCGCCAAGCTTCACATCCTCAAGCACTTTTTTCGCGCCGATCGTAATAACAATCGCTTCTCCCGATTGCCGCATTTGTTCAATTGTGCCGATTTCCTCAATAATCCCTGTAAACATTATGCCTCACCCTTTAGTTTTGGTACTGCAACCACTTTTATATCCGGTCCGATCGTTTCGACGCGCGTAATGATCAATTCCGCGACGTCTTTCATATGGGTAAACCCAATGCCGCCGACAGGGCTCGGCGCCTCGCTCCCTCCGATGAGCTTAGGTGCAAAATATGCAACGATTTCTTGGAAAGCATGCGCCCGCACAAAACTATCGTGCACGCGCGAACCGCCTTCAACAAAAAGAGAGGTAATGCCCCTTTCGCCCAATGAACGTAACAGTTCATGAATGTTGATCGTCGGTTCATTCATTTGTATCATGTGCACATGCGGTTTTTCATACAAAGCAATGCGCTCATCTGGCACTTGGCTGCCAACAATCAGCCACGTCTCGGCTTCCGCATCGTTTATGACATTAGCATCAAGCGGCGTACGTAAATGCGTGTCTAAAATAATGCGAATCGGGTTTTTCCCTCCTTCGGGGAGCCTCGTTGTCAATCGCGGATCATCGGCAATGACGGTGTTCACCCCGACTAAAATCGCATCGTTCATGGACCGGTACCGATGCACATCTTGTCGCGCTTCTTCTGATGTAATCCATTTGCTGTCACCTGTTGTCGTCGCAATTTTTCCGTCTAAACTGCTCGCATATTTCAATGTGACAAACGGCGTTTTCGTCTTTATATAGTGAAAAAAGACACGGTTCAGTTCATCAGCTTCCTCTTTTAAAATGCCGACAACTACCTCAATGCCCGCCCGCTTCAGCTTTTCAATCCCTTTTCCAGCCACAAGCGGATTCGGGTCGGTCGTTGCCACTACCACCCGCGCTACGCCTGTTTCCACTAATAAATCAGCACATGGCGGTGTTTTTCCGAAATGGCTGCACGGCTCAAGCGTAACGTAAACGGTCGCCCCTCTCGCTTTGTCGCCTGCCATGCGAACCGCATGAACTTCCGCATGCGGCTCTCCCGCTTTTAAATGCGCGCCGAAACCAACGATCTCTCCATTTTTCACAACGACCGCGCCGACAACCGGATTCGGCGATGTTTGACCGCTTGCTGTCTTGGCAAGCTCCAACGCCAATCGCATATACCGTTCATCATGCCGCATCATGTTTCCTCCTCTCTTCCGACATATAAAGAAAACCCTAGGTAAAAAGTCCTAGGGCAGAGATATGTAAGAACCACAATTGACATGTTTCGTTTTTCGCACGTCAAATAAGCGGCACATTCCACGCACGATCTCGTTTTTACGGGAAAAACGGCACGCCATCCCAAAACATTCGTTCCCGTACACAACTAAACTTCAGCCTACCATGCTCCTCCATCTGTTCGAACATACGACCAACGCTCAGTCATATGGACGGCATAGGCTAGCAGCTTTTCTTGCGCACCATTCATGGTCATGCGCCGCCTCATGTGATCCTTCTCCCATCCAGACTGTAACTGTCGGCTCCGGAATCGCACCGGATCGTGCCTGTTCGGCTCGCGGGCTGAGAAACGCATCAGTTTCAATA
Organism: Anoxybacillus tepidamans PS2; assembly: GCF_000620165.1. Lineage (GTDB taxonomy): Bacteria > Bacillota > Bacilli > Bacillales > Anoxybacillaceae > Anoxybacteroides > Anoxybacteroides tepidamans_A. Next base: position 13,348 of record NZ_JHVN01000001.1, read on the forward strand.
CCGCCGGTCGGGAATTACACCCTGCCCCGAAGGATACAAACGACTATGTAATTTTTTATCATTATATCATAACAAAAGCGTTTGTCCATGCACGCGCATTTATTTGGCGATAAACAGCCAGTACATCGCTCCCCAGACGAAGCTTACGCCAAGTAATATAAAAAACAGCACCCAATTTTTCTTCATGATGCCCATCCTTTCAAAAAAGCTTAACAGAACGCGTCTGTTAAGCTCTCCTTTCGGTTTATTCTTCCCATACTTTAACTTCTTTCATAACGTCGCCGTTTTTCATCGCTTTAACAGCGTCCATTCCGGATGTCACTTGGCCGAAAACGGTATGTACGCCATCTAAATGCGGCTGCGGCTCATGCACGATAAAAAATTGGCAGCTTCCTGTATCGCGGCCGCGGTGCGCCATCGAAATCGCTCCTTCGACATGCTTATGCGGGTTGTTATCCGTTTCACACGGAATCGTGTATCCAGCATCGCCCGTCCCATTTCCGCGCGGACATCCACCTTGACTTACGAACCCCGGAATCACACGATGGAACGTTAAGCCATTATAAAATCCTTCGTTTGCTAGCTTTTCGAAATTTGCCACCGTCTTTGGCGCTTCATTCGGAAATAGTTCAAATTCAATCGTTGCTCCGTTTTCTAACAAAATATGCCCTTTTTTTGCCATGCTCTCGATCTCCTTTCTTTCATTCCCCCCTATCATACCATTGTTTGCAATGTAAAAAAAGTAGACGTCCATATCGTTTTGCTTCTATCTTGTCTCGTTTGTATGTAGAATAAGAATGGTGGCAATAAAGAAGTAATAAGGAGGTTGAACTAGTGAAACGCATATTGATGGGATGGATGATGGCCTCTTTGCTGCTTGCATATCCGATAATGGCGGCAGCCGATGCAGCGGAAGGCGATGTCATTATTACACTAGGCGAGAACTTAACTGAAGCACAAAAACAGCAAGTGTTGAATGAAATGAACGCGCCGCAAAATGCGCAAACGATCACCGTTTCTAACGCGGAAGAGCATAAATATCTCGACAATTTGATTCCAAAAGCGCAAATTGGCACACGGGCGATTTCGTCATCGATGATTACGATCGGTGCCGAAGGTTCTGGGCTTGATGTGGAAACACACAATATTACATGGGTGACAAAAGAAATGTATACGAATGCGCTCATTACTGCGGGCGTTAAAGATGCAAAAATTTATATTACCGCCCCGTTTCCTGTCTCCGGCACTGCGGCGTTAACGGGATTGATGAAAGCGTATGAAGTTTCCTCAGACAAGGTAATTCCAGAAGACGTCAAAAAAGTAGCCAACGAAGAGATGGTGAAAACGGCGCAGCTCGGCAAATCGATCGGCAACGATCAAGCAGTCGCTCTTTTAGCAAAAATTAAAGAAGAAATCGCTAAAAACCCGCCGAAAACGGATGCCGACTTGCGCGCGCTCATCGAAAAAGTCGCTAAAGATTTAGGCATTACTCTCACTCAAGATGAAATAAACAGCCTAGTTTCCTTATTCAACAAAATGAAAAACTTAAATATTGACTGGAATCAAGTCAATGACCAATTAAGCAAAGCCAAAAACAAGCTTTCGACCTTTTTGCAATCGGAAGAAGGAAAGACGTTTATTCAAAACATCGTCGACATTTTAAAAGAAATTTGGAATGCGATTAAATCAGTGTTTACTTCATCGGAAACGCAAAAATAATAAAAGGTGCCACAATGATATGATCCCCTACAAGTAGACAGCGAAAAAGAGGACATTTGATATGATGTTCTTAGGAGTTTGCTTGATAGGGGATTTTTTATGGCAAAGAAAAGACAAGCTTTAATGAAAGCTGAAAAATATTCCTAAACCTTTCTCAATATTTATATTTTATGAGATTGTTTTTTCGTCGGTCAGAGTTAAGTCCCAGCGTTCTTCAATCAATCTAGTTCCAGTCCATGTCTTGTTCGGTTTCTCCTCTGTTAATTTAAAATTGTACTTTTGATAAAGATGTCGAGCTGTGTCTAATATACTCACAGTCCACAAGAAAACATGCTGATAACCTCGTTTTCTACAGAAAGCAATCGCTGTGTCCATTAGTTTTTTCCCTAGACCTAAACCTTGGTAATTTTCATCAACGACAAACCATCGAAGTTGGGCGATTTGTTCACTAGATTGAGTAATCCCAATAGAACCTACGATTTCACCATTGACCTCCGCGACCCATAAATCCCCTCCTTCAGAATCCCCCAAAAATTCCGTTAACCCCTTCATAACATAATATTCAAAAGCTCGACCAAACCCATATGTTTTGTGATAGAGCTTTCCGTGAAGATAGGCAACATAGCCCACATCTCCGGGTTGAAACGATCGAATAGACACGTCTGAGTGTGATTGATGTTCTCCAGAAAGAATAGATTCGATGGTTTCCATGGATGTGACAAGCTTTAATTGATCACGTTTTGGCATTGCTTGAATCATTTTAGCTACTTCACGATTCGCATTTTCAACCAAGCCATTTAAAACTTCTCTACCATAATCAGTTAGATAGAGTAAGTATTGACGTTTATCGTCTGATGAACGTTTTTTAATAATAATTTTTTCTTCCTCAAATCGTTGGATAATCCGGCTCATATAACCTCGGTCAATTCCAAGGGTTTCTCTAATTTCAGTCGCCGTGCAACCATTTCTTGAATTAATTTCAGTTAATACACGGGCTTCTGTTAGTGTATATGGCCGATTATAAATTTCTTGATCGATTTTACCTAGAACGTTTGCATAAAATCTATTGAATTTCCGGATTTTTTCTACATTATTTCGAATTGAATCCATATAGGTACCTCCATAAAGTTCAGAAAATTTAAACTAAACATATTATAAGAAATATAGTTGTCTTGGTCAACTATATTTCTTAACTGAGGATCGTTTTAACATAGCTACCGAGAAGTCTCTCACCTCTTAACGGAGTGCAGGTGGGAGAGGCTCATGAAAAGTATTCCTAAATGCATTTGCCTTTGTCTTTTTTCGCCATAAAAAACCCCCTCCAAGTATCGTGTAACATTCCACATCTGAAATGTGGGCTTTTTACACTGTCTACTCAAAGGGGATAATATCAGTTAGAGTCTTTTTTGTTTTATTGGTTCACCTTCGCCCTTAGCGGCACGTCTAGACGCACTAAGTCTTCGTACGTTTCCCGACGAACGACGAGCTGCGCTTCGCCATTTTCGACAAAGACAACAGCCGGGCGAGGCAAGCGATTGTAATTGTTCGCCATCGAATAGCCGTATGCACCGGTGCAAAATACAGCCAAATAATCGCCTGCTTCTGCTTTCGGAAGCGGCAAGTCCCAGATGAGCATATCGCCTGATTCGCAGCATTTGCCCGCAATCGCCACTACTTCTTCTTTTTCATCGAGCACGCGGTTGGCGAGCACCGCCTCATATCTCGCCTCGTATAAAGCGGGACGAATGTTGTCGCTCATTCCTCCATCTACCGCCACATAATGCCGGACATTTGGCACTTCTTTACGTGAACCAATTGAGTAAATCGTCGTTCCAGCATCGCCGACAAGCGAACGGCCAGGCTCAATCCAAATTTCCGGCATCGCGATCCCCAGCTCGGCAGCTTGTTGTTTCACTTCTTCAATAATGTTTTCAACATATTTTGAAGCAGAAAGCGGAGTATCTTCACTCGTATAACGAATCCCGAATCCGCCGCCGAGATTGACAACTTCAGGCACAAACCCGTACGCTTCCTTCCAGTAAGCAATCTTTTGGAAAATTTTCTTCGCGGCTAGTATAAACCCAGTCGTCTCAAAAATTTGCGAACCGATATGACAATGAACTCCGAGCAAATGAAGCGAAGGAGAGTTTAGCGCCAATGTTAGTGCCTCGTCAGCCTGTCCGTTATTTAAATCAAAACCAAACTTAGAGTCTTCTTGGCCCGTTAAAATATAGTCATGCGTATGTGCCTCAATTCCAGGAGTCACTCGAATTAAAATCGCTGTCGTTCTCTCTTGCTTTCGGCTGATTTCTTCTAACAGCCGCAGCTCGTAAAAATTATCGACAACAATGCAGCCGATTCCGCATTCAAGCGCCATTTCCAGTTCTTCACGGCTTTTGTTATTGCCGTGGAAATGAATGCGTTCTGGAGGAAACCCCGCCTTTAGCGCTGTATACAATTCTCCTCCTGATACAACATCGAGCGACAGCCCTTCTTCCTCCGCTAATTGAACCATCGCAACCGTCGAAAACGCCTTGCTAGCATAAGCGACTTGCGCTTTGATCCCATGCTTTTCAAACGTTTCTTTAAACGCGCGGGCGCGGGCGCGAATTAACGCTACATCATAAATATACAGTGGTGTCCCATATTCTTTTGCAAGATCTACAACATCGACTCCGCCGATTTCTAAATGTCCTTTTTCGTTGACACGACTCGTTCCGTGAAAAAACATGCCGATCCCTCATTCCGAAAGATTAAATATTCAAAGAAGCTAATTTTTATGCGTTTCAAAAGCAAAAAAGACAGTTAACGAACGGAAATTAACTGCCTTTTTTGCGAAAAAAGATTACGTATAACTTACCACAATTTTATGAAAGTTGCAATACTAATCTTTTGATTCCATCATTTTCTATTATCCGTTGTAGCAATCGATCACGTTGGCTGTTTTCGCCGATTTTGCGGATGGACGATGCTCGGCCGCACTTTGCCGCCGGCGACGGAACGGCGAACGATAATTTGCATAAACGCCCCCGGATCAAAAGGAATAAAAGGCCATAAATACGGTGTATTAAGCGAACGAATGCGAGCTAATAAAATTAAATAAACCGTGGTTCCGATCACCAGCCCCGGCACTTTGAACAACGCAACGGCTAAAGCAAGCAATAGACGAGCAATTTTGTTAGCGATGCTTAACTCATAGCTTGGCGTTGCAAATGATCCAATCGCAGCGACTGATACATATAAAATGACCTCTGGAACGAATAACCCAACATTAATGGCAATTTCGCCGATTAAGACCGCCGCAATTAAGCCCATCGCCGTCGACAATGGCGTCGGCGTATGAATGGCGGCCATGCGCAAAAACTCAATCCCAAAATCGGCGAGGAAAATTTGGACAATGGTCGGAATGTGCGTATGCTTATTCGGCCCAATAAATGCAAGTTTTTCCGGCAGCAAGGACGGTTCAATTACAAATAAAATCCAAAGCGGCAGCAAAAATATCGACGCTAAAATTCCTAAAAATCGCACCCAGCGCACAAATGTTCCGACCGCAGGATTTTGCCGATACTCTTCCGCATGCTGCACATGGTGAAACAAGGTCGTCGGCGTAATGATCACACTTGGCGATGTATCGACTATAATAATCACATGCCCTTCAAGCAAATGGGTAGCCGCTACATCGGGACGTTCCGTATAGCGGACGAGCGGATATGGATTGTATCCTTGTTTTACTAAAAACTCTTCGATCGTTTTGTCCGCCATCGTCAGCCCGTCAATTTTAATTTGCTTAATTTCTTTTTTCACAAGCTCCACAAGCCCCGGGTCGGCCACGTCCTTAATGTATGCAATGCATACATCCGTTTTTGATCGCTCGCCAACTTGAATAATTTCGAATCGCAGCCGTTCGTCGCGAATGCGCCGCCGCGTGAGCGCGGTGTTGACAATAATGTTTTCTACATAACCGTCGCGGGCGCCGCGCACCACTTTTTCTGTGTCCGGCTCTTGCGGCTGCCGACCAGGATAACTGCGAACATCGACAATAAATCCGCTCGTTTCCCCTTCCATTAAAATGACAATAAGCCCTGATAGCAGCTTATCAATCGCTTCATTTAAATCTCTAACAGGACTTACCTGCTGATGTACAAGCCTGTTTTCAAGAATTTGTTTGGCCTGTACACTTTGTCGTTCGTCATCGTTAATTTGGACAATTTGCTTTAACAATTGAATTAAGTACTGTGTATCACAAAGACCGTTGCAGTAATAAAGGTGCACTTCCCTTTTTAGCACAAATATTTTCCGAATGCCTAAGTCAAAACTCGCTCCAATTCCGATTTTCTCTTTTAAATATGTTTCATTATCAACGAGCTTTTCAAATATCGGAACGATATCTGTTTTCGTCGCCACGATGCCCACTCCTTTCTAAAATCACTTCCACCGCTTTTTTCGTAATCGGCGAACCGTATTTGACGTGATCGCGGTATCCCATTTTTCCGATGTCGCCAATACCAACAATAATCGGAATATTTAACTGTTCCAAACAATAAACCGTATCGCCATTAATCCGCCCGATCTCCATTTCCGGTATGCCTTCCTTGTCAACGCCCCGTTCTGTTAAATTTCCGTCACGATCTACGCTAACATCGACTTTGGCCCATTCATGCTTATGCGTATTCGAAGCGACGGCAATGGCCCCGATGACTTCGATTTGTTCATGCGTTGCTACATATTTCAACGCTTGCTCACCGACACCCTCGCCGATCGCTCCACAATCATCGAACATCACGAATACTGGGTCGTGCGGCGCTTGCAAAATCAGTGATACGAGCTCTTCTCCTGATAGCGGCGTTGGATTTCCTTGAGAGCGGCTGATGCAGCGCCCTCCCACTTCTTTGGCGACATGCTGGATCGTGCGCCACGCAAACTCATCCCCATCCGTCACGACAATAATCCGTCTTTTTTTCATTGTCGTTACCCTCTCGGCTTCCAAATGATTGCCGCAAAAAATGAAAGAACGATTGTGAAAGAAAGCTCAAGCCCGACAAATTGAAAGATTCCAGCTCCGATATTGGTCCATCCTTGCTCAGTTCCATGTGACCATATTCCTTTAACGAGCAAATATCCGAATCCGCTCATCGGCAATAGCGCCCCGGCACCCGCAACCGAAACGAGCGAGTCGTATACACCTAACGCCCCTAAAATGGCCCCGAAGCTTACAAGCACTGCGACCATATGGATTTGTGCGACATTGGCTCGATCAATAATAAACTGGGCCAATCCACAAATTAGTCCACCGACAAAAAAAGCTATCCAATATTCCAACGTGATCCCCTCCCTGCCGCTTCGATCACAACTCCGTGAGCGATTGCTGGAATCGATTGTTTTTGCTGCATCATTGTTGGGCTTAATAATGCTCCCGTTGCCACAACCAACATGTTACGGAATGTTCCTTTCTCCATTTCCTTCAATAAATGACCATACGTAACAACAGCACAGCAAGCGCAGCCGCTTCCGCCGGCAAATGTCGCTTGATCCGGTCTGTATACCATCAAGCCGCAGTCATTATAGTTCACTGTTACATCATACCCTGCCTCCATCAGCAGTTCCTTGACGATCACGCTGCCGACTCGTGACAGGTCGCCGGTAACGATTAAATCATAATCAGCAGGGGAGCGCCCCAAGTCTAAAAAATGTTGTTCAATTGTATGAGCAGCAGCCGGTGCCATCGCTGATCCCATATCGAGCGGATTTTTCAACCCGGCATCAATCACTCGCCCAACTGTAGCTGACGTAATACGGAAGCGGCTTTTTTTCCTAGTGATTAATGCGGCCCCTGCTCCTGTCACTGTAAATGTGGCGCTTTTCGGCTTTTGCACCCCGAGTTCCGTCGGGTAGCGAAACTGCCGCTCCGCAGTGGCGTTATGGCTGCTCGTTGCCGTCAGCACTTGCCGCGCGAATCCCCCATCCACAAGGGCTGAACCGACCGCGAGCGTTTCCATTGATGTCGAACAAGCACCGAACATACATAAAAACGGAATCGGAAGATCGCGCGCCGTATAATTAGCAGTCACATTTTGATTCAACAAATCTCCCGCCAGAAAAAAATCAATGTCATTGGCTGTTACATTTCCTTTTTGTAGGCAAACATCAATAGCCTCTTTCATTAGACGGCGCTCTGCCAATTCCCATGTCTTTTCCCCGCAGTATAGATCGTGATGCACAACATCAAATTCCTCTCCGAGCGGTCCATTCGCTTCAAAAGGGCCTACTGCCGTTCCAGTTGCCTGAAGGTACACATCATCAAACACCCACGTTTGCTTTCCGGCAAGTCTCACAAAACCCCTCCTTTCAACTTACACGATGTAATGCACCACTCCTAACACAAAGGCGACGACCACTCCATAGACGATGACAGCACCGCCAACTTTAAACATTTGATTTGCCACGCCGCCTACCCAGCCTTCACTGCGGTGCTCTATGGCCGCACTCGCTAATGAATTGGCAAACCCGCTTAACAAGATGGTCGCTCCAGCGCCGGCGAATTGGCTGAACGTGTCATACACGCCGAGCGCTGTAAACAAAACCGCAAGCAAGATAATAGTCAACATCATTAAATGGTCCGCATTTACCGCTGAAACATTGAACCCGTTCATATACAGTTTGCGCAGCGCTTCGCCGCAGGCGCAAAGCAATCCACCGCTTATAAATGCTTTAAGGCTATTGGCTATATACGACGGTTTCGGCTGAAACTGTTTGACAGCATGCTGATAATTTTTCCGTAAACTCATGGTGAACCCGCCTCCACAAAATAAATCCAATAAAATAACGAACCAAACACTTTCCCTAATACAATCGCCATCATTAACAAAACAATTTTATTTGCCATCCTCATCCGTTTGGCTAAAATCGGCCATACATTCAACACCTCTGTTAATGCCGCTGCCAACATTCCAATAAAGATTCCGCTTAGAAGCCCTATCGGAACGAGCCAATATTTTGCGGCATATAACATTGAAGAACGCAAGCTGATCCACCCGCCGACCACCGCGCCAGACACTGCGCTCCACTCATATGCATGAATCCATTTTTCCGTTTTCGTTAATTGCGTCAATCTCGGAATGACACCAAGAACGACCAAAAAGGCAACAAACCCCGTTCCGACCGCCAGTCCTCCCGCAAAGCCGATGGCAATCATCGCGATCGTCTTAATCGCCATCATCAATCCGCTTCATACTTTCTTTGTTTTCATGTAAAATGACGTACTGGTCAATCGATTGCTGATAATTGAACATTTCGACTTCGAGAGGACTTGGTTCTTCATTGAGCCGCTTGCGGAACACATGGTTAAAAAAGACAATCATGCCGATCCCTAATCCGATAGAATAAGGAATTTGAAACAACAGCGGTTTATCCGCTTTTTCACCGGTAATCATCGTATATAAATGTTGCTGCGTTTCCTTCATGCTGACATCTTCGTGAAAATTGATGATTGCAATGGCGGAGCCGATGAAAAGAAGCAACCACACGAGCAAAAAGTAAATGAAGGAGACGTTTCGCTTTGGGTATACTACTTCTATAATCGTCTGCGCTGGCCCGACCGTTTGAATATCCAACGATTGATCAAAACGAATGAGCGCATCGACAACCTTCATCACATCAATAACGACCATATTTTTATCACTTGGCTCAATACGGTATATTGGAATTTGCTTAATCTTTTCAAGTGTCTCTTCATTATCGGCAATCATTTGCGCCACATCTCCAGCTAAGATGACATCCTTTGGCCTCACTTGAACGCGGTGGCGCAATTTAAGGAATACGGCTTTTTTCATTGGCCTCACACCTTCAGCATCATTTTTCTTATGTGAATAGTATGTTTGAACAAAAAAGGAATAATTCGGACAAATCACAATTACCATCAATTCTATAAAAAAGAAAAAGAATGGATGTTACTCATCCATTCTTTGTTTCATCTGCTGTAAAATTTTTTTCTCTAACCGCGATACTTGCACTTGAGAGATGCCTAACCTAGATGCCACTTCTGATTGTGTTTGATCTTTGTAATAGCGCAAATAGACGATGAGCCGTTCCCGCTCATCCAATTCTTCCATCGCCTTTTTTAAAGCGATTTTATCAAACCAAGAATCTTCATCTTGATCAGCGATTTGATCAAGCAGTGTAATCGGATCGCCGTCATTTTCATACACCGTTTCGTGAATCGATGTCGGGGAGCGGCTTGCTTCTTGCGCAAGCACCACTTCCTCCGGCGAAAGCTGCAAATAATCGGCGATTTCCGTTACCGTTGGCACCCTTCCATGCCGCTTAGACAATTCGTCTTTCGCCTTACGAATTTTATTTCCCATTTCTTTTAACGAACGGCTGACTTTGACCGTTCCATCATCGCGCAAAAAACGCTGAATCTCTCCGATAATCATCGGCACCGCATACGTGGAAAATTTGACGTCATACGATAAATCAAACTTATCGACCGATTTTAATAAGCCGATGCAGCCAATTTGAAATAAATCGTCCGGTTCATAGCCTCTGTTGAGAAAGCGCTGGACGACCGACCAAACGAGCCGCATATTTTTTTCGATGATTTCATCGCGTGCTTCCTGGTCTCCTTCCTGGCTGCGCCGGATCAGTTCTTTCATTTCGTGATCTTTGATTGGCGTCTGCTCTTGCTTGACATCGACATCCATAGGCATGTCTCCCTTAATTACATAGCGCTTTGCTCTTTGTGATATATTTCGTTAAATGAACAGTTGTCCCCTTGTTGATTTCAGAATGGATCGAAATTTCATCCGTAAAATTTTCCATAATGGTGAAACCCATTCCTGAACGCTCTAATTCCGGTTTCGTCGTGAACAACGGTTGCCGTGCCTCGTCAATGTCTGCAATTCCTACTCCTTCATCCTTAATCGTAATATGAACAACGCCATCATCAATTACAACCGAAATATACACGACGCCGTTCGGGTCATTATTGTAGCCGTGAATAATCGCATTTGTCACCGCTTCGGATACAACTGTTTTAATTTCCGTCAGTTCGTCCATTGTCGGATCAAGCTGCGCAACAAATGCGGCTACCGTTACACGGGCAAACGATTCGTTTTGGCTGAGCGCGGAAAATTGGAGGTGCATTTCGTTTCTCATTTACGCCACCCCCAATGTTTGTAGTGCAAATTGCTCGTCGTCTTCAAGGCGAATAATCTTAAATAATCCGGACATATCAAACAACCGCTTTACCGCTGGTGAAACAGCACAAACGATCATTTCTCCGCCCAAATTTTTAATTTGCTTATATCTCCCTAAAATGACCCCAAGACCCGAGCTATCCATAAACATTAACTGTTCTAAATTAAGCACAATATGGCGAATGCCCTCTTTTTCAAGAGTAGCAGTCACTTTTTCGCGGAGTTCTTCCGCTGTATGATGATCGAGCTCCCCTGAAAGCCGAACGAGCAACACATCTTGTCTTACTTCGAAGTCCATGGCTAGACTCACTGCTCTTTCCCCCTTGTCATTTCAGATACGCAATTATTTCTCTAAAATGGTGGGGAAGTCCTGCCATTTGACAAAACTAGTGGTATTTCGAAAAAAGTAGAACAAAGTCTACAAAAGCTGACAATTCCATTCTCCTAAGCTGGCTGAATCAGCGATTTTAACGTCCGCTTCCATAAATCCCACCAGCTCGCCTCCGCTACCGCTTGTTTCGCCACAAGCGGACGTTTTAATAACTCTTTTCCATCCTGCTTCAAAATCAGCGTTCCAAGCACTTCGCCTTTTTGGATCGGCGCCTCCACATTTTCCTTAAGCTTCACAACTTTTTTCATTTGGCTAACAGAAACGCCTTTTTTCGTGAGCACGGAAATTGGTTCCGCTGTCACAAGTTCAACGTCTTTCTTTTTCCCTTTGCTTATATTGACTTTCGTAATTACAGCATTTCGCTTGTAAACAGGATGCGTTTTATATTGACTAAAGGCGTAATCCAATAATTTCGTAATTTGTGTATTGCGGTCTTTTGGCGTTGGCGCTCCAAACACAACCGCGATGACGCGCATGCCATCTTTTTTCGCAGTCGCTGTTAAACAATATTTTGCTTCTGCTGTAAATCCTGTTTTTACTCCGTCGACTCCCGGATAAAACTTCACAAGGCGATTCGTGTTGACAAGCCAAAATTTTTTGTCGGTATTCGCCCGCAAGTAATCTTCGTATTTTCCTGTGTATTTTGTAATTTCATCGTATTTTAATAGTTCCTTTGCCATGATCGCCATATCGTAGGCACTGCTGTAATGGTCATCCGCTGGAAGCCCAGTAGCGTTCTTAAAGTGGGTATCTTGCAATCCAAGCTGCTTTGCCTTTTTGTTCATCATTTTCACAAACTCTTCTTCCGAGCCGGCAATTCGCTCCGCCATCGCAACTGCAGCGTCGTTGCCAGAGCCGATCGCAATGCCCCGCATCAGTTCGTCAACTGTCATTTCTTCACCCGGCTCTAAAAAAATTTGCGAGCCACCCATGGACGCAGCATATTCGCTCGCCCGTACTTTTTCATTCCATTTGATCTTTCCTTGATCAATCGCTTCCATAATGAGCAACATCGTCATAATTTTCGTCATACTCGCAGGCGGCAGTTTTTCATGAGCATTTTTTTGATACAAAATCGTTCCTGTATCGCGCTCAATCAAAATGGCCGATTTAGCATGGTTAACTAGGTCTACATTGGGTTTTACTGCTTTTTCCGCCGCTTGAACTCCTGTAGATATTGGCAACGTCCAAGCGATTATGAGTAACAAACAAATAAAGGCTTTCTTCATCTCCCAACCCTCCATTCTTTATACATGCCATCTTTTCCAACTTTTATTTTTTTATACATTAAAATGGGTGCTATGGTTGAATTTTCATCAAATAAATAGCCTCTTTCGACAGTGTCAGCCTTAACCGTTTTGCAGCCCAGCCAAAGGAAAAAAAATAGAGTTCAGACATTAAGTCTGAACCCTATTTTGCCTGCGGCCTAAAATATCTACTAGTTTACAAAATTTTATCATAAATCAACGTCGGCGCTTCCACAAACTCCGCGGAAATTTTAATATGATCATATAGCATTTGCTTGACTTCATCCACTTGTTCGCTGTTGCTATAAATAGTTACAAGCGATTCACCTTTTTTCACCGTATCACCGATTTTTTTCCGCAGCACAAGTCCAACAGACAAATCAATCTTTGATTCTTTCGTCGCCCGCCCTGCACCGAGAAGCATCGCCGCTGTCCCGACCGCATCAGCAACAATTTCCGCCACCCAACCATCCTGCTTAGCTTCGAGCTCAAACCGGTATTTCGCCTCGGGCAGCTTGGATGGATTGTCAACAACGGACGCATCCCCTCCTTGCGCTGCTAAAAACGTTTTAAACGTCTCAAGCGCCGTTCCGTCTTTCATCGCCTGCTCTAACATCGCTCTTGCTTCTTCTAAAGAAGATGCCTTTTCCGCCAAATAGACCATATGGCTTCCGAGCACGAGGCAAAGCTCCTGTAAATCTTCTGGCCCTTCTCCTTTTAACGTATCGATTGCCTCTTTCACTTCTAAAGCGTTACCGATCGCATAGCCAAGAGGCTGGCTCATATCTGAAATGATCGCCATCGTTTTCCGTCCAACGCGCTTGCCGATTTCCACCATCGCGCTTGCAAGCAACTTCGCATCAGCCAACTCTTTCATAAACGCTCCCGCGCCGGTTTTCACATCTAGCACGATCGCATCCGCCCCTGCGGCGATTTTTTTGCTCATGATTGAGGAAGCAATAAGCGGAATGCTGTTGACCGTTGCTGTTACATCGCGGAGCGCATACAGCTTTTTATCGGCCGGCGTTAAGTTGCCTGTTTGTCCGATCACCGCAATTTTGTTCTTGTTGACGAGTTCAATAAATTGTTCGTTGTCAATTTCTACATGGAACCCTGGAACCGATTCGAGCTTATCAATCGTTCCGCCCGTATGGCCCAGTCCGCGGCCTGACATTTTCGCCACCGGGACGCCGACGGATGCAACAAGCGGTCCTAAAACAAGCGTCGTCGTATCGCCCACGCCGCCTGTTGAATGCTTATCGACTTTAATACCTTCAATCTTCGATAAATCGATCGTATCGCCGGAATGAACCATCGCCATTGTCAATGCAGCCGTCTCTTCTTCCGTCATGCCGCGGAAAAACACTGCCATCGCCCACGCGCTCATTTGGTAGTCAGGAATATCGCCATTTGTATAGCCGTTAATAATAAACTCGATTTCTTCTTTTGTAAGAGCGTGCCCATCTCGCTTTTTCGCGATTAAATCTACCATTCTCATACGATCACCTTCGCCTTAATTTTTCGCCATTTCCGCCACAATCGCTTTGACCAATCGCAAGAAGTTCGCCTTCACTTTCTCTGTCGTTTCAATGACTTCATCATGCGTAAGCGGCTGATCTAAAATGCCGGCCGCCATATTGGAGATGCATGAAATGCCTAACACCTCCATGTTCGCGTGACGCGCGACAATCACTTCCGGCACTGTTGACATGCCGACCGCATCACCGCCTATCGTGCGAATCATGCGGATTTCTGCTGGCGTCTCATAAGAAGGACCCGTATTCCCAACATACACACCTTCTTGCACTCCGATTTGCAAGCGAGCAGCCACGTCTTTTGCCAACCGTCTTAGCCGTTTGCTGTAAGCTTCCGTCATATCCGGAAAGCGAACGCCGAACTCTGGATCGTTCGGTCCGATCAGCGGGTTCGTCCCCATATTATTAATATGATCAGAAATAATCATTAAGTCGCCCGGTTGGAACGATTCATTGACACCGCCCGCAGCATTTGTCACGATTAACTGCTGAACTCCAAGCGCTTTCATCACCCGAATCGGAAATGTCACTTTATCCAAACTGTATCCTTCATAGTAGTGAAAGCGGCCTTGCATCGCAACAACGGTCGCTCCCTCTAATTCACCATACACTAGTTGCCCCGCGTGGCCTTCTACCGTGGAGACCGGAAAACCGGGAATTTCGTGATACGGGATTTTAACAGCCCGCTCGATCTCCTCGGCTAAAACACCGAGCCCGGAGCCAAGAATAAGCCCGATTTTAGGCGGCGTTGCAAATTTTTCTTTTAAAAATTGTGCAGCTTGTTCAATTGCTGTGCGATCCATAGATGTGCCCCTCCTTATTTTAATTCCGTTAAAAAGCTCGTTCCGTATTTCGGCATGTTGACCTGAAAGTTTTCCGCAATCGTCGCGCCGACATCAGCAAATGTTTGGCGAAGCGGCAATTCTTTTCCGCCGCTTGTGCTCGGGCTATAGACAAGAAGCGGCACATACTCGCGCGTATGGTCCGTTCCATGATGAACAGGGTCATTGCCGTGATCGGCGGTAATAATTAATAAGTCGTCGCTTTCTAAAAGCGGGAATACTTCCGACAGGCGCGCATCAAACTCCTCGAGCGCATCGCCATATCCTTTCGGGTCGCGGCGGTGACCGTATAAAGCATCAAAATCGACAAGATTTACAAAGCTTAACCCTGTGAAGTCCATCTTTAACGTATCGATCAGCTTATCCATTCCGTCCATGTTCGATTTGGTGCGGAGTGCTTTCGTCACCCCTTCATTGTCGTAAATATCGGAAATTTTGCCGATCGCAATCACATCATAGCCAGCATCTTTCAATTCGTTCATTACCGTGCGGCCGAACGGCTTGAGCGCATAGTCATGGCGATTGGCTGTTCGTTGAAATTGTCCCGGCGTTCCAACAAACGGCCGGGCAATGACGCGGCCGACCATATATTTTTCATCTAGCGTTAATTCACGTGCAATTTGGCAAATGCGATACAACTCGTCAAGCGGTACGATCTCTTCATGGGCGGCAATTTGCAACACCGAATCGGCAGATGTATAAACGATCATCGCCCCTGTTTCCATATGTTCTTTGCCAAGTTCTTCAATAATCGCTGTGCCGCTTGCTGGTTTGTTGCCAATCACTTTACGCCCCGTCCGCTTTTCAAGTTCAGCGATCAGCTCTTGCGGAAATCCGTTCGGGAATACCTGAAACGGTTTATCGATGCGAAGCCCCATCAATTCCCAATGACCAGTCATCGTATCTTTTCCGGCAGATGCTTCCTGCATTTTTGTATAATAGGCAAGCGGCTCGTTCGCTTTTGGAATTCCTTTAATTTCCCGAATGTTGCTTAGGCCGAGCTTTGCCATATTGGGCATATTTAAGCCGCCGCGATGTTCGGCGATATGCCCAAGCGTATCGGCGCCTTTGTCGTTATATTTTTCTGCATCGGGCGCTTCACCGATGCCAACTGAATCCATCACTATTAAAAAAATGCGTTTGTATGTATAGTTCATGTGAATTCCTCCTATTCGCCACAACATGATGCTCCCCGTATATCATGCCCTTATCTATTTTAAAGCAAGCAAACGATAGATTGGTCAGAAGTCTGACAACTACATTATAAAACGTTTTCATAAATACGTGCAATAAATAAGTATGAACGTTTTTTTACAATAAGAACCCGCGCACGTTAAGCGCGCGGGTGGTATTGCTTGTACACATCTTTTAACCTAGTTTTCGTCACATGCGTATAAATTTGCGTTGTGGAGATATCGGCATGGCCTAACAACTCCTGCACTGCCCGCAAATCGGCCCCATTTTCAAGCAAATGAGTCGCAAACGAATGTCTCAATGTATGCGGAGTTAATTCCTTTTGAATATTCGCCTCCTTGGCAAGCTTTTTTAAAATTTTCCAAAATCCTTGCCGTGTGAGCCGTTGTCCGTGATGATTCAAAAATAAAGCATCGGTTGTTCGCTTTTTCGGATCAAGAAGCTTTGGCCTTGCCTTTTCAATATAGACCTTTAGCGCCTCGAGCGCCAGACGGCCAATTGGCACGATCCGTTCTTTATTCCCCTTTCCATAGCAACGGACAAAACCCATCGTCAAGTGGACATCCGCAAGGTTTAAGCCGACAAGTTCACTGACACGCATGCCAGTTGCATATAACAGTTCAAGCATCGCCTTATCGCGAATACCAAATGGAGTATTCGCTTTCGGAGTATCTAAAAGCGCCTCCACCTCCCCCATCGACAACACTTTCGGCAACGTTCGTTCCATCTGCGGCGTCTCAATATGAACGGAAGGATCTTGTTCCGTCGCTTTTTCACGCAGCAGAAATTGGTGAAATGAACGAATGGAAGCGATATGGCGCGCAATCGTTTTCGCCGAACTCCCCTTTTCTTTTAAAAACTTTAAAAATTGTAAAATGTGCAATCGCGATACATCATTCCAGGAACCGATTTGTTCGACGTGCTTCAAATAATGAACATATTTTCGCAAATCGCGTTCATATGAAACAATTGTATTTTTGGCTAAGTTTCGTTCCACTGTCAAATAATGAAGAAAATCTTGCAATTCGTATTCCAACGCTCTCTACTCCCCATCGCGATAAAAAAGTATAAACCTCTCCAGCCAGTCCGTTGATGGTTTTTCTATCGTTGACACTTTCACCGCGGAACCTTGTGGCTCGTCATAACGGTGATAATTCTCATATTCTTGGTGAAACCATATAAGACTATAGTAAAATAAAAGCGTGCATCCCGTAAATAAAATAAACACTTTTACCATTTGCCAAACTGTTTTCATGGGCTATCCTCCTCGCTATATGACACTTACTAAGAGGATATGCCACCATTTTTTCTATTTATACATAAAAAACCTTTCCTATCGGAAAAGGTTTTTTACTCCTCATGTTTATCTTTTTCTTGGCAACGGTAACAAATGCCGTGAAACGTGAGCCGATGATCTTTAATTTTGAACTTCCAATCTCGTTCCACAATCGCTTCTACTTCCTCTAATAAATCTTCTTGAATCTCCGCTACCGATCCGCATTCAATACATACTAAATGGTGATGAAAATGCGTCGCCCCTTCTTGCCGAAGATCATACCGCGATACACCATCGCCAAAGTTAATTTTATCGACAATTTTTAATTCTGTTAACAACTCCAACGTTCGATAGACTGTCGCCAAACCGATTTCGGGAGATTTTTCTTTAACGAGGAGGTAGACATCTTCCGCACTTAAATGATCTTCTTCATGCTCTAAGAGGACGCGCACGGTTGCTTCGCGTTGCGGCGTTAATTTATATCCAGCGGTATGCAGGAGTTTTTTGATTCGTTCAACCCGTTCTTCCATTTGATTCCCTCCCTCGTCATTCAACTATCATTATAACAAAAGAGGGAGGGAAGTATCAAAGTAAAATTATTATCAACAAATAAATAAAATGTTTACTTATTGATAATA
Source organism: Anoxybacillus tepidamans PS2 (assembly GCF_000620165.1). Taxonomy (GTDB): domain Bacteria; phylum Bacillota; class Bacilli; order Bacillales; family Anoxybacillaceae; genus Anoxybacteroides; species Anoxybacteroides tepidamans_A. Next base: position 31,384 of record NZ_JHVN01000001.1, read on the forward strand.
ATTATTAGTTTTTCATTAATTCAATCACTTGCTTCATGACTACAGGCGAAACATACGCCTCTAAAGAAGCAGATGCAAGTAAAAACACGCTAATGATCACCATCACAAATGTGTAACGGATAATCATCGGAAAAATCGGTTCATGCATTCGCTTTATAAATTGATTTCGCACCATTTTCAACGAAAAAGAAACAGAAACGACCCCCATCACAATAAAAGCAGGAATCACAATAAAATTTTGCGGCATAACGGAAACAAACGACAGCAAAAATCCTTGCCAGCCCATTTGATTGACGAGAAATCCGACCGTAAAGCCGACAACAACTCCCTTTAAAAATAGCAAAATTAAAATAATTGGTAGCCCGATAATAGAAATTCCGAGCACCCACATGAATCCGACATATTTTAAATTGTGAAAATAGCTTTGTTGAAACATGTCATTTGCGCTTGCAAATTCTCCCTTCGATACTTGTCCGAAAAATTGGGTTAAATAGTAATATAAATCTTGTTTTTGACTGAAATTTAAACTATTAACGACAATAGCACCAAAAATGACGCCCATCAGAAACAAGACAATAATAAACAAATAAATTGACGCATGCTCTCGCATATGCATGGCAACGGTTGATTTCAGCGGTGGTCTTCTCATTTCTCTCTCGTCCTCCTATTTCGCTCTTACTAGATTGTATGAAAAAAGAGCGTATCTATGACAGATTTGAGAGAAAAGAGAAAAACCGCTTCTATCTTGAAGCGATTTTTCCGTATTTCCCCGCGCCTCCCGCTTCAATCGAAAGCTGGCCGGAACGGGCGAGCACAATCAACTTGGCGAGCTTTTCCCCCGCTACATCGGCTATTTCTGCTTCCGTCGCCTCGTGCAAAATGCGCATTTCCGTTCCAAAATGCCGAAGCAACTTTTCATACGTTTTTTTGCCAATGCCGGGAATGAACTCAAGCGGCACTTGATAAATGTATGGAGGACGCGGTGGCCCGTTGTTTGCGGTTTTCAGTTCTTCCAGCCGGTCAAACACCCCTTTCACAAACCGATGGTGTCCGCACGATGCGCAGCGCTCATCGGACGTCTCCATCGGCGCCGCACATTGTTCACACGCTGTTTGATGGTATTTGCCAAGCCTTGGATTAAAGCCATAATTGGCGACAATCGAACAATTTTCTTCTTGGTATAGCGCTTTTTTCAACTCGGCAAATGTCGGGGCGTTCATGCGAATGATTTGATATTCGCGCGCGATTTTCGGTAATGAATGGGCATCTGAATTCGATACATACGGATAGCGATGCAGTTCAGCGATTTGGTCGGCCATCGCTGAGTCAGCGCTCAGCCCAAGCTCAATCGCATCGATCAAGTCTGGGTCAAACACTTCGGTTAAGCTGCGGCGAACCCCTTTGCCGTATAAACTTTTAAACGGCGTAAACGCATGCGCCGGGATAAAAAGCCCGCCTAGTTCTTTTACAAATTGCTGCAGCTCTCGCCCTGTTCCGTACATGCGCTGCGAGCTGAGAGAGATGTTTTTGACGCGCGTTTTAAGCCACTGGGAAAACTCACGCATCGCCACCACCGTCGGCAAAAACACGAGCACATGAATCGGGCCTTGGCAATGCGCGTCATAAATTTCGATTTCGCTTCCTAATAAAACTGTCACATCGCCAGCCCCTACGCCGCCTTCTGCATGCTCCGTCCAGCCATTCTGTTCCGCCATTCGCTCAAGTTCATTGAGCACGTCCGGAACGTGGCTGTCAATGACGCCCACCATTTGCAAGCCTTTGACGCGCGCCGCTTCGTCGACAATGTTGGGAAGCGTCAACGTTCGCGCCCCCGTAATTTTCACCGGTTTGCCGGAAGCGGTGCGGCCGATGTGAATATGTAGATCGACGTAATAATTTTTCATCGTTTCAACGCCTGCTGCAGTTGTAGATATTGCAATGCATATGCCGTTTTGGCATCGTAAATTTCTTTGTTTTCAAGCATGGTTAACGCCTCCTCTAACGTGACTTCCAACAGATCGACAAACTCGTCTTCATCAAGCCCAGCCGCATCGTCAAGCTTTTGCAACCCTTCAGCCACATACAAATGAATCAACTCATCGGCAAATCCCGGCGATGTGTAAAACGAAATGAGATGGCGCATCTCCCGCGCTGCGTATCCGGTTTCCTCTTCTAACTCGCGGCGAGCAGTCACAACCGGCTCTTCCCCTTTTTCCAATTTTCCGGCCGGAATTTCGACCAATGCACGTTCGAGCGCTTTTCGATATTGGCGGACGAGCACTAATTTTCCTTCATTTGTGACCGGAATGATCGCCACCGCTCCTGGATGCTTCACGATTTCCCGCTTGCTTGTTTTGCCGTTTGGCAGCTCGACATCCTCTACATATACATCGATCACCTTGCCGCTAAAAATGGGTTCTTTTCGAATCGTCTTTTCCACTAAATGTTCCATTATATTCGCTCCCGTCTTTTTATCATTTCCCATTTGAATTGTACTATAATGGAATGGAGAAAATCACCTATTGAGGAGGTCCAATGATGAACAAACGGCGCATCGGGACATCGGATTTATATGTGAGTGAAATCGGGCTCGGCTGCATGTCGCTTGGAACAGATGAACAAAAAGCGATCCGCCTGATTCATGAAGCGTTAGAGCGCGGCATTAATTATTTAGACACGGCCGATTTGTATGATCGCGGGTTGAACGAGGAGTTTGTCGGAAAAGCGCTCAAGGGGAAACGCGACCAAGTCGTGCTTGCGACGAAAGTGGGGAATCGCTGGAACAATGATGGCAACGGCTGGTTTTGGGATCCTTCGAAAGCGCATATTAAAACGGCAGTAAAAGAAAGCTTGCGCCGTCTGCAAACCGATTATATTGACTTATACCAGCTGCACGGCGGCACGATTGACGATCCGATCGATGAGACAATCGAAGCGTTTGAAGAGCTGAAACAAGAAGGGGTGATCCGCCACTATGGCATCTCTTCCATCCGCCCAAACGTCATTCGCGAATATGTCAAGCGTTCCAATATCGTCAGCGTCATGATGCAATACAGTTTGCTCGACCGCCGGCCAGAGGAATTGTTTCCGCTTTTAAAAGAACATAAAATTAGCGTCATCGCCCGCGGGCCGGTCGCAAAAGGCTTGTTGACGGAAAGACCGCTTGAAGCGGCAAGCGAGAGCGTAAAGCAGCATGGATATCTTGATTATACATACGAAGAGCTGCAATTATTGCTGCCGACGTTAAAAGAGCGAACGGCTCCGAACCGTTCCTTGACCGCAGCCGCTTTGCAGTTTTGCCTTTATGACTCTGTGGTTGCTGCCGCCATTCCAGGTGCGAGCAGTCTTGAGCAGCTCGCAGAAAATATCGCCGCCGCGTCCGCCCACAAGTTGACGCAAGACGAATACGAATGGCTGCGCCAGCAGACGAAAGCGTCCGTGTACGAGGCGCATCGATAAACAAAAAGAGCTAACAGCGTTTGTTAGCTCTTTTTTACTTAAACTTCCGCCAATCTAAGTTGCTTTCATTCAACAATTCTTCAAACGTCTTCTGCTTTTCGCGCCGCTTCATTTCTTCGCGTTTGCGCGCTTCTTCTTCCTCTTTTTTCCGCTTTTCCTCCGCTTCTAATTCGCTCTTTTTCGCGCGCAGCTTTGCATACAAATCAGAAGTAAGGCGATCTTTTAGCATCATTTTTTCATCGTCTTGGTTCATGGAAACCCGCTGTCTTTTTTTCACCGCAAATCCCCCCTAGCGAATAAAAACGTCATCATTTTTTCATGATAAGAAAGCACATCATTTAAGGAAAGGAGACTCGTTTGATGGCTAACAACCGCGGACAAAAAGGCAAACCGTCGGCAGATACAGTCAAACCGATGATCGCCAAAGAAGAACTTGAAAAAGCGATCCATCCGACCAAGCGGCAAAACACGCCGCAATAACCAAACGATTGGAGGCGGTCAAACGACTCGCCTTCAATCGCTTATAAAATTTCTGTAATATGCGGCATATGTTCATTCATCCAAGCGATCGCTTCATCGAGCGTGGCAAACTCCGTTGTTTCAAACGTCATCTCGTCTTGCAATAGCCACACATCTTTCTTTTCTTGATAAACGCCAGCAACCGACCAATGCAGCAAACTGTACGGGTCGTTTTCATGGGTAAACGACACCCATGTTTTTTGCTTGGCGATATTTTCGATTTGTTTTAGTTTGTCATTCATGTTGTTCACTCACTTCCATAAGCGACATGCGCGGATTCAAAATTTGATTGGGGCTTTTGAGCTGAAAACATCCTGCCCCGTCGACCACATCGATCGTCATTGTATCGTCGTAAAACACAAGACGGGATTTCTCAAGCAAAATAGGAATATAGTTCGTCGCAACGGCTACATCGTCTTCATCCGCATGATCGACAAGCCATAACGTCGGCACGCCGTTGACAACGCAACCGCAGCCATCCGTATCATACTTCAGCTTTAGCTGCTTATTTTTCTGTGACAAAATCAGCTCAAGTTGTTGCATTGCTTTCTCGGTAAATGTAATATTCATAGTGATCGCCCTTTTGCGTTTGAATTTTACATACCTTATTATACTAACAAAAACGGAAAGACAAATAAAGGAGGATGCAGTATGGAAAAGGTGCAAATTAAAGTGAACGACAACGGATCGTTGCGCGTTACGGGAGATGTCGAGTTAATCGACGCGGAAGGAAACAAATTCGAAACAAAACAAACGTTTTCTCTTTGCCGCTGTGGCATGTCGCAAAAAATGCCGTTTTGCGATGGATCGCATAAAGGAAAATTCGAGTCCGTCGTCCGTGCGACGCCAGCACAATCGTAAGGATTGAAGCGCTTGAATGAAAAATGGCTGAAAAAATTCGTCCGCAACTGCCTTCTTCAATACGGACGCGATGTCGACGAATTTCCGTTCACCGAGTCGGAATGGGCCGATCTTTCTCATAAAATTATATTAGAAAAACAAAAACAACCAAATAGCGACTTATATGAAATCGTTCATGACATCCTGTATGAATACCTAACAAAATAAGTCTCCTCGCTTGGCGAAGGAGACTTATTTTTTAAAAAAGGCGTTTTTCCCTATTCTTTCAACGAGAGCTGGAAACAGTTGATACAAACGGCTTCCGGCGTTCATCCAGCGCGGCATGTTCACTTCCCTCGTTGGTGTCATCATGACATCAACAACGCGACGGGCGACATCGTCAGGGCGAAGCATCCATTTTTCCACGTTTTTTACATACTCTCCTGATGCATCGGCAACCGCAAAAAAGTTGGTGGCAATCGGTCCTGGATTAACGGCCGTCACAAACACGCCAAAGCGTGATGCTTCCATGCGCAGGCTGTTCGTAAACCCGAGCACCGCATGCTTTGTCGCCGCATAGACGCTCGATTTAGGCGTGGCGATTTTCCCCGCCTGCGAAGCGATATTAATAATATGTCCGCTCCGCCGTCTCATCATCTGTGGATACACCATTTTGACGCAGGCGATCAATCCAAGCACATTGACGCGAAACATATCTTCCACTTCTTCCAAATCGATATCTTCCGCATAACGAAATACGCCGAACCCCGCATTGTTAACGAGCACATCAACTTCAATATTTTGAAGCAGCTTGTAAAACGTATCCTCCACTGCCGCCACATCGCCGACATCCAAACGTTCATAGCGGCACGAAACTCCGTATGTTTGCTCGATCCGATCGGCGATATCCGCCAGCTTTTCCTCGCTGCGCGCCAACAAAATCGGGATCCCTTTTTGTTTCGCAACTTCGTAAGCGATCCGTTCACCGATTCCGCTTGAAGCCCCCGTAATCACAACATGTTTTCCTTCAAGCCTCAAAGCGATCCCACCGCCTCATAAATATACTCCTCTCCTTCTTTCCGTTTTACAGCCGCCCCGACATGTTCTAAATAATCAAGCTGCCCAATCGTTTCCGACATCGTCAGCAAAAACTCTTTTTCATAGACAGAAGAAAAGAGCTGACGGCATACATCGAACACGGTCATCGGGCGTTCTCGCAACATTTCAAGCACATGGCCGGCACGCTCTTTTTGCTTTTCCAGCCTTTTTTCTACTAATGCCGGGACGTCCGTGACATCAGCGCCGTGTCCGGTGACGACTTTAGAAATCTCGTAATGAAGTAGTTTACGTAACGAATCGTTATATTGTAAAAGCGGTTTCGGCCGCTCTGCTCCCTCTTCTATTGGGGGTTCCAACAAAGGATTGGACGAAATGGTCGCCAGCAAATGATCGCCGCCGATCATGAATCCATCTTTTTCACGGTATAAGACGATATGGCTTTGGGCATGACCCGGCGTTTCAATCACGGTCCAATCCGGAAGACCAGCAATCTGATCCCCTTCACCAACAGCAACATCGAGCGAGCGCTCGCAAGAATAGCGAAGCGAACTACGAACGTTAGGCAATTTCGCAAAAAATGCGCGACTAACACCGCATTCAATTAAAAATTGATCAAAATAACGCCCATCCCAAGCAAAAAATTGTGGATCTTTGCTAATCCACGGCTTTGCTTTCGGGTGACCGATGACCGGAATCGATTTAGGCAAATAATCTAGCAAGCCTACATGATCAGGGTGATGGTGGGTAATGACGACTTGCTCAATATCAGTAGGTTCATAACCGATCTCCGCCAACTGCTTCGTAAACGCCTGCCATGCCTCCTCCGTTTTCACTCCAGCATCAACGAGCGTTAGGCGTTCCCCTTTAATTACATACATATTGACATCCCCAACAGCAAACGGCGTCGGCACCGTAATTCGATAAATTTCATCTTTCTCCATCGTAAAATCCCCTTTATTGTTATAGCGTCATAACTTTTTGGTAATCACGTTATTTAAAAGTTTACACATATTTCGACTATTTGTCATTTTTTAATTGCTGTTCGCAAAAAATTCAAACAAAAAAACTTTTGCTTTGCTATTGACAACGGGCTTGGTTTCAGTGCATAATTGCAAACAAATCAAACGCGTTGATGTTTTGGCAAGCTGGCTTGCAGAAAAATGAAGATCATTTTGCTTTTTTGCATCAATCATAGAAGATAAGCGATGAACGGGGCCAGTAAATGATGAACGGTTACAAGAGAGTGGGACCCATAGGCTGAAAGGTTTCATAACCCTCTTCATCATTGAACCTACCCCATGAGCTGTTAGGAAAACCTAACCGTCGGGCCGACGATACCGGCTAACGAGGTGGGCGCTGTTTGCGCCAACAAAGGTGGTACCGCGGAGAAGCAAGACCTTTTCCGTCCTTTATAGGGCGGAAAAGGTCTTTTTTATTGGATATACGATAATACAAGGAGGGACTACAATGAAAAAAGCACCGACAATTGCTTTTATGGGGGCAGGATCGATGGCGGAGGCGCTGATTGCTGGAATGACGAAAACGCTGTATCAGCCTGAACAAATTGTGGTCACGAATCGCTGCAACATCGAACGTCTTTCTTATATACAAGAAACGTATCAAGTGCGGATTGAAATAGATAAAGAAAAAGCCATCAAAGAAGCAGAGATCATTGTGCTTGCGATGAAACCGAAAGATGCAGCCGAAGCGATCACATCAGTAGCAGAGGCGATCAACGAACAACAATTGATTATTTCTGTATTAGCGGGAGTAACTACAGAAACAATCGTGTCGCTCATCGGCAAACGCGTCGCCGTTGTGCGTGCCATGCCTAACACGTCGGCCGCAGTGGGTCAATCGGCCACCGCTATTTCGGGCGGGCAATATGCCAACGCCGCTCACCTAGCCGTGGCTAAAGAGCTATTTGAAACGGTCGGAACGGTCGCCGTCGTCGAAGAACAACATTTACATGCAGTGACAGGGCTTTCCGGAAGCGGTCCTGCGTACGTCTATTATTTAGTCGAGGCGATGGAACAGGCGGCTGATGAAATCGGACTGGACCGCGCGATCGCCAAAGATTTGATTTTACAAACGCTCATCGGTTCCGCCCACATGCTCAAGGCGACGAAAAAACATCCGGCCTCGCTGCGAAAAGAAGTAACGAGCCCAGGAGGCACGACGGAAGCTGGCATCGGAGTGCTTGAGCGCTACCGCTATCAAGAAGCGGTTGTCGCTTGTATCAAACGGGCGACCGAACGCTCTCAAGAGCTCGGAAAAGCGCTGATGCCGTTCCCTTCGGCAAAATAAACGTTTCATCCGATAGACCTGCAATCATAAAAACTTTCCCGCCAATAAAAACAAATGAGAAACACATCTTAAGCACATAAAAGAGCGAGGGGCAAGCGGGCCCCTCTCCTTATAATACCTCCCTCCATCTACTATGCAGAAAATTACACGCTCAAAAGCAAATACGAAAAATGTAGCTATCCGCTGCGAAATGAACATGGCATATATACAGAGCGAAACGTCTAAAGCACATTGTTTTTCTTTTCCAACGAAAAGTGCTATGATTCTACTGAAACCGATACACTTGGAGGGAACGACGATGCTTTTTTCACCATATGACGTAAGAGGAGTGACGTTGAAAAACCGAATTGTCATGTCGCCGATGTGCATGTACGCTTGCGATGCCGAGGACGGAACGGTTCACAATTGGCACCTCGTTCACTATCCGGCGCGAGCCGTTGGTCAAGTCGGACTGATTATCGTTGAAGCGACAGCCGTTACGCCGCAAGGAAGAATTTCTGCGCGCGATTTAGGCATCTGGAGCGATACGCATGTTGATGGATTAAAGAAACTCGTATCGCTCGTTCAAGAGCACGGCGCAAAAATCGGCATTCAGCTTGCCCATGCTGGCAGAAAAGCGATGATAGAAGGCGAGATTATTGCTCCTTCGCCGCTTCCGTTTGACGAAAAAATGGCAACGCCAAAGGAAATGACAAAAGCGGATATTGAAGATACGATTCAGGCGTTCCAGCACGCAGCACGCCGGGCTAAAGAAGCCGGCTTTGATGTGATTGAAATTCACGCCGCCCACGGCTATTTGATTAATGAATTTTTATCGCCGCTTACAAACCAACGAACCGATGAATATGGAGGCACAGCCGAAAATCGCTACCGCTTCTTAAGTGAAGTGATTACCGCTGTCAGAGAAGTATGGGACGGACCGCTCTTTGTGCGCGTATCTGCAAACGACTATCATCCAGATGGACTCACAGTGCAAGACTACGTGGAATACGCAAAGCAAATGAAAGAGCAAGGCGTCGATTTAGTAGACGTGAGTTCCGGTGCCGTTGTTCCGGCGTCCATTGACCCATATCCTGGCTATCAAGTGCCGTTTGCTGAAGCGATTCGCCATGGCGCCGGCATCGCCACAGGCGCAGTGGGACTGATCACTTCCGGCCTTCAAGCGGAAGAAATTTTACGCAACGGCCGTGCGGATCTCATTTTTATCGGCCGCGAACTATTGCGCGATCCATATTGGCCAAGAACCGCAGCCAAAGAACTCGGCGTGCCGCTTGAAGCGCCGAAGCCGTACAAACGGGGATGGTAAAAAACAGACCGCAAGAAAGCGCCTTATAACAAAATACTATTTGTTTTGTAGAATGAAGCCGGAACACATTCCAAACCCAACTCCTACTAGAGAGAGAAAAAAGGGGCAAACTCTCCGAAACCTGGAGAGATTTGCCCCCTTTTTTTCACTATCGGCAAATGCGTTTTATTTTCTCTTTCATTTCTATTTCTTTTTAGGAACTGAAAACGACATGAAATCTGAAGCGATAGCGACATTGGCGAAAACCGCCTGCGCTTCTGCCAACAGCCCATCGCACATATCTCCTTGATAGCGCGAGCTAATATGCGTCAATATGAGTTGTTTCGCTCCTGCTCGCTTTGCCACTTCCGCCGCCTGCGTCGTCGTTGAATGGAAATACTCGTGCGCAAGCTGCGCTTCGTCCGCTCCAAATGTCGCTTCATGCACAAGCACATCCGCTTCCCTAGCAAGTTCAATGCTTGCCTCACAGTAACGCGTATCCCCTATAATGGCTACAACTCTTCCCTTTTGCGGCGGGCCGACAAATTCGCGCCCATCGATCACCGTTCCATCTTCTAGCGTCACTGTATGTCCTAGTTTAATTTGTTGATAAATTGGGCCGGGGCGAATGCCAAGCGCCTGCAATTTATCTACTAACAGCGTGCCCGGCAAATCTTTCTCTACAATTCGAAACCCGTACGATGGCATGCCGTGATCAAGCTGCTTTGCTGTTACAATAAATTGTTCGTCTTCAAATACAACTCCTTCTTCAAATTCGGTTATGTGAAGATCATATTTCACCCGCGTTCCGCTCACAGAAAGCGCAGTGTCAATAAACGCGTGAATTCCTTTAGGCCCGTAGACGACAAGCGGCGTGTCTCCTCCTTGAAACGAACGGCTTCCTAACAACCCCGGCAAACCAAAAATATGGTCGCCGTGAAGATGGGTAATAAAAATTTTTTCGATTCGTCTCGGACGCACCGGTGTATGTAAAATTTGATGCTGCGTGGCTTCACCGCAGTCAAACAACCAAGTTGCTCCTCTCTCTTCTAGAAGCTGAAGCGCTAGTGCCGATACATTCCGCCCTTTAGAAGGAACACCAGATCCTGTTCCTAAAAACAACAATTCCAATGAGCCCACCTCTTCTTTTTTTGTCTGTTGCTAGAGTACCAATGTTTCTAGCACAATTCAACATCGTTTTCCGACTCGATGCAAAAATGTTTGCGTTCCCTGAAAGAAATCTCTACAATTAGATACTTGAAGAGACAATTTTAGCTAAAGCGAGGTACATATAGTGAACAACGTGAGTCCAAAGTCACTGATCGTTATCTTCGGCGCCACGGGGGATTTGGCGAAGCGCAAACTTTTTCCTTCTATTTACAGACTTTATCAAAAAGGAAAGCTATCAGAAAACTTCGCCGTAATTGGCGTCGCCCGACGTTCTCTATCTAACGACGAATTCCGCCATTATGTCAGCCAATCCATTCAAGAGTCCATGAAACAAGAACTGAATAACGAATCGTTCGCGTCTCATTTTTACTACCATTCCCTTGACGTAACAAGCACCGCTTCCTACCAGGAACTGAAACGGCTGCTTGAGAGTTTAGATGAGACATATCACACTGAAGGGAACCGCATTTTTTATTTAGCGATGGCTCCCGAATTTTTTGGCACGATTACGGCCCATTTAAAATCAGAAGGATTGACTGCCACGCACGGTTGGAAGAGACTCGTTATTGAGAAACCGTTCGGCCACGACTTAAAAAGCGCTCAAAAACTCAACAAGCAAATTCGCCAAGCGTTTTCTGAAAGAGAGATTTTCCGCATCGACCATTATCTTGGCAAAGAAATGGTACAAAACATTGAAGTGATTCGCTTTGCGAATGCGATTTTCGAGCCGCTTTGGAACAACCGCTTTATCGCCAATATTCAAATTACATCAAGCGAAACGCTCGGCGTCGAAGACCGTGGACGCTATTACGACCACTCAGGAGCGTTAAAAGATATGGTGCAAAACCATATGCTGCAAATGGTCGCTCTCTTAGCAATGGAACCGCCAATTAAACTAACGACCGATGACATTCGCAGCGAAAAAGTGAAAGTGCTCCGCGCGCTCCGTCCGATCTCTCATGAAGAAGTTGACCAGTACTTCGTTCGCGGACAATACGGACGTGGAATGGTTCAAGGAAAAGAAGTGGTCGGATACCGCGAAGAAAATAACGTTGATCCACACTCCAATACGGAGACATTTGTCGCAGGAAAGCTGATGATTGATAACTTCCGCTGGGCGGGCGTACCGTTTTACATTCGTACAGGAAAACGCATGACGGAAAAATCGACAAAGATTGTCGTTCAATTTAAAGACGTGCCAATGAATTTATACTATCGCACGAGCGAAAACGTTCATCCAAACTTGCTTGTTATTCACATTCAGCCAGATGAAGGCATTACGCTTCATCTCAACGCGAAAAAAAGCGGGGAAAGCATGAAAACGACACCGATTAAACTCGATTACTGCAACAACTGCATCGATGGCATCAACACCCCTGAAGCGTACGAGAAGCTGCTTTATGACTGCATGCGCGGGGATGCGACAAACTTTACACATTGGGACGAAGTGGCTGCTTCGTGGAGCTTTATCGATCCGATTTCTGAAGTATGGGCGAATACAAAAGCCATTGATTTCCCGAACTATGAAGCTGGTTCAATGGGGCCGAAAGCGGCGGATGAACTGCTGCAAAAAGACGGCTTCCATTGGTGGCCGATCCATTATAACGAACAATAAATATAGGCAGAAAGGAGAAGGCTTATGAAAATGTACGACGTAACCGCTCCGATTTTTGAAGGGATGCCCGTCTATAAAAACAAGCCGGAAAAACAACCAAAACTTGCAACCACAACGAATGATTACGTCACTGAATCGCGCATCGACATGGACGTACATACAGGCACACATATCGATGCGCCGCTTCATATGGTGAAAAACGGGGAAACATTTGAAACGATCCCGCTTGAAAAACTAGTTGGTCCATGCAAACTGTTCGATCTTACAGAAGTAAATGATAAAATTACAAAAGAAGACTTAGTGAATCTTAATATTCAAGAAAATGATTTCGTTTTATTGAAAACAAAAAATTCGTTCGATGAAGCGTTTAATTTTGAGTTTATTTATGTTGCTGAAGATGCGGCGCAATATTTGGCCGAAAAACGCATTCGCGGCGTTGGCATTGACGCCCTTGGCATCGAACGCAGCCAGCCGGGGCATCCGACACATAAAACGTTATTTGGCCATGGCATTATCGTCATTGAAGGACTCCGCTTGAAAGACGTGGCAGCGGGCGAATATTGGATGGTCGCCGCTCCGTTAAAACTTGTCGGCACCGATGCGGCTCCAGCGCGCGTCCTTTTGTTTGAACAACATCAATAAACAATAACCCCCTTATTGCGTGATGGCAATAAGGGGGTTTGTCATTATTTCAACCATTCTGTATGGAATACGCCTTCTTTATCAACACGTTCATATGTGTGGGCGCCGAAGTAGTCGCGCTGCGCCTGAATAAGGTTTGCCGGCAACGTTTCCATCCGGTAGCTGTCGTAATACGCAAGGGCGCTGGCAAACGCCGGAACTGGAATGCCGCGCATCACTGCTGTTGCGACAATTTCGCGAAGCGCTTCTTGATAGTTTTCCACAATTTCTTTGAAATATGGGTCTAGCAGTAAGTTAGAGAGCGCTGGATCGCGGTCATACGCTTCTTTAATTTTCTGCAAAAATTGGGCGCGGATAATGCAACCGCCGCGGAAAATCATCGCGATGTTGCCGTATTGCAAATTCCAATTATATTCATCTGATGCAGCTTTCATTTGCGCGAAGCCTTGCGCATACGAACAAATTTTGCTCATGTAAAGCGCACGGCGCACCGCTTCGATGAAATGCGCGCGATCTCCTTCATACGGCTTGACATCAGGTCCCGCCAATAGCTTGCTTGCTTTGACGCGCTCGTCTTTCATTGCGGAAATAAAGCGGGCAAATACCGATTCAGTAATAATCGGAAGCGGCACACCTAAGTCAAGCGCGTTTTGGCTCGTCCATTTCCCTGTTCCTTTTTGCCCTGCTTTGTCTAAAATGACGTCGACAAGCGGTTTGCCTGTTTCTTCATCGATTTTCGTAAAAATATCCGCTGTAATTTCGATTAAATAGCTGTCCAATTCGCCGCGGTTCCACTCGGCGAACACTTCATGCAGCTCTTGCGCGTTTAAGCCGAGCACATGCTTTAATAAAAAGTACGCCTCTGCAATCAACTGCATATCGCCGTACTCGATGCCGTTATGCACCATTTTCACATAGTGCCCTGCCCCGTCTGGACCGATGTACGTTGTGCACGGTTCACCGTCCACTTTCGCAGCAATCGCTTCAAAAATCGGACGCACGAGCTCATGCGCTTCTTCTTGTCCGCCCGGCATGATCGAAGGCCCCTTTAGCGCCCCTTCTTCTCCGCCAGATACGCCTGTGCCGATAAAATGAATGCCGAGTTCGGCTAACTCCTGATTGCGGCGCTGCGTATCTTTAAAATACGTATTGCCCCCGTCAATTAAAATATCGCCTTTTTCCAAATACGGCTTTAACTGTTCAATCGTCGCATCCGTCGCCGCGCCAGCTTTCACCATTAATAAAATTTTGCGCGGTTTTTCAAGCGCGTTGACGAACTCTTCGATGCTGTATGTACCGACAACATTTTTGCCTTCCGCTTCTTTTAAAAACTCGTCCGTTTTTTCACGAGAACGATTGTACACGGCCACCGAATACCCGCGGCTTTCAATATTGAGCGCCAGGTTTTTCCCCATGACCGCTAGACCAATGACACCAATTTGCTGCTTTGCCATCGCGAAACGTTCCTTTCTATTTTTAATTGTTCATGAAAGAACATACCACAGTCCATTTGCCCATTCAAGTTTTGTGAAGACATTTTTATTATATTTTCAATATGAAAGGGGTTTCACGATGCGAGCTCACGAAACGACAGCGTATGATTTCCATATAATCACATTTTCCCAAATCATGTTTGTCGCTTTATTTGCTATATTTTAGGCAAAAAAGAAGAAATAAAAACAAAGAGAAAGAGCCTTGAAACATAGGCTCTTTTCCAATAACGTTTTTAATATCCCCCGTACGGGTAACCGCCGTACCCAAATGGCGAATAGTAAGGGTAGTGATGGTGATGGTAATACGGGTAATGCGGATAGTAAGGGTAAGGGTAATGATGATGGTGATGGTAATACGGATAATAACCTCCGAACATCGATTGAGGGCCGTATGGCCATTGTCTATCCATAAAAATTCCTCCTTATATCTTTCCGTTTTCGCTATACAGGATATGTGCGGAGGAAAAAAGTGTATGGGCAAAAGCCTAAATTTCCTTATATTTAACATATCTATCGAAAAGTCTCCCACCTAGAAACGACGTATAGGCGAAAGAAGTTCATATGCCTTAAAACTTCATATATGCACAACGTTCAAACTTTCAAAGAATCATCAATAGTGATGCTGTATCCGTTTTCGCCAAAAATGAGCAACGGCGCCTCTCCACCGCCATAAAGCGGCACATACATAACAGCGACCCCTCATTGACACAATAAGAAAGATGCAAGGAGGGAGTTTACAATGAGCTGTGCCGAAAACAAAACAGGGAAAGGAAATATGAAGTGGTGGCAATTATCGTTATTTGGCGTTGGATGCACGATCGGAACAGGCTTTTTTCTTGGATCAAGCATCGCCATTAAAACCGGAGGACCTTCTGTTCTACTCGCTTTTATACTCGCGGCGCTGGGAACTTATTTCGTGTTTGACGTTCTCGCCAAAATGACCGCCCAAGACCCGCAGGAAGGGGCATTCCGCACGTATGCGAAAAAAGCTTACGGAAGATGGGCAGGGTTTAGCAGCGGTTGGACATACTGGTGCTCCGAAATGCTGATCATGGGAAGTCAAATGACCGCATTATCGATTTTTTCCCGCTTTTGCTTTCCCCATATTCCGCTCTGGGTGTTTGCGACAGGGTATGCGATCCTCGGTTTAGCTGTCCTGCTCATTGGCGTAAAATGGCTGAACCGTTTGGAAAATACGTTTGCGATTTTAAAAATTGCAGCAATACTCATGTTCATTGTTATTGCCGCCTCTTCATTGTTTGGCTTTCTTGGCGGAAACCGCCGGATCGTCTTTCCTGACACTACAAATGCCTTTTTCCCAAACGGGGTAAAAGGGCTTTGGTCTTCCCTTATTTATGCGTTTTATGGATTTGGCGGAATCGAAGTGCTTGCTTTAATGGCAACCCGCTTGCGCGATCCGAAAGAAGCGCCAAAATCCGGAAAAGTGATGTTATCTGTGCTCACCACTATTTATGTTCTTTCCATCGGCCTCGCTGTCATGATGGTTTCTTGGCGGCAATTTAATGCAAAAGAAAGCCCTTTTGTCGTTGCATTGAGCCGATACGATTTGCCATTCATCCCCCATCTTTTTAATGCCATTTTAATCATTGCCGGCTTTTCTACAATGGCCGCTTCGTTGTTTGCGGTGACAAGCATATTAGTTACGCTGGCCGAAGATGGAGATGCTCCCAAAGTTTTTACAAAACGCGGCAAATTAAAAGTTCCCCTCCCCGCTCTCGGACTAACAGTAGGAGGGCTTGCGCTATCGATTGTAATGGCTTTGATTATGCCTAGCCGCATTTATGAATATATTACAACAGCTGCGGGACTTATGCTCCTTTATAACTGGTTATTTATCGTTGTCTTTTCTCCTCGTTTGATTGAACTCAGCACGTTTGGCCAATGGAAACGTATCAGCGCGATTGCTCTTATTATGCTAGCTGTCAGCGGAACTTTGCTAACGAAAGAGTTGCGTCCTGGGTTTTTCGTCAGTCTATCCTTTGTCGCTATTATTGCGTTGGTTACCTTCGTCATCATGCGCCCTATTTGGATTCGAAGACGCGCGATAAACCCGCAATAACGCATAAATGAACCGCTTCGCTACAAGCAAAGCGGTTTTATGTATTCTTACAAGAATATCGTTTTGATTCCTTGAAAGCCAAAATAAACGCCAAATACGACAAGCGACAAACCTGAAAGAAGAGAAATGACCGAAAGAACCCGGGCGGTCAAATATCGACGGAACGTGCTTGCAATAGCGGCCATTGTCACATCCCATAGCAATAAGCCGGTAAAAATGGCGGAACTGTATACGATTAACTGCCGCTCGTCATAGGCGGCCGCCGCCTCCGCTAACACCGACCCGTATATGCCGAGCCAAAATAAAATCGATAAAGGATTTAATAATGACATAAAAAAACCGGACACAAAAGATTTCAGCATCGATTCTTTGCTTCTAGCGTTGTTAATAACGATGTTTCCCGCGTTTAAAAGGCTCTCTACCCCTGTATAGATCAGCACAAAACTGCCAAACAGCCATAAAAAGGTTTTGACAAGCGGCGTATTGATAAAACGCACAACTCCTAAATAAACAATGAACATATAAATCGCATCGGCCACGACCGCCCCGACTCCAACGAGCCATGCATAAAAAAATCCCGATTTAATCCCCTTATCGAGCTGGGCGGCATTAATTGGTCCAATAGGTGCTGCTAGCGATAACCCTAAAAAGACATAACTTAAAAACGCACTCATTTCAATCCCCCGCCAAATCATAATTCATAAAGCTTGTCATGACATTGTATTCATCTGAGCGCGCTTGTACAACCGAACTTAAAAATTTATAATCGTTTTTCGGTAAACAACACCGACAACGCAGCGGTGAATAATAAACGATATATTAATGCATTTTATAAGTAATGACGATGCAAGGAGGCAAATAAATAAATGACTCATCACAATCAATTGCAAGAGGCTTTAGAAACAGTGCGGCAAGCTCGTGAGGCGGTCGAATATGCGCAGACGAACATGAACTCGCAAAATTTCCAAAAAGCCGAGCAGCGGCTGCAACTGGCTGAGGCGCGCGTGCTAAATGCCCGCGCTTATTTGGAAGAGTTTAGCGAAGAACAAAGCTTGCAGTTACATCGGGCAGAAGAATTGCTTGTGCATTTGCGCAACGCTCAGCAATCGATTCAACAATAAGTTCGTACAGAGGGGCCCATTGCTTTTCGCATCCGGCAGCCTGCCGTCTAGCGGCTGCCATTTGTATTTTTTCACCTTTTTTATACATACCTAGTTTATAATGGATTTTAGATTCATAATAAAACGAGGAGGAATGACGATGTTTACAGTTCGGCCAATCGCCTATGTTTCCAATCAGCGGCAAACTATCGAGGATGACTATTGGGGAAATGTTCAATCAGTGATTGAACTTACAAACGAATTCGATGAGGAATGTCTTGCAGGAATTGAAGAATTTTCTCATCTCGAAGTGATTTTTTATTTTGATAGAGTAAAAGACGACGCTATTCAATATAAAGCAAGACATCCCCGCAATAACCCTCATTACCCGAAAGTGGGCATATTCGCCCAACGCGCCAAAAACCGGCCGAATAAACTAGGATTGACAACAGTCAAGCTTATAAAGCGGCAAGGAAAAAAATTATACGTGCAAGGATTGGATGCCATTGACGGTACGCCGGTTCTCGACATTAAGCCGACCATGAAAGAATTTTTACCCCCTGAAGAAGTGAAACAGCCGGCTTGGACGACAGATATAATGAAACATTATTGGAAGTGATCGTTCCTACTCTCGCAACTATTCATGAAAAAATGAGTCTAATATTCTAGCATCATGTCTATAATAATACTAAAACAAAAATAGGGGGCTCTATGCGGACATGATGCTTTATGATATCCGTAATCGCTTATACTACAAAGTGATGAATACGGCAAAGCCAAAAATGACCGTGTCACAACAAGGAAGATCGTGGGGATATGTCATTAAAACATTAAATGGAGAGGCAACGAAATTTTGGATTGATTTTATGCGGGGACGCTATATGTACTTTCAGTACGGCGGAAAATGGTACCGTGTTCAATATTTGCAGTCCAACTATAAGAGAAACAATCACGATGCATGCCAAGAGTTAATGATCGATTTAACCGTCGATGGTCAAGAGCTCAAACTTGTAAAAGGAAATATTGAAAAAATGCCGCTTTTGGCAATGTAGCTTGCAAAAAGCTCTAATCCATCCATAAACGCTCAATGTGAAAAATGGACATAATAAAAACAGAAAGGAGCGTTTTTTATGGATGACAATATTATTGAATTGAAGCACCCTTCATTAGAGCAGGAAATCAAACAGGTGGTGGAGGGAATACGCTTTACGAAAAATTTTCGTTCGGCTACAGCCGAAGAGTGGTATGTGTTTATTCCGAACTTCCAAGATCCTCGCACAAAAGGAGCGGCGGGAAAAGCGATCATCCATTATGACTTGTACGGAAACCGAGATGTATTTATCAATACCACCATTATTTATGATGATCCGGCGCTGCATGAACGGAATATGAGCCCATTTGTATACGCCATATCAGATGAAGTGGTGAATCGGCTCGTTGGCTATGCCGATACATTGCTTTCGGTTCATGCCGGAGAAAATTCTTACGATGCCGAATACGTTCAGCCCCAGCCTTGATGCTGATCGAGCACCATCTTATCAAGCAGATTGCGGCTATCATTTTCAATCGGTTGAAGTACGTATCATCTAGACCCCCCAGATACATAACAAAAAACCGAACAACCATAGGCGGGGATACCAATGAGCCCACCTATGGTTGTTTGGTTTCTGAAATGAATAGCGACATCCATCGCCGTCTGCGCCAAAAACGCAAAGGTGCTTTGTCAAATGTCGTTCGCTTTCAGCAATCATTCCTGTTTTACAAATTCGATAATCGCCTTATCAATCGGCAGCCAGCCTTTATAACCTAAATGCATCGAGTCTTTTAAAAAGTACGGGTCATATTCATGGTTGCTTAAATCAAGCACCGGAAATCCCTCTTTTTCAATTTGCTTTTTGATCTTTTGATAGTAGCCGTTGCGCTCGCTTTTGCTTAATCCCATGTAGTCGTACCAATAGCCGTTGACAGGTACAGAGACAAACAACGGCTTCGCTTTCGCCTCTTTTAATACATCGAGCACCATTTGAAAATCATGATATTCAGGGGACACAAGCAGCCCGGAATTTTTGCGAAATCCTTTCAATTCAGCAATTTTTGGCTTAATTCTTTTGTTGTAATAAAAATCGTCAATGTAAAAACGATTATTCGTGCTTCTTGACTTTGCCATTTCCTCCGCATTTTTCTCCAGCTCGTCCCACGTTTTATTTTTAATCAAGGACGGCTTCGGATGCAGTCTAGTTAGCGGAATATCTAAAATCGAATGCAGCAAGTCGCGCTTTTCTAATACTTTCATAAAGAGAAAGGCGAATGGCTTGACGATATTGGCCTTCATTTGTGTTTTCTCGTCATGATGAATCTTCGCTTCTAACAATGTTTTTAACATGGCATCATTTCTTACAACGTCGAATGTTAATAGACGTTTCGCGCCTTCTAGTTGCAGTTTTTCGCTCACCTTCGGCTGGAGCGCAAACCGGTACGCCTGCAATGTTGAAAAATTGGCGCCGAACGATGCTTGCGTCGCCCCTTCCCGATAAAACCATTGCGGGGAGAGGATAAATAAAAGCTTTTTATTTTTCAATCCGTCCTTTTGGTCGGCAAAATTTAAAAAATGAACAAAAGATTGCGTTCCCCCTCTTCCGACGAGAAAAGGGGTGACGCCGATCGAGTTGACTTTAAAGTAGTTGGACGGATGAAACGTATCAAGCCGCGACAATTCCGATGAACCATAGATCGGCAAATATTTAGGGCTCTCGAGCATTTTCTTTTGGATCATTTCTCCTTGAAACATTTCAAAATCCAGGTCTACTGCCGCCTCTTCCACCTTTTTATCTCCGACCATCGGCAACAGATATCGGTTCGGTATGAGAATGATGAAACAAAAAAGTAAAACAGCCGCTACGAGCGGGCTGAATGACGGTCGTTTCATGCCCAATTCTCCAATATGGAAATAATTTTATTCGGAGTAGACCACTGCTCCCGATCAAATTCGGAGATGCCTACATGAATCCCTAGCTTTTCTTCAATCCCGACTAATAAGGATACGGTTCCAAACGAATCGAGCAACCCTTCCTCGAACAGCTCGATGTCTAAATTCTCTTTTACTACATCTGTTTGGCAAATCTCTTCTAATAATTCAAGAACGGTATTTTTTACATTCATTGTCTGTTCCTCCATCACGTTTTTTCTAGAATAATCGGCCTGAGAAAATTAAAAAGCCGAAACATACCGCATGAAAAGTAATGATTATAGAAATGATAGCAGTAATCTTATTTTTCTTCCAAAATTGCAGCTGTTTATTCTTTCTTTCAAAATAATCAAAGGAAATAATGAGCGCCGCATGATAGAGTCCGTAGACAATATAATGAAGCGCGATTCCATGCCAAATTCCCATTAGCAAAAATAATAAAAAATATCCCATATAAGAGACAGCGTAGCGGTTTTTGATCCATTTTTTCTTTGTCATAAATAAGACAAACCGCATATACACATAATCTCTAAACCAAAACGACAGCGACATATGCCATCGGTTCCAGAAATCTTTTATGTTTCTGCTGATAAACGGAAGATTAAAGTTTTCCGGGGTTTTAATTCCCATCATGTAGCTTACCCCAATGGCGAATGCGCTATATCCGGCGAAATCGAAAAATAAATACAAACTGTAGGCATACATATAAATAAATGTGGCAAGAGGCGTATGGCCTTGAATAAACGGCGTTTCTATCACTCGATCATTGATCACATAAGCGATGATGAACTTATATAAAAAGCCTAAAAAGATTTTATTTATACCTTGATATAAAAGAAGGCGATACTCTTCCTTTGTCGGAATCGTCTCCATATCTTTTTTAAATCGCTTAAAGCGGTCAATCGGTCCAGATGAAATGGTTGGAAAAAATAATAGAAACGCTAATTGTTCCTTAAGCGCCAACGTTTTGAGCGCCCCATCGCGAAGATCGATCAGCATTTGCACCGATTTAAAGGTCAAATACGAAATGCCTAAAAATCCGATCAAATTGGTCAGCTCAAACAACGGCAGCATTTTCGTAACAAACAAAGGCATAATCGAAAGCAAAATAGCAATGTAAAACACATAACTTTCGTTTTTTTCTTTCCGATAAGACACGTACCATTGAACTAGTATGCTTTGCCAGACAATATACACAATGAACGAAAGCAATTGATGGATGTCAGATACAAAGACTAAAAGGAGGATCACCAAATGAACAAATGAATAATAGATGATGCTCCTTTTTTCTTTATATCCGAGCACAATAATAGGAATCAATAAAATGCCTAGAATAAAGAAAAAGTAAAACGACGAATACGGTATCATACTCCGACCTCATTTGCGATTTGTTTTCTGTCTGCTTTTCCGTTGTTGGTCATCGGCAACGAGGAGACATAGACAAATTTTTTCGGAATCATATACGCCGGCAATAGTTGTTGCAGCTCTTTCTTTAAATGCGCCGTCAATTGGTATTCTTTTTCAAACGAATGCGCCTTTGGCACCACGACCGCCATTAAATATTGGCATTTGTTATCTTTATAAATTGGAACAATAACGGCGCTTTCCACTAAAGAAAGCTTTCTTAACTGCACTTCGATTTCTTCTATTTCCATGCGATAGCCATTCAACTTAATTTGGAAATCGAGCCTTCCGGCGCAAAAGAGCCACCCGTTTTTGATATAACCAACATCCCCTGTTTTATACGCAGGCTGATTACGGTAAAAGAAAAACGATTTTTGCGTTAACTCCTCGTTATTGAAATATCCTTTACTTACGCTTTTGCCCGCGATTACAATTTCTCCTTTTTCTCCTTCATTGAGTTCATTCCCCTTCTCATCAATGATAAAAATCTCAACATCTTTTTTCGGGATTCCCACCGGCAATGAAGGATACTCATTTAAAATCTCGTCATTGATTTCTACGCTTGTTACTGCCACTGTCGCTTCCGTCGGGCCGTATGTGTTATAAATGACCGCGTTCGGAAATCGCGTTTTTAATTTACGTGCTGTTTCGTTCGGCAGCATTTCTCCGCAAAATAAAAACGTTTCCATGTATGGCAGCATTTCCGCAGAAAATTGGGGATCCATTAAACACATTTCAACGAATGAAGGAGTTGAAGTCCAAACATGAATGTTCGATTTTCTTAAAGATTCAAATAGCTGCTTCGGATTAACAATTAAATCTTTCGAAATTGTCCATAGCGTTCCGCCTAAATACAGACAAGGGTACAAATCCATGACAGACAAATCAAACGAAAAAGGCGCTTGGTTTAAAAATCGTTGATTTTCCCTTAAACCAAAATCGGAAACCATCCAATCAATGAAACTTGTCAAATTGTTATAAGTAATTTGTACGCCCTTTGGATTCCCGGTGCTGCCGGATGTATAAATAATATAGAAATTTTCATCATCTTTCACAAACTGCTCGCTAGACGGTTCTGCCCCTTTATATAAAGCAATCGCCTCATTGATATCATGATGGTCCATCACTATGAAACGACCATCCGATAACAAGCTCGTCGGAACGCTGCCCGGCGATAAAAATACCGTCGCACCCGAATCGTTAATAATTTTTTTAACTCTTTCTTCCGGAATGCTTGCATCAATAGGAATATACGCTCTTCCTGATTTCACCGCCGCCAAAAAACATACGAGCATTAGTGGCTCCATGTGCCCATATACAATAATAGGCGCCTTATTCTCGTTCATTTTTTCTGATATAAAAGCAGACAATGAATTTGAATATTGTTCAAGCTCGCTATATGTCAATTGAGCTCCGTTGGAAATAACAGCGATAGCGTCTGGTTTAGATTGCGACCATTTTCTTATCTTGGCATATAGTTCCATATCGATCCCCCCCTCTTTAAAACTCGTTGTAAATATAAGCGCTCGAATTCGTCATTTTAAATCCATAAATCATCAACAAGCCTAACAAAATAAGCAAATAATACATCATTCTAGCTATCCAATGCACATAGGGTAAGCCAAAAAATGCTTTAACCTTTTTAATGAAAACCCCCATCTTACTCCTCCTATCGCAAAAAAAATAATATATTAACATGAAAAATAAATTAAAATTGAAATAGAAGTTTATTCATTTCCTTATTTTTACATAAAATAGTGTTGAAATCACCATATTTGAATATACCATGACTTTATCGAACTCAAAATACCCGATTTTTTTACAATTTTATCCGTCTAGATTCATCAAAAAAACAGCCTCGCTCTTTTTTGCGGAAGCGAGACTATTACCTTTTAATCTTTTTTCGCCTTATAATTCAGATGATAATTTGCAATGAACCTTTCCCGCCCCTAATCCGTTTAGAAGTGGGAGATTTCTTGGTAAATATAAAAAAAGGATCAGCCGCTACAGAAGGCCGATCCTTTTCGCTACTCAATTATTAATTGCTTATATGCTCCTGAACCTCTTTGATTCCTTCTAAACGCTCAAACAACACGTTCGGATCAATGAGCGTAATCAACCGCTCTGGCAAATTGGCTACACCGATAAAATAAGGCGTTTGCTGATAGGCGAGCATATTCACTTGCTTAATCATTTCCTCAGGAATATCAAGAATTTCTTTTGCCTCGCCTACAATAAAAGCCGCCGACAAGCTTGCCGTGCTGACAACAATGAGTCTCGTTTGATCGCTCTCGACATATGGGCGACGATATAAAATTTTCATCATATCTAGCGCCGGTACTAATTCGCCGCGAATGCGGACCACTCCAACCATATAGTCGGGCATTTGCGGAATAACAGTTGGCGTCATCATTTTTTCAATAGAAACAACATGCTCGACAGGAATGGCATATTGTTCATTGTCAAGCTGAAACACAACTACTTTATTCATTTCCCTTTCTCTCCTCGATAACACTATATGTATATCATACTATAAATTTCCCGAAATATAAACATTATGTATCATCTAAGACTCTTAACATTGATAATAAAAAATTTTATAAGATGTGCTTTTAACTCTTTCACTTCTCTTTCTTTCTGCATTTACTATCATTGTAGTCCGAAACAGATAGGAGGTTAAACACAAATGTCAGATAAAGTAAAGTCATCCGGTGTTATGCTAAATAATACGACAGGTTCTATTACAGTCCATGTTCAACTACTCAACCTTGACGATGATGCTGCGCGAAATGTCACTGTACGCGTGTTGGACTGGGGAACAGGAGCCCCACCTTCTTCACGAACGAACCCGGTAGCAACGCTATTAAATTTTTCAGGAACAATCCCAGAAAATACACGGCAAAGCTTAAGCGCTACAGTTCCGGCAGGCACGTACTACGAAGTGCGCGTAAATTTGCCTGATGAGGATCTTTCCGTCAACATTTATGCTGCAACTACAACCGCAGCAGGGGCTGGTTGGTTAGAAGGTCATACCGTTCGCAACAATGAATTTTTCAAAATCGACTCAGACTAATAGACGTTCAAATTCTCTTAAACCGATTTAAGAATGAAAGGGTGCTTCAAAAGCAATTGCTTTTGAAGCACCCTTTATTATTTCGCTACCTCCTCGATAATCGCCACAACCATTTCTGCCGTTTTGACAAGCTCTTCAATCGGCATGCGCTCATTCGTTGTATGAATGTCTTCATAGCCGACCGCCAAATTTACCGTTGGGATTCCGAATCCAGCAATGACGTTAGCATCGCTGCCGCCGCCGCTCTGCAAAAGCTCGCACGAACGGCCAATTTTTGCTGCAGCGCGCTTCGCGATTTCCACTACATGATCGCCATCGCCAAATTTAAAGCCCGGATACATAATCTCGACTTGGACATCCGCATGCCCTCCCATTTCTTCAGCCGTACGTTCAAATACCTCTTTCATTTTCGCGACTTGCGCCTCCATTTTCTCCGGAACGAGCGAACGTGCTTCTGCTAAAATATCAACGCGATCGCAGACGATATTCGTTTGCGTTCCCCCTTCAAAGCGCCCGATATTCGCTGTTGTTTCCTCATCGATGCGGCCAAGCGGCATTTGGGCAATCGCTTTGGAGGCGATTGTAATCGCCGAAACGCCGCGCTCAGGAGCGACCCCAGCATGCGCTGTCTTTCCGTGAATGACCACTTTTAATTTCGCTTGCGTCGGCGCAGCAACGACAATATTCCCCACTTTTCCATCGCTATCTAACGCATAGCCAAATTTCGCTTCAATGAGTGACGGATCAAGCGCCTTCGCTCCAACAAGACCGGACTCCTCGCCGACCGTGATAATGAATTGAATCGTTCCGTGAGCGATGCCTTGCTCTTTAAGGACACGAATCGCCTCAAACATCGCCGCGAGCCCCGCTTTATCGTCAGCCCCTAAAATGGTCGTGCCGTCTGTTACAACGTACCCATCTTGAATCGAAGGCTTCACGCCTTTGCCCGGCACAACGGTATCCATATGCGAAGTAAAATAGATAGGATCTACTCCTTCTTTTGTGCCTTCTAAAGTGCAAATCAAATTCCCAGCCCCGTGGCCTGTTTGCCCTGTCGTGTCGTCTTCAATCACGCGAAGGCCGAGCGCTTCAAACTTCTGCTTTAGTACTTTGGCGATCTCCCCTTCGTGCTTCGTCTCCGAATCAATTTGCACAAGCTCTAAAAACTCTTCCACTAAACGTTGTTCGTTAATCATTCGATAAGCCCCCTGCAAGTATGTATTCAACAATAATATATAAGAAAAGTATACACGATTTACATATAAATGTCATATACTGGGCTCCCGTGCCGTTCCTGCGATATTTCATATGGTCGTACCGATGCAAAACCCCCCGCATATAACGGAGGGCATATTGTTATAGAGGAATATTGCCGTGCTTTTTCTTAGGGCGCTCCTCATGTTTGTTGCGGAGCATGTCAAGCGCTTGAATGAGCTTGATTCTTGTATCGCGCGGGTCGATGACATCATCGACCATGCCATATTTTGCGGCAACGTAAGGGTTGGCGAATTTGCCCCGGTATTCCTCGATTTTTTGCGCCCGCGTTTCCTCTGGATTCGGGCTATTTTCAATTTCGCTTGCAAAAATAATGTTCGCCGCTCCTTGCGGTCCCATAACGGCAATCTCCGCATTCGGCCATGCATACACGACATCAGCCCCAATCGATTTGCTGTTCAAGGCCACATAAGCGCCGCCGTACGCTTTGCGCAAAATGACCGTAATTTTTGGCACGGTCGCTTCAGAATAAGCGTACAAAATTTTTGCGCCATGGCGAATGATGCCGCCATGCTCTTGTTTAACACCCGGGAAAAAGCCCGTTACGTCCTCAAATGTAATGATTGGAATGTTAAATGAGTCGCAAAAACGGATAAAACGCGCTGCTTTATCAGATGAATCGATATCAAGACCGCCTGCCATAAACTTTGGCTGGTTGCATACAAGCCCGATGACTTCCCCTTTAATGCGGGCAAAACCGACGACAATATTTTTCGCGAAATCTTTTTGCACTTCCATAAACGAGCCTTCATCGACGACTTGCAGCACAACGTTGCGCACGTCATAAGGCCTTACAGCATCAATCGGGATCGCGTCGGCTAGGTCTGGCCGATAATCGTCATCATCAGATATAGGGCCTACCGGCGGTTTTTCTTGACAATTTTGCGGAAGGTAGCTTAGAAGCCGGCGTACTTCTTCGAGAACCTCTTCCTCTGTTTTTCCCGCAAAGTGCGCGTTTCCGCTGATGGTATTATGAACGCGCGCACCGCCTAAATCTTCGGCGCTGATCTTTTCACCTGTCACCGTTTCGATGACTTTCGGACCAGTGATAAACATTTGGCTCGTTTTTTCGACCATGAACACAAAATCGGTAATCGCTGGCGAATAGACCGCGCCCCCTGCGCATGGCCCCATGATGACAGAAATTTGCGGAATGACCCCTGAATAAATGGAGTTGCGATAAAAAATATGGCCATATCCATCAAGCGAGAGAACTCCCTCTTGGATGCGTGCGCCGCCTGAGTCATTCAATCCGATGACTGGAGCTCCCGTTTTTGCCGCCAAATCCATAATATTAGCAATTTTCTTCGCGTGCATTTCTCCTAACGCGCCGCCAAAAACGGTAAAATCTTGTGAAAAGACAAACACTGTCCGTCCATTAATTTTTCCGTATCCGGTCACAACGCCATCGCCCGGTCCTTTTTTCCCTTCAAGGCCAAAGTCGGTGCAACGATGTTCGATAAACGGATTCAGTTCGACAAATGTTCCCTTGTCTAAAAGTAAATCAATGCGCTCACGTGCCGTGAGTTTCCCTTTCGCATGCTGCTTTTCGATTTTATCGTCTCCTCCGCCTAGTTCAATCTCGCGGCGTCGGTCATACAGCTCATTAATTTTATCGTACATGTCCATCATTCATGCTCTCCTTTCACGCTCGTTTTTTCGCAAAGCTCGTATAAAACCCCTTGAGCGGATTTCGGATGCATAAATGCGACCAACGCGCCGCCTGCTCCTGTTTTCGGCGTATCGTTAAGCATGCGGATTCCTTTCGTTTTTAATTCATCAATGCGTGCTTGAATGTCGTCGACACCGAGCGCCACATGGTGGATGCCTTCTCCCCGCTTTTCAATAAACTTAGCCACGGCGCTGTCCGGCGCGGTCGGCTCAAGCAATTCAATCTTAGATTCACCAATTTTCAGAAAGGCAACTTTTACTTTTTCCGATTCAACTTCTTCGATGCCGAGCAATTCGAGCTGCAATATATCCACATAGAATGGCAGCGCTTTCTCAATTGAAGACACTGCGATGCCAATATGATCAATTTTTTTCGCTCTCACCCGTCAAATCCCCTTTGCTGTAATTATTTCTTAAACATTATGTATTTTCGCTCTTTCGACAAAAAATCCTGCCGCTCGACTTGCAAAAAACAATTTTTTTTTGCTTGTTCCCAATAAAAAATAAAGGTACAATGGTACATGGCAATATGTTTTCATAGGGAGGAACGATAATGTCCCGGAAAAAAACACAAAAAATTGTCGTGTATTTAATGCTCGGTTCAATGATATTAACGACCATTTTAACAGGCATTAGCATGTGGTTTTAGGGCGACAGAGACAAGTCGCCCTTTTGTGTTTCTCTATCGCTCTCGTGCCTTAAACAGCTTGAGTGAACACCTCTTAGTACTAGCGGTACTCAATATGAACCTCTCCCACTTACATCCCTTTAAGAGGTGGGAGACTTCTCAGTAGGTGTGTTAAAATAGAGAAAATCATACGCTTTTCTGTCGTATCCTCCGAACATGAGCACAAATTTGCAGATGAATTTCTCCGTGAACGCCCCTTTATTCAGAGAAGACGTGTGTGATCCGGGCCGAACAGTTTGAATTAAGCTTTTTCCTGAATGCTGCTCACCGATTCATCAACACATGCATAACCCTTTCTACCGACCACAAACTTATTGCAGCGCCCCGTGCCGCTTAGCTAGCGCCGCAAACGATTCATTGCTGCGGACGATTAACACCTTAGCTCCAGTCGGAACTTTTTCATATAGTGCTTCAACGTTGCGATTATGCATTCGCACGCACCCTTGCGTAATGTATTTCCCAATCGACTGCGGATTGTTCGTTCCGTGAATACCGTAAGTCCTTCCGTCGGTGCCGTTCGCGTCAAATCCGATCCATCTCGTCCCAAGCGGATTGTTTGGCGCACCGCCTGGAATATTTTTCTTCCGATAATAAGGATTTTTCGCTTTGACTTTGACAGTGAATAGCCCTTCTGGCGTTAGTGTAGTGGTAACACCTGTCGCTACTGGATATATGGATTCAATCTTTCCGTTTTGAACGAAGGCGAGCTGGTTCACCGCTTTATTAATAATAATCAGCGGTTTTGAAGCGGCTGACGCTGCAGCTGGCCAGAACGAAAAATAACATAGCATAAGTGCAATTAACAGGCGCATTCCATTTCACCTCTTTTGCTTTTTTATAGTGTGAAGCAAAAGAGCAAAAGGCATGCACGTTTATTTTGCAGGATGAAATTGGCTTTTGATGATTAAGTATTGTTCTAGTTCTTTTACTAAATGGAGAAGCGCGGCCCGCTCCTCAAACTCCTCCCGCGTCTTTGGCAGCGGCATCGTTTCCGCTTGCTTTTTCATCTGATGAAGCTGGCAAAGAAAGCGATCGGCCGTATTTCCCGGATGGATGGCATCGCTCAATTGATCAATAAAATCAGCGACCTCTATTCGCTGCTCGACCGTATATGTAAGCGATGTGACAAGCGGCAACACCCTTTCAATAATTTCAAGCTGACGCTCCCGCATGCGAAAATAATGGTAATACCCTTCTTCGTTGCGCCAAAAATGGTTTTCCACATTGCGCAGCGCCATCATTTTTGCCTCGCGTAACACGTCCGCTGCGAGCATCAATTCCTTTCCGTCCCAATCGCTTTCATTCGTCCGCAAATATTTAACAATTTCCTTGAAAATAATACGAAACAAATCTTCAACGATACGCTGCTGCTCCTTTAATTTGTTTTCAACGCTCGGCATATACATGTTCACGATAAGAGCGACACCAATGCCGATGGTGATCAGTAATAATTCGTGAACCACCATCTCCATTGTAAATCGTTTCGCTGCGTAAAAATGGAGAATGACGACAGAACTCGTCGCGATGCCTTCAGTTACTTTCATCCATACAGTTGTTGGAATAAAAAACAAAAGCAAAAGCCCTACTGTTAATGGGTGATAAGCAATTCCTTTAAAAAAAGCAAAGGAAAAGACAATCGCTACAACGCAGGCAACAAATCGCGCCCATGCGGTTTGCAGCGACTTCTTTTTTGTCACTTGAATGCATAAAAGCGTGATAATGCCGGCTGAAGCAAAATTCTTTAGCCCTAAATGCTGCGCCAAGCTGATGGAAATCGCTGCGCCAATGGCTGTTTTAATGGTGCGGTATCCGATCTTCAACATAAACAAAACTCCCATAAAAAGATGATTATGGATCATCTTTTCATTATAGCATCTTTTCAAGGAATTCTTGCGCCCGCACGCTTTTGGCACGGTGAAAAATTCGCCCAGCGGCGCGTCCCCACCAAGCTGGCCGCCATCTAAAAAAAGCAAGCGGTCGGCCACTTCGCAGGCAAAGCCCATTTCGTGCGTAACAATCACTGTCGTCATTTGCGTATGAGCAAGAGACTTCACTTTTACCATTTCTAGATCAAGCGGTGACGCTAGTTCATCCAATAACATCACCTCAGGCGACTTCGCTGACCCCCAGGCAAAAGTAACACGCTGTTTTTGCCTTCCTGATAGCGGGCCTCCTAGATATTCACTTGTCTCCTTCTCCAATTCGACTTTACGAAACAGCTCCATCTTTTGTACTTCTGCGTCTTGTTTCACAACTCCTTTTACTTTCACTCGACAATGAGTCTCCCTCACCTATACTTCGTTGAGAGATGGGAGGCTTTTCAGTGAATCCATCCAATTTTTCAAGACAATCTTATAAAATAGCGATGGAAAATAAAAAGGATCTGTCCCTTTCGTAAGAGACAGACCTAAAAACGCTCTTATACCTCGTCACAATATTGTTCGAACGCCGCCTGCAGCTTTTGAATGACAGCGATAGGCTCGTGTCCTTCAATTTCATGGCGCTCGATCATTGTACAAATTTTCCCATCTTTTAATAGCGCAAATGATGGTGAAGACGGCGGATAGCCTTCAAAATATTCGCGCGCTCGAGCTGTCGCCTCTTTATCCTGTCCGGCAAATACGGTCACAAGATAATCAGGGCGCTTGTCATAGTGGATCGCATGAGCTGCCGCTGGACGAGCGATGCCGCCGGCGCAGCCGCATACGGAATTCACCATCACAAGCGTCGTTCCTTTTCGCTGCAACGCCTCATCGACTTCTTCCGGCGTGCGCAACTCTTGGTAGCCAGCCGCTACTATTTCCTTGCGCGCTTGCTCGACAATATCATTAAAAAATTGAAACTGGAACATTTTAACACCCCCTATTCCTTTCCTTTATCGTACCATATTTTTTTATGATTCCCTATTCTCATACACTGAGATCAGTTCGCGCACCGCTGATGTGACCGACTGCCTTCCAGAAATCACATGGTTTTCAACAATCGGCAGCTTTTCTTTGACAAGCGGATGGGCAAAAAAGCTTGTTTCTAGATAGTCTTTAATCATCGCGTAAATCCAATCTTTCAGTTGATGGCGGCGCCGCTCCTCAAAAACGCCTGATTGTTTTGTCACCGCCACAAATTTTTCAATAACATGCCAAATGTGCTCGATTCCTTCACCGTATAACGCAGAGCACGTGTGTGCTTCCGTTTTCCATCCGGGCGTCGCTGGCCGCAAATAGTGAAGAAATTGATTGTACTCTTCTTGAGCCGCGAGCGCCTTCGGTTTGTTATCCCCGTCCGCTTTGTTGATAATCACGGCGTCAACGAGCTCCATAATCCCTTTTTTCATGCCTTGCAGCTCGTCGCCTGCTCCGGTAAGAGCGAGCAGCATGAAAAAATCAACCATTCCGCGCACGACAAACTCGCTTTGCCCGACGCCAACTGTCTCGACTAAAATGATGTCATATCCCGCGGCCTCGCATAACAGCATTGTTTCCCTTGTTTTTCTATGAACACCGCCAAGCGTGCCACCCGATGGCGATGGACGGATAAACGCCCTTGGGTCGCGCGATAAATTTTCCATGCGCGTTTTGTCGCCAAGAATGCTCCCGCCTGTGATGGAACTACTCGGGTCGACCGCCAGCACGGCGACCCGATGTCCTTTTTCGCATAAAAATTGTCCGAACGCTTCAATGAACGTGCTTTTGCCTGCCCCTGGCACACCGGTAATGCCGATGCGGATCGATTTCCCAACATGTGGAAGAAGTTCATTTAAGATTTGCTGGGCCATTTCCATATGTTTGGCGGCATTGCTTTCCACCAGCGTAATCGCTTGCGCTAAAACGGTGCGGTCATTGCGAAGCACGCCTTCAATATACTCCGAAGCGGAGCGCTCACGCCGCTTCACCCATTTTTTGGCGTTTGGCGCTGCCGCTTCGTCCTTCCCTTTTACATACGCGGTGGCAAACTCGTCGCCGCGCTCTTTTGGCACCCACTCCGGGCGGTATGTTCGCTCGTCACTCATTGGCTCACTTCCTCGTAACCAAGCCGCTTATAAATTTCAGTTAACACTTTTTCCGCTGCCACTGGGATCACCGTTCCCGGACCGAAAATTGCCGCTGCTCCATGTTCATATAAAAACTCATAATCTTGCGGCGGAATCACGCCCCCAGCAACAACGATAATATCTTCACGCCCTAATTTGCGCAATTCTTCAACAAGCTGCGGCAACAGCGTTTTATGTCCTGCCGCAAGCGAGCTCATGCCGACGACATGAACATCGTTTTCGACCGCTTGGCGCGCCGTTTCTTCTGGCGTTTGGAACAAAGGGCCGATATCAACGTCAAATCCTAAATCAGCAAACGCCGTTGCAATTACTTTCGCGCCGCGATCATGACCGTCTTGCCCCATTTTCGCGATCATAATGCGCGGACGGCGCCCTTCAAGCTCATAAAACTCATCCGTCATTTTCTTCACGCGCGCAATTTCTTCCTCGTTCGTAAACTCAGAGCTGTACACGCCGCTAATGGAACGAATGACCGCTTTATGGCGCTTCGCCACTTTTTCAATCGCATACGAAATTTCTCCTAATGTCGCTCGAACGCGAGCCGCTTGCACCGACAATTCAAGTAGATTGCCTTCGCCCGTTTCCGCCGCTTTCGTAATCGCATCAAGTGCCTGTTGGACGCGCTCTTCGTCGCGCGATGCTCGCAATTGCTTCAGCTTCTCGATTTGCCGGAGACGCACTGCCGTATTGTCGACTTCTAAGATGTCGATCGGCTCTTCTTTTTCCGGGCGGTACTTGTTGACGCCGATAATCGTTTCGGCGCCGGAGTCGATTTTCGCTTGCCGTCTTGCCGCCGCTTCTTCAATGCGCATTTTCGGAAGCCCTGTGTCGATCGCTTTCGCCATGCCGCCAAGGCTTTCGACTTCTTCGATGTGCTTCCACGCCCGGTTCATCAACTCGTTCGTCAACGCTTCCACATAGTACGATCCCGCCCACGGATCGATGACGTTGCAAATACCTGTTTCATCCTGCAAATAGAGCTGCGTATTGCGAGCGATGCGCGCCGAGAAGTCAGTTGGAAGCGCGATCGCTTCGTCAAGCGCGTTCGTATGCAGCGACTGCGTATGGCCAAGCGCTGCCGCATGCGCTTCAATGCATGTGCGCACGACGTTGTTGAACGGATCTTGTTCCGTTAAGCTCCAGCCCGACGTTTGCGAGTGCGTTCTGAGCGCGAGCGATTTTGGATTTTTCGGATTAAACGTTTTCATCATTTTCGCCCAAATGATGCGCGCTGCTCTCATTTTCGCGACTTCCATAAAGTAGTTCATGCCGATCGCCCAGAAGAACGAAAGACGCGGCGCAAATGAATCAATATCAATCCCTGCTTTTAACCCTGTCCGCACGTACTCGAGCCCGTCTGCCAGCGTATACGCAAGTTCAATATCCGCAGGCGCACCCGCTTCTTGCATGTGATAGCCAGAGATGCTGATGCTGTTGAATTTTGGCATATATTTTGACGTGTATTCAAAAATATCAGCGATGATGCGCATCGACATTTCCGGAGGATAAATGTACGTATTTCGCACCATATATTCTTTTAAAATGTCATTTTGAATCGTTCCAGATAGCTTGTCTTGTGTGACACCTTGTTCTTCTGCCGTCACGATATAAAATGCCATAATCGGCAGCACGGCCCCATTCATTGTCATCGACACCGACATTTGATCGAGCGGAATGCCGTCAAACAAAATCTTCATATCTAAAATCGAATCAATCGCCACGCCCGCTTTTCCGACATCGCCGACAACGCGCGGATGATCGGAATCGTACCCGCGATGCGTCGCCAAGTCAAACGCCACCGAAAGACCCTTTTGTCCCATCGCTAAATTGCGACGGTAAAAGGCGTTGCTCTCTTCCGCTGTCGAAAATCCGGCATATTGGCGAATCGTCCACGGACGGTTCACATACATGGAAGGGTATGGTCCGCGCAGATACGGAGCAATGCCCGGCATGTAATCCAAGAAATCAAAGCCTTCGATGTCGTTCTTTGTATAAAGCGGTTTCAGCGCAATTTGTTCGTTCGTTTGAAACAGCAAATCATCAAGCGAAGCCTTTAATTTTTCTTCAACAGCTTGTTTCCATTCTTGTTCATTTGTTTGTACGCCCGGTATGTGCAATGACACATTGGCAAAATCGACCTTTCTACTCATCGAGAGCCACCCCCATCTCTTTCATGACAGCGACAAGCGTTTCATAACAATTTGAACCGATATGAATAAATCCATCAACCCCCGCTTGAACAAATGCTTCTTCGATGTTCGGAGCCTGTTTTCCGGCGACATACAGCTTCAAATGAGGGTTTGCCTTTTTGAGCTCAGATGCGATGACCGGAACAGCGTCGACGTAACTGTCGTCTGTGCCGCACACGACATAATGCGAACCACCTGAAGCAAGCGCCCCTTGTACCGCTTCTTCGGCTGTCATATAGCCGTCATTTTTCACAACAGCAAAACCGCCCGCTTCAAAAAACCCGGTAATAAAATCTGCCCTTGCTTTATGGTTCGGAATCGCGCCAAGGTTAATGAGAACCACTTTCGGTCGGTGACCCGTCTTTTCAAAATGTGCTTCCGCCGCTTTCCGCAGCTGTTCAAACGGCTCAGCTAAACGCCATTGCACAATTGGCTTAATGCTGATAGATGGACCTGTTGCCGCTAATGCTTTGTCGACTTCTTGAGCGGTCGCTCGATGTGCGGCCGCAGCTAGGGCTGTTTCGACCCACTTCTTCACGGCAAACCCAGCTTTTAATTCAGCAACACGCTGCTCGTCGAGCGATTGCTCGCTAGGTGTGCGCATCGGCTCATTTGCGCGCTTCACGGACGCTTCCGCCAAGTTCGCATAAACATTCGTACCGACGATTTTTTCTTTGCGCGTTTTTACATGGCGATCGCGCTGTTTCGCCACTTTCTCTACTTCCGCTTGCACAAATCCTTCCTCGAGCGCTTTTGTCATGCCGCCCTTCGCTTCAATTTGCTGGAACAGCTGCCACGTTTGTTCAGCCACTTGCGCTGTCAACGTTTCTACATAGTAAGAGCCGCCAGCTGGGTCGATCACTTTGCCCATATGCGCTTCTTCTAACAAAATCAACTGCGTATTGCGAGCAATTCTTCTAGAAAACTCATCCGCCGGCTGAATCGCCTCGTCAAAAGGAGAAACGTGAAGGCTGTTTGCGCCTCCAACTACAGCCGCAAACGCTTCGTTTGTGGCACGAAGCATGTTCACATACGGATCATACACCGTTTTTGTAAAATAAGAAGTTCGCGCATGCGCTGTCAGCTTCTTCGCTTCCTCGCTGCCGCCGAACGCTGCGACGATGTTCGCCCAAATCAGTCGGGCCGCACGAAGCTTTGCAATTTCCATAAAGAAATTCGAACCAATCGCAAACGAAAAGCTGATGCGCGTTGCTACCTCATCAATCGACAAACCGCGATTGAGAGATTCATTCATATATTCGACCGCTGTCGCAAATGAAAACGCCAATTCTTGCACTGCATTCGCTCCGCCATGATGATACGGCTCACCATGAACGATGATCGTTTTTACGTTCGGCATATGTTCTGCGGCCCATTTCGTCACATCCGCCGTCACATCGTATAGATTTTCTAGCGATGCCGGAAGCTCGCCTTTTTGTACAAGCAAAGCGAGAGGATCCATGCCGATCGTGCCACGCACCTCTTGAAGCGACAGCTGCTGCTTTTGCAAATAAGTAGCAAACAGCGCTAAAAATGGCAGCGAGCAAGCTCCCGCATCGACGCGAATCGAATAGTTTTGCAATGGAATACCCGAAAACATTACTTCAATATCATCGAGCGTCGCAACCGAAAAACAAAGGCGATCCAACACAAGATGAATTTCTGTTTGTCCCCTCGCGATATCATGTTTGACAATTTCATTCCATTCTTCAGGAGTGGAGGCGGAAATTTCTTGGCTAATCAACCAAGGATTGCGAACATACCCGTTCGGCTCAATTCCGCGCACATACCCGCTAAACCCAGGATATTGTTCAATTGAAAGCGATTGCAGATCATGCCTTGTATAAATCGGCTTGAGCTGCAATTGCTCATATGTCATAGAATGTAACTTTTCAATCGGCTTTCCTTTTAAAGATTTCTCAACTTCTTGTTTCCATTCCTCATAAGTCGGAACCGGAAACGACTCATTTTTCATGGTGGAAATATCCGTCACAAACAATCCCT
This sequence comes from Anoxybacillus tepidamans PS2, assembly GCF_000620165.1. Taxonomy (GTDB): domain Bacteria; phylum Bacillota; class Bacilli; order Bacillales; family Anoxybacillaceae; genus Anoxybacteroides; species Anoxybacteroides tepidamans_A. Next base: position 68,270 of record NZ_JHVN01000001.1, read on the forward strand.
CCCCTTTGTGTGCCCTGCTTCCTTCCCGGAAACCATTTATTTTGAATTTTTTTAAACATTCGCTACATATTTATTTTAGTATATATAAGCCTCCCTAGCAATGAACAAAACCGTTTTGTATAGCCAGAAGAAGCGGATGAATGTTAATAGAGTATACAAGTCCAAATTCGCAAAGGTGGTAGAACGTTGCTAAAACTGATTCAAAATGGGGAACTATACGCTCTTGAATATATGAACCTCTCCCACCTACATTCCATTTAGAGGTGGGAGACTTCTCGGTGAATGTGTTAAAAAAGATCTTTTGCTAATCAATGACAAAATCGGCTACATCCGACGGCTCGACAAATCGGATGATCGCATCGACTCGGTCATCACGATGGGACGGTTGACAGTGAGACATGGGTAGATAATCATCAGGGGAACATTTGAAAAATAACTATAAAAACCCACCGCCTCATATAGTGGCGGTGGGTTTGTCTATTAATAGATCGGCGTATTTTCTTTTGATGTGTTTTCCAAAATTTCTTTTACGCGCGCTAAGAAGCGACCGCAGATGAGACCGTCAAGAACACGGTGATCAAGCGACAAGCACAAGTTAACCATGTCGCGCACCGCAATCATGCCGTTGCTCATCACAACTGGGCGTTTGACAATCGCTTCAACTTGTAAAATCGCCGCTTGCGGATAGTTAATAATACCCATTGATTGTACTGATCCGAAAGATCCTGTGTTGTTTACTGTGAATGTGCCGCCTTGCATATCTTCTGGACGAAGTTTGCCCGCACGCACTTTTGCCGCTAAGTCAGCGATTTCGCGAGCGATGCCTTTAATTGTCTTCTCGTCTGCATTTTTAATAACAGGGACGAACAATGCGTCATCTGTTGCAACAGCAATAGACAGGTTGATATCTTTCTTTTGAACGATTTTGTCGCCTGCCCACATGGAGTTGATTTGCGGGAATTCTTTTAACGCTTGCGCAACAGCTTTCACGAAGAATGCAAAGTACGTTAAGTTGAAGCCTTCGCGCTTCTTGAACTCGTCCTTAATAGAATCGCGATATGCAACTAAGTTCGTAACGTCCACTTCCACCATCGTCCAAGCATGTGGAGCTTCATGTTTGCTGCGAATCATGTTCGCGGCAATCGCTTTGCGCACAGGTGTCACTGGGATTTCTACATCGCCAGGCTGAACTGGAACGCTAGGCGCAGTTGCTTGTTTTGGCGCTGCCGCAGCAACAGGCGCTTCCGCTTTTGGCGCTTCTTGCGCTGGTTGTACAGCCGCTTGTTCTTGAGCTGGAGCTGCTGGTTTTTGTCCCGGTGTTGGAATGTTGCCAGATTCGATTAATTTAAGCAAGTCTTTACGAGTAATGCGTCCGCCCATACCTGTTCCTTGTACTTGCTCAAGATCGATATTATGCTCTTGAGCTAAACGAAGAACGGCTGGCGAATAACGTCCTTTTTCTCCAGCTGGCTTTTTCGGCGCTGCAGCTTGTGCTGGTGCTGGTGCAGCCGCTTCTGCTTTTGGTGCTTCTTCTTGTTTCGTTTCTGTTGCTTCTGCCGCTGCGACTTCGCCTCCTTCTGTTTCCATTGTGCAAATGACGGCGCCAACTGGCAATGTTTCGCCTTCTTGAGCGATAATTTCTTTAATCACACCTGTGAACGAAGAAGGGATCTCTGCGTTTACTTTATCAGTCATTACTTCTGCGATTGGATCGTATTTGTTTACTTTATCGCCAACAGATACGAGCCATTTGCTGATTGTACCTTCTGTGACACTCTCGCCAAGTTGTGGCATTGTGATTTTTTCGATTGCCACGTCAATGACCTCCTATCTTGATTAAAGCTGCTTTTATTGTTTCTTTGCGGTTGGTAGATTAGAGCGATACGGCAAGCGCGGTCGCTTGCCTCCACTCTATGTTTAGTCGCTTTTCGTGCTGTCTAGCTTCGGCTCGCTGCCGCTCTCGGTCAAATAACCTTCGCCTTCGGGATGCTTTCCCATCCCTCCAGGCGAAGAACATTTGCCTGTCGCGGCAATGCGCTCGCCTTCGCTTTTCTTATTGTCTAGCTCCGGCGCCTAGCTCTCTTCCGCCAAATAACCTTCCCCCTTGAAGTGCAAGCACTTCTGCGGGTGAAGAACATTTGGCCTCGCGAGCTGATCGCAGCGCCTTCGCTTTTCCTAATTAAAACGCTGCAAGTTCGCGCATTGCTTTTTCAACTTTATCTGGGTTAACCATGAAGAATTTCTCCATTGTCGGAGCGTACGGCATTGCTGGTACGTCTGGACCTGCAAGGCGCATAATCGGTGCATCTAAGTCGAACAAGCAATTTTCAGCGATGATTGCTGCGACTTCGCTCATGATGCTCCCTTCTTTATTGTCTTCTGTAACAAGAAGAACTTTACCAGTTTTTCTTGCTGCCTCGATGATCGCTTCTTTATCAAGCGGATATACCGTGCGCAAATCTAACACATGCGCTGAAATGCCATCTTGAGCAACGCGCTCTGCCGCTTGAAGCGCAAAGTGCACGCATAAACCGTAAGTAATCACTGTGATGTCTTCACCTTCACGTTTCACATCGGCTTTTCCGATTGGCAATACGTAATCATCTTCTGGAACTTCACCTTTAATTAAGCGGTAGGCACGTTTGTGCTCAAAGAATAATACTGGATCCTCGTCGCGAATCGCTGCTTTCAACAATCCTTTCACGTCATAAGGAGTTGATGGCATGACGATTTTTAAGCCAGGTTGGTTCGCAAAAACAGCCTCTACAGATTGAGAGTGATAAAGCGCTCCGTGAACGCCGCCGCCATAAGGCGCACGAATAACAACTGGACAGTTCCAGTCATTGTTTGAACGGTAGCGAATACGAGCTGCTTCAGAAATAATTTGGTTTACTGCAGGCATAATAAAATCAGCAAACTGCATCTCTGCAATCGGACGCATGCCGTACATAGCTGCACCAATTGCTACACCGGCGATTGCAGATTCCGCTAGAGGCGTGTCAATGACGCGCTCTTCGCCGAATTGGTCGTATAATCCGATTGTCGCTTTGAATACTCCACCTTTTTTACCTACGTCTTCACCTAATACGAATACGCGCGGATCGCGTTCCATTTCTTCGCGAATCGCCATCGTTACCGCATCAATGTATGAAATTACTGGCATTCTTCATTCCCCCTTACTTCTCAGCATATACGTACTTTAATGCATGTTCTGGCTCAGCGTATGGCGCTTTTTCTGCATAATCTGTTGCTTCATTTACTTGCTTCATCACACGATCTAAAATTTCTTTTTCTAATTCATCAGTTAACACGCCAACTTCTTTTAGGTAGTTTGCAAACGAAATAATAGGGTCTTTCGCTTTTGCTTCTGCCAACTCTTCTTGAGTACGGTATGCACGGTCATCGTCGTCAGAAGAGTGAGCTGTTAAACGGTAAGAAACCGTTTCGATTAATGTTGGGCCTTCGCCGCGGCGCGCACGGTCCGCTGCTTCTTTTACGACTTTATACACTTCAAGCGGATCGTTTCCGTCTACAGTGTACCCAGGCATGCCGTAACCGATCGCACGATCAGACACTTTTTCACACGCTAATTGTTTTTCTACTGGAACAGAGATTGCATATTTGTTGTTTTCGCACATGAAGATGACCGGTAATTTATGAACGCCCGCAAAGTTCGCCCCTTCGTGGAAATCCCCTTGGTTAGAAGAACCTTCACCGAACGTAACAAACGTAAGGAAGTCTTTCTTTTCCATTTTTCCTGCCAAGGCGATACCAACCGCATGCGGAACTTGTGTTGTAACCGGTGATGAACCTGTTACAATGCGGTTTTTCTTTTGACCGAAGTGACCTGGCATTTGGCGTCCGCCAGAGTTTGGATCTTCCGCTTTTGCAAACGCAGAAAGCATTAAATCTCTTGGTGTCATACCGAATGTTAATACAACACCCATGTCGCGGTAGTATGGCAACACATAGTCTTTTGTGCGGTCTAATGCGAATGCCGCACCAACTTGAGCCGCTTCTTGACCTTGACAAGAAATAACAAATGGAATTTTACCAGCGCGGTTCAAAAGCCACATACGCTCGTCAATTTTTCGAGCTAATAGCATCGTTTCATACATTTCTAGTACCGTTTCATCGCTTAAGCCTAACGCTTTATGACGATTTTTAGCCATCAAAAAAACCTCCTTTATTGACTTAGAAATGGATCGCTTTACCGTCAACAGCTAACGCTGCTTCCATCATCGCTTCTGATAATGTTGGGTGCGGATGAATTGTATGTGCCACTTCCCATGGAGTCGCATCAAGCACGCGAGCAAGACCCGCTTCTGAAATCATATCAGTCACGTGAGGACCTACCATATGAACACCAAGCAAGTCGTTTGTATCTTTATCAGCGACAATTTTCACAAAACCTTCCGCTTCGCCAAATACAAGTGCCTTACCGATCGCTTTGAATGGGAATTTGCCAACTTTTACATTGAATCCTTTTTCTTTTGCTTCCTCTTCTGTTAAACCGACGCTTGCCACTTCTGGACGGCTGTATACACACTTCGAAATCATTGTGTAATCGATTGGAGATGGTGCTTGTCCAGCAATATGCTCAACAGCGACAATCCCTTCGTGGGAAGCTACGTGAGCAAGCTGTAAGCCGCCGATGACGTCGCCAATCGCATAAATATGGGATTCTTTTGTTTGATAAAATTCATTCGTTTTAATGAATCCTTTTTCCACAATGATATCTGTATTTTCTAAGCCGATTCCTTCAATGTTTGCTTGACGGCCGACGGAAACAAGCATTTTCTCGGCAGTGAACGCCTTTTGCTCTCCTTTATGCTCAGCCTTAATAGTTACACCGCCAGCTTTTTCAAGCGTTTCCGGCAATACTTTCGCGCTTGTAACAATATTAATACCGCGTTGCTTTAATACTTTTTCCACTTCTTTTGATACATCACGGTCTTCTGTCGGCAAAATGCGGTCCGCATATTCAATTACTGTTACTTCTACGCCGAAGTCGTTGAGCATGGAAGCCCACTCGATACCAATGACGCCGCCGCCGACAATGATAATCGATTTTGGAAGCGTTTCTAGCTGCAATGCTTCATCCGATGTAATAACGAGATCACCGTCAATATCAAGACCAGGCAATGTACGAGGACGTGAGCCTGTAGCGATAATGACGTTTTTCGGAACAAGCATCTCGTTTTCCTCACCGTTGTTCATTTCAACGGAGATCGTACCCGGCATCGGCGAGAAGATCGATGGACCTAAAATGCGGCCTGTTCCTTCGTAAACGTCGATTTTACCTTTTTTCATCAATCCTTGAACGCCTTTATGCAATTGTTCCACGATTTTGCGCTTGCGCTCTTGCACTTTCACAAAATCTAATTTTACATCGCTAGCAAGGACGCCAAATTTTTCGCTTTCTTTTGTTTGCGCATATACTTCCGCGCTGCGAAGCAACGCTTTGCTTGGGATACATCCTGCGTGCAAGCAAGTGCCGCCAAGCTTTCCTTTTTCGACGACAGCTGTTTTTAAACCTAATTGTGCTGCGCGAATCGCTGCCACGTATCCGCCAGTGCCGCCGCCCAATATGACGAGATCGTACTCTTTTGCCATTTTTTGTTCTCCTTTCTACTGCATGATTGTCTCTCTAACTAAGTTGCCTGGATACTCTTTGGCTTGTTCTTCGCCATGTAAAACGCGCAGCGCTCCTTCAGCGAGAGCTTGCAATTCGTTTTCTCCCGGATGAACAATGACATCCGCAATCCATTTTACACGGTCAGCGATTTCCTGTACAAAGCCTTTTCCGTAGGCAAGTCCGCCTGTCAAAATAATCGCGTCAACCTTTCCAGCTAAAACAGCGCTTGCTGCCCCAATTTCCTTCGCCACTTGATAAGCCATGGCGCTATAAACAAGTTTTGCCTTTTCATCGCCGGCTTCAATCATTTTCTCTACTTTTACTGCATCGTTTGTATCAAGATAACCGACTAAGCCGCCTTGACCAACGAGCATTTTCATGATTTCTTCGCGATAATATTCGCCCGAAAAACATAACGAAACAAGGTCTCCTGCCGGCACTGTCCCTGCACGCTCCGGACTGAATGGACCTTCCCCGTCTAAACCATTATTGACGTCAACAACACGGCCTTGCTTATGGGCACCAACTGTAATTCCGCCGCCCATATGCGCGACAATGAAGTTCACTTCCTCATATTTCTTGCCAAGCTGTTTTGCCACACGACGCGCGACTGCTTTTTGGTTTAACGCATGGAAAATACTTTTCCGTTCAATAAGCGCAAAACCAGAAATGCGGGCAATCGGCTCAAGTTCGTCTACAACAACCGGGTCAACGATAAATGCAGGAATATTTAATGCAGAGGCGATTTCGTGAGCTAAAATACCTCCAAGGTTGGAAGCGTGCTGCCCTGCATAACCTTTGCGCAAATCTGCTAGCATTTGCTCGTTTACGCGGTATGTGCCTCCCTCAATCGGGCGCAACAAACCTCCCCGGCCACAAACAGCGCTTAGTTTTGAAATGTTGATTCCCTCTTGATCGAGAGTTTCTAAAATCGTTTGTTTACGGAACTCATATTGGTCAATGATCGATTTATATGATTGAATCACATCCGTGTCGTGACGAATCGTTTTTTCTAAAATAGATCTTTCATTATCAAACACACCGATTTTTGTCGAAGTCGATCCCGGGTTAATGACTAAGATGCGAAATTCTTTTTCCTGCAAGGTTCCAACCTCCAATTATTTATAGCGAGAGCGAGAATGTCCATTCCCGCTCTCACTTCTCAATTTTTAACGACCGCGACGGCGGCTTAAAATATGATGTCCGTTTTGCAAGAATTGACTGCGTGATTTGCGCATTGTCTCAATACGCTCTTCTGCTAAGCGATCTGCCGCTTTATATGTTGGAATGCTGTCGCGTTTCGCGATTTCAAATACTTTTGCAACGTTGTTGTAAATTTGTTCTACTTTCTTCATTGCGCGTTCACGGTTGTAGCCGTACAACTCGTCCGCAACGTTGATGACGCCACCTGCGTTAATCACGTAGTCAGGTGCGTATACGATGCCCATTTCATGAATGATGTCTCCATGTTTTGCTTCACGCAACTGGTTGTTCGCTGCACCAGCGATGACTTTTGCTTTTAATTGTGGAATTGTTTGATCATTAATGATGCCACCAAGCGCGCATGGTGCAAAAATATCGCAATCGACGCCGTAAATATCGTTAGGATCTACCGCTTTTGCACCGAACTCTTCAACAACGCGTTGCACTGCTTCTTTGTTAATGTCTGTCACGATCAATTTCGCGCCTTCTTCATGAAGATGGCGGCACAAGTTATAAGCAACGTTACCTAAACCTTGAACAGCAATTGTTTTTCCTTCTAATGAATCGTCGCCAAACGCTTCTTTTGCCGCCGCTTTCATACCGCGATATACGCCGTACGCTGTAACAGGAGACGGATTCCCTGAAGAACCAAATGCAGGAGAAATACCTGTTACGTAGTCTGTTTCTTCGTAAATGATATCCATGTCTGCTACTGTTGTACCAACGTCTTCAGCTGTAATATAGCGGCCGTTTAAGCCTTGGATAAAGCGGCCAAATGCGCGGAACATCGCTTCGTTTTTATCTTTGCGCGGATCGCCGATGATGACAGTTTTTCCGCCGCCAAGGTTAAGACCTGCTGCCGCATTTTTGTATGTCATACCGCGCGCAAGACGAAGCGCGTCCTCGATCGCTGCTTCTTCAGATTCATACATCCACATGCGCGTTCCGCCTAACGCTGGTCCAAGTGTTGTATCATGAATCGCGATAATCGCTTTTAATCCTGATTCTTTGTCTTGGCAAAATAGCAATTGCTCGTAATCATATTGTTCCATATATTTGAAGATTTCCATATTTATTTCCTCCCCTAGTTCATTTCATTTATTTAGATGCGGAGCAAACCGCAAGTGCTAACGAATAAAGTTTGCTTTCAGCTGAATCGGCGCGCGATGTAAGCACGATTGGCGCTTTCGCCCCTGCAATTACCGCACCTACTTTCGCATTAGCAAAATACACAAGCGACTTATACAAGATGTTTCCTGCCTCAATATCAGGAACAAGCAAAATATCCGCTTTTCCTGCCACTCTGCCGCTGATTCCTTTATGCTCTGCCGCAAGCATCGACACAGCGTTATCGAGCGCAAGCGGCCCATCGACGATACAGCCTTTGATTTGGCCACGCTCGTTCATCATCGTCAGCGCTGCCGCATCGATCGTAGCTGCCATTGCCGGATTGACGACTTCAACAGCGGCAAGCGGAGCCACTTTCGGTGTTTCGATGCCAATGGCTTTGGCGACAGATACAGCATTTGCAATAATTTGTCTTTTTTGTTCTAAATCCGGCGCGATATTCATCGCTGCATCGGTGACAAGAATATATCTGTCATAATTCGGCACTTCAAACACCGCTACGTGCGACAATACATTTCCTGTTCGCAAGCCAAACTCTTTATTAAGAACAGCTTTTAAAATTGTCGCTGTTGGAATGTTTCCTTTCATGAGTACGTTCGCTTCATTTAAATGAACGGCTTTTACTGCCAGTTCCGCTGCTTGAACGACTGAATCCGCATGAACAACTTGGACTTTGCCACTTTTTGCATACTCTTCATTTTTTTGCTTCAGCAATTGTAAAATACGTTCGCGGTCTCCGTATAAAATAAACTTTCCGAATTGGTGATCTAAAGCCATCGTAACGGCTTCAATAACCTCTTCGTCTTCCGCTGCGGCAACCGCAACAGTCATATCAGAATATTGGGTTGCTTTGTCAATTAGTGATTGTAGCTTCATCTCATGCATCCAACCCCTTTTTCTTTTCATTTTTCGCGCGCTCTTATTATATGCAAAAAGCGTGCCAAATAAGAAATTTGTAATACCGTTAAATAAAAATAAGAAAAGGCCCATCATTTCGTTGAAAACGCTTTATTGTTATTTTGCATTTTTTTGCACACAACGCAAATTATTGCATGTATTTTTTTGCAAGATCATATTTCTCCAATTTGTAGTATAAGTTCCGAATCGAAATGCCTAACGCTTTTGCAGTTTTCGTTTTATTGCCTTGATGCTGGATCAATGCCGCCTCAATTAACTGTGCCTCGTATCTCTCTAGCATTTCATCGAGCGGACGTATGCCGCCATCTATCGCTGTTTCTTGCACAATTTGTTTGTCCTGAGGCAATTGCAACGGAGGGATGTGATCGACATCAATTAACACTTCGTTGAATTTCATAAAGATCATGGCACGGCCGAGCACGTTCTCTAATTCGCGCACATTGCCTGGCCAATCGTAAGATAAAAGATAGCGGATCGCCTCGTCCGTTAATCCTTCGACATTGCGTCCATAATCTTGATTTAACTTGGCAATTAGATGCCTGCATAACGCCGGAATATCTTGCTTTCGCGCTCGAAGCGGCGGGATATGGATCGGCATTCGATTCAGGCGGTAATATAAATCTTCGCGGAACGTTCCTTCAGCAATGGCTTTTTCTAAATTCACATTCGTAGCCGCGATGACACGAACGTTAATCGGGATCGGCTTCGTACCGCCAACCCGGACGATTTCCCGCTCCTGGAGGACGCGCAGCAATTTCGCCTGCGTATTTGCGGAAAGTTCGCCGATTTCATCAAGAAAAATACTTCCGTTATTCGCTTCTTCAAACAATCCGCGTTTCCCGCCCCGCTTTGCCCCGGAAAATGCTCCTTCCTCATAGCCAAACAATTCGCTTTCTAAAAGCGACTCTGAAATCGCTGCACAGTTCACGCGAATAAATTTGTTGTATTTGCGATCGCTTGCATTATGAATCGCATGGGCAAACAACTCTTTGCCAGTCCCTGATTCGCCGCGCAATAAAATCGTCACCGGTGTTTTTGCAGCCAATTTCGCCTGTTCGATCGCCACCATCATTTCCTCAGACGTGCCGATAATATCAGCAAACGAATATTTCGCTTCAAGCGTGCGGATAATTTGCCGCGCGCGGTTTAACTCATTGGTTAGCCTTTGAATCTCGGATACATCGTGAATGATGCCGACACTTCCTTTTAACATGCCATCTACGATAATTGGGGCAACGTTAACGATCACATCGCGATTTTTCGGCCCTACTTTCATTCGTACACCGCGGACAGGTCTGCGTGTTTTCAACACTTGCATATGCATACTTTCCCCTTCGGAAATATCAGCCGTCGCCGGTTTACCGATGACCTGTTCCTCCGATAAGCCAGTAATGCGCGTGTACGCCGGGTTAATTAAAATTCCATTGCCTTGCTCGTCCACCACTGAAATCGCTTCTTCTGAAGAGTGAATAATGGCTTCAAGCATCATGCGAATTTCTTTTAAATTGGTGATTTCCTCAGCAAGGCGCATGACTTCGGTGACATCTTTAAACACGGCTAATGCTCCAAACAATCTGCCCGATTCATCAATCATTGGAATGCGTGTCGTAATGATTTTCCGACCGTTTTCTAACTCTTGTTCTTGATGAAATTCTGTTTGTCGCGTTTTTAACACTCGAGGAAGCCTGCTCGTTGGTATGACTTCTAAAATATGTTTCCCGATCGCCTGATGTTTATCAATTTCAATCATCGAAACAGCGTTGTCATTCATATGAGTAATATACGCATACTCATCGACTACAATCATGCCGTCATGTGTTGAGTTAAAAATTAAGTCATGCCGCGCTGTTTCATTTTTTAATGTCGCAATGAGCGCCTCCTTTTCTTCAACGAGCTCGGCGATGATATAGGCTACTTCCCCCGGGATGACAACGGTATGCTTTTGTCGCTTTTGACGTATTTCCTCGAAAACACCTTTTTCTCCCGTTGCCTCAATAACAATATCAATATCATTTGTCAAAAATGGACGCCAATCGCTGCCTGTAGAAATGTTCATTGACCTAGCTAAAGATAACCCTGGCGCATGTTCATCGCGGTCAACAACCGCCACAACCTCCATAATGGTTGTTTGCTGGAACATTTTCAGTAATGCCGTGCCACCTTTTCCAGCTCCAACAATAAGCACTTTTTTCATTTCCTTCACCTTTACAAAATGCAATTTTTTGCACACATCTTTATCATAGCGATCTTTCTTGACAAATACAATCAAACGTTTAACAATTTTGATGAAGTAATTTTTTTGAAAGGACTATATTATTATGCAACGAATGATCGCGCTTATCATTTTGCTCATTCCTGGTTTTGTTGCAGCTTTAGGAATTAAATGGATGCGTGATACGCTATTTGGCATTTTGCATCCTCCTATTCCATCTCTTTGGTTACAGTTTTTGTGCGGCTTTATCTTCTTTGCGCTCGGTCTAGGATTTGTCGGCGGATTTATTTTCCATCGTGATCGAAAACGGAATAAAGTGCAGCCGCGGTTTCAAAAAAAATGACCTGAACATTATCGTTCAGGCCGTTTTTTTATTTTTTTCGCTTTTAATGGATAGTCGGTAAAAATAGCGTCAACTTGATATTGAAACATTTGTTTCATTACTTCTTCTTTATTGATAGTAAACGGGCGTACCGCCACACGATGCATATGCGCTTCTCGGACAAATGATTCTGATACGGTACGATGGTACGGATGCAATCCGCTTGCTCCTAGGAGACGCACGTACTGCCAAGGTTGATAAAGCGGCTCCATGTACAGGAGTGCTGTTTCAATATCCGGTGCAATCTGGTGGCAGCGAGCCATGCTGTTATGGTTGAACGACGAAAGAACAACGCGTGAGCCTAAGCGATAATGCTTTATCATCCCAATCACTTTTTCTTCTAACTTTTCATAAGCGATTAATCCATTTTTTAATTCAATATTCAAAAGCAGTGAAGTTGACGAAACCCACGCAAGCACTTCTTCTAATAAAGGAATGCGGCATACTCGGTATTTTTCCGCAAATTTATAAACAGCGTTAAACCTTTGCAATTCACGATACGTAAAATCTTTTACCCAACCCGTTCCGTCGGTCGTTCGATCGATCGTTTCGTCATGAATAACAACAAGCGCTCCATCTTTCGTCATTTGCACGTCTAATTCAATGCCGTCCGCTCCCACGCGCTCCGCTTCATAGAAAGCAATCATCGTATTTTCAGGGTGCGTGCCAGCTGAGCCGCGATGAGCAAAAATTTTTGTCATGCTTCTGCCCCTTTCCCAAGCAATCGAAAACATAGTAAAATTATATGCATTAAACTGAAAAAATTTCTATGTCGGATGGGCAAAAGAGGTGAGAAAGATGCGTCCACATCAAATTTCTTTGGAAACGGCGCAAAAATTAGCAAAAGCGCTCGGCATTCCTCTCGAACAAGTGATGCACATGCCGCAACACATTTTAATTCAAAAGCTAATGGAAGTTGAAAAAGCGAATAAAAAAGAAGAAAGGTAGTCTAATTCTAGGACTACCTTTTTCGACCGCTCTGACTAAATATGATTGTACGCCGCTACAATAAGCGTTTAGTGGCGGCATCGTCTGAATCGTTTAAACTAGGTCCATAGCAAGCGATATTAGATGATACAAAGGAGAAAGCCGATAATAGTGTTCGAGTTACGTAACGATTCATTGAACATTTCATAAATATACATTGTGTTTGTTCAATCCGTTTCATCTGCCTCTACTTCGTTTGATACTTCTTCTAATATTTCGGAACTTTCTTCCATGACGTTCTGAACATTTTTATTCATTTGTCTTTGTAGATTTTTTCTAATTAAATCTTCCATGAGCATTTCATTTAATTGCTGCAATTGCCGTATCATCTCTTCCATTTTATTCTCCATATCACTCTCCCCCTCTCTAATCTTTTGGCTTGTTAAAGAATCTCTAGCCTTAAGACAACAGCGATGAGTATTTGAAGAAGGGCCTGGATATTAATTGCAACATCCGTATCAGTTGTAACAACTTGCACATTTCTTGAGCCTTCAATGATCGTTTTTTGCGTATTCTTTTGTCTAGTTCTAATAAGTTGACTCAATTGTTGAGCGACAGCATTTCCTTGTTCTGTATCCCCGATTACAACACTAATAACAGCAGCAATGGCTGCTTGAATACCTACCTGCAAAGAAACAGCTGCCTGTGTATCCGTTGTTTGCACATCAACACCTTCAGAGTCTTTAATAATAATCCATTCAAATGATTGTTGCTCTGTTGAAGATTTTTGTTCAGCCTCTTGAGCAACCGTATTAGCTTCATTATTGCATCCCGGCGCTGTACAATGATCGAGCGCTCTCCATTTTTTAGATCGATTCACCTTTTTCACCTCTTTTTTCATTTTTTAATTAACAGACTTTCGTTATAGTACTTCTAGCTTAAGCACAATTGCGACAAGAACTTGAAGCAATGCCTGGACGTTCACTGCCAAATCAGTATCTGTTGTTGTTACGTTGACGTCCTTGGAATTGTCAATAATAATTTTTTGTCTATTGCTTTGTTCCGTATCAATACTCTGCAACATTTCTTGCGCGATCGACTGTCCGCGATCTGTATCACCAACAATAATGCTTAATACTAACGCGATCGCTAGTTGCAATCCCGCTTGGAGCGAAACCGCAGCTTGTGTATCAGTTGTTTGTACGGCAATATTACACGATTCTTTCACCCAAATTAGTTCATCAGATTCCTGATCGGTCGACAACAGCTGTGTGCCTCTTTGCCGTACAACAGCGTTCCTGTTATTATTGCGATTTTGAAAATAGATCCCTCCATAATGGTATCCATGCGCCATCTTCTATCACTTCCTTTCAATATGATGGTTTATTATATTGATGAATTTAAAGGATAGCTTGTGCCAACTACCTGCAATATTTGTCCATTTTTCATTTAAAATAAAAAAACGCCGTTGTCCGGCGTTTGGCCATAAAGCAAAAGGGGTTATTGTTTTGGTTTTTTTGTTTTTTGAGTATTCGACACAAATGCTTCCACTTGTTTACTTAAATCGTCAACTAATGCTTTTATCGCGTTTTTTTCTTCTTTCGACAAATTCTTCTTGATCTGTTTTGGATTAATCCCATTTTTTTTGAACACATCGCTAACAAGTAAATCAATCACTTTGTTAGGAATGCCGTTTGGTTGATTTGCTGAGCCGTTCACGTGCACCTCTCCTTTGAGTTTCATTTTTGTCACAATAGAATATGTACAAAGATGTTATGAGGACACGACTGTTTGCCTAACGCGAAAAACTAAAAACTGCTCAGTATAACTTTTGCCCCATTTTCTGTCTAAAAAATAAATAACGGAATCGTTTCATTCAAACCGATTCCATAGCAAATGTTAATTTTATTCATCGGTTAATATCAAAATAAACCGTCTGTGACTTGCAGACGGTTCAATTTTTAGTTATAATACGAACATATATTCGTGTTGTTAACGGAGGGGATTCGGATGATCATCGAAACGACTCGCATGTGTGATTATTGCTGCAACTTATTCGAAAAATCGGAGCTGATCGACATTTGCATCGACGGGCACAACATTCATACATATTGCCGTGAATGTTGGGATTCGCGTATTCGAGATGTGATTATCAAATTAACTAACCGATATGAAGAAGCGCGTAAAAAATACGCCTGCCCACGCTAGGCAGGCGTATTTAATGTTGCTTTTTATTCAATAGAATCATATGCAAATCCTGCACTTCATGAATCTCTCCCACCTGCACTCTGTTTAGAGGTGGGAGATTTCTCGGTGGATATGGTAAAAATATTTCTTATGCTTCACCGATTCCCATTGCTAATAGTAAAAGAAAAGCAGCGGCCAAAACCATTCCATTTCCTATGAATATAAGCAGCCTATTCAACAAAATTGCCCCATTTGTTTATTTTAAAAACACTCCATAAATTACAAATAATAACATCAGTATGTTTAAAAAACAGGGGCTTATTCTCCCCTGTCTACCATTTTCTCAGTATTTTTATCTATTCTCCATATTAGGTATTCCGTTTGTATTTGTGATATTACTGTACCCAATAGTACTGAATATAAAATAGTTCCCCAATTCGTTCTCGTCGTATGTTTTAGATAATTTTTGAATGCAAAACCTAAAAAGACAAACGATAATACCGCCACTAAATTTTTGAACAAAGTGAACGCACCTCCTTGTACAAATTAGAGTGCGTTTTCTTTGCTAAAGTTATGACACCATCGACAAAAAAACGCCAATCGATTGTGTCGCAGCCCCTTTACGTTATGGCACCATTCATTATAAAAAGCCAGCTTTTCTGTTTTGAGAATGAACTTCGCCCCCCTATTTCAGCCAACATCTTGTTAGTTGAGGTACCGCTTTTCACAAATAGCTAACCTGGCCCGTTAGCATTATAAAGATTTTCACTAACAGAGACGTTAATCCCCTTGGATCAATGCCCCTGCTGCCATTTCGTCAAACACAAAATCGTTGTTTCATCATTGAACTAGCCATTTTTCATTTAAATTCTTCCATTGTTAAATCGCTATTTACCCCCATGGCAGCGCAAGTTCCTTGAGCAGCAGAGATTATCAACTGTGAAGGCCCGACTACAGATACATCTCCTGCCGCATAAACCCCCTCTACACTACTCCTGCCTAAAGCGTCAACAATAATTCGGCCATTTTTATTCACTTCACACCCTAGTGAATTAGCAAGATCGTTAGGTTGTTCGAGTTCCGTTGTAATAAAACCGCCTGACCGGTTCATTTCTGTACCGTCTTCAAAAACCACCTTTTCTAATTTTCCGTCTGAACCACTTAATTTTAATATTCGTTCCTCCTTAATGGAAATACCCTTTCTTTTAAGTAACTGCGCTTCTGCTTCCGAAATTATTTTATTGCCATTCGTACACACAACTAAGTCTTTGCTCCATTGATAAATCAGCTTTGCCATATGGAAAGCATTTTTGTTTTCAGAGATTAGCACTAAAGGTTGTTCTCTTAATTCCCAACCATCGCAATAGGGACAACTGAATATGCTCTTTCCATAATAATCTTTAATCCCATCCACATTGGGTAAGCTTTCTTTAAGACCAGTTGCAATAATAATTTTTTTACTTAAATATGACTTACCTTCATGAGTTATTAGTTTGAACACAGAACTATTTTCCCTTTTCACTTCTACAATTTTAAATTTTTTTATTTGGACAGATGGATATTTACTAATATCTTGATGAGCCAAATCTCTGAACTCCCTTGGAGTAACACCATCTCTAGTAATAAATCCGTGTGATTTATGAGTAACGGCATTTCTCGGCTGCTCATTGTCAAAAAGGATCACTTTTCTTCTAGCTCTGCCCAACACAAGAGCAGCGCTCAATCCTGCAGGGCCGCCACCTATTATTGCGCAATCTAAAATCATTTTCCCACCCCATTTAGTTTTGAGTTTATTGTAGATATTAAAGATATTTAAAGTCCATAATAAATCAAAAAAAATTAATTTGCTACAGCATGGATACGATTTACAATGTTTTTGTCAATCTTTTGTAATATATGCTCAATCGTTTGAGATCTTAAATAATCTTCCATTTTTTGTTCGGCTTCATTCATTACTTTTTCAATGAGACAATTTTGTCTATCATGTATGGTATTGTCTAAACTACAATTAAACAATGAGGTTGTTCCCTCAATTGCATGGATTACATCTAAAAACGTTATATCTTTAGCATCTTTAATTAATTTATATCCACCGTTAACTCCCGTACCTGACTCGATAAAACCAGATTTAACTAATTTAGTTAGGACTTTAGAAAGGTACGTAGGCGACACTTTTTGCACTTCAGCTAAAGACTTTACACCTATTGTTTTTCCAGGTGGTAAAAGAGCTAAATAAACAATGGTATGGAGAGCATAATTAGTTGCCTTCGAATACTTCACTTTCTTCCCTCCTTAATTAGAGATTTCATGAATCTATAATATCTTTAATAATATAGATAAGTCAACTCATTTGTTTATTATAACCCTCATAAGCAAATTTATATCTTTGCGGTGACTGTCCTCCCTCTTTTTCACAGGTTTCCTCCAACATTTGTTCAAAGGTTTTGCGCGATAAATTTTTAGCGTCACAATATAACAGGAAATCGTCTAACTGAACGCCAAAATCGGACAAAATAAAAACACCTCTTACTTACCGTTCTTTTTCCGGTAAATAAGAGGCGTTTATTGTTCGCATACATACGCACAAATATTGATTGGCTTCGTTGCGATATTGATCGGTAACTAGCATTCCTTCAAACGTTGATATGATCGCCTTTAACTCGCTTTATGCTCAAGTCTCAGCTTATCCGCCACCATCGCAATAAATTCGGAGTTCGTTGGTTTCGCTTTCGACATGCTGACGGTGTAGCCGAACAGCGATGAAATCGATTCGATGTTGCCGCGGCTCCACGCTACTTCGATGGCATGACGAATCGCCCGCTCGACGCGACTAGCGGTCGTGTTATATTTCTTCGCAATGTCTGGATAAAGTACCTTCGTAATCGATCCTAGCAGTTCAATGTCGTTATACACCATGGAAATCGCTTCGCGCAAATATAAATATCCTTTGATGTGAGCCGGTACGCCGATTTCATGGATAATGCTCGTGATCGATGCATCCAAGTTTTTCGGCTTGCTTTCTCGAACTTGATAGGAGACCGACGCTTTTTTCACGAGCGGTGCCGTTTTTCCGTATACTTGGCGAATATGGTGAACTAAATTTTCCATATCGAATGGCTTTAAAATAAAATAAGAAGCACCTAAATCGACAGCTTTTTTAGTAACGTCTTCTTGACCAAATGCGGTAAGCATAATAACGTTCGGCTGCTTTTCCCGTTTCATGCGCATTTTCTCAAGCACCGCTAATCCATCTAAATGAGGCATAATGATATCTAAAAGTAATATATCTGGTTGCTTTTCCTCGAGCATATGTAAGCAATCTTGGCCGTTATAGGCCGCACCGATCACTTCCATATCATCTTGATTAGAGATATATTCCTCTAATAAACTTACTAATTCGCGATTATCATCCGCAATGCACACTTTAATCTTCAAGCAAATCTTCCTCCCCGCTTCCAATTCATCATCTTTTTACCTAGATAATGCATTCGACATAACCGCTGAAAATCCTTTATTTTTTCAAAAATAAGTATGTTTTTAAAATTCATCAATAACCGTTTTAATTCGACGAACTTTACTGTCGGGCTTGTCGAAAAATCTTTACATTTCTATTTTAACGAATTGTTCAACAAATATCTATGCACAAAACGGAAAAATATTGACTTTTTTTGCTTTTTTTCACATAAAAAAGCGAGCCATTGCTAGCTCGCCTTTTGTTTTTGCTTTCCATATATATCGATTCCTGCTTCATTCAACATCCACTCAATATGCACCCCGTATCCGGATGTCGGGTCATTAACGAATACGTGGGTTACTGCTCCAATTAACTTCCCGTTTTGAATAATAGGGCTGCCGCTCATTCCTTGGACGATCCCACCTGTTTTTTTCAACAATCGAGGATCGGTCACGCGTATAACAAGCCCTTTTGTCGCTGGGAACTTTTGTGGAACAGAACTTACGATCTCAATATCGAACGCTTCCACTTTGTCATTTTCAATGACTGTCAACATCTTCGCAGGACCTTCTTTTACCTGATTTGATAAAGCAATTGGCATCGGCTTGTCGTACAGTCCGTTCTGCACTGGCTTTGACAATTTCCCAAAAATCCCGAATGGGCTATTGTTTGTAATATTTCCGATTACTTCTTTATCCGTAGAAAATCTCGCTAATTTCTCCCCTGGATTGCCGCTGCTTCCTTTTTCAATAGAAGTAACCGTGGACTTCATAATTTGTCCATCTTGGACAACAATCGGTTTTCGTGTATCCATATCGGAAATAACATGTCCAAGTGCTCCATATTTTTTCGAAGCGGGATCAAAAAATGTCATCGTACCGATACCAGCAGCTGAATCGCGGATGTATAGGCCTATGCGATAGGCATGATCGTGTTTATCCTTTAAAGGGGTCAGCTTAGCGGCGATATGACGCTGGTCACGAAGAAGTTGCAAATTGAGCGGTTTTCCAGTTTTTCCTGCTTCCTCGATAAACGGAGAGAGATCACTCATATTTTCAATTTTTTTCCCATTCACGTTTGTAATCATATCTCCCACTTGTATACCAGCTAATTCCCCTGGCGATTTTTTTCCGTTTTCAGTTTCGACAAGGTGATAGCCAACGACAAGAACGCCTAATGTATTTAATTTTACCCCAATCGACTGCCCGCCAGGAATCACTTTTAGACTTGGGAGCGCTTTGACGTCGACTTGTTTAATCGGTACTCCTCCCATGTTTAGAATCACTTGTCCCGCATCGGGCTGCTTCGCTCCTACAGAAAGCGAATTCCCTGCTTTTTCGATTTGAATCGAGTGGGACGCATCTTTGATCTCCGCATGAACGGGAAGGGCAGAAGCGAAGTTCACTTTTTCTCCTTCAAACATAACAATTTGTTTTGGAATACGTAAATACTCTCTTACTGGCTTTGACATACTAATGACGATAAATGAAACAAGGAGAAAAATCCCCATCATTTTTCTGATCGTTTCTGCGTTCAAACCTTTTCACTCTCCTCGCTCCCACCTACACCTTCAAAATGTGGCTACAGTTTTAATTTTGCCTTAATCTCCGTAAATATAATCGTTTTACTTAATAAAAAAAGCTACCCGTAATGGATAGCCTTTCATGCTTTGATTTTTGCTGCTAATTCAAGCAATTCTTTTGCATGTTCTTTTGTTAATTCAGTGATTTCGACGCCGGAAATCATCCGCCCGATTTCTTTTACCTTTTCCTCCTCTGAAAGCGCTTTGACCGACGTCTTCGTACGGCTTCCGTCCGTTTCTTTAGAAATGAGCAGGTGCGTATCTGCCATTGCTGCTACTTGCGGCAAGTGGGAAATGCAAAGAACTTGAGAACCGACAGACACCTTGTAAATTTTTTCTGCGATGGCCTGCGCTACCCGACCGCTTACCCCGGTGTCGACTTCATCAAAGATGATCGATGTTACTCCTTGATGTTTCGAGAAAATGCTTTTTAGCGCCAGCATAATGCGGGACAATTCACCGCCGGAAGCAATTTTCGCAAGCGGCTTCAGCGGCTCGCCGACGTTCGTTGAAATATAAAACTCGATTTCATCAACGCCGTCTTCTTGAAATTTTACTGGCACTCCATCAATAAGAGGAGCGTCAAGCGATCCTTCCCTCTTGGCAAAAACAATATCAAATTGTGTTTTTTCCATGTATAAATCCTTCAGTTCTTGGTGAATATGCTCAATGAGCGTTTTCGCATGCTTCATTCGGACGTTTGTGACATTTTTCGCTTTAACCAGCAATCCTTCTGTCACCGATTGCAGTTTTTGTTGCAGCTGATGGATATGGGTATCGCGGTTTTGCAGCGTATCAAGCTCTTCAGCAATTTTTTCAGCATAATGCAAAATGTCAGCTACTGTCTGTCCATATTTTCGCTTTAGATGGTTAATTTCATTTAAACGTCCCTCGATAAAATCGAGGCGGTTCGGGTCATATTCTAATTGCTCTAACTCATTGCGCAATTTATAAGCGATTTCCTCAAGCAAATAATAACTGTTCGCAATCGTTTCATGCGCTTCTTTTAAATTCGAGTCAATATGAGTTACATCCTCTAAATGACCCATTGCTGCCCCTACCCAATCGAGGCCGCGCTGTTCGCCGTATAACGCCTCGTAACTATGCTTTAGTGCCTCATATATTTTTTGGAAGTTCATAATTTTTAATTTCTCTTCCATCAGCTGTTCATCTTCGTTCGGTTGCAAATTCGCTTTTTGAATTTCATCAAGCTGGAATGTTAATAAATCGAGACGATGCGCCATCTGCTGTTCATTTTCATTCAATTTTTGCAGCTGCTTTCTCAATTGCTCGTATTGTTCATATACAGCACGGTACTCCTTAAGCGCCGTTTCGATTTCTTTTCCGCCGTACTCATCAAGCAAAGGAAGGTGCCTGCTTGGATCCATCAATTCTTGATGTTCATGCTGTCCGTGGATATCGACAAGAGTTGCGCCAATTTCACGCAAAACCCCCATCGTGACTAATTTTCCATTGACGCGGCAAATGCTTTTTCCGCTTACGGAAATTTCCCGGCGCAAAATGACCATCCCTTCGCTCACGTCAATGCCGACTTCAGCGCATTTTTGATAGCAAGGGTGCATTTCCCCATCTAATAAAAATAGCCCTTCAATTTCTGCTTTCTCTTCGCCGTAGCGAACGAATTCAGCAGATCCTCGTCCGCCAATCAGCAAATGGATCGCGTCGATAATAATTGATTTTCCTGCTCCTGTCTCTCCTGTCAGCACTGTTAAGCCTTTGTCGAAGGAAACAGATAACGATTCAATAATCGCAAAATTTTTAATAGATAATTCCGCCAGCACTTTTGAACCACCCCATGGCTACAGCATTTCTAACAAGCGTTGTGAAATTGTTTCGGTGTCTTCCGGCGTGCGGCAAATAATTAAGCATGTATCATCTCCACAAATCGTCCCAACGATTTCATTCCAATCTAAATTATCAAGCAAGGCCCCGATCGCATGGGCGTTACCTGGCAATGTTTTCATGACAAGCATATGTCCGGCTCCGTCAATTTTGACGAATGCATCCATCAAAGCGCGCTTTAATTTTTGCAGCGGGTTGAATCGCTGGTCCGCAGGAAGGCTGTATTTGTAACGTCCGTTCATCATCGGTACCTTAACTAGCTGTAATTCCTTAATGTCCCGTGAAACGGTCGCCTGCGTCACATTAAATCCCGCCTGCTTAAGCATATCCACTAATTCGTCCTGCGTTTCAATCTCGTAATTCGTAATAATTTCACGAATTTTAATATGCCTTTGTCCTTTATTCAAAATGAACACCTCGCATGTTTATCATAAAAAGGGGAATAACGCTTTTGTTATTCCCTTTGTTCAGCGCCGCCTGCTTTCAGCTCAGCATGTGCCTCATCGACAACTTGGTTCGGCAGCTTTGTCAGTCGGTTTTCTCCTATCTCTTTTCCTTCCCAGCGAAGGTGGAGTAAAAACTCAATGTTTCCATCGCCGCCGGTAATCGGAGAGTATGACAAATCAAGAACATCATAGCCTTCACCAAGCGCAAATTCAATGATGGAAGCTAAAACGGATACATGAATGTTCGCGTCGCGAATAATTCCTTTTTTGCCAACGTGTTCTCTTCCCGCTTCAAACTGCGGCTTGACAAGAGCGACGACATCACTTCCGCGAACGAGCACCGTTTTTAATACAGGCAAAATAAGCTTGAGTGAAATAAACGATACATCGATCGTCGCAAACTCCGGAAGCCCTTTCGTAAAGTGAGCAGGTGTCACATAACGGAAATTCGTCCGCTCCATGACGACGACCCGCTCATCTTGCCTAAGCTTCCAAGCTAATTGATTGTATCCAACATCGAGCGCATAGGACATTTTTGCCCCATGCTGCAAGGCGCAGTCGGTAAAGCCCCCTGTGGAAGCGCCGATATCTAACATAATTTTATCCTTTACGGTTACGTCGAATATACGCAGCGCCTTTTCAAGCTTCAATCCGCCCCGGCTCACATATGGCAACGCATTTCCTTTGATCGTAAGCGGGATATCGGTCGGCACTTTTTCACCGGGCTTGTCTAAACGTGTTTCATTCGAGTATACGAGACCCGCCATAATGGCGCGTTTTGCTTTTTCGCGTGTTTCAATCAATCCACGTTCAACTAATAATATATCAAGCCGTTCTTTTTTCCCTTTCATCTCTCATGCCCTTTTTTGTTTTCTTGGTACCATCGTTTGAATTCGATCAATAACATGACTCGTTGTTAATCCGATCTCTTCTAATAACTCTTTGACACTGCCATGCTCGATAAAACGATCCGGAATTCCCATGCGCTCAATAACGGTTTGATGGTAACCGTGATCGTGCGCAAACTCAAGCACCGCACTGCCAAAGCCGCCTTGCAATGCTGCTTCTTCAATCGTCAGCATCGGAATGCCGGTTGCAAGCAGTTCATGAAGCATCGCCTCATCCATCGGTTTAATGAATCGGGCGTTAATCACTTTCACCGAAACATTTTCTTTCGCTAATTTTTCCGCCGCCTCAAGCGCCATTGGGATTGTCGTTCCAAACGTTAAAATGGCAATGTCATGGCCCTCGCGCAATACTTCCCACGTCCCGATTGGAATGGAGTGAAGCTCTTCATCCAATTTCACGCCAAGGCCGTTGCCGCGTGGGAAGCGGAGAGCGATCGGCCCATCGTCGTATTGAATCGCCGTATAGACCATATGCTGTCCTTCATTTTCATCTTTCGGCATCATCAGCACAAGGTTAGGAACATGGCGCAAAAAGGCGATGTCGAATACTCCTTGGTGCGTTTCCCCGTCGGCACCGACAAGCCCCGCACGATCAATGGCAAAAAAGACGTTTAGATTTTGGCGGCATACATCATGAACCACTTGGTCGTATGCTCGTTGAAGAAATGTAGAATAAATGGCTAAAAACGGCTTCATTCCTTGGGTTGCCAATCCTGCCGCCAGCGTTGTAGCATGCTGTTCGGCAATGCCGACATCGTACATGCGGTCCGGAAACTCGATCGCAAAACCTTCTAACTTTGAACCGACCGGCATCGCTGGAGTAATGGCAACGATGCGCTCATCGGTGCGAGCCAATTTCCGCACTGTTTCACTGACGAGCGCGCTCCACGATGGCGCTTTATCAACCGATTTCAAAAAGTCACCGGTTTCAATTTTGTAAGGACCTGTGCCATGCCACGTCCCAATTTTGTCGTTTTCCGCCGGCTCATATCCTTTTCCTTTTTTCGTTATGACATGGAGTAACACCGGACCTTTAATTTTTTTCGCATAGTGTAAGTTCTCGAACAAATCGTCAAAATCGTGTCCATTGACCGGACCAAGATACGTAAATCCCAACTCCTCAAAGAAGACACCAGAAACAAGTAAATATTTCAAACTATCTTTGATTCGCTCCGCTGTTGCTGCCAATTTTCCGCCGACCGCTGGAATCTTTTTCAATAAAACTTCCAGCTCGTCTTTGACCCATTGATATTTTCCAGCGGTGCGCAGACGGCCAAGTACGTTATGCAACGCGCCTACGTTCGGAGCAATCGACATTTCATTATCATTGAGGACGACGATAATGTCTTTTTTCTCATGGCCGATATGGTTAAGCGCCTCTAGTGCCATTCCCCCTGTTAACGCCCCGTCCCCAATGATGGGAACTATATACTCCTTCGTTCCTTTTAAATCCCGAGCAATTGCCATTCCCATCGCTGCCGATAGCGAAGTAGAACTATGTCCTGTCTCCCAAACGTCATGCTCGCTTTCACTCCGTTTTGGAAAACCGCAAAGCCCTTTATATTGTCTCAGTGTATCAAATTCACCCGCTCGACCTGTTAAAATTTTATGGACATACGACTGATGACCGACATCCCAAAGCAGCTTATCATTCGGGCTATCAAACACTTTGTGTAGCGCAATCGTTAGTTCAACGACTCCAAGATTTGGTCCGATATGCCCACCTGTTTTCGATAGCTTTTCAATTAGAAATTGTCGAATATCCGCGCTCAACTGGATCAGTTGTTCCTTTGACATCGACTTTAAAAAGCGCGGATTAGTAATTTTCGTTAAATCCAAACGAGACCACTCGCTTTCGTTTTATCACTGATATATTACAGAAGATTAATTATTATTATACATGATAAGTGCATAAAGAAAAATGCTCGGACTCGATTTTGTATACGGGCGAAAAAAGAGCCGCTAACACGGGTGTGATAACGGCATACATTCTCTGTTTTTTCAATATAACATAAGAAAAAGCGGGCGACAATTGCTAACTTACGAAAAACAAAGCCGGACGATCAGTGATCACGCGTAGCGACTAAGTCGCAAATATAGAGCAATGCTTCATCACGAATTTGTGCCGCTTGCAAGCAGCGTTTCGCTTCATCAATATGAAATCGAAGTTTTTCCTTAGCGCCAGTCATTGTTAATAGCGCCGGGTATGTCACTTTTTCGTTTTCGATATCGCTTCCTACTCTCTTTCCAATTTTATCCTCGTTACCCTCAATATCAAGAATATCGTCGCGAATTTGAAAAGCGAGACCTAAATGGGAAGCGAACTCATCAAGATGGACCATCTGCGTGCGGCTTGCTCTTGCAAGCAGCGCTCCAGCAAGCACGCTATATTGAAGCATTTTGCCCGTTTTATGACGGTGAATGTACTCCAATTCATCGAGAGAAAGCGGCTTCCCTTCTCCCTCCATGTCAGCAACCTGCCCGGCTACCATTCCTTCTGGTCCGGCCGCTTTGGCTAATTCGCGAATTAGTTGAAGCTTTGTTTCTGCCGTCACCTCAGCGTCATCCATGTCTGCGATCACTTGAAAGGCATACGTCAACAACCCGTCCCCCGCTAGGATCGCTGCCGCTTCACCGAACACTTTATGGTTCGTCGGCTTTCCGCGCCGCAAATCATCGTCATCCATGCATGGTAAATCATCGTGGATGAGCGAATATGTATGAATCATTTCGATGGCGCATGCAACCGGCAATCCCATTTCCGCTCGCTTATCAAACGCGTCGAGCGTCGCTAACAACAGCAGCGGCCGAATTCGCTTGCCGCCTGCCTCGAGCGAATAGAGCATTGATTGCTTCAAGCGATCCGGCGCTTTTAGCTTCGCAATATAAGCCGGAAGTTCTGCATCGACGCGTTGTTTCAATTGCTTTAAAAATTGCTCGATCAATATTTATTCCTCCTCAATGGAGAAAGGCGCTAGTTGTCCATCTTCGCGCAAAATGTACTCCATTTGTTTTTCCGCATGCTGCAGCTTATCGTGACACCATTTTGAAAGCTTCATTCCTTCTTGAAAAAACGAGATCGCCTGCTCAAGCGGTACGTTTCCTTCTTCTAGTTTCTCTACAATCTCCTCTAGCTGTTTCATCGCTTCTTCAAATGTCAATTCTTTTTCTTCACTCATGCGAAGTTTCCTCCATTCCCCATACATGACAGTCAAGCCGTCCATCTTGCAAACGTACTTGAATGGTATCTCCCGGCTGAACTTGCTGAACGCTTTTCACTAGCTCTTCCTTTTCATTATAGACTAAGCTATAGCCGCGCTCCATAATTTTGAGGGGGCTTAACGCATTCAATTGTGAAAGGAGAGAAGCAAATTGCCATTGCTTTTTATTAAAAAGCGATTGCATTTCTTTTTCAAGCGATTTGGTCAGTGCCTGTTGCTTTTCGACCATTTTGGCCAGCCTCTCCGCTGGATGGTGCGCCTCCAGCTTTAAATGTAGCTGTTGGAAGCTCTCCCGCTTTCGTTCAAAAAGCCGATCCGTTTGCCGCTTTAACCTCTCAAGGAGCGAATCAAGCTGCTGTTCTTTTTGTTCGTACAATTTTTTTGGATAGCGAAACGCATACGATTTTTGCAAACGGTTCAAACGCTCGGATTCCGCTGTCATTTTTTCCTTCATTGCCCGAAGCAGCCTTACTTTGCGCTGCGTCAACCGTTCCATCAGTTCCGCCACATGAGGCACCGCTAGTTCCGCAGCACCTGTTGGCGTTGGTGCGCGCAGATCCGCGACAAAATCGGCAATTGTAAAATCGGTCTCATGTCCGACCGCGGAAATAATGGGGACGCGGGAAGCGAAAATCGCCCGCGCGACCGGCTCTTCGTTAAATGCCCACAATTCCTCAATCGAGCCTCCGCCGCGCCCGACGATTAAGACATCGATATAGCCAAGTTCATTCGCTTTTTCAATCGATCGAACAATCGATTCGGCTGCCTGTTCGCCTTGAACGAGCGAAGGAAATAAAATGAGCGTCCCAAGCGGATAACGGCGCCGAATCGTCGTCACAATATCGCGAATAGCGGCGCCCGTTGGGGATGTAACGACCCCGATGTAACGCGGAAATGACGGAAGCGGCTTTTTATGCTCGGGAGCAAACAATCCTTCCGCTTCTAACCGTTTTTTCAACTGTTCATACGCTAAATATAAATTCCCGATTCCTTCCGGCTGCATTTCTTTTACGTAAATTTGATAGTTGCCGCTCGGTTCGTATACAGAAATTTCCCCGCGAACAAGCACCTTCATTCCGTTTTCAGGTTTAAACGCTAAATAGCGATTGTAACCAGCAAACATGACAGCTTGAATGCGTGCATTTTCGTCTTTTAGTGTAAAATACATGTGTCCCCGCGAATGATACGTAAAATTGGAGATTTCCCCTTTAATCCAGAGATCTTGTAAATGTGGATCTACTTCAAACTTGCGCTTAATGTATTTCGTAAGCGCCGTCACCGTTACATATTTAATGTCTGCCACAAAATCATCCTCGCTTATTGCTGAACTTGCCGATGCGCGTATTCCCGCGCTGCCTCTACCGTATTATGAAGAAGCATCGTAATTGTCATTGGTCCGACTCCCTTTGGAACAGGCGTCAAGTAACTTGCGATTTCCTTCACTTCTTCAAAACGGACATCTCCGCAAAGTTTCCCCGTTTCTAACCGATTGACACCGACGTCAATGACCACCGCTCCTTCTTTTACATGTTCCGCACCGATTAAATTCGCCTTGCCGACTGCGACAATTAAAATGTCTGCTTGGCGGGTGATTTCAGGCAAGTTCTTTGTTTTGGAATGGCAATACGTCACCGTTGCATGCTCACGTAAAAACAATTGACCAACCGGTTTGCCAACAATGTTGCTGCGTCCGACGACAACAACGTGCTTTCCGGCAATCTCAACGCCAAGCGATTGCACCATGAACAAAATGCCGTACGGCGTGCATGGAAGAAATGTCTTCTGTCCAACCATCATCCGTCCAATATTAATTGGATGGAAGCCGTCGACGTCCTTTTTCGGTGCGATCGCTTCAATGACTTTCAGCTCATTAATATGACTTGGAAGCGGGAGTTGTACTAAGATGCCGTGAACGGATGAATCATTATTAAGCTGTTTGATTTGTTCTAATAAAAAAGATTCTGTAATCGTTTCAGGAAAAGTCTGCAACGTCGAACGAATACCAATTTCAGCGCACGCTTTTTGTTTGGCTTTGACATACG
The DNA here is from genome assembly GCF_000620165.1 of Anoxybacillus tepidamans PS2. Lineage (GTDB taxonomy): Bacteria > Bacillota > Bacilli > Bacillales > Anoxybacillaceae > Anoxybacteroides > Anoxybacteroides tepidamans_A. The sequence continues at coordinate 96,381 of NZ_JHVN01000001.1, forward strand.
AATGTGACGCTGGATTATCACCGACTAAAATAACCGCAAGCCCCGGCTCGATTCCTTCTCTTTTTAATTCTTCCACTTCTCTTGCCAATTGCGCCCGTTTTTCCTTCGCTAATTCTGTACCACTGATGATTTGTGCTGTCATCGTTCCAACTCCCCTTTTTAATGGTTTTATTTAATCTATACTTCTTTTAGCTGCCTTGCGCTTGTTATTTTTGCAACGCATCTTTCACTTTCGAAAGGACACCATTAATGAATCGGCCCGATTTATCATCGCCGAATTTTTTTCCTAATTCAATTGCTTCATCGAAGCTAACTTTGATCGGAACATCTTCTACGTATTTCATTTCGTATGTCGCCATTCGCAAAATCGAACGGTCTACATTTGCTACGCGCTCAAGCGTCCATTTTTCCAAATTAGCGCGCAACAGTTCGTCAATTTCAGCTTGATGCTCAATAACACCAAAAACAAGCTGCCGCAAAAACGGATCTTCTTCCCCTTCATTGACTACGCTTCGAATCGCTTGTTCCGGTTCAATGCGTCCGACATCAATTTGAAATAGAGCTTGCAACGCTTTTTCTCTCGCTGTATGTCGATTCATCTCACTTCACTCCTTTTTAATAACGAACATTTATGTGATGATCATACCATATTTTCGTGATAAACGACACTATAATCCGTACAAATCATCTAAGTGGTACATAAAATTATCGGATTTTCCTAACAACAACAAAAATACATCCGTCAAATAAGATACCAAACTTTAAAAAAAATACAAAGGGGGCTTTCATGATTTTATTCATGTGCCCCCTTTGTCCCCTTACTGCTCTGTGTCTTGTTCCGGTTTGGCCGCATCGAATTGGATGCCGACGATATGAACATTAATTTCGCTCGTTTCCAAACCTGTCATATTAAACAACGCTTGGCGAACGTTTTCTTGAACTTTTTTCGCCACGCTTGGAATCGAAATCCCGAATTGGACAAGGCAGTAAATGTCGATAACGACTCCTTCTTCTTTGACCTCGACTTTTACTCCTTTTCCGTGGTTTTTCTTCCCGAACCGTTCAACGACCCCCGCAGCAAAATTTCCGCGCATTTGCGCGACGCCTTCCACTTCGCTGGCTGCAATGCCGGCGATCACTTCGATCACTTCCGGAGCAATTTCCACTTTTCCTAAACCCGCTGGCTCTTGCTCAATGTCAAATACGTGTTCTGACACGTTTCACACCCCCTTTATCATGATTTCATAACATCATACATTTCAAGAAACTTCGTGTTGAAGTCTCCTTGCACAAATTTTTCGTGCTCTAATAATTTTAAGTGAAAAGGAATGGTTGTATGAATACCTTCGATTACAAATTCACTCAGCGCTCGCTTCATGCGCGCGATCGCTTCTTCCCTTGTCGATGCGTGTACAATGAGTTTTGCAATCATAGAATCATAATAAGGAGGTATCATATAACCCGGATACGCCGCTGAATCGATGCGCACTCCTAACCCTCCAGGCGGAAGGTACATTTGAATGCGTCCTGGAGACGGCATGAAGTTTTTCTCCGGATTCTCAGCATTAATGCGGCATTCAATCGCCCAACCGTTAAAGGTCACGTCGTCTTGCGTTAGCGACAGCTTTTCTCCAGAAGCGACGCGAATTTGTTCTTTAATTAAATCGACGCCTGTGATTAATTCGGTGACTGGATGCTCGACCTGAATGCGCGTATTCATTTCCATAAAGTAAAACTTTTTAGCGTTGTGGTCAAAAATGAACTCAACAGTTCCAGCGCCGGTGTAATTCACCGCTTTTGCCGCTTTAACCGCTGCTTCTCCCATCTGTTTACGCATTTCCTCGTCGAGAGCTGGAGACGGCGCTTCCTCAACAAGCTTTTGCAGACGGCGTTGAATCGAGCAGTCACGCTCTCCTAAATGGATCACATTTCCGTAAGAATCAGCAAGCACTTGAATTTCAACATGGCGGAAATCTTCGATGTATTTTTCAATGTAAACACCTGGATTTCCAAATGCTGTCGCCGCTTCTTGCTGAGTAATGTTAATTCCTTTGATCAATTCTTGTTCGTTGCGCGCAACGCGAATCCCTTTTCCGCCGCCGCCAGCCGTCGCTTTAATAATGACAGGATAACCGATTTCATTTGCAAGCGCCAATGCCTCATCGATGCTCTCGATAATTCCTTTCGAGCCGGGAACAATCGGAACACCCGCCTCGCGCATCGTTTCGCGCGCAATATCTTTAATTCCCATTTTTGTAATCGCTTCCGGACTCGGTCCGACAAACGTGATATTGCACTCGCGGCAAAGCTCTGCAAAGGCAGCGTTTTCCGCCAAAAATCCGTACCCCGGATGAATGGCATCACACCCTGTCAATGTAGCAACGCTCATAATGTTCGTAAAGTTTAAATAACTGTCTTTCGAAGCGGTCGGCCCGATGCAATATGCTTCATCGGCCAATTGAACGTGAAGCGCCTCGCGGTCCGCTTCTGAAAACACAGCCACCGTTTCGATGCCGAGCTCTTTACAAGCGCGGATGACACGAACGGCAATTTCCCCTCGATTGGCTACCAATAATTTTTTAATCATGGCCTGTTCTCTCCTTATTCAGGTTTCACAAGGAATAAAGGTTGTCCATATTCGACGAGCTGGCCATTTTGCACAAGAATTTCGACAATTTCGCCGTTAATTTCCGCTTCGATTTCATTGAATAGCTTCATCGCTTCAATGATACATACAACAGTATCTGACTTAATTTTATCTCCGACTTTTACATAAGGAGGTGAATCTGGAGAAGGCGCCGCATAAAATGTTCCTACCATCGGAGATGTAATTTTATGTAAATTTTCTACATTGACCGCTTCTTGTTTTGGTTTTTCCTCTTGTTTGACCTCTTGAACAGCGCTTGCTGGTTTCGCTGGCGCTTGCGGAACCTCTTCTTTCACCACCACTTTTGGCGCCGGCTCGACGACCGTTTTGACAACCGCTTCAACTGGAACATTTCCGTTCGGTTTTTTCATATGAACTTTTGTTCCATCATGCTCATAGACAAATTCTTCAATGCTAGATTGATCAATAAGTTTAATAATTTCGCGAATTTCTTGAATTTTCAACATCATTCACACCTCTCGCCCCAAAATTATGTCATACACTACCATCATACGACAGACCTTCCCTCATATTCAACGTTAGAATTAAATGATAGCCAAACTTGCTACCTAGTCATATAAACAATTATTATTATATAGCATTAAAATAATTTTTCCACACTAAAAATAGAATGCCCATATTTCCGAAAAAAAAAAGCCGGTTTCTTTCATGGAAACCAGGCTTTTTAGCATTTAGTTTGCCGGTTGGAATTCAACTGCGATATCTTGCATATCGCTAATTTCGCTTTTTACAAGCTGAATAATTTCATTGGCTGCTTTGGCGGAACGTTGTTTCGCTTTTACTGTTACTCTTACAGTGTCACCATCCGCACGGACAAGCACATCTTCATAGCCGCCTTTCGATTTAATTAACGTTTCTAACGTTGCTTCTTTTTCGGCAAGCGCTTCAAGTTTTTGAATCTTTTCATACGCATCGCTCTTTTGCTCTGGCGTTGCATTGGACGAAGCGACAATGGCATTTAGTTGGTCGCGCAGGCGGCTTCGCTCATCCTCAATTTGCATGCGCAGTTCAGTAAATACGTCATCGCTTGCAATGCTTGACGTCGCTTTTCCACCTTTCGCTTCTGTTTCTTCAACTGCTACATCGGCTCCATCTTTTGTTGTACTTTTCTTTCCGGTTTCGCTCGCTTTATTTTGCTCATTCATAAAAGCGACGCTGTCGTTCATATCTTTTGGAGCGGTTACGTAATATACGGATAGCACTACAACTAGGCTTAGCATTGTTAATAACCAAACTGTTTGTTTTTTTAACATCTTAATCGAGCCTCCCTTATTTTCTTGGTAATACTGCGACGCGGTAACTAGGCACGTTGAGAACGCGCGTCACCGCCTCGACAATCCATTGCTTCACCTGTAGATTGTCAGCCCCTTTGGCAACGACGAGAACCCCGCGAATGTCGGGTTTTTTAGTTGTGACGACAACGGGCGTTTCCTTTTCTCCATCGTGAACAATGACAACTTGTTCGTTAAACGAGTGATTTTCGATTTTCCTCTTTCCGCCTTCACGGTCGGTTTCATCGGTTGTTTGTTGCTGGGTAACCCGGTTTTTCTCAAGCACCTTTATTTCTGTAGCGTCGACATTGACAACGACTTTGACATCGCCCACTCCTTCAATATCCTCAAGTGCTGACTTCAGCTGCTCCTCATAACTTTTTTCATACTCGGCAATCACTTTCGCTTTCGTGTCTTTTTGGGATCCGAATGCCTCAACCGCTTCCTTATCAACCGATTGCTTCATTACGGCAGTTGTATCGGGTGATGACTCCTCATTTTTCCACAAATGAGGAATCATCATCAGCAGCACACCTAATAGCAGTAAAACGAATACGTAAAGAGGAGGTGCTTTTTTCTTTTCTCCTTCTCCCTTTTCTAATGGCGCTAACCACCGTTTAATGAACGGAAACATCCCCCCATTCCCTCCCCTCGATTTGTACGTCGATTTTTTCCTCTTGTACTCCCCATTTTGCTGAGAAAAACGAAGCGAGTTCTTTCTTTTGTTTTTCATCTTCTAGAGACTCATTCAGCGGCTTGATCGTATCAATAACGACCGGTTGAATAGCTTCTTTTTCTCCTGCTTTTCTTACGGTTACTTTAACTGCTTGAATATCATCAGGAGTTGGCAATGATTCGTTTTCTTTTGTTCGAAAAGCAATATTCTCTACTTCCAATCCATACTGCTTCATCAACTCCTCAGCTACTTGTTTTTTCATCTGGACAGCCATTTGTTCTAAAATATATGCACGTTGTGAGGCTTGTATTTCTTTTTTCTTCTTTTCTATTTCATTTTTCACCGTTTCTGCTTGTCCATATTGCCCCTCCTTTACAGCTGCAATAAGGCGATCGGCATCAATGGAGAAAATGCGCAAAAGAGGCGACAACATGATGAGAAGAAGGATGAGCCCAACCGCCATTTTTATATATTTTTGAAAAGAGGAAGAAGGAAGCAATAAGTCGATAATGATCGCAAATAGAATAAACATAATGATATTTGTAACCCATTCCATAATCGCATTCATTTTCTTCCCCCCTTCAACGAACCATCATTGCAATATTTCCAGCAGTAATAATGACAGTTAAACTGAGAAAAAACATCAGTGATACAATAGCAAGGGCGGCAAAAATATACATGATGCTTTTGCTGATAATGCTTAAACAAGAAATGACGGGACCGCCGCCAAGCGGCTGCAGCACGGCCGCGGATAGTTTGTAAATAAAAGAAATGACTAAAATCTTTAGAGCCGGAAACGCAGCGATAATGAAAATGATGGCTACTCCAACGATTCCAACTGTGTTCTTTAGAAGCATCGACGCTGTCACAACAGTATCAGCCGCATCCGTAAACATTTTTCCTACAACAGGAATAAAGTTTCCCGTTACAAACTTCGCTGTTCTCAAAGCAATTCCATCAGCAACCGCTGATGTCGTTCCCTTCACGGACATCACACCAAGAAAAACCGTTAAAATGACGCCAAGTGTCCCCAGCGCGACCTTCGTAAATAAATCGGCAAGCTGCGTCACTTTATAATGTTCTGACATTGTGCTGACGATGCTTAACAGCGCTGCTAGAAATAGCAAAGGCAACGTTACGTATTCAACAACAACTCCTGTAGTATTCATAAGAAAAAGGATAATTGGATGAAAGAAAGCCGCTGAAATAAGACCTCCCGAAGAGGCTAACAACGCCAGTAACAGCGGCACCATCGCAATCATAAAATGCGTCATCGTCTGAATCGCCTCATTGGCGTAGTCCATAGCTAATCGAAAACTATTCAAAGCGATGATAATAAGCACCATGTAGACGACAGCATAAGCCACTTTGCTCACCGCTTGCTGTTCAAAAGCCGTTTGCAAAGATTGCAAAAACATGCTAAAAACGGTCAATAAAATGAGCATGCCTAGCAGTTTAACATTTGCCTTCAACTCATAAATGAGGAACTTCAACAGCCCGGTCAACCAATCTTGAAGCGACCACTCTTTCTGCCCTTGCAAAAACTCAACGAGCGATCCTTTTTGACTTTCGGGCAAAAACCCTCCGTATTTCGTAACAATGTCATTCCAATATTGTTGGATTTCATCCACCCTAAGCGCTTCGAGTTGTTTTTGCATTACTTGCTGGTCGTTAGGTGCGGCTTGTACAACATACGGCGAGAAAAAAAAGAGAGAAATAAGAAGAAGTAAAGCAAGCTTTTGTCTCAATCCATCACCCCCGTTCACGACGACGGAATTAGGCCGATGACCGTTTCAATAATGGCCGTTAAAATAGGAATGGCCATCGCCAAAATCAAAATTTTTCCGCCTAATTCAATTTTTGAGGCGATCGCTCCTTGTCCGGCATCCTTGGAAATTTGCGCCGCAAATTCGGCAATATACGCAATGCCAATGATTTTCAAAATAGTTTCAAAGTAAACCATGTTCACCTTTGCATCTGAAGCTATTTTCTGCAGCATATGAAGAATAGCGCTAATTTGATCAATTAAAAAAAGAAAGATTACGCATCCAACAAATACTGTTAATAAAAATGCAACGCTTGATTTTTGCTCTTTTAGTAGAACCGCTAAAAATGTCGCAATTAGTCCTAACCCGACAATCTGCAGCATTTCAATGGCTGCTCCCCCCTAACTTTGAAACAAGAATACATCTTTAATCTTTTGAAATAAATCGCTAACAATGGAAGCGACCATAAATAAAATATAGATAAATCCGAGGAGAGTGACCCATTGGGCGTACTCTTTTTTCCCCATCTGATCAAGCACCGTGTGCAAAAATGCAACAACGATGCCAACTCCTGCAATTTTAAAGATGATATCGACATCGATTCCCATAACCGCTTTCCCCCTGTGTTTAAATCAACAAAATAACAAGCAAAAGCCCAGTGAGTATCCCTAAACTTTTCGCCATTTTCTCATAACGGGCTTTTTTATCGAGAGCGTCTTGCTCCTCTCGCTCAAGATGAACAATGGCTAGGGCGATTTGTTTTTGCTGCGCCATCCGATCGTATTGTCCTAGCGTTTCTCCAAATTGCTTCATTACTTCAAACTCCCCATGCTTTAGTGCTGTCGCTTTCCACACGTTTCGCAAACTTTCTTCCCATGCCTGTTTGACAGTCGTTTCTCCCGTTTGCAATGCCTCGGCAAATTGCGAAAAAAAGCGGGAAAACGGAAAGGAAAGCTGCTTCGCCAAATGTAAAGCTGCTTCTGCTAAAGGGGTATGACCGTACATAATTTCTGCCTCTAGCGATTGCAATGCCACTTTGAGTTGCCGGAGCTGGCGGGGACGTTCGCTAAGCCGACGCGCCGTTTCAAATCCTGTCCACGTTGTTGCTAACAAAATGAGAAATGCCCCGATCCATCTCATCTTCTCACGCTCGCTTCCAGCAGCGCTGCTCCATTTTCATCGATAATACGATGAACGGTCCCCGGCCCTTTTTCGTTGGTGAGTTCAATAAAGCGTGTAAAAATGCGTTGCTCGATCATAAAACGCAAGGTAGGGCGCTTCGATACATCATTCCAATCCTTTCCGTGGACAGTCGTAAAGACGCTTACTCCAGCGTGAACAGCTTCGAGCAACGCTTCGCTGTCCTCTGAGCGTCCAATTTCATCGACAACGAGCACATCAGGGCTCATTGACCGAATCATCATCATCATTCCTTCCGCTTTTGGGCAGGCATCAAGCACATCAACTCGGTTCCCTAAATCAAATTGCGGAATGCCTTTGACGCATCCGGCAATTTCCGAGCGTTCATCGACGATGCCCACTTTTTTTGAAGGAATTTTTTTCGTCGGAATGCCATTGCTGATCATTCGGGCAATGTCGCGAAGCAGCGTCGTTTTCCCCGTTTGCGGGGACCCGATAATCATCGTATTGCACCAACGGCCGTTATATACGTATGGAACCAATCGGTCGGCAATTCCGATTTTCTGCCGGGCGATGCGAATATTGAATGAAGTGACATGGCGAATCGCTTTGACGTTCCCACTTTCAGTAATAACTTTTCCAGCTAGTCCAACACGATGTCCTCCCTGAACCGTGATAAACCCCCGTCTTAACTCTTCGTCCATCGCATAAATCGAATAGCCGCTTAACTTACTGAGAAGATGCACGCTATCTTCAGTAGTCACTTCATATGGAAGGAAATGAGGAATTCCTTTGACAATGATCTCTAACGGTCGTTGAACCCTGATCCGGATTTCCTCAATATCTTCTCCCCACGAGGATGGCAGACGTGAAAGAGCATCAGCAATCGTTTTTGGCAACATTTCAATGATCGCTTGCATACGTCCCCTCCTTTACCATTGTTCTCATTTATAGATTCCAAATAAAATACATCCCACTCCAAACGCAATCCATAGCAATTTCGAAAACGAAAGCTCGTCCGCCACTGAAAGAAGCCCGATTGTCATTGTGACAACAAAAATGATCGGACCAACAACAGCAAGCATTGCGTTAACAGCCACCGCTTTTTTCACATCATTGAGAAAAAGCATCACTAAAGCCGCGGTTAATTCGATAGTTGCTGATAATAATCGCATGCCGGCCATAGATAGAACAGCCGAATCGATCATCGATAACCACCGTTTCATCAGTTCCTCCTGCTACTAATAAAATGATTAGTACAAACGTATGCAAAAGCCATCTATTTCAGAAGTGGTTTTTCGGACAAAATAAAAAACCCCTTGCTAAAAAGCAAGGAGTTCAAACCGTTATGCGCGAGAAACATACGTCCCGTCTGTTGTATTAATAATGAGAACATCTCCTTCATTGACGAAGAACGGCACTTGAACGACAAGTCCAGTTTCTAACGTCGCTGGCTTCGATCCGCCGGAAGCCGTATCACCCTTAATGCCTGGCTCTGTTTCAACAACTTTTAGTTCCACAGTGTTTGGAAGTTCCACACCGATCGTCTCGCCTTGGTACATCATGATGAATACTTCCATATTTTCTTTTAAGAACTTCAATTCATGTTCGATTTGCTGAGAAGAAAGTTCGATTTGCTCATATGTTTCCGTATCCATAAATACGTGTTGATCGCCGTTTGCGTATAAATATTGCATTTTGCGATTATCGATTTGCGCACGGTTTACCTTTTCACCAGCGCGGAACGTTTTTTCTTGAATCGCTCCTGTGCGGAGATTGCGAAGTTTAGAGCGAACAAACGCCGCACCTTTTCCAGGTTTGACGTGCTGGAACTCGATGACGCGCCAAATGTCGCCATCCGTTTCAATTGTTAAGCCTGTACGAAAATCGTTCACTGAAATCATTGACGAATGTCCTCCCACTTACAGTATTATAAAATAATCAAATCTTTCGGCGAGCGGGTCAGCGATTCATTACCGTCCGTGGTGACAACGGCATCATCTTCAATACGCACGCCGCCAAGGCCTGCTATGTAAATGCCAGGTTCTACCGTCACAACCATTCCTGGTTCTAACACGATGTCGGAACGAACCGATAACGCTGGTCCTTCATGGATTTCAAGGCCGATTCCGTGACCCGTGGAATGCCCAAAATATTCGCCGTACCCTTGTTCAGCGATATAGTCACGAGTGAGCGCATCCGCTTCCCGTCCAGTCATCCCTGGTTTAATGCCGGCCATTCCGCGCAATTGGGCTTGCAATACGACATCGTAAATCTTTTTCAACTCATCGCTCACATCCCCGACAGCTACAGTCCTTGTAATATCGGAGCAATAGCCTTTATAGTAAGCGCCAAAATCGAGCGTGACGAATTCCCCTTTTTCAATGACTTTATCAGTTGCCACTCCGTGAGGTAATGCTGAACGATAGCCTGATGCAACAATAATATCAAATGAAGATGAAGTTGCGCCCTGCTTCCGCATAAAAAATTCCAATTCATTGGCAACTTCGATTTCTCGTACGCCGGGACGAATAAAGCGAAGAATATGTTCAAACGCTGCATCAGCAATCTCCGCTGCTTCCTTTAATATCTTAATCTCTGATTCGGACTTAATCAAGCGTAACTTTTCGATGACCCCAGAAACAGGGACTAGTGTCGCCCCTACTTCTCTTTCGTATACTTGGAATGTCGCATATGACAAATGCTCTTGCTCAAAGCCGAGCTTGGTAATCCCAAGCCGGGCCGCTTGTTTGGCAACCTCTTCAATCACCAAACCTGTATGTTGAACGATTTCAAATCCTTCCACCTGCTTAGAAGCTTGTTCAACATAGCGAAAATCTGTAATAAAAACCGCGCCTGATTTTCCGATGACAGCTGCTCCAGCAGTGCCTGTAAAACCTGTCATATAACGGCGATTATAGGTGCTTGTAATCAGCATTCCATCGATGCCATATTCATTAAATCGCGCCCGCAACTTCTCTATTTTTTCCAAACTCTCTCTCCCCCTTCTGCTTGTTCCAATAGCGCTAAAATCGCAAGTCGATACCCAGCAAAACCCAACCCGACGATTTGTCCGGACACTACCGGCGCAATGACCGATTCGTGGCGAAACGGCTCACGGGCATGAACGTTTGAAATATGTACTTCAATAACTGGGACATTCACACTGGCAATCGCATCGCGAATCGCATAACTATAATGAGTAAATGCGCCAGCATTAAGAATAATGCCGTCATACGTTCCCTCGGCAGCATGAATTTGTTCGATAATTTCCCCTTCAAAATTGCTTTGAAAGCAGCTTAATTCCGCTTCGTACTGGGATGCAAAAGAGATGAGCTGCTGCTCTAAATCGGACAACGTATCGCTCCCGTAAATATGAGGTTCGCGCTTTCCAAGGCGGTTTAAATTGGGACCGTTAATGACAAGAAGACGAGCCATCTTTGCAACTCCTTTAAATCGAATCGAAAGAATGTTCAAACAATGTTATTTTACCATAAATCGCCTTCTGTCACTACTCATTTCTTGCTTGTTCCTGCATATATTCGCTTTCTTGGGCTTCAAATGAAATAGAGTAACCGATAAATAAGCCGTAAAGTATATACAAACAAATGGTAGTAATCACTGTGTTCCGATCGAGTTCAGCAACGGAGCGCAATCCGGGAACAAGCGGATTCAACACATAAAAAACGATGATCCATAACGCAACGCCGTAGCCAATGCCCGCCCACATACTTTTTATTTTTCGAAGCGACACATAATAAACGAGAGCTACTAATATAGATAATAAGCCAATAAGAAAAATGGCAAGGTAATTTCCCCTTTTTCCATATTTCCAATCGCCGATATCCCAAGGGAGCAAGAGCATATTTGGACTTATTTCTGTAAAATGAAAAAAATACGCTAAATATCCTAGAAGACTCCAAAACACGCCGCCAACAAAACCAGTAATCATCGCCTTCAACAGCAACGACATCGGTTGTTCGCGCTTATTTTGCTCTAGCGTTTGCTGATGGTCTTTCATTGAATTTTGTCACCTCCTTTTTTAGTATGGCCTTTAGCACAAAAACTCATGAATTATTTTGAAAAAAGCTTGTTTCGCACGTCTATTCATTTTTATTTTTGGAAATGATAATCGTATCATCAACCTAGAGGTTTCTGGCTATTTCTTGTAGAATAGAATAATAAATTAAGAAATAGGTTGGTGTAAACAGATGAAAAAAGCAATGAAACCGATATACGGCGGTCAAGCGGTCGTTGAAGGTGTCATGTTTGCCGGCAGGAACCATTCCGTTACGGCCATTCGGCGAAAAGACCGAACGATCGAATATTTTCATGTCCCCCGTCAAGTGAATTCAAAATTAGCGTTTCTCAAAAAAATTCCGTTTATTCGCGGGATTGTGGCTATTTTAGAAGCAAGTGCTAACGGTTCGAAACATCTTCAATTCGCAAGCGAACGCTATGATGTCGATCCGAAAGATGATCATACGTTAAGTGAAGCAAAAAAAGAAGAATCAAAGTGGTCCCTCGCCTTGAGTGTAGCGGCTATTGGAGTGCTGTCATTTTTATTCGGAAAATTTTTATTTACTATTATCCCTGTCTTTTTGGCTAATTTCACAAAACCGCTCTTTCCGTCCAATCTGGCGCAAATTTTTATCGAAGGGGCTTTTAAGTTGCTGCTTCTTCTATCATATATTTACTTCATTTCGCTAACTCCGCTCGTTAAACGAGTGTTCCAATATCATGGGGCGGAGCATAAAGTTATTAACGCCTTTGAAAGCGGCGCACCGCTCACTGTCGAAAGCGTGCAAAAGCAATCGCGGCTTCACTATCGATGCGGCAGCAGCTTTATCTTATTTACCGTTATTGTCGGCGTATTTGTCTATATGGTCGTTCCGACAGATCCACTTTGGGTGCGAATTGTTAACCGTCTGGCGCTCATTCCTGTCGTGCTCGGTATTTCGTTTGAAGTGCTGCAGTTTACAAATCGGCTTAGAGATGTTCCAGTTTTACGCTGGCTTGGTTATCCCGGTCTATGGCTTCAGCTGTTGACAACGAAAGAACCTAGCGATGATCAAGTAGAAGTAGCGATCGCTTCGTTTGAGGAGCTGCTTCGTTTAGAAAATGGACACGAAACAACAAAAGCCGTCCGTTAATTTGTAAGGGAGGTGGGTGCGTCATGTTTCGTCGCACAATGCATCCGTTGATTGGGATTGTTCTTTTTTTAGGAGCGTTTGGGCTCGTATATACTTTGTTTGCACAGCCGTTGCTGTTTCTAAGACGCATCATTTTTATTGGTCTTGCTGTCGCTATCGTATACGCAATTTATCAATGGGGCTACCGACGGCGCATCAATAAAGAACGCGCCGCCTATTTAAAAGCGGTCAATCAATCAAAAAAAATGCAGGCAATACGAGAGCGAAAGCCGCAAGCGAAAGTATCCCATTCGAAAAAAGGAACGCACCACCGCTTACCGAAAAAACGAACTACATCACATCTAACAGTTATCGAAGGGAAAAAAGGAAAAAAGAAGAATCGAGCTTTATTTTAGCTTGATTCTTCTTTTTTAATATGTCCACTTCTTTAAAAACTGTTCCGTTTTCGTTTTTCCATATTCAATTAAACGATCTCTTTCTTCGCTTGTAATCGCAAACTCGGTGGCAAGTACATTATGAACGGGAATAAAAACGATATTTTTTTCATGGCGGCGAGAAATGTAGCGCGCGTCATGCGCTTCTTTCATTGCGCGAAAGAGCGCCTCATACAATTCAATCGCATTACGAATCTTCTTTTTTGGCCGCTCATTCTGTTTGGCACTCAACTGAATCCCAAGAACCGGTCTCTTTTTAATTTTCTTTTCTTCATCAAATATGAAAAGCGGGAAATTGCTGAGCACTCCCCCATCGACGACGACAAATTTGCCGTTACTTGTGTGCAATTTGGTCGGCTCGAAAAAATAAGGGATGCTAACGCTCATTCGCACCGCCTTTGCTACCGAAAATGTATCGGGATTGATTCCATATTGCGGCAAATCTGTAGGCAGCACGAGAATGCGGCCGCTTGTTACATCGGATGCCACGATATATAAGTGACCCTCCGGCAAATCGGCAAACGTGCGAACCCCTTTTGCTGCCAAGATCTCTTCCATCCATTGTTCCAACACTTTTCCTTTATACAACCCCATTTTCCAGTACAAAATGACCCATTTCATTAATGGAAGAGGAATGATTTCTTTCCGTTTATCAAGCAGTTGCTGTAAGTCTAATCCGTCAATGATCTCAACTATTTGCCTGCTTGTGTAGCCCGCTGCAATCAACGCAGCAATAATCGAGCCTGCGCTCGTCCCGGCAATTCGCTTCAAACGAAGCCCTTTCGCCTCAATCGCTTCATAAGCACCGACTAGCGCAAACCCTTTGACGCCTCCTCCAGAAAACACAATATCGATATCCATACTGCCATCTCCCCTCGCAGCGGTTCTTATATATGTATAAGAGGAGCAGCAAAGTTTTAGTATGGAAAACAAAAAAAGAGTAAGAAAACTTACTCTCCGTTTTGCTCGTTTTGTTTTTGGATGTTGCGAAGTGCCTGAAGACGCACCGGATCTTCCTGAAAATATTGAACTAAATCGCCAATGCGGTCGATTGCATTCCAGCTTAAATGATGTTCAATTCCTTCAACATCGCGGTAAATATTTTCTTCATCAACACCGATCATGCGCATAAATTGCTCAAGCAATTCGTGGCGATATACAAGTCGTTTTCCAATTTTTTTTCCCTTAGCTGTTAATACAAGACCGCGATATTTTTCGTATACTAAATATTCGTCTTTGTCGAGTTTTTGCACCATTTTTGTAACAGAGGAGGGATGAACGGACAATGCCTCGGCAATATCCGATACTCTCGCGTATCCTTTTTCTTCAATTAGAATATAAATTTGTTCGATATAGTCCTCCATGCTTGGTGTCGGCATAATGGTCCCCTCCCATATAACCCATACTTATCTAAAAATAGCAATCAGTATTATTATATCATGGTACGGCGAAATGACAAGAAAAAGGAGGAATTACGTAAAATATTGTATCTCTGCCTCCGGAAAAAATTGCGCAATATAATGTTTCAGCGTCTCCTCAAGCCGTTTTGCATCATCATCTTGATACACGTATTTGCCGATTCCGTATCGTCCCCATTTATATTTTCGTTTGCTTTCATCCAAATCGAGCTTCGTTTTCGGATAACGCTTTTGAATGACCGCCTTGGCTGGTTTCGTGAACCGATGCTGGATTAACTCGAATGTTAAATCGGGTGTATTCACCCCTGCAAGCTGTTCAGATAACCGCTCGAATAACTCCAAATATCCTTCTTCCCATCCGTCATGCATGTAAATCGGCGCGACGATAAAACCGAGCGGGTAGCCAGCGTGCGCCACTTTTCGCGCTGCTTCAAGGCGTGCTTCAAACGAAGATGTTCCCGGTTCAAAATGTTTAATCACATAACGTGAATTGACGCTGAAGCGAAAGCGCGTTTTTCCGTTATGTTTCGCATCAAGCAGATGGTCGACGTGCTCATATTTCGTGACAAAGCGAAGCCGTCCGTATTCAGTCGCTCCAATAAATTCGATCGCTTTTTTTAATGAATGAGTTAAGTGATCAATGCCGACAATATCGGACGTACAAGCGGCCTCAAAACGGGTAATTTCCGGTGCGCGCTCATCGATGTACTTTTTCGCTTGGGAAAAAATTTCATCGAGATTGACGTATACACGAATATAAGGCTTGCTTCCGAGCGTCGTTTGCAAATAACAATAATGGCAATGCCCCATACACCCTGTCGCAAGGGGGATGGCGTATTCTGCCGATGGCTTGGACGTATCAAACTTTAATGTGCGCCTAATGCCGACAACGAGCGTTGATTTCGCGTTTCGGTACCGCTGCAACTCCGTTTCCCCAGGAATGCCGCGCACTTGGTTATGCGATGTCGTTTCGCGAATTTCAATGTTCATCTTTTCGAATTTCTGTTTCAATTCTTGACCGAGCGGATAATTTAGCGCCTCGGGCTCAAAATAGACGAGCTGCGGAATAAATGGCTTCACGTTGCTGCCTCCTCCCGTTCGTATTTCCCTTTTAGTATGGACGAGTGAGGCTCATATGTTATTGGGAATTTTTATCGCAGCTCCCAGCAAAACCAGCGGCCATGCCCATCGGTTTCAGCGACAACGCGAGCATATTTCTTGCGATCAATAAAATAATCAAGCTGGAGTCTCCAATCGTTTATATTGTTGTATAAATGAAACACATCGCGTTTTTTCCCGATTGCATCAATGTGCTCTAGCAGCTTTCGTTTCGCGTCTTCAGGCATTTGATTGGCAACATGGGTGTGAAAAATGCATAAAGCCGTATCGGACGGAACCGCAGCGGCAATGCTCGGGAGCAAAGCGATGCCGTCTCCTTCATGCAAGCGAACGGGAACATCTTGCAAGCATTGCGCCGCCTTTTGAAACAGTTCGCGCCGCTCTGTATGCTCCGGCCAAATAAGCGCCTGCATCCATAGCTGATCTTCCTCGTTCTGCAAATCATTGACATGCAAATCGATGCCGATTCGCTCGGCAACGGGAGGGCTTTCCGCAAGCAAATACGGCATATGACCGCCACGAATTTCCGAGGCAATGAATACAGAAGAATGCGGATTTCCGTATGTTTTATGCGAGCCGTAACTATACTTGTAACGGTCCCACGCAAGCTGCAATCCTGCGCTCGTACCGATTTCAATCAGTGACAACGGCTTTTTTGCTAAACGGTAAATCCAACAAAAACTTGGATACAAATACCCACAGCGCCGCACCTCGTTCGTCTGCACGAGCTTCTCTGTTAATAGAACGGTTATTTCATCGCGATAAAGAAAGCAAAAATCGCGAAAATGCGGAAACGCCTGTTGCGGCGCCCGCGGTGCTTTCGTGAGGCTTGCGTAAAACTCGCGCAGTTCATGGTCGTATCCTTTTGATAACAAATAATGAACGGCGCCAAATAACAAATTCGGCACGGGCTGGCCGCTTCGTGCCGCTGAAGCGAGACGAAGCAGTTCCTCGTCTTGGGCAATAGCAAGCGAAAGCTGTTCATACAAGTCGCTTGAGCCGCGGCATTCACGCACTGCAAAACGGCGAAACCGTTCGGCAATGTGCTCTAAATTCATCGCATTCCCTCCTGTCGTATTTTTTTCGATTTTCACCTAATCGGTTTCAATAAGCCTTATTATTGCATTCAGTATTTTTTTACATCTTCCTTCCCATCAAAACAAAAAAGGAACGGGACATTCCCGTTCCTTTTCGTCATTACAGACCGCACTTTAACTGTGCACCGCAACTTGTGCATGTGTTGCAGCCGCCGATTTCTTCGACCGTTCCTTCGCGGCATACCGGACAAATGTTGCCGACTTCCGAGCCGATCGTTACATCGGTCGCGCGCAAATCTTGGATCGTATCAATTAATACAACAGCGCGTTTCGCTTCTTTTTCTTCTTCCGGAATTAATTCCAACTGCTCTTCAAACGTATTTTCTTCCGCTTTCAATGTCAATACTTGCGCATCGCGGCTGCCGTCAACATAGACCGTGCCGCCCTTCGCGCCGCCGCGCCATAAGCGCTCGTACACTTTTTGCACCTGCTCGACCGTATAGCCGCGCGGCGCGTTGACCGTTTTTGAGAGGCTGGAGTCGACCCAGCGCTGAATGATGCATTGCACATCGGCATGCGCTTCCGGCGGTAAATCCATCGCCGTCACAAACCAATGCGGCAAGTTATTCGGATCGGCCTCTGGATGTTTATTCAAATATTCTTGAACGATATCAGCTTTCACTTCAATAAACTTGCCGAGACGGCCGCTTCGGTAGTAAGAGAAGGAAAAATATGGTTCAAGTCCAGTCGACACGCCAACCATGGTCCCAGTGGATCCCGTCGGAGCCACCGTCAGCAAATGCGAATTGCGAATGCCGTATTTTAAAATGTCTTGGCGAATATCTTCCGGCATCTTTTCCATATAACCCGTGTTAATAAACGCTTCACGCAGTTTCATCGTCTCTTCTTCCGTCTCGCCGACTAAGAACGGGAAGCTGCCTTTTTCTTTCGCCAGTTCAATCGAAGCGCGATATGCCGTCGTCGCGATCGTTTCGAATACTTCATCGACAAGTTGGTTGCCTTCTTCGGAGCCGTACTCTTTCTCGCAATAAATAAGCAAATCGGCCAATCCCATCACGCCGAGGCCGACGCGGCGTTCCCCGAGCGCTTGCTTTTTATTTTCTTCAAGGAAGTACGGTGTCGCGTCAATGACGTTATCTTGCATGCGCACCCCGATTTCCACCGTGCGCTTCAGTTTGTCGTAGTCGACTGTTTTCTTTTCTTTATCGACCATGTTCGCCAAATTCACCGCCGCCAAGTTGCAGACGGAGTATGGTGCGAGTGGTTGTTCACCACACGGATTCGTCGCGACAACTTTTTGTCCGTACGCTCTGGCGTTGGTCATGTCGTTGGCGTTGTCGATAAAGAAAATGCCTGGCTCTGCTGAATAGGTCGCGCAAATGTTGATCAACTTCCACAGTTCACGCGCGCGAATTTTGCGGTACACGCGGACGCGAAAGCCCATTTTCTCCCACTCGCGCACATCGCCGACTTCATGCCATTTTTCGTTGTAAATGCGCATTTCTTCTTCTGAGTATGTCTCCACATCCGGGAAGCGCAATTCGTACTCACGATCTTCTTCGACTGCTTGCATAAACTCTTTCGTAAGGCAGACGGAGATGTTGGCGCCCGTTAAAAAGTCCGGATTGTGCACGCTGTATGTACCGCCTGTGCGCAGCTTTTCTTCCGCCTCTTTAATAATTTTTTCGTTGAAGCCGCCGTATCCCGGCATGTTTTTATAGTTGACGATGCCTTGATACATCGCGCGCTCTTGTTCAGTGAGCGGCGTGAATTTCAGCTTTTCCTTCGCTGCCTTTTGGATGCCTTCATCCTCTGTGTTTTCTAGCAAATAACGCAAAATGCGCGGGTTTTGCATTTTCGAAATAATAAATTCAATAATGTCCGGATGCCAATCGGCTAACATGATCATTTGTGCGCCGCGGCGCGATCCTCCCTGCTCAACAAGGTGGGTGAGTTTCGCGATATCATCAAGCCATGACACCGATCCGGACGATTTGCCGTTGACGCCGCGCGCGAGCGTATTTCTTGGCCGCAGCGTCGAACCGTTCGTGCCGACCCCGCCGCCTCGGCTCATAATTTCCATCACTTGCTTGCGGTGCTCGGAAATGCCTTCACGCGAATCTTTCACAAACGGCATCACATAGCAGTTGAAGTACGTCACGTCTGTTCCGGCGCCCGCTCCGTATAAAACGCGCCCCGCCGGCACAAAGTTTAAGTTCTTTAGCTCTTCATAAAACTTCTCAAACCATTCTTGCCGCTTCTCTTCCGTTTGTTCAACTGCCGCAAGCCCCGTCGCATTCCGCTTTGCGATTTGTTCGTAGAAAATTTCAAGCGGCTTGTCTATCGTATCAAGGGAGCGAACAACAATCCCCGTTTCCGCTTCCTCTCCGTCCAATACGCTGCGATAGTCTTCCTCGACGAGCACTTTCGCTTTTTTCGTCTCCCAATCGATATCCACAATAAATCCTAGGCCGCGCGCTGGAAATTTTGGATCTTCCTTTACTGTTAGCACAACGAAATCGCCGGTGCTCAATGTCAATTTTTCCGTATCTTTAAAAGAGTAGCGATCGAGCATTACTAATCGTGAGACACCTTTATGCGTAATGTTCATCTCTTCGGTAATCGGATGAACTTGCGGAAAAAGGCGAATATCCTCGTTCAGCTTTTCAATATTAATCTTTAATTTGTTTTCCGAAGACGCAACCGTCATTCCCCAATCTCTCCTCTTCATTCTAGTTCTACTTCATCTTTCTGCCTGTAAATTCTGTCTAGATTAAATTACCATATCGGCATAAAAGAAATCAATAAAAAAACAATATATAGTATTATTTTTTTATCGACACATACTATATATTGTGTGTTAGGTCAACTATTTCTCATTTTGTCAAATAAAAAAAACGATAGAAACGCGAGAAAAGAGAAGAAAATCGTTAAAATTTCATCCATTTTAACGATAAACGGAACATTTTGCCGGTTGCCTTTATAGACAAATAGAAAAACGCGGTCCATATGCCGCGTTTATCGTCTAAAGTTCCATTCATCGCTCGCATATTTTTTTTGCGCGAGTTCGTTCACATACTCCACCTCGGCGTCGGACAGCGTATACGGTTCTAAAATGATATCCAATCCTTTTTCAAACCCTTTATAAAACGCTTCTTTCGCCTCTTCGATCGTCACTTTGCGGTCCGTTAACTCGTTGATCGCAACCGCCTTGTTTTTAAAGTTTTGCCGCAGCCGCTCTTTGACCCGCTCGTTTGGATATCTAAACAAACTAAATAACAGGTCTTCATCTAAATCAAGTAAAATCGAGCCGTGCTGCAGAATAACTCCTTTTTGCCGTGTTTGTGCGCTTCCCGCCACTTTTCGCCCTTCTACGACAAGCTCGTACCAAGATGGGGCATCAAAGCAAACAGCCGAGCGTGGATTTTTTAAATCCGCTTTTTCTTCCTCCGTTTTTGGCACCGCAAAATAAGCATCCAAGCCAAGCAAGCGGAAACCTTCTAAAATGCCTTGGGAAATGACGCGGTACGCCTCTGTTACCGTTTGCGGCATATTTGGATGCGCTTCCGACACAATGACGCTATATGTCAGCTCCTTGTCGTGAAGCACGCCGCGTCCGCCCGTCGGTCTGCGAACAAAGCCGAGTCCGTGTTTCTGGACTGCCTCCATGTCAATTTCTTTTTCAACTTTTTGAAAATAACCGATCGAAAGTGTCGGCGGGTTCCAGCCATAAAATCTTATCGTCGGCGGAATTTTTCCTTCGCTATGCCATTCAAGCAATGCTTCGTCTAGCGCCATATTAAACGCTGGAGAACAATCTCCAGAATCAATAAATCGCCATTTTTCTTTTTCCATCTTTCAACCCTTCTTTTCCGTATTTGCGTCTACTAGTTTAACAAACAAAATGAACAAAGAAAAGCGAAAATGCTTTGCGTCACAAGCGTGACATCTATATAATAGAAGTTGTCGAATGTTGAGGGAAAAGGGGGCTTTTTGCTCGTGCAGTGGATATGGATTTTGCTCGGCGCTTTAATCGTCTATTCTGCCACAATGTACTTTATGCAGCGCAGAATGGTGAAACCGCTGACAGAAGAAGAGTTCCGCGCCGGCTACCGCAAAGCGCAGCTTATTGATGTTCGCGAGGCTGATGAATTTGCGGCAGGGCACATTTTAGGGGCGCGCAATATTCCGCTTACGCAACTTCGCATGCGCATGAAAGAATTGCGAAAAGATCAGCCGATTTATTTATACTGCCAAAGCGGTCTCCGCAGCAGCCGCGCTGCGCAAATGCTGTACCGTAAAGGTTATCGCGACCTTTACCACTTAAAAGGCGGCTTTAAAACATGGACAGGAAAAGTGAAGAAAAAATAGTGTCATGACTATGTAAAAAGCGATTCACCCGCATCTGGATGAATCGCTTTTTATTTTACTGCTTTTGATAGCGCAAAATCGGTTTGCGAGCCGCCGTTGTTTCGTCAAGGCGTTTGACAACGGTTGTATGCGGCGCTTCTTGCACCATTTCCGGCGTTTCTTCCGCTTCTTTTGCAATTTGGATCATCGCGTCGATAAACGCATCGAGCGTTTCTTTTGATTCGGTTTCGGTTGGCTCAATCATCATACATTCCTCAACGATCAACGGGAAGTAGATGGTCGGCGGATGATAACCGAAATCAAGCAGACGCTTTGCGATATCGAGCGTGCGCACACCGAGTTTCTTCTGCCGTTTGCCCGACAAGACAAACTCGTGTTTGCAGTGACGGTTATACGGCAAATCGTAATATTCCGCCAAGCGGCGCATCATGTAATTCGCATTTAATACCGCATATTCTGTCACCGCTTTTAAGCCGTCTGGACCCATGGAACGAATATACGTATAAGCTCGCACGTTGATGCCGAAGTTTCCGTAAAACGGCTTCACGCGACCGATTGCCTGCGGTCGATCGTAATCAAAGTAGTAGCCGTTCTCTCCTTTTTCAACGGTCGGTTTTGGCAAGAACGGAATTAAATCCGCTTTGACACCTACTGGGCCTGAACCAGGACCGCCGCCGCCGTGCGGGCCGGTAAATGTTTTGTGGAGATTTAAGTGCACGACATCAAAGCCCATGTCTCCAGGTCTTGCTTTGCTTAATACCGCATTCAAATTGGCGCCGTCATAATACAATTTTCCGCCAGCCCCATGCACAATTTCCGCCATTTCTAAAATATGTTCCTCAAACAATCCAAGCGTGTTCGGATTTGTCAGCATTAATGCCGCCGTGTCCGGACCAACCACTCGTTTTAAATCTTCTAAATCCACAAGTCCCTCTTCTGTCGATTTCACTGTCACTGTTTCAAATCCGGCAACCGTTGCTGAAGCGGGGTTCGTCCCGTGCGCCGTGTCAGGGACAATGACTTTCGTGCGGTTGTAATCGCCGTTGGCTTCATGGTAGGCGCGAATCATCATCAGGCCTGTCCATTCTCCATGTGCTCCTGCCGCCGGTTGTAGCGTGACCGCATCCATTCCGGTGATTTCCTTTAAATGCTCTTGTAGGTCATACATGAGCTCAAGCGCTCCTTGCACCGTCTCTTCCGGCTGAAGCGGGTGAATGTGAGCAAAGCCCGCAAAACGTGCCACATTTTCATTAATTTTCGGATTGTATTTCATCGTACAAGATCCAAGCGGATAAAAGCCGGAGTCTACACCGTGATTGCGTTTCGATAACGCTGTATAATGGCGCATAATATCAAGTTCGGATACTTCCGGAAGCTCTGGCGCTTCTGTGCGAATATAATCGCTAGGAATAACCTCGTCAACGTTCAATGCAGGAACGTCCAATTCCGGTAAGCTATAGCCGATGCGTCCAGGCTTGCTTAATTCAAAAATAAGCGGTTGATCTTTATGCATGACAATCCCCCAATTCCTTCACAAGCGTGTCGATTTCTTCTTTTGTCCGCAACTCTGTGACCGCCACAAGCATATGATTTTCTAATTCGGGATAATCGCGGCCAAGGTCGTAGCCGCCGATGATGCCTTTTTCAAGCAGCTGTTTATTTATTTCTTTTACCGGCTTGTTTAATTTTACGACAAATTCGTTAAAAAACGGACCGGTAAACGGTACAGTGAAGCCGTGTTCAATAAATGCATTTTTAGCGTAATGCGCCTTTTGGACGTTCATCGTCGCCATTTCTTTGACGCCTTTTTTGCCAAGCGCCGTCATCGCGACAGAAGCCGCTAAAGCATTCAACGCTTGGTTCGAGCAAATGTTGGAAGTCGCTTTATCGCGGCGGATGTGCTGTTCGCGCGCCTGCAGCGTCAACACGAAGCCGCGGCGACCGTCTTCATCCGTTGTTTGTCCGACAAGGCGGCCCGGGATTTTCCGCATTAGCGCCGATTTGACGGCAAAATAGCCGCAATGCGGTCCGCCAAATTGTGTTGGAATTCCGAACGGTTGGGCATCGCCTACAACAATATCAGCGCCAAACGCTCCAGGCGGCGTCAATACCCCCAGCGCAAGCGGGTTGCTTGCCACAACGAACATCCCTTTTTGCGCATGAGCAATTGGCTCAATTTCTTTTAACGGTTCAATTTGGCCAAAAAAGTTCGGATACTGTACAATCACGCAGGCAACATCATCGCTCATTTCTTGTTGCAACGCTGCTAAATCCGTCACGCCGTTTTGCAGCGGAATTTCGACAACTTCAAGCCCTGGACCTTTCGCATATGTCTTGACAACATCGCGATATTCCGGATGAACAGCTTTTGATAACAACACTTTTTTCTTTTTCGTATGGGCGGCGCTTAATAAAGCCGCTTCGGCTAACGCTGTTCCGCCGTCGTACATCGACGAGTTTGCTACATCCATTCCCGTTAATTCGCAAATCATCGTTTGGAATTCGAAAATGGCTTGCAACTCTCCTTGGGAAATTTCCGGCTGATATGGCGTATAAGCGGTATAAAATTCTGAGCGTGAAATTACATGGTCAACAACAACCGGGATGTAATGGTCATATACGCCCGCGCCAAGAAAAGAAGTATAGCTCTTAAGATCAGCGTTTTTCGCAGAAAGCGCCATCAATTCCTTCATTAACTCCGGCTCAGATTTCGCTTTTTTAATCCGATACTCTCCCTTAAAGCGCACTCTTTCCGGAATATCAGAGAACAGCTCGTCAATCGATTCAACACCAATCGTTTTCAGCATCTGTTGTTGATCTTCTTCAGTCATCGGCAAATAACGATGAAGCATAATCCTCTCTCCTCTTTTCTATTTTGCACGTTTATAAAACGGTGTAGCGACCACTTTCGCTTTCAAGCGCTTGCCGCGGATATCGACTTCCACCAATGTATCGAGGCTTGCAAATTCCGTCTTAACGAGGGCAAGGCCAATATTTCTCTTCGTCATCGGCGACTGCGTTCCTGTCGTGACAACGCCAATGGATTCGCCATCTGCATATACTTCATATCCGTGGCGCGGGATGCCTTTATCAATCATTTCAATGCCGACAAGTTTACGCGAAGCTCCTTCTTCTTTTTGCTTTTGCAACACGGCTTTTCCGAAAAAGTCCGCTTCCTTGTTCGTTTTCACCGCAAATCCAAGCCCTGCTTCGATCGGTGTAATATCTTTCGACAGTTCTTGTCCATAAAGCGGCAAGCAAGCTTCAAAACGAAGCGTGTCACGTGCGCCAAGCCCGCATGGAAGCACCCCGTCTTCTTTACCTACTTCTAAAATGGCATGCCAAAGCTTGATCGCATCTTCTGCGCGGCAATAAATTTCAAAACCATCTTCGCCAGTATATCCAGTGCGGGATACAAGCGCTTTTACCCCTTGTAAATGAACATCATCTTGGAAGCCGAAAAATTTGAGCGATGATAAATCAATATCGGCGAGTTTCTGCAGAACACTCTCCGCAAGCGGACCTTGTAAAGCAAGCTGCGCTATTTCATCGGAAATGTTCACAAGTTCTACGTCACCGAAAATGTGTTCACGGAGCCAATTAAAATCCTTTTCAATATTTGCAGCATTCACAACGAGAAGATAGTGGTCATCTGCTTTCTTATAAATAAGCAAATCATCGACCGTGCCGCCGTTTTCATAGCACATCAGCGTATATTGCGCCCGGCCGTCTGCTAATTTCGAAACATCGTTTGTCATCATTTTTTGCAAAAAGGCAAGGCTGTCTTTGCCCTTCACTTCGAATTCGCCCATGTGCGATACATCAAATAACCCCGCACGCGTCCGAACCGCTTCGTGCTCTTCTTTAATGCTAGAAAATTGAACAGGCAGTTCCCAACCGCCAAAATCAATTGTTTTTGCGCCATATTCGGCGTACACAGAAAATAAAGGTGTTCGCTTTAACATACAACTCCTCCTGTCTAAAATACATAAAAAGGACAGACGACTCCCTTATAAAGATAGATGGAAGTCTCTGTCCTTTCACCTGAAAGTTTCCCTATGTCAACATAATATAACATATTGATTATCCATTATTTTAGGTCCGCTTGCCGACGATGGCAGAAAAGCGAGCAATAAAACTGTTTTTATTGGATAATCAACACGCAGATAACATAGGTTTCCTCTTGGGTGGTTCACGCCTGTGAACGCTCTCCAGAGCTGCGTCAAACAAGAGTTCTTTTGCCTGAGAGATTCGCGTTGCCGCTTGCTCCTTCGGCGCTACAAATTTGTAGTCTCTCCCCTTGTTCTCATTCGCGAATATATAATTTTGAAAAAAATGGTCAAACTAAATGATAGACAAAACAGCAGAGCAATTTTTTTAACTTTCTAATTTATTATTATACTACCATTAACATGCGCACAAGAGCAACAAAAATTCAATGGAAAGATTAAAAAATAACCGAACTTTTATATCATAAATTCCGATTAACAATTAATAAAAAACTATACGTTAAATTAAAAACAAATAAAAATGTTCGTTATTAAAGGAGACGAGACATTATGGTGAACATCGAATTTGATTCATCTTGGAAAGAGCCGTTTCTTGAACGGATCGAAAAGGACGGTCCCTGGGCGAGCTGGGAAATGTATCAGCTAGCCTTAGAAGCAGCTCAGCATTTGGCTGTTCCTGACTTTGACGGATTACAGGCACCGAAGCATTTGCCTCATTTGACGCCGTTGCCGCACCAGCTAGAGGTCGCAAGACAGGTCGTTGAACAAATGAATGGAAAAGCGATTTTGGCCGACGAAGTAGGTCTTGGAAAAACGATCGAAGCCGGTTTAATTTTAAAAGAGTATATGATTCGCGGACTTGTGAAAAAAGTGCTTATTCTCGTTCCCGCGTCACTCGTATCGCAATGGGTGGCGGAGCTGAATGAAAAGTTTTTCATCCCTGCCGTTGCACAAAAGAAGAGTTACGTCTGGGAACAATGCGACGTTGTTGTGTCATCAATCGACACAGCGAAAAAAAGCCCTCACCGTGAAATTATTTATGAACAACAATATGACATGGTGATTATTGACGAGGCTCATAAGCTAAAAAATAATAAAACAAAAAATTATGAGTTCGTACAAAATCTAAAAAAGAAATTTTGCTTGTTATTAACTGCCACGCCGATCCAAAACCGAATCGAAGAAATTTTTCATCTCGTTTCTTTGCTAAAGCCGGGACATTTAGGCAATGCCTCCTATTTTGCTGAAACATATGGAAAAACACGATCTTTGCAAACGGATGAACATTTAAAAGCGCTTGTCAATAAAGTAATGATCCGCAACCGCCGCATTGATACCGGCATCGAATGGTCTAAACGGCATGTCGAAACGGTCATCATCGAGTTTTCGAAAGAGGAGCGGGAATTATATGAAGCTGTCCAATCGTTGAAAGCGGATGAAACGTTCCTTAAGCATCAATTTTCGCTTATTACAATGCTGCGTGAAGTCTGCAGCAGCCGCGAAGCGCTGTATCTCACCCTTAAAAATATGATGGGCAAATATAATGGAGAGATGCCGCCATACATGGAAGAATTGATTGAAAAAATCAATTCCGTCACGGTCAACTCGAAAGCGAAAAAAGCGCTTGAACTCATTCAGCGCATTAATGATAAAGTGATCATTTTTACAGAATATCGAGCGACACAATTATATTTGCAATGGTTTTTGCAGCAAAATGGCATTTCTTCGGTCCCGTTTCGCGGTGGGTTTAAACGAGGGAAAAAAGATTGGATGAAAGATTTATTTAAAAATCGCGTACAAGTGCTTATCGCCACAGAAGCTGGGGGAGAAGGAATCAACTTGCAATTTTGTCATCACGTCATTAATTACGATTTACCTTGGAATCCGATGCGCCTCGAGCAACGAATCGGACGTGTCCATCGGTTAGGGCAAACAAACGATGTTCGTATTTACAACTTTGCGGTAAAAGATACCGTCGAAGAACATATTTTAAAACTCCTTTACGACAAAATTCGCTTATTTGAACGCGTCGTTGGTGAATTAGATGATATTTTAGCAAAACTAAATATGAACAATTTCGATGACTATTTGCAGGATATTTTCTTCCGTTCTCGCAATGAACGAGAGATGAAAATCAAAATGGAAAACTTGACCGCAATGATCGATTTTGCCGACCAAATTGCAAAGGGGGAGCAATATGCAGCAAGATGAGATTCAACAGTTTCTTAAACGTTATTTTCGGGCGCACGAATGCGATATCGTGGAAGACTACGATGAATATTTGACAGTTCAGCTATCGATTGAACTGGATAAAGAATTGATGAATCGTCCTTTTTACTGGCATTATATCGAACGGACAGGCGGCGTCCCTGCCCCAATGAAGCTCACGCTGATCACGAAGCAAACCGAAAAGACACGCACGCTTAAAGGGGAACGGCTCCATTTTGGCTCGCCAAGATTACATCAGATTTTCCAATCGGCGCAACGCCGCGGCGGTTACATCCGTCTGTACGAACAGGCACATGCAGAGCCGCAAGCATCGATTCCCCTCCATCCTTGGCTTGGGTTAAATGTAAAAATTTCATATCAATGCGATCGAAAAAAAGAGCAGCTTTTATCGCTCGGTCTGCATTTAATTAGCGGAGGAATCGTTGAACAATTTCATGAAAAGCTGCAACATCTTTCTCTTACGCCCAAAATTCCTGATTATTGTTTTACCATTTCTCCGATCATTAAACCGATCAGCGGCATTGGAAGATTAGAAAAATACATTCAACAGATTATCGAACGCGATGACCATACATGGGCAGAAGAAGCAATCGCCCGATGGAGAGAAGATATGGCCCTTCTTGACCATTTTTACGAAGAGATGGATGAAAAGCCGGAATGCTATTATATCGAAAAAGAGGCGCTTGAAGAGCAATATAAACCGAAAATTACCGTTTCGGTAATCAACGGCGGGCTATTTTACCTGCAGCCTCGCTCTTCTTGAGGAAGCGCTAGCTTTTTTATCGAAATAAAAACAGCTTGCCGACCAAGTCGCCAAGCTGAGACTTCTTCTCCGAACGGAGAGGATTCGTCATTTTCTCCGAAAGAGAAGCTTTAGTGAAAACGGGACCATTCCAAACAAATGATACAAAAGCGGCGGCTTTTCCTGCTTCCGCGCTTCCCGACGTTTCTTTCGCTCCTCTTTCGGCTCATCCATATAACGAACAAATTGCTGTGTGACATATTTGACGTAGTCGTTCGTAGACATAGGCGGCCACCACCTTTTTTGCTAGTAGCATTTCCATTATTGCTCCTGTTTAATCAAAGCAATGATCTCGTCTACAATTTGCCCTACGCTTTTGTCGGTCGTATGAACGACCCAATCTGCTTCGCGATAATAAGGGAGCCGCTGTTTCCATAACGCTTCGAAACGATGGAGGTCGCGTTCGGAAAACAGCGGGCGGGTATTGTCGCCGGCCAACCTTTTGACAATTTCGCTAAACTCACAATGCAAATAAATGACCGTACCTGTTTGTTTCATCCAATCACGATTTTCCTTTTGAATCACCATTCCGCCGCCCGTCGTGATGATGACTTTGTCAGGCGGCAATTCTCGCAATAACTCGCGTTCATATTTCCGAAACGCCGCTTCTCCTTCCTCCGCGAAAATTTGCTTAATCGGCTTTCCAATCCGCTCTTCAATATACTCGTCCGTATCAAGCAACGGTACGTGCAGTCGTTCCGCCAAATAGCGGCCTATCGTCGTTTTTCCTGCTCCCATAAACCCAGTCAAATAAATTCGCTGCATCGGCCATCCCCGCTTTTCTCGTTTTTTACTACCATATCATATATTGAACATGGGATAAACCGCTACGTTACGATCGCTCTTTCCATTCGACCAGTTCTAGCCCTGGAAACGAAACAGTAAATTCCGCCTCATAGCGTATACCCTCGTTAGAGATTGCAGACATTGTTACCATCACCTTTTCGCCGCTTAGCAGTTGCCATTCGTATTTCGCCGTGCCGATCGGATAGACAAAAGTTCCTTTACCAGAGGAAATAGACGGCAACTTCTCTTCTAGTTCGGCGTTTACATCCTTTACCGCCATTTGCATAAGGGAGTCAACATCATATGATTGCTGTTCATATTTCGCGAACTCGATTTCTTCCTCGTATAATGCGAGCACATGCAAAAGGAGCGATAAAAATAAGCATGAAAACAAAACCGTAATCGGAAAAATGACACCTTTTTCATTTTTCACGTCTGCTTCACCTTTATCGGGAAAAAAGTAGAGATAAAAGCTGTATACTGCCTTCCTTCTAAAGTGAGAACATGAATGCGGACGCCTTTTTCCTTCACCTCATACCGGACATCAGAAACAGCTTGCAAAACCGTTTCATTTCCTTCATTGTTCACGCGCCGGCGAATCACCGTTCCGTATTTTTCAAAGCTCACCTTTTCTCCAGTTGGCTTATATGCATATAACACCGCACCGCTGCTTTGCAGCTGAGTCGATTCACGAATTTCCCTTTTCAATTGCTGAACAAATACTTGCCATTCCAATTGGTTAAAACGCCTAGACTTGTCTGTTTGCAGCCAATGAATATCTAGAAGCATCGGCAAAAAAGAGAGAACTAGCAATACACAAAACAGCACGATGAGCATTTCAATCATAGTAAATCCGCGATTTTGCATGCTCATTTTTTGGCATATCCGCATCGTTTAACCGTCCTTCCAGCATAATCGCGCCATTGCACACAAACTTTTTCCATTTCATTTTCCTCTTTTGTCCAAAAGACCGAATACGTCATTCCTGCAACAATCACTGTTTTTTCTTGTTGAACCGCATCCTCGCTCAGTTCACTATTCAATAACTGCTGCGCTTGGCTTTTTAATACAGCGTTTTCGCGCTCCACCATAATCTGTGTCATGATTGGCAATAAAATAGCGGTTATAAACAATAGGAGCGACAGTGAAGCAATTGCTTCAACCAATGTAAACCCGCTACAATTTTTGTACATAAAACCTTCCTTTTCCAAGCAAAAATACGATTCTATAGGCTTTTTTGCCGTTTCTCATGAACATCGTCCCTGACTTATTCACATTTCCGTTGGCTAAAAAGGTTAACGGATTTTGCAGCGTTGCCATCTCAAACGCCCATTTTTGCGGAAGTTCGCGCTGAAGAAGAAGGCGCCCAAGCATAGAGTTTTCCGTGACACGATATCGCCCCTGTCCGTTATAAAACACGACAACAACAGCAGTTTTATGGGTCATTGCATATTGCTGGGCATACAATAAATCGTTTGTTAGCTGCTCAATCATATATGTTTCCTCTTTTACCTTCGAAAGTCGATCAATGCGCGGGATCGAAATGATCGCAAGCACGCTGACAATCATTAAAACGACCAACATTTCAACGAAGGTAAAACCATTTTTATGTTCCACTTTCACTGACTTCTCCATTGCTATCAATTTGAATCGTATGACCATTTGGACATTTGTTCGATTTAATGTATTTTTCATCGACAAGCTGCTGCACTGTTGGTATCGCATTGTTCTCCATTTGATATGCTTTTACTTGCGCCTGTACTGTTTTAACGAATGCTTCACATCCTTTATCGTTAATCATGCCATGGTGCTTCGCAATATTAGGAATAGCAATTAACAAAAGCACGGAAATCACCATTAAAACGATCAACATCTCAATTAACGTAAACCCTCTTTCCTCCACTTTCCTGTCCTCCTTACAATTCATTGATTGTTTCAAACATAGGTAATAAAATGGCTAAATACATGCTGATGACTAACAAACCGATGAACGAAAAAAGTACTGGCTGAACAATGTCTGTCCATTTTTCAATGGTTTCTTCCATTTTTTCGAACACAAACTCGCTATAATGAAACAGCTCTTTTGCTAATTCTCCGTTCGATTGTCCGTGGCGAATGACGAGCATAAGTTCTTTTTCATAATAACGGCGTGATGCGACAATATGTTCTAATTTGTCTCCTTGCGCCAGCTGCTCTTTCATCGCGCTTCCTTCTGCCCGCAAAAACGAAACATTGCGCTGTTTTTCAAATACTTGGAGCGATTCATAGATAGATAATCCGCCTCTTAATAAATGGCTCAACTGCAAGGCAAACAAGTGGGTATAATACTGCCTTGCGACGACGCGAATGATCGGAATTTTCACCCACATATTTACTCGAGCGATCGGAGAAAGCCTTGTAAACATGCTCATGCTGCCAGCAATTGCGATCCCGGCAATCAAGCAAGCAGTAAAAAAAGCGGATGGTAAAATGGATATAACATGAAGCAATACATAGGAAGATGAAGAACGATGGGAATAAAAAGAAGAAGAAAGATGTGTAAATTGTGGAACGAGCGTCTGCTGGATAAATAAAAGCATCAGCACCATCATGCAAAGGAGACAAAGCGGATAGCTCAGCGCTTTTTGAAAACGCTGCAAATAACGAACTTTACTATTTAGCATATGTCCCGCCTCAATTAATCCTTGGGCAAGGTTTCCGTGTTGCTCTGCAAAGAACAAATAACCCAATGCTTCTGAATGAAACGAAAGCGGCTCTAACGCTTTATGAAAAGCGAGGCCGGAATAAAGGGAGGAAAGGCATTTTTGTAAATCCCTTTTTCTAGAAACCGGCTGTTGAATTTCTAAAAACTCGATCGCTTGCGACAGTGAATATCCTTTGTCGAGAAGTTTCCCTAACTGCAACAAAAATTTTCCCTGTTCTTCCAACGACCACGCCTTTTTACGTTTCATGCGCTACCCCACCCTTCGAAAACCGATGGAGATACAAATCCTAACGCCACCCCTTTTTTCAGCATTTGTTGCAACGTTGGATAACGGTATGAAACCTTTTCCCCCCTCGCTTCTTGAATGGCTTTTTGCAGCGCTTCCCCGTGAAGCCATTCGTATATAGCCGCCCGCCTCGTTTTTCTTTGTTGGCGGCAAAACGATGAACACGTTTCACCGCAAAGAGGACACATTAACCCGACGAGGCGCTGCGCTGTCACCGCCAGCAATGTTTGCTCGATTTCTTGCAAGGAAACGTCAAACTCTAACAGTCGATAAATTGCTCCCACTGCGTTTCTCGCATGCATTGTCGAAAGAACTAAATGGCCGGTAAGCGCGGCGCGAACCGCGATTTTTGCCGTTTCTGCATCGCGGATTTCGCCAACCATGATGATATCGGGGTCGTGTCGCAAAATCGCCTTTAATCCAGCAGCATACGTGATTCCTGCCTTTTCATTCACCTGCACTTGAAGCACATGTTCCGCGCGCTTTTCCACCGGATCTTCAAGGGTAATAATATTGCGGCGGCATTTGCTTTGATATGTCGATAAAAGCGTATACAAAGTCGTCGTTTTTCCCGAACCGGTCGGTCCAGTAAAAATAATCAACCCGTGGGAATATTGAAGAAATGATAACAAAACCTTCGTCGCGCTAGGAAATAGTGAAAGTTGTGTAAGAGGAAGAAAGGAGTCTTGCGGGAGAAGACGGATGACGAGACTTTCGTCATGAACGGTTGGCAACGTTGATAATCGCAGGCTAATGACCATGTTATTCTGTTTGATTTCCATCGCCCCGTTTTGCGGTCGCCGCCGCTCTCCGATGTCCATGTCCGCTAAAAACTTAAAATGTGCGACAAGACGTTCGTACATATCTTTTTCGATTGTTTCCTTCGTGGTCAATGATCCGTCGATGCGAAGTTGAACAATGGCATCGTGTCTCCTTGGGACGATATGAATGTCTGAGGCTCGTAAAGCGCTTGCCTCTTTTACCAAGCGGTCGGCCAACTGCTCGACTTCGTTCATTCACTCACCCCTTTTCGTATGATTCGTTGCATATATTTCGGTGTTTTTCTACAAAATCCTTCTTTTTCTCTGAAAAAATGTTGCTTTAGTAAAAAATGAATAATTTATGAATTTTATACAAACAGGCCCATTAATTAGCTGTAAAGATGATGTCAACGGAACAACCCGTATATTATAATAAATATAGCATCGATTGCGTGGGAGTGAATGACGATGGAACAAGTTTTAAAAATTACAAACGTGCTAGCCGATCCTACCCGCTACCATATTTACGAATATATTGCAAAAAAGAATAAAGAAGTATCCGTTCAAGAAATTGCCGAAGCATTCAGCATTCATCCGAACGTGGCGCGCCTGCATTTAACCAAACTTGAAGATGTCAACATGCTCGTCTCTGCTACCCAAAAAACAGGAAAAGGAGGACGACCAAGTCGCCTATATCGTCTATCCGACGATGTGATTCAGCTTCATTTTCCATTTCGCGATTACTTGCTTCTTGCCAAAATCGCAATCCAAACGATGATAAAGCTAGGTGAGGTCGGCAAGCAAGCTCTGTACGAAACCGGAAAAAGCTTTGGCAAGGAAATCATCCTGCATCGCCTCCCGCACGATCAACCGGTTCAGCGCCTATCGCTTGCGGAGAAAATAAATATTTTGAAAGAAGCGACAGAAACGGCTGGGTTTTATCCGTCATTTGATTACAATGAAAAAGAACAAAAAATTATTTTTAAAGTCTTTAATTGCCCGTTTAAAGAGATCGCTTTCCAACAGCCAGAAATGGTATGCAGCATGCATTACGCATTTTTATGCGGCATGCTTGAAGCGCTCTTTGATCAAGCGGATCTGGCTGAGCTTGAAAACATGACAAACGGCTGCGATTCCTGCTCTTACCGTGCATCCTTGGCTTCTTGCCGCTAAAAAGCCCGCTTGCACTAGCCATTCCGTCAGAAAATTGAAAGCGCTGTTTACACGGCTATCATATGTACATTATAATATGTAAAGGCAACCATTTGCTTAAAAAGGAGGGAAATACATAATGGATCGCATGTTCCGCGTTTTATCGTTCTGGACAGGCATTTTTGCAGTTATGTTTTATCTTGGTCACATGCATACAACTTCCTTAATTTTCTTTGGCCAAACGTTGTTTTTCTTATTGCTTGGCTATTTAAAGCTAACAGAGCGGATGTACATCTATATTTTTGGCGCATATTTAACAATCTTCTTCGCCGCATTTACGTATTGGACTACATTTATGATGGTTCCAGGAATGGGCGAATAATAAAAAAGCGATGGGATCCCATCGCTTTTTTATTGCAAAAAATCCAGCTCTTTCCATACATTTTCCCATGCAATCCGAACATTTTTTTGTTGGATCGCCACTTGAAAGAACGCGCTTATTCCTTCATCTGTAACGAGCGAGCGAATTGCCCGGTTTCGTCGGCTTTGCTCAGAAAACGGATTCGGATCATAATGCTCAGTTAAGTAACTTAATATTCCTGCGGCTAATAAAAAGCGATCTTGGCGCATCATGTCTACCCAATTCCAGCCCGCGCGCTCTCCATACATACGAAGTGCATCCCATTGAACATGGGCCGTGATGTCCATCTGCCCAGGATGCGCGAGAGGATTCGAAATCAGCTGGTGCTGGTAATAGCCGCGCAAACTTCCTTGGCGCCGGGCCGGAAGCTTCCATTCCTCATCGGTATATCCGTAATCCACTGTAATCATAACACATTGCTCAAATATCGGCGCACTTTTTAATAGAAAACATTTCAGCGCAAGCGGTATTTCCAGCCGCTGACCTTCCTGTAGAGATATGTTGCGCTCCCGTAAATAAAGCAGAATCTCTTCATTTTCCAACGGCCGTTTTTCCTCAGCGAGCTGTCCGTCCCGAACGGTGACAAACAGTTCATACAACATTCCATGTTCTTTTGTTACGACGTGAACTGGCAACGCATCAAAAAATTCATTGCTGAACACAATTCCTGAAAACGCTTCTTTCCCTCTTTGAAATTCGTCAAAACTTTTATATTGCAACGCTTTTCCTTCGAATGGGGCAAGCGCCTCTTTTTGTTTTGCCCGCTGATATGGACTCGCTTCAATAATGTGATATGTTAACATTTCGTATGTGTGCGGCGATTTTTCTTTCCACTCTTTCAGAACAGAACGGGCAAAGGTTCCGTCGCCTCCTCCCAATTCGCAAATGTGCGGGACAACCTGCCCCATTTTTATAAGCTGAATAAAAAAGGAAGCAAATAATTTCCCGAATACATCTGAAATATGGCTGCTTGTAACAAAATCGCCAAAACGGCCTATTTTCACGCCATGCTTCATATAATAGCCATGCGCCTCATCGTATAAAGCCAAGTTCATATAATCGGCATACGATATGCATTGCCCCGGCGCTGACATCATCTTTTTTAAAATAAAATCGCTCATTTTATTTGCTCCTTTAGAGTTTTCACTATTGACATAGTGAAAATATTGTTATATTGTTATGTTAGTAGCTTAACTATATCCCCTCCCATTATATGGATAGAACATCCCCCAAAGCCCCTTCTCAATCGAGAAGGGCCTTTTTTATTTACAAGCCCCTCTCCTTTGCTTAAAACCCATGCAAAAATGGATTTGTATCCATTTCAGCACCAATTGTCGTCTCCGGTCCATGCCCCGGCAACACGACCGTTTCTTCCGGCAATACAAGCAAACGTTCATGGATGCTCTGCATCAGTTCTTTGTAATTTCCGCCAGGCAAATCGGTGCGCCCGATGCTTCCGGCAAACAATACATCGCCGGAGAAAACAGCGGCAACTTCCGGGCAGTAATACGAAATGCTTCCGGGCGAGTGTCCAGGCGTCTGTAGCAGCTCAAATGTAAACTCCCCTATTGTCAAAGCGGTTTCTCCTCGTAAGCAATGAGGTTCGGCTGCCACTTTCACTTGCTCTCCCATAAAATACGCAGACCCATTTAATTCTGGATTGGAAAGCCATTCTTTTTCTTTTTCGTGTACATATACCGGAATCGACCATTTGGCTACAACGTCGTTAATAGCGCCAATATGGTCAAAATGCGCATGTGTCAATAAAACGGCCAACGGCTTCCATCCTTTTGCTTCAATGTAATTGATCAGTTTTTGTCCTTCGCTTCCAGGATCAAAAATCACGCACGTTCCATCGCGATGCGTTAGTATGTAAGCGTTTGTTTGCAATGGCCCGAGCGGAATGCGCTCCCACTTCATAAATATCCCTCCATTCTTTATATCCATCATTTTACTCGACCCGCTTATTTGTTACAATATAAAGAAAAAAGAAGGGAATAATATGATTAAACGATACGCCGTTTCACTTTACGAACAAGCAGGGGAAAGCAGCTTCATCGTTGACCAAGACGAAGAATGGGTCATTGTCTCCGAGGTTCCTGGACATATAGATGATTATGAACCATTAATCGAAATCGAAAAGCCAGCCGTTACAGCTATTTTTACCGATTACGGCTTTGTATCCTCTTCGGGCCATTTTTATCTTTTCGAGCCGCTTGTCACCGCTTTTTCGATCACCGATGGCGATCCAATTGAGATTGAGATGTTTCTCCTTCAGCTCGAAGAATATATCATCGCTCGAGAAAAAACTGAGCCGATGACTTATTGGATCGGGAAGCAACATGAAGAACTGCTTACAAAAGTCGCGTCAGCTTATCATGTTGCCATCGACATTTTCGACCTCGACAAATGTGGAAAAAACGATTAAAATGTAAAGAGATTCTTCATTTTTTACATATAGTTTTATTGGCGAAAAGGGGGTAAGTATAATGGGATTAGTCATTATTTTTGCGTTAGTAACATTGTTAGCGCTTTACGGCATTGTGCGTTCGCTGCGTGAAAAAAATATACTTGCATTATTATTCGGTTTAGGAACAGCGGCTGTATTTGGCTGGTTTACGATTATGACGGTTCTGCATCACGGATTTCCAACAGGCACACACTAAAACAAGAGGCTTAATAAGCCTCTTGTTTTAATTTTTCTTGTACACTTGTCACTTTTTCAGCCATGCTCCGCTTTTTATCGCGGCGGTCGTCGATGCGGATATTCGTAGCTACCCGTTGAATTCCTTGGGCAAACGGGACTTCATGTATCGCTTGAATCACTTCAAACAATACCGGAAGTTCTCCTTCAATAATTGTGCTCATTGGCGTCAGCATAAAATCAATTTTTCCCTCTTCTTTATACGCTGCTAGCACCTTTTGAATTTCCGCCACATATTCGCTTACACTTGGGCCGGCTGTGCCGATCGGAATTACGGTTACGTCTACAATTGCCATATCTTAACTCCCTCTATAAGTCATTTTCTTTTCTATTATAATCTGAGCCATTACGTTTCCTCAACTCATAGACAATAATGCAAGGATGATGTCTAACGTATTTTCATAAATTTCCTCAAACTGTTCAAGCGGCAGCGGATTCGTTCCTTCTCCTAACTCAACGGTATAACCTGGACGTTTCCACGTTTGAATAAACCAATCTCGGTAGCCGGCATGGCTATCAATGTAACGAATCGCTTGATAGTTGCTTGCTTTCGCCATTTCGTTCACAATCGATTCCGATTCTTCTGGTTCAAATCCCTCGTATCCCCAATAAATTTCCTTCCCTTGCGTATGAAATGCCACAACTGTTGCAAAATCGCTCTGCTCCGTTAGGGCCGCCATCGCCTTCGTTTCCGGTTCTGTAAGCGGATGGAAACCTGGAAAATCGCGCGGCGCAGGCGCCTTCGGAATTTTTCTTTCTTGTTCCACTTCCCATTTAGCTGGAAACTGATTGTTTAAATCGATGCCGCGAATATTTGCTTTCCACTGTGAAAAATCAAGGCTTCCCCCGTTGATGCGAAGCGCTTCGCTCCCATATGGTTCGACGTTTGGCGGACCGTTCAGCACTAAGTTCACACCATCGGGATTGACCATCGGCACGATGGATAAAGTGACTTTTCTATAATAATCCATCAAACAATGGCCGCGCAGAGAATTTTCATTCGTTAATGCTAGCACGTATTCGTTAATGAACGCCATGAGAGCCGCAGTTGTAATCCATTCATTAGCGTGGAACGAGCCGTTTAAATGAATTTTTTTCGGACCGCTTCCGATTGTTAATTCAATCAACGGCAATCCTAATACGCTCGTTCCAATCACTCTTTGCTTTATAAATGGATAATAGGTGCACAAGTCATCTAGATCTTGTTTCATCGTGGCGAAATCGTAATTTTTTTTGCCGTCAACAATCGCTGTTTCGATGCGACGTGGAATTCGCAATAGAAGGCGGTCATCATTCATTCGCTCAAGCGCTGCGGCTGGAAGCGAAACAGATTGTGCGATTTGTTCAAGCGTTTCGCTTGCTTGACCGTGGTAAGCCACCACATCATAGCCGGGAATGCGGATGATTTCATCTTCATACAGTCTATCATTTACATGTGGATTCGCGTCTTTCATTAATTCATACGGAACAGAAAACCATCGGCTATACACATCTAGTGTATCGCCTTGCTGTGCACGGATCATTACGTATAGCCCCCTTTTTCCTTTTTCTCTTCAACATATGAAATAGTACGAGAAAAATGAACAATAAAATAGGCTCCGCAGGATTCCTATCCTACAGAGCCTATTTTTTCGTTGTTCTATCGTTCTGTACGTTTTTTTGATTATAAAAACGCAATAAGTCGCCATATACAATTTTGTCGGAATAGTCAAGCTCTTGCTTGGCCTTCTCCATATACGGCTCGCAATATGATACATTCGTTTTGCTCCCTGTCCGTTTGTCGTAACAAACGTTGTCTTTGTAGACATAGTCTTTCGTTACAAAACTGCCATCGCGCAACACGACAAAATCCAGTTTGTCTTTCGCAAACAAGTCCTGGCCAAAATGAATATCGTTTTTCGTATCAATCCCTAATAAATGAAGCAGCGTCGGTTTTACATCGATTTGTCCCGCGACTTTCGAAATGATTTTTGGGTGCCGATCTGTTACTCCCGGAATATGAATAATCAACGGAACACGCTGCAATTGCACATGGTCGAACGGAGTAATTTCCGCTTTTCCTAAATATTGCGCCATTGCCTCATTATGATTATCGGAAATTCCATAATGGTCGCCGTATAAAATAATAATCGAATTTTGATACAGCCCTTCTTTTTTCAGCAACTCAATAAATGTTTTTAGCGATTCATCCATATAGCGGACCGTTGGAAAATAGCGGTTCACTGTACGGTCGTCTGACGTATACTCCGGCACCATCCGATCTTCTTCGCCGAGCTCGAACGGAAAATGGTTTGTTAACGTAATTAATTTTGTATAGAACGGTTGCGGCAGCTTCTTTAAATACGGGATCGACTGTTCAAAGAAATGCTTGTCTTTTAGCCCCCAACCGACGGAATTCTCGTCGGTTACATTGAAGTCATCGAGCGAAAAATAACGATCATATCCTAGTGATCGATACATCACATCGCGATTCCAAAAGCTTTTATTGTTAGCATGGAATACAGCCGTATAATATCCTTCGTTTTTTAAAATTTCCGGTGTTGCATGATACTCGTTCGTCGCATGAGTAAAAAATACCGCGCCACGCCCTAACGGATAAAGCGAGTTTTCAATTAAAAATTCCGCGTCCGACGTTTTTCCTTGGCCCGTTTGATGATACAAATTTTCAAAATAATAGCTTTTCTTAATAAAATCATTTAAAAAAGGAGTAATTTCTTGACCATTCACCTTATTATTAATGACGAAGCTTTGCAGCGATTCCATCGAAACGACGATGACATTTCGCTTTTTGGCGATGCCAAACAACTGTTGATTTGGTGCCTTTTCGTTGGCGCGAACGTAGTTTTCAATCTCCGAAAGCTCGCTGCTGTCAGCCAGTGCCCGTTGTGCTTTCGTTTTCGACTGCAAAACGGCATCATAAATTAAATAATTATACATCCCAATATTTTTTACTAACATCTTTCGGTCAAAAGTTCTCGTCAATAGTTCAGGCCGCTCCCCTTCGGCCAAACCAAGATTCAGCAAGGCGATGGCCGTAAACGCTAAGAAATATGCCGAGCGCTCCTTTTTCAATACCGATTCAAACGACACGAACGGCGATTTTTTCCACACAAGCCACGCAAAAAGCGCTATGTCAACAAACATGAGTAAGTCCGCAAAGTGAAACAATTCAAACGCGCTGTTCCCTAAATCGCCCATGTTGCTCGTTTGAAACAATACCGGTAGCGTAATAAAATCATTAAAAAACCGGTAAAACATCACATTGATATACAATAAAACGGTGACGAAAAAGCTCATCGCCACTATGTAACGGTTGCGCCATTTCTCCCTCATAAATAAAGAAAACCCGAAAATAAGCAAGAGAAAACTCAACGGGTTGATAAACAATATAAACTCTTGCATCCACGACTCAATTTCTATATCAAAACTCGTCTTATAAACAATATATGTTTTCAACCACAACAACAAAATCGCAAGAAACAAAAAACGCTGCCTTCTAACCATTTCATACAATCCTTTCCTTCACTTATGGAATCTCTGTTTTTCCATAAATTAGGATATAATCCTACTTACCACCATCTATCTTAATATCCTTTTTACAAAAAGGCAATTTTTTTTAAACATTTATATGCTATATTTTATAGACGTCTGAAATAAAAAAAGGTTACAAAAAAATAGAAGGCACCTCGGCCCCCTTTTAGAGCGATCACTTTCTCTCCTCATCTAGTGAATCATCTTTTTGGCGATTGGCAGTATGATCTAAAAACTGCTGCACCATTTCAACGGATTTTGTCTTATCGTAGCCGTTATAAAAGCTGACAGCAAATTTAACTGGATCCCCAAAGAAAAAACGTTCATACAGCGTTTGCCGTGTACCAAAGGCGCTCATCGTCATATCCCATGCCAGCCGGAACAATTGCACTCGTTCTTCGGCAGGCAAAGTGGCCGCCTGCAAATATCGATCTAAATCGGAACGAATCGCAGAAGAAAAGTCGCTCTCTGTAGGCAAGCAAACAAGACCGCTGGCGCCGAGAAGTTGAACAATTTCTGTGAAGCGTGGATATATGCGCGGATACAAAAAGGCAGCGGCAGAAAGCGGTGCAAGATCGGGAACCATCGTACCGCGGGCGTCTAGCTTCGCCTCCTTTTCCGATGCGTAAAGCAAAGCTTTTAACGCCTCTAGAGCAGCGGCAATTTCGCTCGCTTTTTCTTTTACGTGTTGGTATTCCCCTATTTGAATCGCCTCGATTAGCAAGTGGACAACTCCTAAAAAATATTCCGTCTTCACAACGCGGCGGGCAAGCACTTGATGCAAGAGCATCGCTGATAAATGACTTTCCGCATACAAATCTTTCGCAATCCAAGCATTTTTATATAAAAACACTCTCTCCCACGGCACTAAAACGTTGTCAAATACGACGATCGCATCGACTTCCTCAAAGCGGGAGCTAAGCGGATCGTTAAAGGCAGAATCGCCGGCGAACGATTGACGGCACACAAACTTCAAACCAGGAGTGTTAGAAGGGATCGAAAACGCATAGACATACTCATCGCCAATATAATTGCCCCCAGCCGGCAAAACAAGCAATTCGTCGGTGATACCGCCCTGAGTGGCCAATAGACGCGCACCGTGCACAATAATCCCGTCTGTTGTTTCCCGCACGACTTTCGCTGCAATGATTTCCTTGTCATCTTCGAAATAGCAAAGGGAACGATTCACCTGCGGATTGATAAACGTATGAGTAAACGACCAGTCATGCTTCATGGCTCTCTCATATAAACTGTGCAAATGTTCGGCATATTCGGGCTGTTGCTGCCCGAAAAAATCGGCAGCAGAAGAAAGCGCCATCACAGCTGTATTCATATAATCGGGGGAGCGCCCCATCATGCCCGCGCTTATTTTCGCCCATTCTTGAAATGCCAAACGACGATGTTCCAAATCCTCTCTCGTCGTTGGCCGTAAAAACGATGCGCCCGCAAGTTCCCCGCTTGACGTCCGAAATGTAAGAATATGCTGCTTGTCTTTGCAATGCTGCATA
This sequence comes from Anoxybacillus tepidamans PS2, assembly GCF_000620165.1. Lineage (GTDB taxonomy): Bacteria > Bacillota > Bacilli > Bacillales > Anoxybacillaceae > Anoxybacteroides > Anoxybacteroides tepidamans_A. Next base: position 138,349 of record NZ_JHVN01000001.1, read on the forward strand.
TCGTACAGTTTCGCCTGACTGCGCATCACTCCAGAGAAAGCAGGATGTTCAGATATTTTTCCCTTTACTCGTTCTCCTTCAACCCAGACGTTCGCTTGCTGCCGATCAATTCTATCCATATACTCGCGCCCAGTAATAATCCCCATCTTGATTCCTCCTCTCTTCCCACAGCACGCAAAAGATTCACGACTATTGTATGCGCACAGCAAGATACGAGTTCCTCGATAAACGGCGATGTTTCTCAATTTTATCCTCCCTGTTATTTGAACAGAAAAAAATTAAAGAGACTGATCTAAAATTAACAGATCAGTCTCTTGATCTCTTTCTCTATGACTATTGTAAAAAAGCTTGTTTGGCCAACCATGCGCCGCCGATTACCCCCGCATCGTTGCCAAGCGTGGCAATAACAATGGACGCTCCTTCAGCCACCCGTGGAAACGCAAAACGTTGAAAATATTTCTTTACATGGTCGGTTAGCAAACTGCCCGCCTTCGACACGCCGCCACCGATTACAATTTTTTCAGGATTCACAACATTAGCCGCATTAGCTAGTGCCACCCCAAGATGAAATGTCACGAAATCAACAATTTCGAGCGCTAATGGGTCATTGGCTTTCGCCGCATCAAAGACGTCTTTTGCCGTCACGCTACCGGACAACATGCTTTTTGCATCCTTGTCTCTGAGCCGCTCTTTAGCGATACGCACAATTCCAGTTGCCGAGGCAATCGTTTCTAAACATCCAGTTTTTCCACAATTGCAAGGTGCGCCCCCTTCTGGAATCGATGTCATATGCCCGATTTCACCGCCTGCCCCATTTGTCCCATGGACGATCTGACCGTTAGCGATAATACCGCCGCCAACCCCGGTGCCGAGCGTAACGCAAATTAAATTTTTCGCACCATCTCCTGCTCCCTTCCACATCTCGCCAATTGCTGCCATATTCGCATCATTGTCTACAACGACTGGAAGCGATGTTTCAATCTCCAGCAAATTTTTTAACGGGTAATTTTTCCAACCTACATTTACCGCTTCGTAAACAAGCCCCGTCTCTCCATTTACTGGTCCCGGTGCCCCCATGCCAATTCCAAGCACCTTATCTTTCGTTTGGCCATGCTCTTCTAATTTTCGATCAATCGCTTTAGCAATATCGGTGACAATATGTTTCCCTTGCTCGGTACGGTTCGTGTCAATTTCCCATTTATCAATAATCTCTCCGTATATGCTCACAAATGCCATTTTGATCGTCGTTCCGCCTAAATCAACACCTATTAGCCATTTTTCCGACATATTTGCTCATTCCTTCTTCATTCGTTTTTCCCGTTCCAATTGTGCCTCATGCCTTACAATCAATAAGGCCATTTGATAATCTTTCACATCGATTAATTGCGACTGGTACAGCTCCTTAAGTTCTTCTTCCATTAGTTCTAAGTCGGCCACACGGTCGCCGACGTAAATGATCGTACCAAATTTTTTCAACAGCTGCTGAACATCATAAACTGTTTTCATTTTTTCACCTACTGAGGTATCTTTTTTCTTTTTTCACACACTATAAATGTATAAAGAAATAGAACAAACCGTCAAGGAATGAATGTAAATAGCGGCAAAAAATTCACGATAAAAGGCCTATCTCTTTCGCGAGATAAGCCTTCACCTATCAGGATCGCGCGGATGCAACACTGTCGGGCGGCGGTTTTTAAGCGGAATGGGTGAACGAACTAAAACATCGCGCATCGCCCGATAGGAAAATGGAATAAATGGCCATAAATAAGGAACTGTAAACGACTTCATACGTGCGAGCATCAAAAGCCATAGTGTAATGCCGATAATGTAGCCGTAGACGCCAAAAAGAGCAGTGGCAATTAACAAACCGATTCGCACTAATCGGTTCGCCAGCCCCAGTTCATAACTTGGTGTCGCGAATGTTCCAATCGTCGCCATGGAAAAATAAAGAATCACTTCGTTAGAAAAGATGCCGACTTGTACTGCGATCCCTCCGATCATCAGCGCAGCCACTAGCCCTAGCGCAGTCGCCAAAGAGGAAGGTGTGTGAATGGCCGCCATCCTTAGCATATCTATTCCAAGCTCGATCGTAATCAATTGTGCCAATAAAGGAAGTTCTCCTTTAGTCGCTTTGCCGATAAACGCCAGTGCATCAGGCAATCGTTCCGGCTCCTTCATTAATAAGTACCACAATGGCAGTAAAAAAATAGAGGCCCAAACAGCTAAAAAGCGGACAAACCGCAAATAGGCACCAACGACCGGTTTATTGCGATACTCTTCCGCATGCTGCAAATGATGCCAAAATGTAGCCGGCATAATTAATACGCTCGGGGAACCATCTACCATCACTAAAACATGCCCTTCATATAAATGAACGGCTGCCGTATCAGGCCGCTCCGTATAGCGGACAACCGGATACGGGTTCCAATGCCTTCCGGAAATAAACTCCTCAAGCGTTTTTTCTCCCATCGGCAACCCATCTGTATCGATTTTGGAAATCGCTTCTTTCACGCTGTGCACAATTTCAGGGTTAGCGATATCTTCAATGTAGCAAACACAAATATCCGTCTTCGAACGTCTCCCGACTTGCATATATTCCATTCGCAATGTTCGGTCGCGAACTCTTCTTCTCGTTAGCGCCGTATTAAATACGATTGTTTCCACAAAACCGTCGCGCGCGCCGCGAACGACCCGTTCCATATCCGGCTCTTGCGGCCCGCGAACAGGGTATGTACGCGCATCAATTAAAATCGCATAGGCGATTCCGTCGACGACCAAGGCCGTTGGACCGGCAAGTACTGCATCGACTACTCGATTTAAATCGTCCGTTTTTTCCAACTCAATGTATGGAATATACGTTTTCAGCAATTTTTCAAGCGCATTCTCTTCAAGGGCGTCTTTAGGAAGTCTCGCAAAAAATTTCATAATGAGATGTAAAAGATCGTCCTTCACAAATCCATCAATCATAAAAAAAGCCATTTGGCGTCCCGCATATTCCACATCTAAATGAATCACATCAAAACTTTTCCCGACACCTAGCCGTTCACGTAAATAAGCAACGTTTTCATAAAGTGATGTAGAAACAGCCTGCTTTGTTTGCTCCATGCTTTTCACCTGCGCGATTATCCATTTTACCTTCCATCATTGACAGTTGCATCGGAATTCATACATATTTTCCAGCCTATGAGCATACATTGGTGAAAAACTTGTCCATATGCATGGAGGAAAAGCATGAAGCGAGCCTTTCAACTATTTTTTCTATTAATCATCTTTTTCATCTGCATTTATGTGTTTCCCTTTGCCCCGGAAAAACCGACAAAAGAAACGATCACCTTTTTTCCGCTTGATCGTACCGCAACGTTTACTAAAGCAACAACTACTTTACAGGTAAACCAGCCAAAAGAGAAGCGTTCCTATTCGCTTTTTTGGACTGCTTTTTCTTCGTTAAACCAAAATGCGTACTTGCGGCAAGATATTTCCTTGCTGTTTGCGGACGGGCGGTTAGTCGGAACGTCATCAAAATGGAGAGAAAATAGCAAAACGCTGCTGCAAGAGCGGGAGATGAAACAAAAGGACAGTCATTTCTTTCAGTCTATTTCTTTTCATTATGCCGAAATTCATCGAAATCATACTATTACAAGCAGCCAGAACATGAGTGGAGATCACTTATATGTAGTTGATTCGCCATACTCTCCATTTACTTCTTTTCGCCATCCGAGGACAAATAAAGAAAAAGAATGGCAGCGTATACTAAATAAAACAATGAATGATCTTCTGCAATACACAGCAAAAGCGATGCTCTCTGAGGCACGGATCAATGAAAAACACTACTACCATTTCTATTTACCGGAGTTACTTTCCTATAACGAACAACCATTTCCCGACCTCTCTCAAGAAAAAACACAAAAGATGATCGGCTATCTTTGGGAAGGGCTGTATAAAAACTATTTTTTAGGGATTAGACAAAAAGATGGAACGGTTGTTTCCCCGCTTGGAAGCACCATTCCGCTTCTTTTAATAAGCAAAGATTACTCTCATCTCATCGTTTTGACAAAAGCAAAAAACGGGGAAACGGTTCAGCTCATACAACACATTTCCCCTTGATTTTTCATCGCATGCCGATATATAAACAAACGGCGGTCAAAACAAATGTAATGAGAAGCGAAAAAAATTGCTTTCCCGATCGACGATGACGGGGCAAATGAACGATGCTCGCCGCTAAAAAACCGCCGATGAGACCACCGATATGCCCAGCATTATCAATGTTAGGAATCAACAATCCGAGCCCTAAATTCAGCGCTACCAGTCCAATAATATTGGCTCCCATCGTTTGAAAAAAAAGATGGCGATGCACCGTGCCGAAATAAAGAAGCGCACCAAACAAACCGAAAATAGCTCCGGACGCTCCGGCCGAAAGCGAGGTCGTAAATAGGAAGCTAGCAAGCGTTCCGAAAAAACCTCCATATAAATAAATAAAGAGAAAGCGCCATGAACCGTACAAACGCTCTGCCGTCATTCCTAAATAATAAAGCGCCATTGTATTCATAAATAAATGGAAAAATCCTATATGTAAGAAAATCGGAGTAATCAACCGCCACCACTCGCCCGCTTTAATCAGCGGGTTAAACTTGGCACCATATTCAATTAAAACTTCTGGATTCCTGCTGCCGCCCTGCCATTCAAGAACGAGAAACATCAAGACCTGAAGAACTATCAACGCGTATGTAAATAAAGGTTTGCCATATTCAAGCAACCTTTTTTCCTTTTCTTGCCGTTCCCTTTCTAAATAAAAAATTCGCCGTTGTATATGCTGTACTGCTGCAAAGGGATCTTCAAAACGCTCTACTTTAGGCAACAAAACAGGTTCTCTTATCATTTCGCTTATTCTCCTTAAAGACTCTAAAGTGTTAGCTGAATGAATGAGCATCGTCTTTAAAGTGATACGATCCTCTTGATTGGCGACGATCCATTCCCAGTCATCGACAGGAGGGTATGTAGAAACGTATAAATTTAACACTTGAAAAGAGCGTTTCATATATCGTTTCCGCAACTGTCCGACTACTTGCCTAGTATATTCGATGTCGCGCTGTAACCAGCTTCCCCAGTCTATATCATGACGGACGAGACGAATAAGCGGAACGTCTTTATAATCGAATGACTCTAGCCAAATTTCGTGAGGAGCATTTGATAATTTAATAATTCGGTATTGCCTTTTCACAAAAAAATGCACAAGCTGCCAATAAAAAAGCTCCACGTTTCCCTCTCCCTTTCTCCATAACAGAAACAACCAGCTATTTAGAAGATTTCATTTTTTACCATTGTACCATAATTAACGAAAAATCTGAGAAACAATTGTTCTTCGTATCGCAGGAATCCCCATTCCCACACGCACAAGCAGCTTCTGCATTGGCTCAATGCGCATCATTCCGTTAAGTGCTTGGTAACGGTAACGATATAAGAGCATGCCCGCTAGAAATAAAAGAATGGAATACATTGTTTTTTTCATCATGGTCCCCTCCAATTCATCTTTTCCTTATTCTTTTTTCCAAAAAACGTGCAAATTATAAAGCGCACCCTTTAGAAAGAGCGCGCTTTATCAATAAACCTTTCCCATCTCCCCGTCGTTTCAAGGCGGGAGCCACTTTTTCTTTTATATTAATCGATATAAGTCACAAAAAAGTAAACAGCCGTTGAACAAGCAATGGCCAACCAATTGACAAGATCGTTATTGATCAATGGTTTTCCTTTAATTTGCACCGTCTCTTTGTTGCAATGTTCCTTTTTTTCCGTCTCAATGCCGCACACTCGACAACGGTACAGTGCCTGCCATACCGCTCCCATATAAGTATCAAAAACACTTCCGAAAAAACCGATCACGCTGATCATAACGACCGAGATACTGCTCCATAAATAAGCACCGATCACAGCAATCACGAGTGCCCCGGAAAATGAAGCGAGCGTTCCAAGCATCGTCACTGCTCCCGATGTACCGGGTTCTGTTTTTTTCCATGTTGTGATAAGACGCGGGCGGTGTCGGCTAATACTGCCAATTTCCGACGCCCATGTATCAGCATTGGCGGCCGCGATCGAAACAACAAACATTCCCTCCCAAATAGAAGACGGAAAAAGAAAAGAAAGAATCCCTATGAACGCCGGAATGCTTCCATTAGCCAACACTTGAATATAATCGCGCTGCGAGCCCTTCTCCACTTTTTCCGCAACTCTCTGTTTTTGCTGCTTTCGAAAATGGCTCCAAAAACTGGAGCTGGCAAAAAACGCCCCTAGCAACAGCAGCCCTTTCCATGAAAAACCGTAAGCGACTGCCAATCCGACAAGCACAGTGGCCACCGCTCCCGACACCGAAAGAGAGCGAACTAAAAAGCCGCCAACCGCTACGGCCGCTATGGCGATCAAATATCCCCATTCACTCATGGCACACAATAACCTTGTCGTTTGTAATAATCATGCCAACGGGAATATCATGAGGCTCGACAGGAAGCTGCGGAACAATTTGAAAATGGTACGCTAATGAAATGGTCGGTTTTAAGAAATGTTGCAAGTAGCGATCGTAATATCCGCCGCCATAACCAATTCGGTACCCATCTTCCGAAAAACATACGCCCGGGACGATCATAACACTTATGTCACCTGCAGAAATTTCTTCTGTTATCGCTTCAATCGGCTCCTGCAACCCAAAATAGACAGACTCCAACTGATCAAATGAACGAATGGCACGAAACGTCATCGTTTTTAAAGCAGGGTCGCATTTCGGTACACATACGATTTTTCCTTCCTGCCATGCTTTTTCGATAATCGGTTTTGTATTCACCTCATGGCCCTTTGAAACCGTTATGCCGATCGTTGTTGCCTGTTGCCAAACCGGAAGCTCATACAATTTCTCCGCAATTTGCTGGTCATATATCCGTTTTTCCGTTTCATCCAATTGGCGTAATCTTTTTTGGATTTGCATGCGAATCGCTTTTTTTTCTTCCATTTTGCTTCCCTTCCATCCACTATTTAATAAAAAAGCAGCAGGAAATCCTTTCCTACTGCTTACTTTGTTTCGCGATGAAGCGTTGCCTTTTTATCTCTTGGGCAATATTTTTTCAGTTCAAGACGGTCTGGGTTGTTGCGTTTATTTTTTGTTGAAATATAGTTACGCTCGCCGCATTCTGTGCATGCTAATGTAATGTTTACGCGCATCATTCTTCCCTCCAAACTATGATAAACTTATAATCAGACTTTTCTATGATAGCACTTTTTTGCGTCAATTTCCATATTTAATTTATACATTTTGATATTGGCGGATTTTTTTTATATAGTAGGTTACTGCATCCCGTGCTTTTTGTCCATCCAACGCCTCGGAGTAAATCGTGAATGCCGGCTGATCCAATTCTGGTAAAATAAACGTCCATCCTCCGTCAGGATGATATACTTTAATACCGTCATTTACATCGATGTTTGCCTCTACTTCCTCCTCCATCAACTTGCGCATCACTAGAGCGCGGGCATTCCACGGACAAAAGACATACTCTCTAAGCCAATACATGTGGGGAATCGAAGCGATCAACTGCGACAATGGGCGCCCTTCGATAGATAAAAACTGGAGCAATTGGACAAGCGCATAAATCGCGTCATAGCAAAAATGAAAAGGATGAGACCATGCACGCAACATCTCTCTTCGTGCTCCATTCATCCGTTTGATTTTCCCGTTGAGACGTTCAGCAATCCCTTCAAGAGCAGAGGGAGCATAATTGGGAATCGGTACCGGATGATTGGAATGGAACCATAATGAAACAATCGTATAAAGAGAGAGAAGCTGCTCTTCTGGCACCATATTTCCGCGCTCATCCATAAGTGAAAACCGTTCCCCGTCACTATTCGTAATGATAGCAAATAGAGCATTCGCCGTTTTCATATAGTTTGCTAACTCATAAGCAGGTTCGTTTTTAAACATAATCATTTCACAATGATGGTTGCGAAAGATCTCTTCTACGAGACGGTGAACGTTGGACTCTCCAACAACAACGACTTTGCAGCCGCTAAGCGGCAAATGGATTTGTTTTTGTACCGCCTGAACGTAGGGGGTACTTGGACGCAAATGATGTTCGGAAAAACCAATTTGATTAAGAGAGGCACGGCGAATTTGCTCTTGAACAAAAGCATGCTCGATCATTTTTTCTTGAAAACGATCAATGGGGTACCCGCTTTGATCATAAAAGTCAATATAGACGGTTTGTTCTTTTTCGTCTAAAAAGATATAGACCCCTCCGTCATAGGCCGATTGCAATAACTGATGGCGCACAACGGGAGCTGTCACGCTTTCCGCCCATTCAGCTGTATGCACACCTGAAGCATGCAGCCCTTGAGCGAACGCTTGTTTAATGAGGTGTGTAAACGGATGCCCGTCACTGGCAATAATAATTTTCCCGTTAATCGGAATAGTGCTTCCATAAGCAGAAGCTAGCTTCGAAGCATATTCTGGAGTCATTTCGATGTTAGCAGCACCCGAAATGCCGCGCGTCCCGAATAGCGGCTTTTGTGTTTGCTTTCCCCAAAATACCGAAGAATGGACAACCGTTCCTTCCGCGATCGTTTTCCCTGGCCAGATCTTAATATTCGGTTTTACATGCACATTAGACTGAAGCATACAATGGCTGCCAACGACAGATTGTTCCAGCAATTCTACACGGTTCGCTAAATACGTATCGCTCGCTAGTATACTGCCGCGCAGTTCACAATGCTTTCCAATGTAGGCGCGCTCCCAGATGATGCTTCTCTTAATCGAAGTTTGCTCTTGCACGTGCGTATTCGCTCCAATAACGCAATAAGCGTCAATTTTTACATTTTTGCGAATCGTGGCCCCTTTGTCAATAAACGAAGGCCCCATAATAACCGCACCGTCCTCGATTTGTACATCCGACCCGACCCAAACATGGGGAAACAATTCCTTTCCTTTAATTGAAACATTGACATGTTTATTTAAAATATCGATGTGTGCTTTTCGATATTGTTGAATCGTACCGATATCAAGCCAGTACCCTTTAGCTAAAAACGCATATAAAGGGGCGTCTTTTTGCAATAACAACGGAAAAACATCGCTGCTGAAATCACATTTTTCGCGTTCGTTAATATATGTTAAAATACCTGGTTCGCAAATATAAATGCCTGTGTTCACAAAATCACTATACACTTCATTCCATTTTGGCTTTTCAATTAACTGTTTAACTTTCCCTTCACGGGAAACGATCATCCCGCCGTAATCGAGCGGATGCGCCTTTTGCGACATCACAACCGTAGCAAGCGCGCGGCGCTGGCGGTGAAACTCGACCGCTTCTAATAAATTAATATCAGTTAGCGCATCTCCGCTCACTACCACAAACGTATCGTCGATAAAAGAAGCAGCGTTTTTAACGCTTCCAGCTGTACCGAGCGGCTCGCTCTCTTCGAAATAGAAAATGTTCACTCCAAAACGTTGTCCGTCTCCAAAATAGTTTTTAATAGCCTCCCCCAAATATTGAATCGTGATGGCAATATCGGTCACCCCAAACCGCTTAAGCCACTCGACTGCATATTCGAGCACGGGCTTTCCGACAAGCGGTACCATCGGCTTTGGAACATTACAAGTAAGCGGACGCAGGCGCGTTCCTCTTCCTCCAGCCATAATGACAGCTTTCACATCCCCTCACCCCCTATTCCGATTTTGACAGAATCTTCCCGCAACATTTCCTCAATTTCCATTTTATTTCTTTCGAATGACGCTTACAATATGGACATTTTGTCGATTTTATACATTTATTTATGATATATTCAAAAAGGGTGATAGTAATGATGGAATATGCAATGGTTGCACTTATAATCATATCGCTGCTTCTTTTCGTTGTTTCGTTTTTTGGGAAAGATCGTCTAAAAAGTATGGAGGAACAGATTGATCATTTAACGCTTTCGCTGGCCCAAGAAACGTATCAAATTAAAAAGCGGATACAAATATTAGAAGAAGAACTGCTAATAAACAATGAACAACATTGGCAAACGGCTTCCAAACGAAGCGATGATCCGCATGTGTCCGTTCGCGACCGCGTATGGATGCTTTACAAACAGGGGCTTTCGAACGAGCAAATTGCGCGTGAAACAGCATTGACGGTCGAAGAAGTACGGATGATTTTGCGAGGGATGACTCGATGAATAAAGGGATCATTCGTGCGTTTGCGCTCGGAATATTATTAGCAACCGCTTGCCTTGGAACAATTTACTACAGCACACCTTCCGAGCCGCTGACTAAGTCAGAGCTTGATGCATACTTGAAAAAAAATAAGCTCGTTCTTCTTAGCGAAAACGAATATAAAGCGCTTCAGGAAGCCGCTAAGAAGAAAGGACAAATAAACACGCCGCAAAAGCTAAAGCCTGAACCGCCAAAAACGATTCATATTTATCATCTTGTTATTAAACAAGGGGACGTGCCTGAGAAGTTTGCGAAAGAGTTAGAAGAAGCTCATATTATTGCTGACGCGAAAGGGCTGACAGACTATTTGGAGGCGCACGGCCTCACACGTGCCGTTCGCCCTGGCACATACGAAATACGCAGCGACATGCAGTATGAAGAAATTGCACAAATTTTAACAAACACAAAAAGGTGAACCTTCTTTTGCATAAGGTTCACCTTTTTACTTATCCATTTAAATCATAATGTCTTCCTTTGACAAGATAAATTACGTGTTCCGCTAGATTGGTGGCATGGTCTGCTGTCCGCTCAATGTATCGGGCAACTAAAGAAAGCTGGTTCGCTTGAGCAAAGCTGTCTTGATTATTTTTAGTCAGCTGCAGCAAATCTTTCATAATCTGACCGTATAATTCATCCACTTCATCGTCCATGTCCGACGTTTTCCGCGCCAATTCTACATCTTCGTCATAATATGCTTTTAATCCTAACGACACCATCTCGAGTGCGATATGATGCATACGGACGATTTTTTCCGTCTCCATTACAAACGGTTGATCTCCCATTCGAATCGTCGCCTTCGCAATATTGACTGCAAAATCAGCGATTCGTTCAATATCTGTTGCGATTTTAATAGCGACAATAATCCGTCGTAAATCGATCGCCACCGGTTGTTGCTTCGCTATAAGCAAAATGGCGAAATCGTTAATCTCTTCTTCAAGCACATCAATTTTGTTGTCCCGTTCAATAATTTCAAGCGCTTGATCAATGCTTTTCGTTTGAAACGCCTCAATGGACTGGCGCAACGCTGTTTTTGTCAAATCCCCAATCTCCACCAATTTTTGGCGCAGCGTTTTTAAGTCATAGTCAAATTTTCCTCTCATCGCCACTCTGCTCCCTTTTCTCTTATCCAAATCGTCCTGTAATATAGTCCTCTGTGCGTTTGTCGGCTGGTGTTGAGAACAACTGGTTGGTATCGGCGTATTCAACAACTTCACCGTTTAAGAAAAACGCCGTTTTATCGGAAATGCGCGCTGCCTGCTGCATGTTATGAGTCACGATAATAATGCTGTATCGTTCTTTTAGTTCTTCGATGAGCTCTTCTACCTTTAACGTTGAAATTGGGTCGAGAGCTGAAGTTGGTTCATCCATTAAAATGACGTCCGGTTCAATCGCGAGGCATCGGGCGATACATAAACGTTGCTGTTGTCCGCCGGATAAACCGTTCGCATGGTCATGCAGCCGGTCTTTTACTTCATCCCATAGCGCAGCACCGCGCAAACTTTTTTCAACGATTTCATCTAACGTTTTTTTATCGCGAATGCCATGAATGCGCGGACCATAGGCCACGTTATCGTAAATGGATTTCGGGAACGGATTCGGTTTTTGGAACACCATTCCGACTTGTGTGCGCAATTCTTCAACACGATACGACTTATCGAAAATATTTCGGCCGCGATACATGATCTCTCCTGATGTGCGGACGTTCGGCACCAATTCGATCATTCGATTCAATGTCTTAATATATGTCGATTTTCCGCAGCCGGACGGGCCGATAATAGCTGTTACTTCATTTTCGTAAATATCGAGATGAATATTTTTTAAAGCGTGATGCTCACCGTACCACAAATTTAGTTCATTCGTACGATATACGACATTTTTTTTCCCCATCGCTTCCGGCTTAACTGCCGTCTGCTCCTTTACAATTGTTAATCCCATTGAATCATCTTCCTCCATCCGTATGAACTTAATGAGCCAATGATCCCCAAAAATTTTCTCTCTCTACCCTTTTGTACAAGCGACAAATTTCGCAACGAACACATATAAAGCCATCGTTTTTATCACACTTTTAGCATACTATCCGACTTTTAATCATGTTTTAAGGGATTGTTAAGCTTTTGTAAAACAAAAAAGGCACTTAAAAAAGTGCCTTTTTGTCTTGCGTACTTTAGCATGTGGTACGAAAAATAATCATTCTATTTCTATGTAGACGAAATGCTGGGGTATTTATCTTATTAGGTCATATTATATTTCCCGATAACAAAAAGAAATACGATATCCTAGGTGATATTAATTTTTAAAGTACAAGTAAGTATTGTTGAAAATCTAATATTCAAAAAATAATACATTAATTAGTTATAATGTTATTTTTGAAATAATAACAAAATTGTAAATAATTAATTAATTAACCAAAATATTGAAATTGTGTTTTTTTTATGATATACATTTTTTGTAATATATTAAACTAGCTAATTGAATAAGAGGGAGGTGTTTCTGTTTCAATTAGCGTTGCAAAAACATACTAAAACTCAAGCTTGTAATTAGAATGCAAACATATACAACTTAATAGCAAAGTCTCACTGTCTGGGCTATTTCAATCGATCACACTTGTTTACACCTTATCTTATTTACGTGTTACGTGGCAATTTTTAAACGATCATCAATCAATCATATTTTAAATGAAAAGTGTTTAATAGTTAATCCTTCATTTTTCATAAAAATTAATTAGGTGTGATCCAATATCATATAGGGCATTGCCTTGGGCTCATTCTTCTTTCATTCTTCAGGTCATTATATAAATTGGTAACAGGTGAGTTTTTATATGTTTGTTAGTACATCCAATTACGTGTTTTGCAACGCATTCTTTTTGAACAATTTGGAATAGTAAATTAAGGTTTTTAAGAGGAAAGGAGAAGGAACAATGACTCAAAAGCTTAAAACATTGTTAATTGCAGTTGTTTTAACAATAATTGGAGTAGTGGGAGTATCTGATAATGCAAGTGCGGCAACCACAAAGACCGCTATTCCTATGAATTCTAATTTTGCTTATGGTGGAACTGCCTACGTCTACACTTCAGAAGATTATTTAAATGTATATGCTACTTATGAAGCAGCTTATAACTCATACGTTTACGTAAAATTAACATTGCAGCGATATACAGACGGTGCTTGGCACGATATTTCAACGAAAGCAGGATATGCTGAGTACAGTTTTGACACTAAGAAAAATCTAAATGTAACTTTCAGCAACATCTCAAATGTACTCGAAAAACCTCACAGAATTAAAGTGCAAATTTATGATGGATACGTTACAAGTGATTTAATGCAAACCGCTTACTCCCAAAGCTGGACTAGATAAAGAATAGACAAATATTGTTATAAAAAGTATACAAGATGTATATATTAAGGCTGATTGTTTTCTCTAAAAAATCACCTGCTTAAAAATTTTTACACGAGGACTGCATCGGTCCTTCTTTTTTTATTTTTATAACTGTTTTTCAAGTTTTTCTTGTAATCATCTACCTTAACTGTGTAACCATAGGCGATAACGATATACATTTAATGTCTGCTTCCAACCGAATCTATACTAGCTGCAATCACTAAAGACGCTTGTGAAACTTTCCAACAGATCAGTAAAAACAATGCCCACCTTCACGAAAAAAAGTTCTGTATAAAACAAAAACAATAAAACCCCCCTACAAGAATGATAGGAGGGTATGTACTAATTGTAGAGGTAAACACGCTACTTTTCTTTTTTATTTCAACCTTTTTCTTTATTTAGTAAATATGTTTTTAAATTATATCCACCTAACATAGGAGGTTTAAACAATTCCGATAGCTTCCAATTAAAGTTGAGGGGGTAAAACACTGCGTTTTAGTATCTCTTGAGGCAGAGATGGTCGATCCCTTAGAAAGAGATTTTTCCAAAAACATCGTAACTCCTCACATGAACCATGATTTAGTCTCTATTTAAATTATTCAATTGAGTGTAAATTAGAATATGGTAAAAAATGGAGAGTTGCTTAGGAACTTAACGACACGAATTCATAGATCCTGAAACACTCCCGTTGCCAACCTCTCCACTATCAAAAATAAGCTTGGTTTTATCGATAAACTAGGCTCTATCCCCTACAAACTACTTCCATCTATTAAGTAATTGGTAAAATTAATTGAAAAAAATATCCTCTTTATACCTACCATTTCAGTTAGGTAAAGTACCTAATCTCACGCGGTATTACAAGTACTTTTCTTAACATAATAGCTATAGATATGAACTCAACCAGATACCTTTTTTAAATTAGTGGAAGTTGTTCCGCCATCCGTATCAACACTAGAACGATTTTTAGTCTTAGAGGTCCGCTGTGCCTTTAACTCGAAATACGTATCTAAAATTCGACGACCGATTCGGTTGTTAATCCCATCACTTTCTCCCTGTGTTGCCCACGGAACCACAACAGCAAATGACACCTCTGGGTTGTCATATGGTGCATAACCAACTAACGTTAAATTATATGTTGATTCGTTTTGACGACTCTTAATCGGTCCATCGTAAAAAGCTTGGGCTGTCCCCGTTTTTCCGGCTGGTTTATAAGAAGCGCTTGCAAAATATGAATATGCTGTTCCTCCCGATTCTTGCATTACGCGCCGGAATCCTTCCTTCACTCGGTTAATATATTCTGTTTTCATATCAATGCGGTTTAGTACAATTGGCTCAAAATCCCGGATGATAGGACCTAGTTCTTTTCCATTATTATTTGGCTCGCGAATTTCTTTCACAATTTGTGGCTTCATGCGATAACCGCCGTTAGCGATCGTCGAAACGTATTGCGCCATTTGCATCGGTGTATACATATCGTACTGCCCAATCGCTAAGTCGAGCAAAAGACCAGGTTGACTTGTGTTCTGCCCTTGAAAGCCGTTAATTTCGTTTGACAAATCGATGCCTGTTTTTACACCTAACCCAAATTGGCTAAAATAGCGTCTTATTGTTGTGAACGCCTTAGGATTAATATCAAGCGGTTCATTCGGGCGATATATACCACCGCCAATCGCAATCGCAGTCTTAAACATATAGACGTTAGACGATTGCTTTAATGCTGTTAACTCATTAATCAACCCCATATTCTTCCATGATTTTTTAGGTTTCGTATCTTTAATGTATAGTGGTTCATCTTTAATATAAGTATTCAGGTGAAGCACCCCAGTCTGGAATCCCGTTAAGACCGTTGCTCCTTTAACAGCTGAACCCATTGCATAAGCAGACGTAATATTACCAATGGAATAATCCACAAATTTTGCTTTCCCACTTCCGTCTTTTTGCAATAGCACCCCAGCCATTGTTAGCACCTCACCCGTTTTTGGGTTCATCATAACCACAAATGCACGATCTAACAGTGGCGAACGACCTTTTCTTTTGGTTGCCTGGAGTTCTTCTTGAATAATTTGTTCTACACGTTTTTGTAATTCTATATCAATCGTTAAAACAAGGTCTTTGCCGGGTTCTCCCGCATACACATTTTCCGTGTCGATGATATTTCCTGATTTATCCGTAATGTTTCTCACTTTCGCTTTTTTGCCGTGCAGCACATCTTCGTATTGCGCTTCTAAATAGCTTTTTCCGACGCGGTCATTCCGGCTGTAATCGCGTGCTAAAAAGTAATCAAGCCGTTCGCGCGGCACTCCATCTTCATCGCTCGTGACGCTTCCAAGAACGGAGCGGAACGTATTGCCATATACGTAACGGCGCTCCCAATCCGTCGTTGTATCGACTCCAGGCAATTCTTCTAAATGTTCACTTACAACGGCGTATTCTTGGTTCGTCACGTTTTTGTTTTTGACAATTTGCGGCGTCAACGCATAGCCGCTGTCTAATTCATGTTTAATCGCCAACACTTTCATTTCTTTCGGCGTGATCTCTTTTAAATCATCTGCCGTAATTCGTTCAAGCGTCAATTCGTATATTTTTTTGTCGAGTTCTTTATCAGACAGCCCTTTTTTCTTAAGGGCGTTCTTCTCTGCCTCGCTCACCTTTTTTTCTGCTTTTTCCTTGCGCGTTAAAATCCAATAATCTTTCATATCGCGCTCTGTAATTTTATCAACCGGTTTATCGATATATTGCGCCAGCCGTTCGGCAATTTTTAACGTATCCTCTGGCGTTGTCGTTTTCGTGCGCGTATACGTAATCGCATTGAGCGGCACGTTATCAACAATAACGCGGTTGTATCGGTCATAAATTTTTCCGCGCGGCACCGGCGTGCTCACCGTTACGTTTTCGGTCCGCTCCACTTCCTTCCGATACTGCTCACCATATACGATCTGTACAACTCCGAGGCGTAAAATCAAGGCTGAAAACAGTAAAAACACGACAAAAAACAATATATTTAAGCGAAACGGCACTTGCGCCCTTTTCTTTTTTTTCAAGCCGAAAACCCCCTACTTTTTTCGCAACTCCTTATTTTATTGTAAAAGAAACGACGACATTTTTCCAGAAAATCGACATAATGAAAGAGGCTCTTATGCTGGAGAGCCTCCTTCTTTGTTCGTCAAATTTCGGTGAATAACCACATCTTCTCCCTCATTGGAGCGCTTGCCTTTTAATCCGATGGGACGGACACAAAAATAAATGAAGGCATGTCCCGCCCCAAGCACTAGCATCAATGCTGGAATCCCTATTTTCTCATTAAATAATGTGATCGTCAACAAAAATGCGACAATCGATACAATGCGTCCGCTGTTTAAAAACAACTCCCGAACGACAATATACTCGATTCTCATCTCTCCTGATTCCCAGCTTCTCCCGATTACATCAAATGTCAGCGATGAATATGGAACAAGCAGCACAGGATAGCCAATCGCAATCGCTGCCGCATACAGCATAAGGCGCCCGTAAGAAAGATCAAAAACGATTAAGAAAAGAGCCGCGTATAAAAGAAGGCCGCCGCATAAAATGGCTGTTTTTCGGTAAGACGGCTTAATGATTCGCGACACGATATAATAAGCAATAAACGATGTGAGCGAATTAACAAATCCAAATTTTCCGAGCGCCCATTCGCTGCCCGTCGCCATATACACAAATACGGAAATAATAAAGACAAAAATTCCTTCCCTAAGCCCTTGAAAAAAATGCGCATTCGTAATGAGCCGCCAATCTTTATTGTTCTTCCTCTCTTTAACAATGCGCAATAAAGCATATTTTCCGTTTGCCGGTCTTCTTTTAAGCAAAAAACTGAGCGCAACCGCCACAAGAAACAATGCTAACGATATAGCAAAAATCAATGTATATCCTTTCCACTTCGCCAGCGAAGAAATGATATATCCCGCTGCAATCGGCCCGATCATGCCAGCCGCTGACGTTAAAATCCCTAAAAACCCGTTAAAAAAATCCCGCGTCTCCGGCTCAGTAATTTCAAATGTCAGCACATTAAAAGCGAGCCAATAAAAACCGTATCCAATCCCGAGCAACGCTCCAAGCAATAATAAATAATGGCGTGCATTGCTTCCGACCATGAGCACCGCCATAAAAAAAACAGCTAAAAAAGAAACCCCAAGACGAAGAACAATGATGCGGTCAATTTTTTTCGCCAACCGTCCTGCCAAAATAAACGTCAGAGGCTGCAATACGACAATGGCTAAATTGTACAATGCCAAATCTTGGAATCGACCAGATTGTTTCCATAAATACACGTTCACAAACGTGTTGGAAAGAGCGATGCTCAACGAATAAAAACCGCCAATACACAACAATAGTATTAGATCCCGATTCACATGTTCGCTACCGGTTATTTTTTTTAACATCGTCATGATAAACTCCCCTTTTCATCTAAAGGGTAGTTTGGCATATTTTTATCATTCTATACAGCCAATAACAAGAAAAGGAAGTCATATACCAACCGCAACCGCTTATGTCCTAATGATCACACACAAATAAAAAAGGACGGTTCCATCAAAGAACCATCCTTATTTTTAAATTATTTCGCTTCTTCGTAAAGTTTTGCTACTTGATCCCAGTTCACAACATTCCAGAATGCTGAGATGTACTCTGGACGGCGGTTTTGATATCTTAAGTAGTATGCATGCTCCCAAACGTCCAATCCAAGGATCGGTGTTTTTCCTTCCATTAATGGTGTATCTTGGTTTGGAGTGCTTGTAATTTCAAGTTCTCCATTATTTACAACAAGCCACGCCCAGCCAGAGCCGAATCGAGTTGTTGCCGCCTTTGTGAACTCTTCTTTAAATGCAGCAAAGCTGCCGAATTTCTTGTTGATCGCTTCTGCTAAAGCGCCTGTTGGCTCGCCGCCGCCATTTGGCGAAAGAATTGTCCAGAAAAGAGTGTGGTTCGCATGTCCGCCGCCATTGTTGCGAACTGCTGTACGAATGCTCTCTGGAAGCGCTTCTAAATTGCTGAGTAGCTCTTCAAGCGTTTTGTTTTGCAGCTCAGCATGTCCTTCTAGTGCTGCGTTTAAGTTTGTAACATACGTGTTATGATGTTTAGTGTGATGGATGTTCATTGTTTCCTTGTCGATATGAGGTTCAAGCGCATCATAGGCATAAGGTAATTGAGGCAATTCAAAAGCCATCGAAATTCCTCCTTTGTTGTCATTATGTATACGAACGAAAGATCCGTCCGTTTAAATTTAGCTTACCAAAATTGCCACAATGTTTCAATTTATTTGCTTGTTTCATAAGCTTAACAATTTTAATACATCCCCTTAACAAAAAATTAAACATCATCCACTACAGTGGAAATAGCGTATTAATATACGTATGAAAAATAAGGGGAGAAAACAATGAATCAACGAAAAAAAATATGGCTCAACTTATTACAAAATACGCAACAAAAACTCTCTATTTTTCGCCGCTCCATTCAGCGAAGATCCCCACTTTCTTTCCTACACCCCCGGTTTGTTAGCAAATGGAGTTTACAGGCACTATTAGCATTTGTCATCATTTCTATTACTTGTATTTCCTCTGCTATGATTGCTTATGTCGGCTACAAGAAAAACAAAGAAATGACCGTTCAATCTATTGAGCAACAAATGCAACTTTCTACCGAAGTCATCATTGAAAAAATCTCTATGTTGAAAACAACAACGACAAATGAGCAATTCTATAAGAAGCTCCCATATGTATTAAGATTAAATGAACAAAAATTTCGCACGCTTCATTTGCAGCCGATGCAATTTGTTATCACTAAAGAAAAACATATCGAAAAACTATCCGGATTCGATAGCCAACTGCCTTCTATACCCCGCCAGGCAATAGAGAAAATGTACGAGCAAAAACAAGGATTGATCCATCTTCAAGGATTCACGCTATGCTATGCTTATTCTGTTGATTTGAACGGAGAGTTATACGTATTAGCGCTGAGAGACGAAGAATATTTGCAACCTGTGTTTTCATATCGAAAAATAAGCTTGCTCATTTCGCTAGTGACGACCCTTGTTGCCAGCATGATTGGATTTATTATCGTACGACAAATTCTCAAACCGATTGCCGACTTAAAACACGCCATGCGGCAAATAGGTGAAGGAAATTTGCAAGTGCGATTGCAAGCTAAATATTTAAGCAATGATATCCAAGCTTTAATGTCTGGATTCAACCAAATGGCAGACAGCCTAACTGACTTGATTGAACATTTAGATACAAGTTCAAAACACGTCATGATGTCATCTGAAACATTGCATCGCACTTCGCAGCAATCAAAGGAAGCGTTTGGGCAAATCGCTACAGCTATGAATGAAATTGCAACTGGAACAGAAAAGCAAGCCCATTCTGCAATGACAACTTCTCTATTTTTTAACGAAATCGCACAAGGGATGGAATATGCGGCGGCTTTGATGAAAGATGTGGAAACATCGACGTATGAAGCCACCCATAAAGCCCATATCGGGAACCAACTAGTCGACAGCACTGTAAACCAAATGAATTTAGCGCAACAAACGATCGGCGAAACGGCGGAAACAGTGTATGCATTAAGTGAAAAATCAAAACGTATCGACAAAATTGTTAATCTAATTAGTCAAATTGCAAACCAAACGAATCTTCTTTCCTTAAATGCAGCTATTGAGGCAGCAAGAGCAGGAGAACACGGAAAAGGCTTCTCCGTTGTAGCGAACGAAATTAGACAGTTAGCGGCTCAAAGCGGACAGGCAGCCAAACAAATTCAAGAGATTATAGAAGAAATCCGACAAGAAATGGAAAAAGCAGTTGTCTCCATGGGGCGCGGATCAGAAGTGCTCAAAAATGGGATCAAAATGGTTCACGAAACAGAAACGTCATTTAAAACAATCGCGCAAACAGTCAACAACATTGCTAAAGAATCAAAGGAAGTGGCTTCCATTGTCCATCGTGTCCGTTCGCAAACCCAACAAATGTCGGCAAATGTCGAGGAAGCGGCAGCCGTTTCTCAGCAGGTCGCCGGCAATGTAGAGCACGCAGCCGCTGTCGTACAAGAACAAAGTGCTTCGATCGATGAAGTATCACACGCAGCCCATTCTTTAAACGAACTAGTAAAACAGCTGCAAAAAGTCGTTGGTACATTTAAAGTCTAATCATTTTATCCCGTTTCGCAAAATCGGCTGTAATGGCTGCATAACTTTTATCCAAATGTTTTTATCTTCTTAAATATAATGTAAAAAAGAATCTCTTGTTGACGAGATTCTTTTTTGCATGAGTTGAATTATAAAGCGTGACGATATACAATGGGCATGGAAGAAAGGGAAGGATGTGCAAGCAATGAACATATTCGTACAAATGTGGAAAAGTATATATTCACCAAAAGATATTGCCCGATTTCGCTTCCAAAAAATCGGGAAAACGATTTTATACGTCTTCGTGCTAGCTTTAATTTCCACATTGCCGACCGCTTATTATTTCACAACAAGCTTCGTCGACGGAATTCGCTATACAACTGAGCTGTTAAAAAATGAAATTCCTGCTTTCACCATTGAAAATGGCACACTACATTCTTCAGCGACGAAACCGATTGTCATTACTGAACACGGACTCACCATCGTTTTTGACAGCACAGGGAAAATGACAAAAGAAGAAGTGGAACGGGCCGGAAATGCGATTGGATTATTAAAGCACGAAGCGGTGCTTGTTGCTAACAATCAAACACAATTTTATAACTATTCCATGTTTGCGCAAAATGCCAAGCTAACGAATGAAGATGTGCATTCATTTATTGAAACGATTCAATCATTGTTGCCTGTTCTTGTTCCATTAGCGTTTCTGTTCCTCTATATTTTTACAAGCGCAAGCAAATTTATTGGCGTTTCTGTTCTCGCCTTCATTGGTCTCATTTTAAAAAGCACGCTCGATAAAAAAATCTCCTATCGCCACACATGGACGATGGCTGCTTATTCAGTGACATTATCCACTGTCTTCTTTACAATCATGGAAACATTGCGCACAGTCGTGCCGTACGCTGCCATGATTCACTGGTTCGTATCAGTTACCGTCCTATTTTTAGCTATCAAAGAAATTCCTTCAGCTAAAATGCAAGACTGAACAACAAAAAGGGACTGACCCAAAAGTCCGCTAAAAAGCGGACTTTTGGAGTCAGCTTTCTTTATTTTTACATATTTTATTAAACAAAAGGGCGATTTTTCTCCTTTTGTTTCCATTGCTTACGCCGTTAAGGCCCTTTGTTTGTCCTTAGCGGCTTTCTTGAGGAGATTATGGGCAGCGCAAATAAGCCCCCATTCTATCGAAATTTTTTGGAGGCCTCGGAGGACAAAGCGGCGAAATCCGCGATTTTGCTTGATTTGCCCAAACACACTCTCAATGTCCGTTTGGCGTTGGCGGTACCGTGCTTGTCCTTCTTCACTTTCCAATCGTTCACGAGCCTTCTGTTTCTGTTCTTGATAGACAGGGTTCCACTGCATGGTACGTCCATATTTGGAAGTTGTGCAGGCCGAACGGAACGGACACCCTTCGCATTCGTGGCATTGGTAGTGCTGAATCACCGAAGTATATCCCGATTCTGTGGTCTGCTTCGAAGTTCCTGTACGAACCAGTTTTTTCCCGTTCGCACAAACCCAAACGTCCTCTTGTTTCTTGTATGTCCAGTTCTGTGGATGGTGCGGGTTCTTCTTGACCTTGCGTGTGTTCTCTTTCTCATACGTGTTGTACTTGATAAATGCGGAAATGTTTTTTTCTTCGAGTTTCACGTAATTTTCCTCAGAACCATAGACAGCGTCAGCGGTCACGCGTTTTGGTACCACCCCATACTTCTCTTGAACCGTCTCTAGGTGTGGCAGAAGACAACGAGTATCGCCGGGTCTCTGGTGAAGCGAATACCCCAGAACGAACTGATCGGAAGAGCCCACCTGTACGTTATACGCCGGCTTCAGTTGGCCATTTCGCATGTGATCTTCTTTCAAACGCATGAACGTCGCGTCCTCATCTGTCTTGGAATAACTGTTGCGGTCCCCGCATACTTGGAGTTGGTGTTCGTACTTTTCACTGCGGGGCAAATAGTCTTCCTTCATCTTCTTGACCGCCTTCTTCAACGGTTGGTTGTCCGGCTCGACCTCCAACCGTTTTTCCCACTCCTCGGTTTTCTTTCGGATTTCTTTTGAAGTAAAAGCAGGCGAAGCATCGATTTCTTCCGCATTTTCTTCTTCCACAATTGTATCGATCTGGGCAATGAGCTGATCCACATGGGCTTGTAATTTCTCTTGGTACTTCTCGGAGGATTTCCGCCAAACGAACGTGTATCGGTTGGCATTCGCTTCAATTTTCGTCCCATCGACGAAATAGTCTTCCATGTTGACATAGCCGTCCGCAACAAGCAGGGTGATCATTTCTCGGAACAAGTCGTCCATCAACCCTTTCATCCGTTCCGAACGAAATCGGTTGATGGAACGGAAGTCCGGCTTTTGAAACCCACTCAGCCACATGAGCGGAAGATGAACTTCTAATTGTCGAGCAATTTCTCGACCATGATACATTTTTTGGGTATACGCGTAGAGGATAATTTTCGTCATCATTTTTGGATGATAAGAAGAGGTACCGCCGCCTTTATAGTAAGGAAGAAACGTCTCCATCGGAATGCGCTCGACCATTTCGTGAACCACATGAGCCATATTATCCGGTGGAATGAGATCGGCAATATTGCTTGGCAACGTGAGGTTATCCATGGTATACTCTTTAAAAGAAATATGATCATGTTTCATAAAAGAATCGCTCCTTTTCCGGTGATGGTTGTTGTGGTGACTCTATTCTACCAGAAAACGAGCGATTCTTCTATTTTGGTGTAAAAAAGGGGCTAATCCCAAAACGCATTCGCGTTTTGGGTCAGCCCCTTTTTTCTATTAAGCAATAGCACGAATGTTAGCGATCTCCTATTTAGATTTAGAGGATATTTTACAAAAATCATAAATCGCGGGTAAAACACAAGCTACTCAATCCCCCAACTGAAATCCTTATGTTGTTTACTCGTTTATGAACCTCCCCTACCTACACTTTGCTTAGAGATGGGAGACTTCTCGGTGAATGTGTTAAACAGCGATTTTGTTGGCATTTCGTTTTTTTCTACCTTTGCTCCCTGTAAAATAGCGTTGCAATAACACGGAAATAAGCCGAGCGGCAATGTTAAATAGTAAAACCATAACAATTAAAATGGCTGCCGATTTAGCCGCAATTAATTTTGCATCTGGCACGATTCCCTCAGAGTTTAATTTCCAAATATGGACAGTCAACGTTTCAGCCGGCCGGAACATATTGAACGGATTTAATTTGCTCGACAGGTCAGCGGAAGCGTTTAAGAACGGCGTCGTTAGACCTGCTGTATAGATAAGAGCCGCAGCCTCTCCAAAAATTCTTCCCGCTGCTAAAATGACGCCGGTTATAATTTGCGGCAATGCCGCTGGAAGAACGACTCTCACCAACGTCTGCCATCTTGTTGCCCCTAGCCCAAGGCTTGCTTCTTTCACGCTATATGGGACATCTAAAATGGCATTTTCACATACCCTTGTCAAACCTGGCAAGTTTAAAATCGTAATCGCCAACGCACCGCCAATCAGCGTATAGCCCCACCCTGTTAATGTCACAAACACTAAAAGGCCAAACAATCCGACAACAATAGACGGAAGGGAAGCCATCGCCTCAATACATAGCCGAATGAAGCTAAGCAGCTTTCCTTGTTTCGCATACTCCGCTAAATAAATTCCCGCTCCAAGCCCTAGCGGCACAGAGATAAGCAACGTCAATACAAGCATGTACAGAGAATTAAACAGCTGCGGCCCGATTCCGCCTCCTGCCTGCGTATTGCTCGGATTGCCAAAAAGAAACTGCGGATCCCAAAATCCCCATCCTCTTAAAATAATCGTTACAATGAAAAAGCCTAATAAAACGACAACCAAAAAGGAAATCGCATATAAAATCCCTGTCCAAATAGCATCCACTGTTCTTGCCTTCATGTTATTTTCCACCTCTTTGTCCAATTGCTCGAACAATTAAAATAAAAAAGAAAGAAATTAATAACAAAATCATCGCCAACGTCCATAATGCATTATTCCAAGCCGTTCCATTTAACGTATTGGACATATCCATCGTTAAAATTCCTGTCAATGTGGCCGTTGGACTATATAACCCAGAAGGCAGCTTCACAGTATTTCCGATGACCATCTGAACAGCGAGCGCTTCCCCAAACGCACGGGCCAACCCTAATACGACACCTGTTAAAATTCCTTTGCGGGCCGCAGGAACGATCACTCGGCTAATCGCTTGCCATCGCGTCGAACCTAATCCGTACGAAGCTTCCAAATAGGCGTGCGGCACAGCCCCGATCGCATCTGCTGCAATGCTTGCTATCGTCGGTAAAATCATAATACTTAAAACAATAATACCTGCAATTAAACTAAACCCGACTCCGCCAAACGAGTCTCGCAACATTGGAACAAGAAGAGTCACCCCTAAAAATCCGTAAACAACCGATGGGATACCGATAAGCAATTCTAATACAGGTTTTAGCACTTTTGTTCCAAATTCAGGCCATATATAGTTGATAAATACGGCTAGCGCAATCGCAATCGGTGCGCTTAACAAAACGGCTCCAATCGATACAAGTGTCGAACCGACAATAAAAATGACCGCTCCGTATTTCGGATGGGCAGAATCGTTCGGAGCCCATTGTTTCGAAAACAACATTTCCTTTAGCGAAATGTGGCTTTGAGTAAACGATTGAATTCCTTTGCTGCAAATAAACACAATAATTGCAAGAGTGGCAAAAACAATTAAAAAACCGCAAAATGTTACTAACATTCTTCCAATGTATTCACTTTTCCAATAATTAATTGGTTTTTTCCCCTTCATCGTCGCTTCACCTTCCCGATTATTCAAACGAAGAGGACTGACTAGAAAATAGCCAGCCCACGATATCCAATTATTCTAATTCAGAAATTGGGATGTAGCCCATTTCTTTTACTTTTGCAGCAAATTCTTCGCTTTTCACAAAATCGATAAACCCTTTCACTGCGTCTTGTGCTTCACCTTTTGTTACCATGTACTCATAAGACCAGAACGGATATTTTTGTGCCTTAATATTTTCTACCGTTGGCTCTGCACCATCAATTTTCAACGTTGTTAGCGCATTCGCTTTGTCGCCTACTAGATAAGACATCGCAACATAGCTGATTGCCCCTGGGGTAGACTTGATTGCTTGTTCAACCGCACCGTTAGAATCTTGCACTGTTCCAATGCTGTCGTTTACCTTAACACCTTTCATCAACGTCTTTTCAAATGTTGCGCGCGTTCCTGAAGAAGCTGGACGGTTAATGACATTAATTTTCTCATCGTTCCCGCCTACTTCTTTCCAGTTTTTCACTTTACCAGAGAAAATATCTTGAATTTGTTGCGCTGTTAAAGATTCAACTTTCACATCTTTATTGACTACTAAAGCAAATGCGATTCCTGCTACTTTATTGTCAACGAGCTCTCCCGCTTTTGTTTTATCTTCAATTTTTTCAGCTGATGGAACATCCGAGTTACCGATTTGCACAGCGCCTGCCGCTACTTGGTTCACGCCAGTGCCGCTTCCGCCGCCTTGCACTGTAATCGAAACATCAGGATATTTTTGCATAAATTCATTCGCCGCTTCTTCAGCAAGAGGTTGAAGCGCCGTCGAACCAGCTGCTGTCAACGTTCCAGAATAAGATTGCGCTGTTTCTTCTTTCTTGTTTTCCCCTGTCTCTTTCGCAGTGCTGTCAGAATTGCCGCATCCTGCAAGCGCCCCCGTAATAAGTAGTGCCCCCATCGCTAACTTGAGATTTCTTTTCAGCATCTTTTTACCCTCCATATTTTTTCTATCATCTGATTCACAAGTTCATTGTAACGAACAAGTTTTATTCTTTTATTAATGAAATGTTAAGTTTCAGTAAAGATCTGTTCCATTTTTTAAGCGTTTCCTCCACATATAGGTATATTTCATTAGGACAAGCATACATACTTAATAGCCGCTTTAGGAGGGAAAACAAAAATGAAAAAGCTAATCGTCTTGCTCCTATTTTGTTTATTTATATATATCGTCTATCATGATGTAACAAAAGGGACGCTGCCTACTGCTGCACAGCCAAAACATATATATACCGAGCCAACGAAAACCAACAAAGCCATCAACTATCAAATGGTCGAGGTAAAAGCTGGAGATACATTACTTTCCATCGTGGAGCGTGAGCAAGGCGGGGCACTGCGTGTTCCTATTGAGCAACTAATTAAAGACTTTGAAACATTGAACCCTAGCGTAAAAGCAAATGCTCTACAGATCGGGAAAACGTATAAATTTCCGGTCTATAAGAGAAATTAACGAATTTCTTGTCAATCGATGTTTAACATTGTTACAATAGTTGAGAAGCAGACATGAACTTGTTTCTTAAAAGGAGCGAATGTTTTGTGAATGAAATTATCCATCGTTCAAAAACCCGCCCCGTTCGAGTCGGAAATTTGACGATCGGCGGAAGTAACGAAGTCGTTATTCAGAGCATGACGACAACAAAGACGCATGATGTCGAGGCAACCGTTGCTGAAATAAAAAGGCTAGAAGAAGCAGGCTGCCAAGTGGTCCGTGTCGCTTGTCCGGACGAACGCGCGGCCAATGCGATTCCTGAAATAAAAAAGCGCATTAATATTCCGCTTGTTGTTGATATTCATTTTGACTACAAATTAGCGCTAAAGGCGATTGAAGGCGGTGCGGATAAAATTCGCATCAATCCTGGAAATATTGGACGTCGCGAAAAAGTGGAGGCGGTTGTAAAAGCCGCAAAAGAAAGAGGCGTGCCAATCCGGATTGGCGTTAATGCTGGCTCGTTAGAAAAACGTATTTTAGAGAAATACGGATATCCAACAGCGGACGGCATGGTCGAAAGCGCTTTGCACCATATCCGCATTTTGGAGGAACTCGACTTCCACGATATCATCGTATCGCTAAAAGCATCAGATGTTCGCCTGGCTATTGAAGCGTACGAAAAAGCGGCGCGCACGTTTGACTACCCGCTTCACCTTGGCATTACTGAATCGGGCACATTGTTTGCTGGAACAGTCAAAAGCGCTGCTGGTTTAGGGGCGATTTTAAGCAAAGGCATCGGCAACACGATTCGTGTTTCGCTCAGCGCCGATCCGGTAGAAGAAGTAAAAGTAGCAAGGGAATTGCTAAAAACCTTTGGACTTGCTTCTAATGCCGCTACCCTTATTTCTTGTCCAACTTGTGGGCGCATCGAAATTGACCTCATTAGCATCGCCAATGAAATTGAGGATTACATTGCAAAAATTAAAGCGCCAATTAAAGTTGCCGTGCTTGGCTGCGCTGTAAACGGACCAGGGGAAGCGAGAGAAGCTGACATCGGCATCGCTGGGGCGCGCGGAGAAGGACTTCTTTTCCGCCATGGAAAAATCGTCCGCAAAGTTCCAGAAGAAACAATGGTCGAAGAATTGAAAAAAGAAGTGGATAAACTTGCGGAGGAATATTACGCTAAACAAAAGCAATCACAAAAAGCTTGACGCAAATGCGTCAAGCTTTTTACGTTAGTAATAAAATGGCAAAATAAACAGCTTCACGATGATCGACACCGCTCCGATGCCGATCGCCCAAGCACCTAACGTTTCTGCACCGCGCCGGCGCGCGATAAAACCAACAATAATCCCTGCTGCTCCTAAAATAATTGGCATAATAAACAGGGAAAGAATGGCAAGGGCTAACGCTGTCCAACCGAGCCCTGTTCCGTCTGCTCCTTCTCTCTCATCCCGTTCGTCGTATCGACGAATCGGTTCAGCGATTTCTGTGGATGTTTCTTCCATAAAATCAGGCTCCGTATCCACTTCTCTCATTCGTTGCACGTAACTTTCGTTATACGTGCGATTGCGATCATCGGTCATCTTGTTCCCTCGCTTTCCTTAAGTAAGGAGCATTTATAGTATAGGTTATAACTGAAAAAATATTGATGCGAATGTTTTCATCATAAGGAAAAATACGTGCGGTATGTTACAATATAGAGGGAAAGGAGTGCTAAAAACAGCAATGAGGAAAAGACTCGGCATCGACATCGACGGAACTGTAACATGTCCCAGCACATTTATCCCTTACTTAAATCGATCGTTTCAAAAAGAACTGACGCTAAATGATATTACTCAATACAATTTAGCGCCGCTGTATGATACAACCGAAGAAGAGATCGATCGTTGGATGGAACAATATGAAGGGATGATTTATGCTGAGGCACCTCTAGCGCCGAATGCTCTTGAAGTGATCGACAGCTGGAAAAACAAATATGAACTGTTTTACATTAGTGCCCGTGGCAAACACCTATACGACATTACAGAACAATGGTTTCAAAAACATGGCGTACATTACCATCACATTGAACTAATCGGTTCGCATGACAAGATTGCCGCGGTAAAAACATATAATATCGCCGCTTTTTTTGAAGACAAATACGACAACGCTTGCGACATCGGCGAACAGTGCGACATTCCTGTCATATTATTTGATACGCCGTATAACCAAGGACCTTTACCGAAGCAGGTGATTCGGGTCAACACGTGGCTTGAAGCCAAAAAACATATTGACGAACTATTTCGCTGAACCTCTCCCACCTACACGTCGTTTCAAGATGGGAGACTTCTCGGTGAATATGTGAAACAAAAGGGATATCTCCTCATAGCGAGATATCCCTTTGACACTCGGGGCATTTCCCATATATTTCAAATTTATGACCAGATACCTCATACCCTTGCAAATGTTCAAGCAATCCATTCATTGGACACGTCGCGATCTCTTTCGTCATGCCGCATTCCATGCAAATAAAATGGTGATGATGATGGGCGATGTCACATCTAAAGCGGAAGTGTTTTTCACCGGATAACTCTGTCGTTTCTAAAATACCGAGATCAACAAACAGTGACAAATTGCGGTAAATTGTGTCAAAGCTTAGTCCGGGATATTCGTCTTTTAAGGCATCTAGCACATCTTTCGCTGTTAAATACTTATTGGTTTCTGCAAATAAATGCAGCATATCTTCCCGCTTTCCCGTATGTTTAAACCCTTTTTCCTTCATTAGTTGAATGGCTTGTGCGACATTCATATTTTATGATCCCCTTCTCCATTTTTTCCATAGTATAGACAGCAATAAAATAAGCACAGCTAACATTACAATCGTTCCACCAGGTGCCAAATCGATCTCGTATGATACAAACAGCCCAGCGATTACTGACAATTCACCGAATATAATGGAGTAAATAAGCGCTTGCTTAAAACCTTTAGCTATGCGAATGCTGGCGGCAACCGGCAACGTCATAAGCGACGATACAAGCAAAATGCCCACAATTCGCATCGACGCAGCAATCACAAGCGCCACTAGCACAATAAACACAAAATGAATGGTTTTTGCTCGAATGCCCGATGCCACTGCATATTCTTCATCAAACGAGAGAAGGAATAGCTCCTTATATAACAACCAAATTGTCGCGATAACAGCACATGCAATTCCTAAAATGATCCAAACATCTTGCCTGCTGACAGCGCTGACGCTTCCGAACAAATATGTGAATAAATCCGTATTAAATCCGTCGGCAAGTGAAATAAAAATGACGCTTAAACCGATGCCGCCCGATAAAATAATCGGAATCGCCAACTCTTGATAATGTTTATACACGCTGCGTAATTTTTCGATCAGCAATGACCCTGTAACAGAAAACCCCATTCCAATATACAACGGATTCCATGAAGTAAATACACTTACTTTTTTCTCAAGTAATAAACCAGCGGCGATTCCTGCCAATGTGACGTGGCTCAGCGCGTCAGCAATAAGCGCCGATCGGCGAACAACAATAAATACTCCTAGTAAAGGCGCTATTAATCCAATTAAAATGCCTGCGAAAAACGCGTTGCGCAAAAATTCATACTGAAACATCGCTTCAATCATTACAAAGCCCTCCGTCAATGCTGATGGGAAAGCACATGAAGATGATGGCCGTAAAACGTTGAAAAATCATGCTCTTGCAATTCAGCAAATTCTGCTGCTTTCCCATGAAAATAAAGATGTTTATTTAAACAGGCAACATGCGTGACTTTTTCCGTAATCGTCCCAATATCATGCGTTACTAATATTAACGTAATACCTAGGCGTTGGTTTAACTCATCAAGCATATTATAAAAATTTTGAACATGTTGCACGTCAACTCCAACAGTCGGTTCGTCTAAAATAAGCAACTCTGGGTTGCTTACAATCGCCCGGGCAATAAAGACGCGCTGTTGTTGTCCCCCTGACAACTCTCCGATATTCTGGTTCGCAAACTCGCTCATTCCGACCGCAGCAATCGCCTCGCGAACGGCTTGCTTTTCTTTTTCTTTCAAAAAACGAAACAGCCCAAGTTTCGCTGTTAACCCGCTGGCAACAACTTCGTATACAGTGGCCGGAAATCCAGTATTGAAGCTGTTGGCTTTTTGCGACACAAAACCGACACGATGCCATTCTTTAAATGCGGCAATAGGGGTGCCGAACAATGAGATGCTACCGTTTTGCGGTTTCAATAAACCAAGTATGCACTTTAACAAAGTCGATTTCCCTGAACCGTTCGGACCGACTAGTCCTAGAAAAGCCCCCTTCGGAACGGAAAACGTCACGTCCTCTAACACATTTTCTTTCTCATATCGAAATGATACGTGATCAACTTGCAATACAGTTTCTGTGTTCATGCTTTTCCCACCTAAGATTTTCGAAATTAAGAATGATTACGATTTATCTACGAATGTAGTATAACGAAAAGCTTCCGATTTGTAAACGAACAAGCTCAATAAATGGCTAATTTCCGTCCTATTTCACAGATTGATTAATGGCTTCTCCCTTATTGTTTCGCACCCAAAAATAATATATAAATGCGGGCTAATACATAATCGCTGACTTCATTGCATGTGTTTTCTTTTATTATACATAACACGCTCCAGCCTCCTGTTTCATACGATACATAAGAGGAGGAGATAGCGATGAATCTTTATCAACAACTCATTAATCAAAAGATTAAAACAATCACCCCTGAAGAGCTTGTGTCATACAGCCGCGATTACGGTATTTCACTATCTATTGAAGAAGCGAAACAGATTATTCATATCGCCCGCAACAATAAAATTAATGTTTTCAACCCTCAAGAAAGAGCAAAATGGGTACGGGAGTTAGCTAAAATTACCTCTCCCCAAACCGCTAAACAAGCAAATGAATTATTTCTAAAGTTTATAAACAAAAAATAAGCGATCTCACAACGGAGATCGCCTATTCTATGATTGCATAATTTTTTGAAGTACGTCTTCATCGAACTGTCGCTCGCGCAGCATTGCAATTTCAAAACGATACGGTGGTTTTTTGTTATTTTTGTCTTCACCAACATATGGAGTTTCCAAAATTTTTGGAATAGAAGCGAGTTGCGGATGATGAACGATATAGTTAAGCGCCTGAAATCCAATATGGCCAAAACCGATATTTTCGTGGCGGTCTTTCCGGCTGCCACGCACATTTTTACTATCATTAATATGAAGCACTTTTAACCGTTCGATGCCAATAATTTTGTCAAATTCCTCTAAAACACCATCGAAATCTTCAACGATATTATATCCGGCATCGTGAACGTGGCACGTATCAAAACAAACCGATAGCTTGTCGTTGTGCGTGACGCCATCAATAATTTTCGCCAACTCTTCGAAACGGCTGCCGCACTCCGATCCTTTCCCTGCCATTGTCTCTAAGGCAATTTCCACATGCTGATCAGAAGTCAGCACTTCATTCAATCCTTCAATAATTTTGTTGATTCCCGCATCAATCCCAGCCCCGACATGCGCGCCAGGGTGAAGGACAATTTGCTTCGCTCCGATAGCCGCTGTCCGCTCGATTTCCGTCTGTAAAAATTCGACACCAAGCTGAAATGTCGCGGGGTTGACTGTATTGCCAATGTTAATAATATACGGTGCATGGACGACAATTTCTTCAATTCCATTCTCTTTCATATGAGCAAGTCCCGCTTCAATGTTTAATTCTTCAATTTTTTTTCTTTTTGTATTTTGCGGTGCCCCCGTATAAATCATAAATGTATTTGCCCCGTATGAAACTGCTTCTTCGCTGGCTGCAAGCAGCATTTTTTTGCCGCTCATCGATACGTGCGAACCAATTTTCAACATCTCCATCTCCCCTTCTTTCGATGCCGCCTTATTTATTTTTTAAGCGGCGTAGCCGTTTTTTTCTTTTTTCGATTTCTTCTTGCATTTTTTTCTTATATCCTGGTTTGACTTTTCTCGGCTTTGCAACAGCTTTTTTCGCAAGCTTCTCAATTTCTCCCTCTTGTCTTGCCCGCTTGCTTCGTTGATTCCACGCCGGCAAGTCTGTCCATTCTCCGCGCACAAGATCACGGTGGAGAAACTGAATCCCCATTTTTTCAAGCTTTGTCAGCGTATCTTGATCGGAAGGTTCATAAATTGTCACAGCTGTTCCGGTATACCCTGCCCGCGCTGTTCTTCCGACACGGTGCACATAAAACTCCAAATCACTCGGCAATTCGTAATTAATGACATGGCTGACTCCCTCAATATCAATGCCGCGCGCTGCTAAATCCGTCGCAACAATGTACTGGAATTCAAGATCACGAATTTGCTTCATCATTTTTTTTCGTTCCCGCGGTGTTAAATCACCGTGCAATACCCCCGGTTTTAATCCTTTTTCACTTAACGCGTCAGCGACCTCGTCCGCCATCTTTTTTGTATTCGTGAATACAATGGCTAAATACGGATTGTACGCAACGAGTAGATCATATAATAATTTCATTTTATCGCGATGACGAAGCGGAATGAGCACATGTTCAATCTTTTCAGCAGTTACTTGCTTCGGGTCGACATGAACATATTTCGGATTCTCCATATACTTCTTCAAAAATGGTTTTAATTTTTCTGGAATCGTCGCAGAAAATACTAACATTTGCAATTCTTTAACCATTCTCGATGCAATTTGGTCCACATCGAAAATAAATCCCATATCAAGCATCAAGTCTGCTTCATCCACTACAAGCGTCGCAGCAGTATGTACAGATAACGCTTGTTCACGAATCAGGTCGTTGATTCTTCCAGGTGTTCCGACAACAAGGTGCGGCTGTTTTTTTAATTTCTCGATCGTCTTTTGCTTATCCGTTCCCCCAACAAAACAACGGGCCGTAATCGCTGCCTCTTTCGGACTGTATTTTGTAATTTTTAATATTTCATGATAAATTTGCGTCGCAAGCTCACGTGTCGGCGCCGTAATCACTGCTTGCACTTCCTCGCGCGATGGATCAATTTTTTCAATGATCGGCAATAAATATGCATGCGTCTTGCCGGTTCCCGTCTGCGACTGTCCGACAACGCTTTCCCCGCGAAGAATCCCCGGAATCAGCCGCTCTTGAATTTCTGTCGGTTTGTAAAAGCCGAGGTCTTTAATAGCTTCTATAATAAAAGGTTGAAACGAAAACCGTTCGAACAATGTCTCTTTCACACTTTCCTCTCCTTTCGTCTCCTATTTCATGCCGCTAAACAAACCCGATTTACCATTATAGCTGATTTTGGCTTTTCCCTGCAAGAATAGGCAGCCGTCTAAATAAAAAACACTTTTTAGGATAGTGGCATATTTTATGATAGAAGTGACCTATAAGAAAGGAGGAACACAGATGATACGTCCCCCTATGTTCCCAACTTCCTCGTCCCGGCCGTT
Source organism: Anoxybacillus tepidamans PS2 (assembly GCF_000620165.1). Classification (GTDB taxonomy): domain Bacteria; phylum Bacillota; class Bacilli; order Bacillales; family Anoxybacillaceae; genus Anoxybacteroides; species Anoxybacteroides tepidamans_A. The sequence continues at coordinate 172,786 of NZ_JHVN01000001.1, forward strand.
TCCATTTATGAACTCATTATTTCCACAGCAAGCCATGTATTCAAGACCGGGAATGGGCGGATTTTTAGCAAGACTGTTTTCCCGGACTCCGGCAATGCCGACGCCGTCATCCCCATTTTTCTCGATGCCGGCTATGCAGAATATCGCAAGTAGTGCGGGAACGACGGGCGGAGGAATTACAGGCATGCTCGGCAATGTGCAAAAAATGCTCGGGATCGCTCAGAACGTTGTCCCAATGGTACAGCAATATGGCCCGTTGATTAAAAATCTCCCGGCGATGATGAAAATATTTAGAGAACTCAAATCAACAGACGAGAGCGAAGAAGAAAAGGAACAGCAAGAACCGCAGACAGCGCAAAAACAACAATCAAAAGGAAGCGACAAGCCTGCTTCTAATGTTCAACGCGAGTTGCCGACCTCCAAACGAGCGGCAAAAGAAAAAACTGTTCAAGAACCGAGGCCATCTACCCCTAAGCTGTACATTTAATTCTTCTTTGTGTTCTTCCTCCTTCTCCGATATAATGAAAAGGGAGTGTTCTAATGCCCTGTTGAAGGAGGATCTTTGCGTTATGGAAGTGATTAAAATTACGCCGCGCGGCTACTGTTATGGAGTGGTGGATGCCATGGTGATGGCGAGAAACGCCGCGTTGGACCCGACGTTGCCGAGACCGATCTATATTTTAGGAATGATCGTTCATAATAAACACGTAACTGATGCGTTCGCTGAAGAAGGCATCATCACGCTCGATGGGGAAAACCGCTTGGAAATTCTCGAGCAAATTGATCATGGAACCGTCATTTTTACCGCTCACGGTGTGTCGCCGGAAGTCAAAAAACGCGCTCGTGAAAAAGGACTTGTCACCATCGACGCCACATGCCCAGATGTTACGAAAACACACGATTTAATTCGCGAAAAACTAGCGAACGGATATGAAATCATTTACATTGGCAAAAAAGGGCATCCTGAGCCGGAAGGAGCCATCGGCATCGATCCAGAGCGCATTCATCTTGTCGAGACGGTCGACGATGTCGCGAAATTGGCGATTCAAAGCGACCGTGTTATGGTCACAAACCAAACGACGATGAGCCAATGGGATGTTGCTCATATTATGGAGAAAGTAAAAGAAAAATATCCGCATGTAGAAATGCATAAAGAAATTTGTTTGGCTACCCAAGTGCGTCAAGAAGCGGTGGCTAATCAAGCGAAAGATGCAGATGTCACCATCGTTGTCGGCGATCCGCGAAGCAACAACTCAAACCGTCTTGCCCAAGTGTCTGAGGAGATTGCTGGAACAAAAGCATACCGTGTTGCCGATGTAACAGAAATTGACATTGAATGGATTAAAAACGCTAAAAAAGTAGCTGTTACCGCAGGCGCATCAACACCGACGCCGATTACAAAGGAAGTCATCGAATTTCTTGAACAGTTTGATCCGAATAATCCTGAGACATGGAAACGGGAACGAAAAGTACCGCTACAAAAAATTTTGCCAAAAGTAAAGACGAAGCACGAACAATGAATCTCTCTCTCCTACATATGGTGTAGAAGTGGGAGATGAAGCGGTGATGATGTTAAAAAGGGTGTCCGTATTGCGGCACCCTTTTGTATTTGAATAGATATCTCCTACCTACAATATAGAAGAAAAAATGGGTCGGCGAACGCGTTAAACAAACATAAACGGGTCGGTATGCACTTGTGATGCATAAACAGTCGTTGCCCATTTTTGCTTGCTAAATTCCTGTTTTAAAAAGCGAGCGACGCCTTGCTTCATTACTTTTTCTACATTATGTCCAGGGTCGATGATGTTTAGGCCCATCGCCATTGCGTCATGTGCTACATGATAGTAGATATCTCCTGTTACATACACATCCGCTCCGCTCATTTTCGCCTGCCAAATATATTTATTCCCATCGCCACCGACAACTGCTACTTTTTTAATTTTGTCTTGCAAATCCCCAACTACGCGAACTTTTGGGACATCCAACGACTTTTTTACGTGTTCAGCAAACTCAGCGAGCGTCATCTCTTGCGGCAGCTGTCCGATTCGCCCTAAACCCCATACGCGCCCTTTATTTTCAAGCGGATATATATCATACGCCACTTCTTCATACGGATGAGCCTTGAGCATCGCCGCAATCACTTTTTTTTGCAGCGAAGCAGGGAAAATCGTCTCAATTCGCACTTCCTCAACTTTTTCGAGCGCACCTTTTTCACCGATAAAAGGATTTGCTCCTTCCTGCGGCAAAAATGTTCCGACGCCATCGCTGTTAAACGTACAATGGCTATAATTGCCGATATGGCCGGCACCCGCGTTACCGAGCGCCTCTCTCACAACATCCGCGTGTGTTTTTGGAACATAGACAACTAATTTTTTCAGCGCTTCCTCGTATGTAGGAACAAGCACTTCTACGTGCTGAAGCCCCATCGCTTCAGCGAGCCAATCATTGACTCCGCCTTGGGCGATATCTAAATTAGTATGAGCCGCATATACGGCAATATCGTGTTTAATGCATTTTTCAACAATGCGGCCTTGCGGCTGTTCGGTCACAACTTGTTTCAATGGGCGATAAATTGGCGGATGGTGAGCAATAATTAAATCGACACTTTTCTCTATTGCTTCATCAATTACATTCTCAAGAACGTCTAAAGCGACCATTACCGTCCGAATCGGTTTATTAAGCGTGCCGATTTGCAGGCCGATCGGATCCCCTTCCATCGCTAAATGTTTTGGTGCAAATCGTTCAAACAGTTGGATCACTTCATATCCATTTGGAATCTTACTCATTGCAAAACCCCCTCTACTAACCGAATTTTTCGTTCCAATTCCTCTTTTTTCGCTATGCTTTCTTCGGTCGTCCCTTTGGCCTCGAGATGCGCCACGATCCGCTTCCAATGACCTACTTCACTTTTCCATTTTTTTAAAAAAACTCCATTGCGTTCTTGCAGCAAAAACGGTCCAACCAATAACTCTGCTTCAAGGCGGTGATACGGTTTTAGTCCGCTTCCTTTTTCTGCTACAAGCACTTCATAAATTTGGCCGTCTTCCTCTAAAATGCGCTCATCTATTAATTCCCAATCGTTGTCAACTAACCATTTCCGCACGATATGCGCACCGACATTCGGCTGCAATATCAAGCGCTTTACTCCTTCTAGCTTTTCCTTCCCATCTTCTAAAATGTTCGCAATCAGCGTCCCTCCCATTCCGGCGATCGTGATGCAATCGACCTCGCTCGGATGAATAACGGCAAGGCCATCACCCTTTCTCACCGAAATGACGTGGCTAAGCCCGGTTTTCTCGACTTGCTGCTGTGCTGAACGAAAAGGACCGTCGGCCACCTCTCCCGCCACCGCCATCGTTATGTAACCGTGAAGATAGGCATAGCAAGGCAAATAGGCATGATCAGAGCCTATGTCAGCCAGCCTTGACTGCTTTGGTATGAACGAAACAACTGTTTCAAGCCGTTTCGACAACTTTAACTCATTCATCGTATCTTCCTTTCACCGTTGCGTCATTTCTTCGCTATTGTACCATAAACAAAAAATCCCTTCACCTAAGGTGAAGGGGATTCGGTCATTATTTCAATTTAGAAAGCCATTTTGCCATTTCATCAGCTTTTTCAGGTGGAACAAGTCCAGAAGGCATGTTGCCGCGGCCGTGTTGGATGACATCTTTGATTTGATCTAAAGAAAGACGTTTACCGACGCCTTTTAACGACGGACCGACGCCACCTTCATAGTTTACACCGTGACAGCCGCTACATGTTTGTTTATAAAACTCCTCCGGATTGGCAGCAGCCGTTTGTTCTGTTTTATTGCCGCCTTCTTTCTCCTTCGCAAGTTCCTTTGCATCGCCAAGCCCTTTGAATGAAAGAGTGATCGTAAGACCAATCCCAAATACCATAATGAGTACAAACGGGATCAATGGATTTCGATTCATTGTTTTTACCTCCCTTATGTATACACTCTCCTAAAAATGTAACCGCTACAAACAATTTTATTTTACTGTAAATTCAAAAGAAGGAAAAGCCCTAAATGACATTCTCGTTGAAAATCGTCGAAAAAACGGCAGCTAGAAAAAGAATGAAGCGAGCAATAATAGAATACCAATTGCTCCAGAAATAGTGAAATAAAGGAATCGAAAACGTATTCCGATCGCCAGCCATAGTAAACAATTAATAAAAATCGTGATCCCTGAGACAAATGTCATTTTCGGAAAATAATAATCGCTGATCCGAATCGATGAAAGGAACAATAAAAACGCCCCGCTAACAAGCGGAAGATGAATGAGCTTCGCTTCCTTTCTCCATGCCCATCCCCCGATAAAGCAAATTAGGATAAAAAAGGACAAAAAGAGCATTTGCAAAACAAACGACAATTCAGTAAAATAAATGACAAGAATACCAGATGGAAACAATAGACAAATTAACAATATCAAGAAAATGCGCTTCCCTGCAAACGTGCGCAGCCTTTCTGAATGCGAGTTGGGAATATCGCCTTCGGTATAAAGCGCGAGCAAATAGTCGCAGTATTGTTCCGGAAGGAGACGAGAGCGCTTCCAATATTCAATTTCCCGCACAATGATTTCACGCCGTTTTCCATTCATGCCGATCGACCTTTCCAACTTGGAAATAAAAATAGTTTACTTCCGCAAACTAGAAGTAAACTATTTGTCCTCGATCGTTGCTAAAGCAAGCATAAATTTGTGAAAAAAGAGGATTCCTCTTTTTTCACAATGATTCGATGGATCGAGAACTTAAGGTTAGAACTCATCACTCAAGAAAGTCCTTTAAGCGCTTGCTGCGGCTTGGATGGCGCAATTTTCGAAGCGCCTTCGCTTCAATCTGGCGAATGCGTTCTCTTGTAACGCCAAATACTTTTCCGACCTCTTCAAGCGTGCGTGTGCGTCCATCATCTAGCCCAAAACGGAGGCGAAGCACATTTTCCTCTCGATCTGTAAGCGTGTCGAGCACGTCTTCAAGCTGCTCTTTTAGCAGTTCGTAGGCCGCGTGTTCTGAAGGAGAAGTCGCATCCTGATCTTCAATAAAATCTCCTAAGTGCGAATCGTCCTCTTCACCGATCGGTGTTTCAAGCGAGACGGGTTCTTGAGCGATTTTTAAAATTTCGCGTACTTTTTCCGGCGTCAAATCCATTTCTTCGGCAATTTCTTCCGGAGATGGTTCGCGCCCTAAATCTTGTAAAAGCTGGCGCTGAACGCGAATGAGTTTATTGATCGTTTCGACCATATGAACTGGAATGCGAATCGTCCGTGCTTGATCAGCAATCGCGCGCGTAATCGCTTGGCGGATCCACCATGTCGCATACGTGCTGAACTTATATCCTTTTCTATAGTCGAACTTTTCTACAGCTTTAATTAAGCCCATATTTCCTTCTTGAATCAAGTCAAGAAATAGCATGCCGCGGCCGACATAGCGCTTGGCAATGCTCACGACAAGGCGCAAGTTTGCTTCTGTTAAGCGGCGTTTCGCATCTTCATCGCCTTGTTCAATGCGCTTGGCCAATTCGATTTCTTCTTCAGCGGAAAGAAGAGGAACGCGGCCAATTTCTTTTAAATACATGCGAACAGGATCATTAATTTTAACGCCAGGAGGTACTGTTAAATCATTCAGGTCAAATTCTTCCTCTTTCACAAGATCATCTAAATCCGGGTCGTCGTCTAAATCCGATTCGCTAATGACATCAATACCTTGCTCTGTTAAGTACTCGTAATACTCATCCATTTGATCGGAGTCGAGATCAAATCCAGATAACCGTTCGGCAATTTCCTCATACGTTAATACTCCACGCTTTTTTCCTAATTCCAGTAATTGCTCTTTTGCTTGCTCTACTGTTGCATCAGAGTCGACTTGTTTTGAACGAGCTGATTTTTCAGCCATTTCGTCCCCTCCTTCTAAAACTTTCAAACGACATTATGAGCTGGATAACAGTTTTTTCATTTCAATAATTTCTTTAGCAATACGAGCAGCCTTTAAAAAATCCTTCTGGCGCTCCGCTTCAATTTTTTCTTGCTCTTTTTCTTTTAGCTTTAACCATTTCGGATAATTCAACACATGTTTCACATAATCATTTAGCTCTTGTGAAGAAATATGCTCGTTAATAAGCATCATCGACAACTCTGTAACAAGCGGCTTAAGTTCGTCGGGCAGACGTGCAAGCAACGCGCTCACATCCGGGCTATTTCCTTCCTCGTAAAAAGCGTATACGTAAGCTGCAATCGCCCGGTGCTCCTCGATATTAAAATTTCCTTGGATTTCCCGCTGAACAGCCAAAGCCACATCTCGGCTTCGAAGCATATGGGCTAACAGCATACGTTCAGCATTATGAAACGCCGGAAACAATTTTTTTTGCATAGGTGAAAGCGCCTTTGTCTGCTTTGCGATTTCGGAAGCCGTGACCTTCGTTTTTTTGTATCTTTCTAGCTGCTGTTGCAAAGCCGATAATGAGAGAGAAAATTCGTTCGCAAGCTGCCGCAAATAATAATCCCGTTCAACAGGACTGGATAGTTGAGCAATTTCTTTTAGCACTTCTTCAACATAACGAATCTGGTCGCTTTCACTTTGCAAATTTTTCCCTTTTCGTAAATATGCCATTTTAAATGCCATCAACGAACTGCCCGCTTCTAGCACATCGCGCCGGAATCTCTCTGAGCCGAACTTCTTAATATATTCATCGGGATCGAGGCCATCAGGAATCGTTGCTATTTTCACATGACAGCCTGCCTGTGCCAACAATTCGGCTGCACGGAACGCTGCTTCAACTCCCGCTGCATCCCCATCGTAACAAATAACAATAGACTCAACATTGCGACGTAGGATGCGGGCCTGTTCATCAGTTAACGCAGTTCCCATTGTCGCAACTGCATTCGCCACTCCTGCTTTCACCGCAGAAATGACATCTGCAAATCCTTCAAACAACACAGCTTGTTGATGTTTCCGAATGTGCAACCGCGCTTGGTGAAAGTTATATAAAATTTTGCCTTTATGGAAAATCGGCGTTTCCGGACTATTTAAATATTTGGGTTGTTCATGTCCCATGCTTCGTCCCGAAAACGCGACTGTTTCCCCCTGATGATTATGGATTGGAAACATGATTCGATTGCGAAAGCGGTCAAAATACTCGCCGTTTTCTTTGCGAATGACAAGTCCCGCTTTTTCCATTAGTTCAAGCGAATAGCCATGACCCTTTAAAAACTTTACAGCAACATCCCATGAATGAGGGGAGTAGCCAATCTCAAATCCGTCGATCAGCTCGCGGTCTATTCCGCGCGCTTGTAAATAGTCGAGCGCATTTTGCCCCTCTTTTGTATTTATGAGCAAATGATGATAAAATTTCTTTAAAAGTTCGTGGGCTTCGATCATTTTTTTGGCATCGCTTGTTTCCGACAATCTTTTTCGCTGATCATCGCGCGCAAGATGCGATAAATCGATGTTTGCCCTTGCTGCTAATCTTTCTGCGGCATCAACAAATGAAAGACCCTCTATGTCCATAAGGAATGAAAACACATTTCCACCTGCGCCACATCCAAAACAATGAAAAATTTGTTTCTCGGGCGAAACAGAAAAAGATGGTGTTTTCTCTCCATGGAATGGACACAATCCAAAATAGTTGCGTCCCTGTTTTTTTAACTGGACATAATCGCTGATGACGTCGACAATGTCGATCGATCGCCGGATTTCTTCAATTGTTTCCTCGGGAATACGGTATCCCATACGAACAACTCCGTAATGTTATTATTCTCGGCCTACCTCTTATTTCCTGCGAATTTCGACAAAATTTTTTCGAAGCTTTTTCGAAACTCATTTCGTTCTTCATTTGAAAAACGCTTGATGCCTTTAGTGTATATGCCCCTTTTGCGCAGCTTCGCATGAAGGTGACGAATGTAGAGCTGTTGCCCCATTTCTTTTTCCTCATATACCTTTCCGCGTGGGGACACAACACAAATTTCTCGGCTCACTAGCATGCTCGCTAATCCGATATCTTGTGTAACAACGATGTCCCCTTTTTGTGCATGATTGACAATATACAAGTCAACCGCCTCTTTTTCTGTATCTACATATACCCATTCCATTTCTTCATCATGAGAAAAATGGTTATATGAAGATACAAAAACGCTCTTTATATTATATTGACAAGCAAGAGCGAAAATTTCACCTTTTACAGGACATGCATCAGCGTCGACAAAAATAGTCAAATGTCGCCTCCTATATTTTTTATATTCTACATCGCTTTCGAAAATCCTGCTTCTCCCCTGATGCGACAAACGAATTTTGTCGACATCCGTTTCTTGACAATAAACTATAAATAGTTTACTCGTTCTATATGTACTCTAAACATGTTGACATTTATTTTTATCACAATTTTTTATTATAATACAACTATCGAAAATATGCCATAAAATTTTATAAACATGGTGTAAAAAAAAAAACGAAGCACAATGCTTCGCTTCTTTTATAACTTTCTCTTTTTCATAATAATATTTGCCGTTTCTTCCACCGCTTTATTTGTGACGTCAATAACGTCACAACCGATTTTTTTAATGACTTGATCAAAGTAATCGAGTTCTTCTTTAATCCGCTCCATGTTTGCATAAATTGCTTTATCGTCTAAACCGAGTGATTTTAATCGTTCACGCCGAATCGAGTTTAACTTTTCCGGACTAATTTTTAACCCAAAGCATTTGTCCGGGGCCACTTTGAACAATTCCTCCGGCGGCTCGACCTCCGGAACAATTGGAACGTTCGCCACCTTTAGCCTTTTATGTGCTAAATATTGCGAAAGCGGTGTCTTCGATGTACGTGATACACCGATCAATACAATATCCGCACGCAAAATGCCGCGCGGATCGCGCCCGTCATCATATTTGACCGCAAATTCAATCGCCTCAATTTTCTTGAAATAATCTTCATCTAACACGCGAACTTTGCCTGGCTCATAACGAGGTGTCATGCCAAATAAATCCCGCATTTTCTCGATAAGCGGACCTATGATATCGTATACCTCTACCCCTTCGCGCTCGGCCTCTTCGATTAAAATTTGGCGCATTTGCGGTACGACGAGCGTAAATGCAATGATAGCATCATTCATTTTCGCAAGCGCTACAACTTCCTTTAATGTCGATGGATCCTCGACATAAGGCACTCGCTTTAATTGGATTAGCGCGCTATTAAATTGGCTTGCAGCTGCTTTTACGACTAATTCAGCGGTCTCTCCTCCCGAGTCAGAAACGACGTATACAACACGCTGGCTCATCTTCAACCTCCTCAAAGCAAATCGTCTTTTGCTAGCGCAACGAACGCTTTTGCAATGTTCGTTTTTGTAATCCTTCCAATCACTTCATACCCCTTGTCCGTTTTTTTAACGACCGGCATTGCGTCAATTTGCTTTTCAATTAACCGCTCAGCGACATCGATGAGCAGATCGTCTTTGTAGCAAACAGTAATATTAGGCATTCTCGTCATAATAATATTCACCGGAATCGACGTGAGTTCCTGTTTGCCGATGCTGGCCCGTAATAGATCTTTCCTCGATAAGACACCAGCCAAGAGCGACTCTTCATCCACAACAAACAGCGTTCCCACATCTTCAAGGAACATGGTTACAATCGCATCGTATACGCTGACATTTTCGTTGACGACAACGGGAATGGATTGATAATCGCTTACTTTCATTTTTTTGATCCGGTCCGCCAAAAGTTGGGTCCCTGTTTTCCCAGTATAAAAATAGCCGACTCTCGGTCTTGCTTCCAAATAGCCAGCCATTGTTAAAATCGCCAAGTCGGGACGCAATGTTGCTCTTGTTAAGTTCAATTTTTCTGCAATGCTCTCTCCCGTAATTGGGCCGTGATCTTTTACAATTTGCAAAATTTGTTCTTGGCGTTTATTGAGTTCGATCGTTATTCACCACCTTGCTAAAAAACTAAAAGCGCTATGCTCATATGAAAATATTATAACTTAATGAATGGTTTTGCAAAGAGAAATCAAGAAAATTCATTTTGTTCAAAAAAGAATTTTATATAAACAAGGGCTGCCCATCTTCTTTTGGTCAGCCCTATTTACTGCAGACGATTTTTTAATTGTTCGATTTGTGTTAAAAAGCGCCTCGTTTTTAACGAAAGACCCGAATATTCATCGTAATAGGCGGAAATGACCCGGTGCAATTCGTCCTTCGTTTCTTTTTTCACAGAAATTTTACCCAGCCTTGATAAGTCAAGATAATAAAATAACCTCAAAAGCTTTACTGCTGCAGGAGAAAGGGAAATGCGATACGGATCTTTCACCGCACATTGGTCGCACAGAAATCCTCCTTCTTTTACGGAGAAGGAAAATTTCCCCACGCTTTGCTTGCAAATCGCGCATTCGTCTAGCGAAGGATATAGGCCGATGATGTTCAACATTTTCATCTCATAAATATATGTAAGAATTTCTAAATCGAACCCATCGTTCATATACTTTAGTGTTTGCAGCAGCAGTTCAAATAAATACGGATTGGGGCGCCTCTCCTCTGTAATTTTGTCAGTTAATTCAACAATATATGAAGCATATGCTGTAGCGAAAATATCTTCGCGAATCGCCCTCAATGCATCAATGACTTCTCCTTGATGCAAGCTCCCCACTCCGCGGCTTCTTTGCACTAAATAATGACCATATGTAAACAACTGCGTAACAGAGGAAAGGCGGCTGCTTGGCTTTTTTGCCCCACGAGCCATCACAGCCACCTTTCCCCATTCCCTTGTCAACAGCGTAACAATTTTATTTGTCTCTCCGTAATCGGTGGTACGGAGTACAATCGCCTCACATTTTTCAAACAATATGATCACCACCAAGCTGAGAAAAAGCAGCTTAGAAAATCGGCTGGTCCATTTCCGCTAACTCTTGTTCTTGTTCATCGCCATTTGGCTGATGCTCCCTTTCAAGTTCTTTAAAAAGGAGATATGTGTCAATATTGCCCGTTTGGCTGAACAACTTCCACGTAAATTCTAGCATCGAACCACACCTTTCCGCCTGTAGGATCGCTTATTATAAAGCTTAGAGCCGTCCTTGTTAGGGAACAGATCTTGCTTCATAGTTTACTTATAGGTTGCTTCCCTACAAACCGTTTATGTTACACAAAATTTGTTAATATTCGTCTTCCCGGAATCCGAAATCGCGCAACTGTGACAATTTATTGCGCCAATCTTTTTGCACTTTAACCCACAATTCCAAAAACACTTTAGAACCAAGCAATCCCTCAATATCCATGCGGGCGCGCTGGCCGATTTCTTTCAGCATCCGGCCTTGCTTTCCAATAATGATACCTTTTTGCGAATCGCGTTCGACGATAATCGTCGCCCCTACATAGACGGCATGGCTATCTTCCCGGCGTTCAATCGAATCAATGACTACCGCAATGGAATGCGGAACTTCCTCCCGCGTTAAATGAAGGGCTTTTTCTCTAATGAGTTCTGCAATGATAAACCGCTCTGGATGATCCGTCACTTGGTCAGCCGGATAATATTGCGGACCTTCTGGCAAATACTTCTTTATTTGCTCAATTAATGTTTCTACATTGTTTCCTTGCAAAGCGGAAATCGGAACAATTTCGGCAAACGGATAGAGCGATTTATACTGGTCAATAAGCGGCAGCAGTTCATCAGGGTGAACCTGATCAATCTTATTGATCACTAAAAATACCGGAGTGTTAATTTCCTTTAGCCGTTCTATAATAAAGGCGTCCCCGCGTCCCAATCCTTCCTCAGCGTTGATCATGAACAAAATGAGATCAACTTCCTTTAGGGCGTTTTGCGCTACTTTCATCATAAAGTCGCCTAGCTTGTGCTTCGGCTTGTGGATTCCAGGTGTATCAATAAAAACAATTTGCACATCATCAGTTGTGTACACGCCCTGAATTTTATTGCGTGTCGTTTGCGGTTTGTCGCTCATAATGGCAATTTTTTGCCCAATGACGCGATTCAAAAACGTTGATTTTCCAACATTTGGTCTACCAATAATCGAAACAAATCCTGATTTGTATCCTGTCCTAATCATGCAAATCCTCCGCTGAAAATGCTGCTGGCAATAATTCTTTTACTGTAAGCTCCGTAACGTCTCCTTTAGTATTCGCCAAAATGACTTTCATATCCGATGGGCATAATTCGGAAATGACTTGGCGGCATACTCCGCAAGGCGGAACTGGACGTGAAGAATCGGCAATGACCGCGAGCGCCGCAAAATCTCGATCGCCTTCCGAATACGCTTTAAACAGCGCAGTTCGTTCGGCGCAATTGCATGCGCTATAAGCGGCATTTTCAATATTGCAGCCACGGTATATTTTACCGTCTTTCGTTAATAAAGCAGCACCCACTTTGAATTGAGAATACGGCACATAAGCATATTCCCTTGCCTTTTTCGCTTCTTCAATTAACCATGACGTATTCAACAATGCTCTTCCTTTCTAACTAGAGGAAAGAACTCCTCTTTTTCATTTTACAAGAAATTGAGAAAAATTTCATCTCTCTTCATGTAAATATAACAGAAAAATTCGAATTTTCTTATCTAATCATGTACGGTATAAAAATAATGCATCCTATCACCACAGCAATAATCGCGCTGACGAAAACCGCCCCAGCAGCTATATCCTTTGCCGCTTTTGCGAGCGGATGAATTTCTTTTGTCGCCAAATCAACGGCGCGTTCGATTGCTGTGTTGACCATTTCTAGGCTAATAACTAAACCAATTGTTAATAAAAGTACGAGCCATTCCCATTTGGTAATATGAAAAGTGCTAGCAAGAACAATGGCTAAGGCAGCAAAAGCGAGATGTATTTTCATATGTATTTCCTCTTTTACTGCCGCCACAATTCCCGACCAAGCATAAAGAAACCGTTTCCATCGTTTGCTTCTCTCGCTCATTGCCTAACGCCTTAATCCATATTGTTCAAGAATTTGTTCTTGTTTTGCAAACATTTCTTTTTCTTCTTCTTCTGTTTCATGGTCATATCCTAATAAATGCAAAAAGCCATGCACCGCTAAAAATCCGAGTTCACGCATTAGCGAATGGCCGTACTCTTCTGCCTGCTCTTTTGCTTTCGGAACAGAGATAATAATATCGCCTAACATCGGAGGCATCTCCGCTCCGACAATTTCAATTTCTCCTTCCCCCATTTCCTCTAAAGCAAATGAAATCACATCAGTCGGCTGATCTTTTCCGCGGTACTCCCGGTTAATGATACGAATGCGTTCATTATCAACGAACGAAACGCTTACTTCCGCTCCAGCGGGAACGTGCTCAACTTCCGCTGCATAATTTAACAGTTCTGCAATCAGATTGGTTTGATCTGCTGTTACCTCATTCGTCTCATCAATCCAATCAATATGTAGCCTCATCTTTTTTGCCTCACCTTTTCTTCAATTTTATAGCGAATCACAAGTGTTGTTGATCCATTATTTTACTTAAAAAAACAAAATAGTATGGCTAAACACTGGCTTTTCTGCCGAGGTCGGCAAGCATGGCTCCCTCGAACAATGAACGCTTTGCAGGCAAATGAATTTTGTCCGTTGATGTTATTGTTCAACCAGAGGCAGAAAAGCTAGGAATCAAGCAATGTTAATTGGTTTTTATTGGATAATCAACACACCTGATAGCGAATATAACTTTACGATAAAAAGAGACCCATTCTCGAAATGGGCCTTACATTGTTATTAGAGTGGCCAAGAACATGTTCAGTAAAATATTTCCATTACAGACGAGGTGCTGGCCGATTCGCTAAAGCCATTCATCTTACATGCACGCTTTCTCTTCTCATCATATCATAAACACACTTCAAAAGGAAAAATCAATATACTGATTCTCTTCATATTCCTGCACGATCGTACGCCTCGATGATTTTTCCGACAAGCGGATGACGAACCACGTCTGCCTGTTCTAAAAAGATAAAGGAAATTCCACCGACGGACGATAAAACTTCCTTCGCAGCTGCAAGCCCGGACTGGACGCCTTTTGGCAAGTCGACTTGAGAAATATCTCCTGTGATCACCATTTTCGATCCAAATCCTAATCGAGTTAAAAACATTTTCATTTGTGATGGTGTCGTATTTTGCGCTTCATCTAAAATGACGAACGCATCTTCTAGCGTGCGACCGCGCATATAGGCAAGCGGTGCAATCTCAATAGTTCCTCGCTCAATAAGGCGTTGTGTATGGTCGGTTCCCAATATATCGTGAAGCGCATCATAAAGCGGCCGCAAATATGGATCGACTTTTTCCTTTAAATCTCCCGGCAAAAAACCTAAATTTTCACCAGCCTCTACCGCTGGACGCGTTAAAATGATGCGCTTTACATGGCCATTTTTTAGCGCATGCACAGCCATGACAACCGCTAAGTACGTCTTTCCTGTTCCAGCTGGGCCAATGCCAAATACGAGGTCATGTTTTTTAATTGCCGCTACATAGTGGCGCTGTCCTAACGTTTTTACGCGAACCGGCTTTCCTTTTGCATTTTTTGTGATCTCTTCTTCATACAGTTCAGTAAAATATTCAAGCGTCCCGTTTTTCGCCATTTGAATAGCATACATAACATCCCGCTCGCTAACGGTGACTCCTTTGCGAATGATGATTAATAAATGGCGCAATATATCGTCAACGAGCTGAACATTTTCATGGCTCCCAGAGACATGTACGACTTCCCCTCTTGTCACAATCGAAACGCCTAACTCTTGTTCAATTCGTTTTAAGTGAACGTCATGAGTGCCAAAAAGGGAAATCGCTTCATTTGCATTTTCTAATTGTTGGCTTATTGTCACAAACTCTTCTGACATTCTCTAGTCTCCTTGAACAATAGGTTGTGGTATCGCAATATTTTCAATGACTTGATAATGAATCTCTACTTTTACTTTACCATTCTCTCTCACCGCATGCAAAACCTTTTCTCCTTTAATGGAAGCATCTTCCTCTAATTTTGTTTTTAGCTCGTTCCGCGCGATCTCTTTTGCTTTTTGAAACGCCTCATTCCACGAATAGGTTCGTTTTACTTCCTCTGTTTCTCGATAAATGACCCGCTCATAAAAGATCGGCAGTTCCCAACGCCAAAACCGAAACGCCTTTTTTTGCTTTTCAATTTTATAATGTTTAAACTGCGGGTTTTTAAATCCTTTGACAGGAATCGAAAAAAACTTCCCTGTTATATAATCTTTCTCAATATACTTTCCAGTAAACACATGAAAAACAGCATTGAGCGGTAGGACAACGCTAGACTTGTACCATGTTTCGCCAAAAATTTTTCCCCGGGCTGGCACGAGTTTCGTTTTGCCTTCTGTTCCAATAATCCCTGATACTAAAACTTGTCCTTTTGTTACATAGTCGTGAACAGACACAAGCGGCTGCCCTTCTTCAACAAACATATTAGTAATAACTGCCTTCTTTTTGGCTACTAAATGGCGGACAGGAATTTTTTCCGGTTCCTTCGGTTTCTTTTTTTCCACGACTTGAAAATAAAAGGTAGTCCCTTTTAATTCAACTCCTACCCATGTGATCGTTTCAATGCGTTCCGTCAATTTTTGCTGGATTGTTTCAGGAGGGGCAAGAAGAAATTGAAACGCTCCCCTTTCAACCCCCATTTGTTTTAATTCTTTTAAAATGCGGTACTCCGTTTCCGGTTTGGCACCTTGAACACGCATATCCCACACCATGTTTGAGAGCAAAAATACAACGGTAAAAAATAATAAAAGCCCAATAACAAACCCGCTATTTTTTATCGTCCTTTTCACTAAAAAAGGAAACCCGCTTCTTCCTATAAAAAAAATTTTACATTCGCTTTTTCGTACAACAGTACGCATGCGCGGTACATCTTTCAAAAGGATAAAAAAAGTTGCTGTATTTTCACTTTGTTTTCTGACGCTCCAAATATATATCCCGTTGCGTAAGCAAGCATTAATAAACCGTTCTACTCCTCTTCCTTGCACCTTAAGTTTTACGCTCCCGTAAAAAAAATTAAGCCATTTGTTCTTCATTGTCTTCCTCCTTGACCACTATTCCTCTAAATAGATTACATGGTTTATTTTTCCTTCGAGTAAAATTTCTTCCGGTAAAATGGTCTTAATGACAAACTGTTCACCGCGAACGAGCAGCTGCCCCTGTTTTAACAGCAAACGCAATTCTTTATCGCTAAATGTTAGCAAACCACGATGGTTTTCGATATAAATATGTATATGTCCAATCATCGTAATGCGAGGAAGGTCCATCACAAGATCGGCAGGCAGTTCCAATTGATTCGTTAACCAATTTCTCACTTGCTGGCGCCATTTTTTTACCATCAAAACGAACCCCCTTTCATCTCATACATATGAAAAAAAAGGGGCATATAGCACAACCGGCATAAAAAAAGAAGGTTTTGCTTTAAAGCAAAACCTTCTTTTTTTATGCCAGGTGTTGTTGAACAAGTTTGTTGACAAGTGAACCATCCGCTTTTCCTTTTACTTTTGGCATGATGGCTCCCATCACTTTTCCCATGTCCGCTTTCGAAGAAGCTCCAACTTCGGCAATCGTCTGCTTTACGATTTCCGTTAACTCTTCTTCAGTTAGCTGTTTAGGCATATATAATTCAAGTATACGAATTTCTTCTTTTGTTTTGTCGGCAAGGTCTGAACGACCAGCGTTTTCGAATTCTTGGAGGGAGTCTTTACGTTGTTTCAATTCGCGAGAAAGTACAGTCAGCTCTTCATCCTCAGACAGCTGGCTTTTGCCAAGTTTAATCGCCTCGTTTTGCAACGACGCTTTCACCATCCGAATGACGGAGAGTTTTTCTTTTTCCTTGTTTTTCATCGCTTGTTTCATATCATCATTTAAACGTTCAAGAAGACCCATAAATACACCCTCTTTTAATGCTTGCGCTTTCTAGCCGCTTCAGACTTTTTCTTGCGTCTTACGCTTGGCTTCTCATAGAATTCACGCTTTCTTGCCTCTTGCAACGTACCTGTTTTTGAAACAGCACGTTTGAAGCGACGAAGAGCATCTTCAAGCGATTCGTTTTTGCGAACGATTGTTTTTGACATTCTACTTCCCTCCCTCCGAACAACGCCACTTGCATTTGTGTTACTAGACATGTACTTGTCAATTATAATATATCCTTTACAGCAGGTCAACTAAAAAAGCTGTCATTCTCTCCCTCTCTTGTCCATACAATGGTGAAGAAGGGAGAGAAGCATGATGCATTTATTTATATTATTTTCCTTATATATAGGCATTTTCTTGCTTGGTATGTTTATGATGAAATCAGGCCTTTACATGCTTTCCGGC
Source organism: Anoxybacillus tepidamans PS2 (assembly GCF_000620165.1). GTDB lineage: Bacteria > Bacillota > Bacilli > Bacillales > Anoxybacillaceae > Anoxybacteroides > Anoxybacteroides tepidamans_A. Next base: position 190,071 of record NZ_JHVN01000001.1, read on the forward strand.
CATCGGTTAAAGAAATGGCTCATGCACTTTACAAAAACCCCTTTTCAAAGCTTTCTCACGGGCACGCTCATTACAGCGCTCCTGCAGAGCAGTTCAGCGATGATGGTGATTACTGTCGGTCTTGTCGCAACGGGCTATTTAACATTCCGACAATCGATTGGCATTATTTTAGGCAGCAATATCGGCTCAACGATTACAACCGAAATTATTACTCTTGATCTCGGAAGAGGCGCCATCCCTATGTTGCTGATTGGATCATTTCTTGTTTTTTTCGTTCGCCATCGCGTTGGCTATAGTATAGGAATGACACTCGCTGGGCTTGCTTGCTTGTTTTTTGCGATGGAAGGATTTAGCGCTCTTGCCAAGCCGCTTTCATCTTATCCTCTTGTCTACAAATGGCTAGAGCAAACGAATCACTCACATCTATTAGGAATCCTTGTCGGTACAGTATTAACGTCCATCATACACTCGAGCGCAGCCACCATCGGCATTACAATGGGGTTTCTCCATGAACGCTTGCTGAATGTGCCAGCAGGTATTGCCATTCTCCTCGGCGCCAACATCGGGACATGTGTGACTGGGCTTTTAGCAAGTATCGGGGCAAGCCGAGAAGCGAAATTAACCGCTTATACACATTTATGGTTCAACGTTGTCGGTGTCGGGCTGTTTTATTTTTGGATTCATCCGTTGGCCGCTTTTGTCGGCCTATTGACCCCGAAACCAGATGTGCAGCTTGCGCACGTCAGCGTCTTATTCAACGTCATTTGTTCTGTCGTTGCTTTGCCATTCACTCGTTCCATTGAATCATGGATTATGTTTGTACATAAAAAATAGATTAATAGTCAGATGAAGCTGTTTTCCCTTGAACAATCGCCGCTCCCGAACTTGTGCCGATTCGCGTTGCACCGGCCTGAATCATCGCTTCAGCTCCCTGAAGATCGCGAACGCCGCCCGATGCTTTCACGCCAATGTTTGGTCCAACCGCTTGCCGCATCAATGCGATGTCTTCGACCGTCGCGCCGCCGGTGGAAAATCCCGTCGATGTTTTCACATAATCAGCCCCTGCCTCGACTGCTAAGCGGCAAGCTCGCACTTTTTCTTCTTCCGTAAGCAGGCACGTTTCGATAATCACTTTAACAAGCGCTTTTCCTTTCGCCGCATCGACAACAGCGCGAATGTCGCGTTTCACCAACTCGTCATCGCCGTCTTTTAAAGCTCCGATATTGATAACCATATCGACTTCTGTCGCGCCTTTTTCGATTGCATCTTTCGTTTCGAACGCTTTTGTTTCCGGTGTATTAGCGCCGAGAGGAAACCCTATAACCGTACATACTTTAACATCTGTGCCCTTTAGAAGCTCGGAAGCAGTCACTACCCACGTCGGATTTACACAAACAGAAGCAAATCCATGTTTTTTTGCCTCTTCGCATAATTGAACAATTTGACTTTTTGTTGTATTCGCTTTCAATAGCGTATGATCAATCATTTTTGCAATGTTATTTGCCATATGAAGTATATCTCCTTTCTCCTGTTAAAGAAGTCTGACCTCAATCATCATACCATTTTTCATTTTCAAAAACTAGTTCCTTCAAACAAAAAACCCAGCACAAAACGCTGGGTTACGAACTTAATTTCATTTGTCCGGCTACCTCGTCCGATACAACGCGGACAAATTCCCCTTCGTTATACGGGTAGCCTGCCTTTGTAATTTTAACTTTGACAAGCTGACCGATCATTTCTTCTGTTGCTGGGAATTTTACTTTTAAGTAATTGTCCGTATATCCGACATATAAGCCGCTTTCCGGTTCTTCCTTATACCGCTCTTCCGGAATGACCTCAAGTACTTGTCCCTCAAATTGCGATGCATATTCTTTAGCGAGTTGGTCAGAAAGAGCGATAAGGCGATGAACGCGCTCGTTTTTCACTTCTTCGTCCACTTGATCTGGCATACGAGCTGCAGGCGTTCCATTTCGCTTCGAATACGGGAACACATGGAGTTCTGAAAATTGATTATCACGAATGAAGTTGTACGTTTCCATGAACTCTTCTTCCGTCTCCCCAGGGAAGCCGACGATGATATCAGATGTCACAGCCAATCCAGGCAATGCTTCACGCAATTGCGCTAGCCGCTCCGCAAAAAATTCCGTTGTATACTTGCGGCGCATTCGCTTCAAGACGCTGTTTGAACCGGATTGAAGCGGAATATGCAAATGGCGGACAATCTTATTGGATGTTTTCAGCACATCGATCACTTCATCCGTAATTTGGCTTGCCTCAATCGATGAAATGCGAAGCCGCTTTAAGCCGACAACTTGCGCATCAATATCGCGCAGCAATGCCGCTAAATTGTAATCTTTCATATCCTCTCCGTAACCGCCCGTGTGAATGCCAGTTAGAACAATTTCTTTATAGCCGGCATCTACGAGCTGCTGCGCCTGGCGGATCACTTCCTTTGGATCGCGGGAACGCATGAGGCCGCGCGCCCATGGGATGATGCAAAACGTACAGAAATTATTGCATCCTTCCTGAATTTTTAAAGATGCGCGCGTGCGGTCTGTAAACGCAGGAACGTCCAATTCCTCATAGACGCGCGTTTTCATAATGTTTCTTACACCGTTAATCGGCTGGCGCTCCCGCTTAAATTGTTCAATATAGTCAAGAATTTTAGCACGGTCTTGCGTTCCAATGACAATATCGACGCCAGGAATCGCCATGACTTCTGCTGGAGAAGTCTGCGCATAACAACCGGTAACGCAAATAACGGCGTCAGGATTTTGCCGGATCGCTCTCCGGATGACCTGCCGGCTTTTTTTATCCCCGGTGTTTGTTACTGTACACGTATTAATGACATACACGTCAGCCTGGCTTTCAAATTCCTTCCGCTCATAACCTGCCTGCTTAAATAGCTGCCAAATGGCCTCTGTTTCATAATGATTCACTTTGCATCCTAACGTATGAAAAGCCACTGTTGCCAATGTTCTCACCTCACCTTAATTCCCACTCATACGATGCAGCAGCTAGTACATAAAGGGGAGCCGTTTCCGTCCGCAAAATGCGCGGGCCAAGACCACATAGCAAAAAGCCGCAATCATGTAATAAACGTATTTCATGCTCGGAGAAACCTCCCTCAGGCCCAAACACAACAAGTAGCGACTCGCCCGGTTTCATTTGACATAAAATGCTTCGCAAAACAGATGTTTCGCCTTGTTTTGCCTCTTCTTCATATGCAACGACACAGTGATCCATTGCCTTGGCAAATTCAATTAATTGCTCGATAGTCATCGGCTCATAAATATCAGGAATTCGCGTGCGCTGCGACTGCTCGGCAGCTTCTTTGGCGATTTTTTTCCATCTATCTAGCTTCTTTCCGGCTTTTTTCTCTTCCCACTTCACGACAGAGCGAGCCGAAAGAAGAGGGATAAAGGAAAATGCGCCAAGTTCTGTGCCTTTTTGGACGACAAGCTCGAATTTATCTGCTTTTGGCAACCCGTGCGCAATATAAATGCGAACAGGAAGTTCCCTCTGTTCTTCTACCCATTTTATAATGCGAAGGGTAAGATTCTCACTGGAAATTCGTTCAATTTCACACAATGCTGCATGACCTTTTTCATCGCAACAAATGACGGTGTCACCTTCGTTCATGCGCATGACGCGTACCATATGGTGATAATCGTCCCCCACGATGACGATTTGATTATCAATGACTTGGTCGCTTGAAACAAAATACCGTTGCAAACCGACACCTTCTTTTCATGCTTTTCTTGCGATTAATGCAACCCAGTCTTCCATGACAAGGGTTTCCTCAATGACAAATCCAGCTTTGATGAGTCCGTCTTTTACTTCTTGCTTTTTCGCTTGAATAATTCCTGATGTAATAAAATAACCGCCTTGTTTTAACAAACGATGCGCATCATCTACAAAACGCAAAATAATCTCAGCTAAAAGATTCGCTACAATAATATCGACCGGTTCCTTTACGTTATCCAGTAAATTCCCCTGTGATACAGATACCGTATTTTGCACTTTGTTCAATTTCACATTCAGTTTTGCGCTGTCAACCGCAACTGGATCTAAATCGAGCGCTTTTACTGATTTCGCTCCGAGCATAGCGGCTGCGATGCTTAAAATACCTGATCCGGTTCCAACATCAATAACATCATCGTTAGAGCGTACACATTTCTCCAACGCCTGAATACACATGACCGTTGTCGGATGGGTTCCTGTGCCGAATGCCATGCCAGGGTCCAATTCGATAATAAACTCATCGCTTGAAACCGGCTCGTACACCTCCCATGTAGGCACAATCGTAAACTTTTCTGAAATTTTCACAGGGTTGTAATATTTCTTCCAAGCTGTCGCCCATTCTTCTTCATTTACTTCGCTAATGGTAATTTTATTTCTTCCAACGTCGATATTATAAAGCATTAAGTTATTAATTGCTTGTTTGATTTCTTCTACGGTTTCGCCCAAAAAGCTGTTAACAGGCAAATACGCTTTAATAATAACCCCTTCATCTGGATAGTCATCGGGGTTGAGCTCATAAATTTCCCCAAACGCCGTATCACGCTCTTTTGTTAAATCAAATGGATCTTCAATAACCACTCCGCCAGCGCCTGCTTCATGCAAAATATTCGAAATCGCCTCAACCGCTTCCTGCGTCGTATGAATGCTAATTTCTGACCATTTCATAAATGTGTTTATTCCCCTTTAAATGCTTTTTTCACTTTCTCAAAAAAGCTGTCATGTGGCCCTTGGTGCATGCTGTGGCCACCTAACTGATCGAACTCGCGCAGCAATTGTTTTTGTTTTTCTGTTAATTTCGTCGGTGTCACGACGCGAACGATCACATGCTGATCCCCATGTCCGTATCCGTGCACATTTGGCACACCTTTTCCTTTCAGTCGGAATTTCGTTCCTGTTTGCGTGCCAGCCGGAATTTTCAGTTTTACTTTTCCGTGAAGAGTCGGCACTTCAATTTCATCACCGAGAGCGGCTTGAGCGAACGTCAATGGGATTTCACAATAAATATCGTCGTCATGGCGTTCAAAAAATTCATGCGGTTCCACGCGGAACACAATATACAAATCGCCAGCAGGACCTCCGTTTACTCCCGGTTCTCCCTGCCCAGCAACGCGTAATTGTTGACCATCATCGATTCCCGCTGGAATTTTCACATGAATTTTTTTCCGTTTTTTCACGCGACCGCTTCCGCCGCATGTCGCACATTTCTCTTTAATGAACTGCCCTGTACCGCCGCAGTAATGGCAAGCGCGGCGATTCACAATGCGGCCAAACGGCGTAGCCTGTTCAATGCTGATTTGCCCCGTTCCACGGCAATGCGAGCAAGTTTCTTTCTTCGTTCCCGGCTTCGCTCCAGAACCGTGGCACGTCTCGCATGTTTCCTCGCGCGGAATTTCAATGTCCGTTTCTTTCCCGAACGCGGCTTCCTCAAACGTTAACGTCATCGTATATTGCAAGTCGGCTCCTGCTCTCGGGGCATTCGGATCGCGCCGTCTGCCGCCGCCAAAGAAAGAGTTGAAAATGTCTTCAAACCCGCCAAAACCACTAAAGCCGCCAAAGTCAAAATCGTCGCTTCGGAATCCGCCGAAGCCTTGATTCGGATCGGCGTGGCCAAATTGATCGTAATGGGCCCGCTTCTGGTCGTCGCTCAATACTTCGTAAGCTTCTTTAATCTCTTTGAACTTTTCTTCCGCATCCGGCGATTTATTAATATCTGGATGATATTGTTTGGAAAGTTTTCGGTACGCTTTTTTGATTTCATCTTTTGTCGCTGTTTTGCTTACTCCGAGAACTTCATAATAATCTCGTTTCGTCATCATCATCCACTCCCGATTCACTCACATAAAGCTAATTGTATCATTGATTTATTTATCAATGCAATAGATCATCTCTATCTCTACATCTTTCCACTAGAAAAAAAGTCAAAGCCAAGACAGGCCTGACTTTGACTTTTCGCTATGTTTACTTATCATCTTTAACTTCTTCAAACTCCGCATCAACGACATTGTCGTCTTTTTTCTCTGCGCCTTCCGCACCTGCTTGTTGTGCTTGCGCCTGTTGCGCCGCTTGCTGGTACAATTTGACCGACAATTGTTGAACGATTTCTTGGAGCGCATTTTTCTTTGTGCGAATTTCTTCGATATCTTTTTTCTCCAACGCCGCTTTTAACGCATCTTTCGCTTCCTGCGCTTTTTTCACTTCAGATTCGTCAACTTTTCCTTCAAGTTCTTTCAACGTTTTCTCCGTCGTGAACACTAAATGGTCGGCTTCATTGCGAAGCTCGGCTTCTTCTTTCCGCTTTTTATCCGCTTCCGCGTTTTCTTCTGCTTCCTTCACCATCCGCTGAATTTCTTCTTCTGACAGACCGGATGAAGATTTAATCGTAATCGACTGCTCTTTATTTGTGCCTAAATCTTTCGCGCGTACATGCACAATGCCGTTCGCGTCGATATCGAACGTCACTTCAATTTGCGGAACACCGCGCGGCGCTGGTGGGATGTCCGTTAACTGGAAGCGGCCGAGTGTTTTGTTGTCTGCCGCCATTGGGCGCTCTCCTTGCAAGACATGAATATCTACAGCTGTTTGGTTGTCCGCGGCTGTTGAGAAAATTTGCGATTTGCTTGTTGGAATCGTCGTATTGCGCTCAATCAGCTTTGTGAATACACCGCCCATTGTTTCGATACCTAATGAAAGCGGCGTAACGTCAAGCAATACAACATCTTTTACGTCGCCGGCAATGACCCCACCTTGGATGGCCGCACCGATCGCTACAACTTCGTCAGGGTTCACGCCTTTGTGCGGTTCCTTGCCGATTTCTTTTTTGATCGCTTCCTGAACCGCTGGAATGCGCGTAGAACCGCCGACAAGAATGACCTTGTCGATATCAGCTGGTGTTAATCCGGCATCTTTCAACGCCTGACGCACAGGGCCCATCGTGCGCTCAACAAGATGAGCGGACAGCTCTTCGAATTTCGCGCGTGTCAATGCCGTTTCTAAATGGAGCGGACCCGTTTCATTCGCGCTGATGAACGGCAACGAAATTTGTGTTTGCGTAACACCAGAAAGGTCTTTTTTCGCTTTTTCAGCGGCATCTTTTAAGCGCTGTAACGCCATTTTATCTTTTGCTAAATCAATGCCGTGTTCTTTTTTAAACTGTTCCACTAAATAGTCGATAATGACTTGGTCGAAATCATCCCCGCCAAGATGGTTGTCCCCGGCTGTTGCTTTTACTTCGAATACGCCATCTCCCAACTCCAAAATCGACACGTCAAATGTACCGCCACCTAAATCGTACACAAGGATCGTTTGGTCTTCATCCATTTTGTCAAGACCGTAAGCAAGCGCTGCGGCTGTCGGCTCGTTGATGATGCGCTCCACTTCTAATCCAGCAATGCGCCCTGCGTCTTTTGTCGCTTGGCGCTGCGCATCGTTAAAATAAGCCGGAACAGTAATCACCGCTCTTGTTACAGGCTCTCCTAAATACGCCTCTGCATAAGATTTTAAATATTGTAAAATAATCGCCGAAATTTCTTGTGGCGTATATTGTTTTCCTTCAATTTCCACTTTGTAGTCCGTACCCATGTGGCGCTTAATAGAGATGATCGTGTTTGGATTCGTAATCGCCTGACGCTTCGCCACTTCCCCTACTTGGCGCTCCCCATTTTTGAACGCCACAACAGAAGGAGTCGTACGGTTTCCTTCCGGATTTGGGATAACCTTTGGCTCACCGCCTTCTAGCACCGCTACACAAGAGTTCGTTGTTCCTAAGTCAATGCCGATAATTTTGCTCATCGATATCACCCTCCTATGACGTTATTGACTCACCTTTACCATCGCTGGACGAATCACGCGATCTTTTAATTTATACCCTTTTTGGAATTCTTCTACGACCGTATTCGGCTCGTAATTGCCATCTTCGGCTTGCATCACCGCTTGGTGCAAATGCGGATCAAACGGCTTTCCGACCGATTCAATCGCTTCAACGCCTTCCTTTTTCAACGCTTCCATCAATGAGCGATATACCATTTCCATCCCTTGCAAAATCGATTTCGCCTTTTCGTCCTCTGCTTCAATTTTCAAAGCCCGTTCGAAGTTATCTAACGCAGGCAAAAGATCTGTTACTAAGCTTTGAGCGCGATATTTTTCTGCCGCCTCAAATTCGAGTCTTGTGCGACGACGAAAATTATCAAAATCCGCATGTAAGCGGAGATAGCGATTTTCCAATTCTTGCAACTTTGTTTCAAGTTCTGCAATTTTTTCATTCGCAGCTTCTAACTCTTTGTTTTCTACAGATTTGCTTTCATTTTCTTCTAATTGCGATTCCATCGCTTCCGCCTCTTGCGGTTGTTCATATGTAGTTTCTTCTTCCACTTGGATCATATCTTTTTGTTCCTTTTCCACCGACTTCACCTCCCTTAAATGAGCAAACGGTTATGTATAAAAAAGCCATTCACAAGGAAAGGATGGGGTGTCTTGCACCGACCATCCATTATCCAATATGACCAATGCTAGCTGTTTTGATACCAGTCTGTCAATGCCGTCGATAAGTCGGACGCAACGCGCTGCAAAATGGCGATTACTCGGGAATATTCCATGCGAGTCGGTCCAAGGATCGCGATCGTTCCTAACTGCTCTTCGCCCGCTGAGTAAGTGGCGGTAATTAAGCTGCAGTTTTCCATACCGCTAAGCTGATTCTCGCGACCGATTGTCACTTGAATTCCCTTTTTGCTGTTTTGCCGCAGCAGGCGATAAAAATCCTTTTCCTGCTCGATCATTGCCATTAAAGAACGGATTTTTTCAATGTCGTTAAACTCCGGCTGGATCAGCATGTTCGTTTTGCCCGCAAAAAACATTTTTTCTTCTTGCGGGATGTCAAGCGTCTCAGCGATTGTTTTCAACATGCTGTCATAGCTGTAAATATGGGTGCGTAGCACATTGGCTACCTCTCTATAAATTTTATCTTTTAGCTCGGCAATGGATACGCCAACTAAACGCTCGTTTAAAATGTTGACCATTTTTTCTAGGTCAGAAGCTTCTACAGACGCCGGAAGCGTGATCATGCGGTTTTCCACGTGCCCCGTGTCCGTTACAATAATGGCCACTGCTGTTTCTCTATTTAAAGGGATAATTTGCAGCCGTTTAAGCCGATTATCTTTTACCGCCGGACCAAGAACAATCGATGTGTAGCTCGTCAAATCAGACAAAATTTGCGCTGATTTTTGGACGATTTTCTCTAATTCATAAATCCGTTCAGCAAAAATGGATTTGATTTTCCTCATATCGTCCGGCGTAAGCCGCTCCGGTGACAATAGATGGTCAACATAATAACGATAGCCTTTTTCCGACGGCACTCTCCCTGACGAAATGTGCGTCTTCTCGATATATCCTAATTCCTCTAAATCAGCCATCTCATTTCGAATCGTCGCTGAGCTAAACGTAATTTTGTCTTTTTTGGACAACGTCCGGGAACCGACAGGCTGACCGTAACGAATAAAATCATCAATAATCACTTGCAAAATAAGCAATTGGCGATCGGTTAACAAACTATCACCACCTCTGTTAGCACTCACATACATCGAGTGCTAAATCTACTATTAAAGTATCAAATCCGCTCGTTCCTGTCAACGTCTAGATTGTTCCGATGAACGCTTGAAACACTTCGTTTCCAAGCAATTTCCCCCGATGGGTAAGACGGATATGGCTTTCTGTTTCTTCTAATAGTCCTTTTTGTTTTTCTCGTTCAATGGGCTCTTTAAATACGTCATTAAGCGAACGAAGAAATTTTTCAGCAAATCGTTGCTTCGAAACCCCTTCCGTTTTACGGAGCCCTAAAAACATTTCTTCCTCCATCCGCTCTTCATGCGTTACCTCGTGGCGCTCTACGTACGGAACGCTCGTTTTTTCCACCAATCCGATGTATTTTTTTAGCGGGCCGGCATTGACGTTCCTCACCCCATTGATATAGCTATGTGCCCCCGCTCCGATCCCGTAGTACTCTTCGTTGTTCCAGTACGTAAGGTTATGGCGGCTTTCAAACCCTGGCCGTGCGTAGTTGCTGATTTCATATTGCTTATATCCATGACGCTCCATTTGCTCCATAATTTCCTCATACATTTCCGCTTCTTCCTCTTGGCTAGGCAGCAAAAGGCGCCCTTTTCTCATTAAGTTATAAAACACCGTTTTGGGTTCGATAATGAGCGAGTAAGCTGACACATGCTGAACATCAAGCGAGAACGTCATCCTTAAAGTATCGCGTAGCTGTTCGATTGTCTGCCCTGGCAACCCGTACATGAGGTCGATGCTGATGTTGGAAAACCCTATATTTTTGGCCATTTCAATCACTTGGAGTACATCTCGTTGACGGTGAGTGCGCCCAATTCGCTGCAATAATTCATCGTCAAACGTTTGTACACCGAAGCTTAGCCGGTTTACCCCAGCGTCTTTTAATAACTTTAACTTTTCTTGCGATAGTTCATTCGGATTTGCTTCAAATGTAAATTCGACGTCTCCAGCTGCAAACGGAAGATGCTTATGAATGCTGTTTAAAAAGAACTCAAGTTGGTGCATTTCAAGTACGGTCGGCGTGCCGCCGCCGACAAAAATTGTATGAAGCTTGCGCGTCGGAGCCATTTCGAGCGTGTGCTTCATTTCTCGCTCCATCGCCTGCAAGTATTCAGCGACGGGCTGGCCTTTGAAAAATACTTTGTTAAAGTCGCAATAATGACAAATTTGTGAGCAAAATGGAATGTGCAAATATATTGCTCGAATCAATCTATATCTCTCCTTATTGATAACAAACGAGGCTATCCCACCGGAATGAGACAGCCTCGCATGCCATTATTTTTTATTATCATCCATTTTAAGCACAGCCATAAACGCTTCTTGCGGAACCTCAACCGATCCGACTTGCTTCATTCGTTTCTTTCCTTCTTTTTGCTTTTCTAGAAGCTTGCGTTTACGCGATACGTCACCGCCGTAACATTTCGCTAACACGTTTTTGCGCAACGCTTTAATGGTCGATCTTGCAATAATTTTATTGCCGATCGCTGCCTGAACCGGCACCTCGAATTGTTGGCGCGGAATTAAATCTTTCAGCTTTTCGACGATGACCTTGCCGCGATCGTACGCTGAATCGCGGTGAACGATAAAGGAAAGGGCATCGACTTTTTCGCCGTTGAGCAAAATGTCCATTTTAACAAGCTTTGAAGGCTTATAGCCAATAAGCTCATAATCGAAAGACGCATATCCTTTTGTGCTCGACTTTAAAATGTCAAAGAAGTCATACACAATTTCCGAAAGCGGAATTTCATAAATAAGCATGACGCGCTTTTCGTCAAGGTATTGCATGTCGACAAAGATGCCTCGTTTGCCTTGGCATAGCTCCATAACCGCACCGACAAAATCGTTCGGCACCATGACCGTCGCTTTTACGTACGGTTCCTCGACACGATCAATTTTTTGCGGGTCCGGCATGTTGGACGGATTATCGACTTGTACTTCCGTCCCATCCGTTAAATAGACTTTATATACAACGCTTGGCGCCGTCGTAATTAAATCAATGTTAAATTCGCGTTCAATGCGCTCTTGAATAATCTCCATGTGCAACAAGCCTAAAAAGCCGCAACGGAACCCAAAGCCAAGCGCTTGAGAGGTTTCCGGTTCAAATTGCAGCGCTGCATCGTTTAATTGCAATTTTTCTAACGCTTCGCGCAAGTCGTTATACTTCGCTGTATCAATTGGATACATACCGCAGAATACCATTGGATTTAAGCGGCGATATCCTGGAAGCGGTTCAGCGGCCGGATTTTTTGCATCGGTGATCGTATCCCCTACACGTGTATCGCTCACGTTTTTAATCGATGCTGTTAAGAAGCCGACATCGCCAACTGTTAACTCATCGACCTGTTTTGGCTTTGGAGTAAACACGCCGACTTCGACGACTTCAAATTCTTTTCCGGTCGCCATCATTTTAATTTTTTGCCCCGGTTTAACCGTCCCTTCGACAACGCGGATATAAGCGACAACCCCGCGGTATGAGTCGTAAAGCGAGTCGAAAATCAACGCTTTTAACGGCGCATCCGGGTCGCCGGCCGGCGCCGGCACTTTCTCGACAATTTGTTCTAAAATCTCTTCGATGCCAATACCAGCCTTCGCTGATGCCAATACCGCTTCTGAAGCATCCAATCCGATAACGTCTTCGATTTCTTGGCGGACGCGCTCCGGCTCGGCACTTGGCAAATCAATTTTATTAATGACCGGTAAAATTTCTAAATTGTTATCTAGCGCCAAATAGACGTTCGCCAATGTTTGTGCCTCGATCCCTTGCGCCGCGTCCACAACAAGGATTGCACCTTCGCAGGCGGCCAAGCTGCGGGACACTTCATACGTAAAATCGACGTGCCCTGGCGTATCAATTAAATGAAAAATATATTCTTCCCCGTCTTTCGCTTTATATTTCAATTGAACGGCGTTGAGCTTAATTGTAATGCCGCGCTCGCGCTCTAGCTCCATTGAATCTAGCATTTGATCTTTCATTTCTCGCTGTGAAAGCGCCCCTGTTTTTTCAAGGATGCGGTCTGCTAGAGTCGATTTCCCATGATCGATATGAGCAATAATAGAAAAGTTACGAATTTTTTCTCTTCGTTTTAATCTTTCTTCACGATTCATCTTTTTTCACTCCTACTGTCCCCGAAACTACACTAGCTTTGATTATAGCAACACAATTGTCAAGATTCAATGAGAGAAGAAAAAAAGTCGGGGAAGAAACCCGACTTCATTTAATGAGTTAGCTAAGAAACGAAAGAAGTTCGCGCATGGAAGAACGAACGGCTTCCGCTAAACGTTTTCCTAGTTCTGAAAACATATTGAACATTTTCATTTGCTCTAGTTTTTTCTTTTTTTCATCCACATTTTCAACCGTGACCTTATTCCCCATTACCATCGCTTCAAGCTTTCCGTCCTCATCTTTTGATAAATGAAGCACTGTTTGAAACGATGGATCATGATACCCTTTCATTTTAACCATGCCTTCATTGGCCTGCTGCATTCCAAGCAACACACCGAAAAAAAGGAGAACGACGACTGCAAAAAACTGAATGGTAAACCTCACCATTTTATTTCCCCCTCACTGCTTTTGAGCCGGTGCTGGCGCTTGCACTTTTTCTGCCTGCCAGTAGTACTCACTGAACGCCTCGGCAACTGCTGCAGTTGTTCGGAACAATTCCTCAAACGTATTATCAACCCCTCCAACTTCAATTAAAATCGCATTCCCTGATAGATCTTGGTTAAACTTCCCATTCGTTTCCGCCCCTTTTTTCTCGATGACTCCGCGGCTTAATCCTGGATATTTTTTTTGCAACAAATGATGAAGTTGTGTAGCTAATTGCAAATTCTTTTCATAATTCGGATTTTCCCCACCAATAATAAACGCCACGCGAGCATAATTAACTCCATTAATTGTTGTAGTCGTATATTTGCGCCTTCTAGAATCGCGGTGGATATCAATCAAATACTGCAAGCTGCGATTATGTGCCATCGCCTGCACAACCACTTCCCTCGACATATCGTACGATTGATAGTACTTCATCCCTTTTTTAGATAACTCCCCTTGAATATCAACAGGGCTTTCTTCCGCTCCAATCCCCCGCTTTTCCAGTTCCTCAGCTAGCTTTTGTCCTACTTTTGTAACGTTTACAGTGCGATGAAAAGCAAGATCTGGATTCGTCGTTCCTTTCAAAGCAGGCAAATACGATTCGTACGTATGCGTGCTATAAATATAAACCACTTTCTTTCCACCAGTTGTTTTTGTTGGCGGTGGTACGGGCTTCTCATCTTGTGCTTCATTCGCTTTTTCTAGGTTTTCCAAAGACGCTTCTCTTTCAGCGAGCATGACCTCAAGCGGCGGCGCTGATTCATAAGGCATAGTTGTATAGTCCGTTCCTTCTCCTGCCACCACAATTTTACTGTCGTATAAAGCAAAACCGGGAAGTTCGCTTCCAAGCAAACTGCGCGGGTCATCCGGATTGATGCTTGTCATCATTCTAAATAAAATGGACGAATAGTTCATTTTTTGTCGTTCCTTCGGCAAGCTTTGCAAAAAATAATGATTTTCAAAACTAAATAAATGGATAAACGCCTCCTCGGGAAAATGGTTTGTTACGCTATTAACAGAAGAAGAGGAAAGGCGATATTCCGGTTTTAGCGAGGTCATTAAACCGACGAATGTAAACATCATCATCCATCCTAAAACCGCTAAAATCGCTATTTTTTTGATACTTGTCCCATGAATGGTAACGACCATTTGCCGAGAACGTAGCCGCTTCATGCTCTCACCCTTTCTAAGCTTGTCTACTAATTTAACAGTATGGCCAAGCTTAAAAAGATAGAACATCTTTTTGAACGATTAATGCGTGTAAGACCCTGTATTGCTTTGGTCAATCTGGTTGTGAAGCGCCGCGTTTAAGCCGCTTGCTAGCAAATTTGCCATATCTTCAATAAATGTATCGACTTCTTTCGGCGTCACCATCAAATTATGCCCAAGTGGTGCCAACACTTCGTGGATCAACGCGCGTTTTTCATCATTGTTGAGTGTGCCGACCATTCCAAGAAACGTCGACCGTTGCGACTGTGACGGAAGATCTTCATCGGTCAATTTTTTTCGTTTGCCAAATAACCATCCTGCCGGAGCCAAAGCGTTCGACGGACGATGTCCTTCTTTCATCTCCCGGCCAAAATGTTTCAAAAGAAAATCGATTGTATCACTTGTAATCGACACCGCGTCGACAACGGTTGGCACACCGATCGCAATCACTGGAATTCCAAGTGTTTCTTTACTCAGCTCTTTTCGCTTATTTCCTACCCCTGATCCCGGGTGAATGCCTGTATCGGAAATTTGAATCGTAGCGTTGACACGCTCGATCGAACGCGCAGCCAGCGCATCGATGACAACTACGAAATCAGGTTTTGTTTTTTCTACAACGCCGCGAATAATGTCGCTCGTTTCAATTCCTGTCGTTCCCATAACTCCCGGAGCGATAGCGCTCACAGGCCGGAACCCCTCTTCAACACTCTCCGGCTGAAGCTGAAATAAATGTCTAGTAATCAGTAAATTTTCGACCGTTAATGGTCCGAGGGCATCAGGCGTCACATTGTCATTACCAAGCCCCACGACAAGGCAGCTTGCTTTATCTGGAATGTTCAACCGCCGCAAAAACGCATGAAATTCTTTGGCGAATACTTCCTCTACCTTTTTTTGCAGTTCCGTATCTTGACTGCGGATTCCTTGCGCTTCGATCGTTACGTACATTCCTGCTTTTTTGCCGATCGATTTTGCTCCATCGTCGTTCACTTCCACATATGACAATTTAATACCGTCGACTTCGCGGTCGTGAATGACGACTCCTTCCACTTGTGAAGATGCTTCGCTTTTTTGTTCCAATCTTTCTTCTATCGCGATTTCATGCGCTTCAACCGCTAAATCCGTCCGGACCGAATATACGCTAAGATCTAATGGGTGATCCATCATCTTCCTCCTTTTTACATCATTTTTATTTATTGTCGCCGCTTTACTCTTATTTCATTCGGCAATCAGTAAAGTATTTTTGCTTGAATAGTCTTGCATAATTGAAATGTGTTTGATAGAATATCTCTTGTTCTTGATATGTCTATATCGCTAAATACGACAAAAGAATAACGTATATGGACAGCATTACGGAGGTGAAAGACATTGGCAAATATTAAATCTGCTATTAAGCGCGCAAAAACAAGCGAAAAACGCCGTGCTCACAACGCTGCAGTGAAATCAGCGATGCGCACAGCGATTAAAAAATTTGAAGCGCTTGTAGAAGCAAAAGATGTAGAAAAAGCGCAAGAAGCGTTTGTCCTTGCTTCTAAAAAATTAGACAAAGCGGCAAGCAAAGGATTAATTCATAAAAACGTAGCTAGCCGCCAAAAATCTCGCTTAGCGAAAAAATTAAACAGCATCACAGCATAACAACGCATAAACGACCTTTTGCAGAGGTCGTTTTCTTTTTTCTAAACGATCGTTGCTTGTTCAATCGGCTCTATGAAATGTGCCGATACAACCGATAGAAAGATCTTGATGTTAGCATGTATTAGTTTAGGGATTGTATGTATTTTTAACAGGACACTGATGCTTTTTATGTCGTGGGATGAAATAGAAATGAGGAATGACCTAGTAAAAAAGGAATTTTCGGTTGTTTGCGCTCGTAGAAATAGTCGGTTTCATTTTTCGCATAATTTCCATCAGAGGAACACGTATCGTATATTTAACATATCTACCGAGAAGTCTCCCACCTCTAAGCGAAGTGTAGGTGGGGGCGGTTCATAGCCTCGCTAATCATCATTGGCATCGTCTTTACCGCAATGAAATTTTGGACATTTCTCCATTAGAGCGTTTTCGTTCAATCGCGATGAAAAGCGGACGGCCAAAAGCCGATTTAACGGCTAGCGGCGTCCGCTTTTCCGTTCCATTTCACTAGTAGCAGCTCGATTAGTAAACGTTTATCGATGGCGCTGCTTTTCATTTGATAATCTGCCTCGGCTAGATCGTTCATGATCGCGAGTAACTCCTGTTCGGAAAATAAAGCGGATTGTCCAATCGCCAGTTTGACACGAAACGGATGCACTTTTAATAAAGAAGCGATATGCTGTTGTCCATAGCCTTGAGCAGCAAGCGATTTTACTTGATATAAAAGCCGAAATTGTCCAGCTAGCAGCGATAAAATTTTAATCGGTTCTTCATTATGCTCAAACAAATCAGACAGTACTTGCAGCGCTTCTCCAACGTTTCGTTGAACAACTTTTTCGATAAGCACAAAAACATTGTGCTCAAGCGTGCGCGAAACAAGCAGTTCTACTGTTTCCTTTTCAATCGTCCCTCCTTGTCCTACAAAAAGCGATAGTTTATCTAATTCATTAGCTAAGGACATCAAATTCGTTCCTGCTAGCTGCAATAGGGTCTCCGCCGCTTCTTGTGTAATAGCCGTTCCGTTAGCGTGTGCTCGGTCATCTATCCACCTACGCAGCTCTTTTTCCCCTAGAGAAAAGGCAGCGGCTACTTCCGCTTCATTCATTAAACGCTTTACGATTTTTTTCCGCTCGTCTAGTTTTTCGTATAAACCGGTGAAGATGACAATGGAAAAAGGCGACGGAGACGTTATGTATTCCTCAAGCTTTTTTAAATTATGCTCTATTTTTTCTTTCGCTTTTTCCGGTGTAAGAAAGTAAGGATTTTTCACAATCACTACCTTCCTTTCCCCGAAAAAAGGAAGCGTCTCCGCCTCCTCAATCGCAACTTCAATAGGAGTCTCTTCACAGTCATATACGGACAAATGAAAATCCCGCTCCTCATCTCGCAAAGCGGCCTGAATAATTCGCTCCTGCGTTTCGTTTAATAAAAATGATTCTGTTCCATATAATAAATAAAGAGGTGCCAATGTTTGTTTTTTGATTTTTCCCCAAAGGTCTACCACCATGTTTCTCTGCTCCATTTCTTTTTTAAAGCGTCCATGATGAAAAGATACACTGTTTTTGGCACATTTACAAGGGAATCGGCGGACGGAAAATGCCGATTCCCATTTATATAAACGTTGATAAACGAGCCCTAGCCGTAGGAACTTGTTTATCAACGGGTATTTTTATATTGTCCCGAGCTGCGCAAACTATTTGTGTTAACTGTTGTCAACGTAGGAAATCGACAATTGTCATGTAGATTTTTTTTTACTTTTGACGTATACTAAAAATGATTGCATGAGGAGGGGTAAAAATCATGAACGAATTTGAAAAAGACGTGCAAAGCAAGCGCAATGATGCGGTTGACTCCGGCGTTGGGTTCGGGGTTTCTTTTGGCTTTTTCGCTACAATGTTCATTATTGCGACATTAGTGAAATTTTTTAGTTCATGATGGAAAAGAGATTGCTTTGAAGCAGTCTCTTTTTTTTGCTCCAATGTTTAGTTAGATGTCGCAGCTAAAACGCATACAGAATCGGTTCACTGTTGCTAGCAGGAAGAAAACTTCTTTCGTGGTGTGATATTATACTATGGCAACATAACAGTAAAGGTTCCGAATTTTTTATTGTATATATATTGAATTGCGCCATGCTGATCAGTACGCAACACCTTAATATGGTGCTTCTGAAGCCGCTCGATGACGTCCGGATGCGGATGGTGGTAACGATTATTTTTTCCGACAGAAATGACAGCAATCTTAGGTTGTATCGTTTGTAAAAAATGCTCTGATGTTGATGTTGCGCTTCCGTGATGGCCTACTTTTAAAATATCAACGCGCAGATGCGGAAAGGCGCGAATCAGCTTCTCCTCGCCTTCCTTTTCTAGATCCCCTGTAAACAGCCATGACAATGCCCCGAGTTTTGCATATACAACGACAGAACGGTTATTATCTGTCGATAGCTCCTTTTCGTCTGACGGATTGAGCACATAAAATATTGCACTGCCTGCTTCCCAACCTTCACCGCGTCCTACTTCCCTTATAGCAACGCCTTGTTTTTTTGCGGCAGCAATAAGCGACATCTGCAACGGTTGTTGCGCTCCCCCTTTACCGATTAACATTTCTTTTACTTGAATAGCGTTAATGACTTCTATGGCCGCTCCCATATGATCCGCATCGCCATGGGTAATGATAAGCCGGTCTAATTTACGAATCCCCTTTGCCTTCAAAAATGGAATGACAATATTGTTCCCCACACTCCATTCCTTTTGCCGTTTTTGCCACGGCTGCTTTGACAACTTCATCTCTCCGCCAGTATCAATGAGGTACACTCCTTTCCGATAGGGCAATTCAATATAAATACAATCTCCTTGTCCAACGTCAAGAACGACTACTTCTCCGTAACGATTGAAATAAGGAACAATCATATGCAAAAATACGACTGCAGCTATCCATAATAAAGAGCGATATTGTTTTTGTTCCATCTGCATAAACGCAAACACAATCGCTATACTATAGCACGTGAGCAAAAATGGTGATGGCCGGCCAAGGATGAGAGATAACGAATGGTGTTGCTTGAAAGCGAGAACCCACTCGTTTGAAATCGTAATGATCTGTTCCAATCCTTTCATCAGAAAACTACTCATAGGCTCGAATATGTAATGAGCAGCTAATGAAACAAGGGAGAGCGGTAAAATCACAAATGAATATAACGGAATGAAAACAATGTTAAATGGAAGGCTTAACAGCGAGAACTCAAAAAAGTGATACAGTAAAAATGGAAGAGCACTGATTTGCGCAATAAGAGTCGTCATAAAAAGACGGGTTAAAGGCGATAAATATTGCTCAATAATCTCTATAGATAAAATAAGGGTGAAGGAAACAATAAACGATAGTTGAAAGCCCGCTTGAAAAAGTGCGTACGGCTGAACAATGAGCATAGCGAGAAAAACGGCGCTGAGGGCATCTAAAGGAAGGATGATTGATTTTTTATAACTAAACCACAGCAAAATCATCGCGGTTAATGAAGCGCGAACCACTGAAGGAGAAGCCCCTGTAATCACCGTGTACACGGGAAGAAGAAGCAAAAGAACGAGCGCCGCTTGCTCTCTTGTAATAAAGCGAATAAACATATAAAAACAGGCTCTGACAAGCAGGGTGACATGTGATCCGGAAATCGCAAGTAAATGGACTAATCCTAATTTTTGATAAGCATCAAGCAAAGAATCATCCATCTCCGTCCGTTCTCCATACACAAGGGCTTGAACGATACCGACAGTCGAAGAGGGAAAAGAGGATTCAATGTCATCTAAACCTTTTTTTCTCATTAAGAGCAAGGATTCATAAACGGTTAACGGCGTTGGGCGGCAATGACGAAGAGAAAAAGAAGAAGGCTGGACGATCCAATGAATGTGTTGAAACCGCAAATATCGCCGATAATCAAAGGCACCGATATTCCGAGCGGGCTCAGGTGTTTTAAGCGTTCCTCGAAATGTACAAATCATGCCAATTTGAATGCCGGAGAGCTGTTGCTGTTCCCGCTCGCTTTTGATGCGATAAACAAGTTGTAGTTTTTCACTTTCATTGATGGTTTTTACGATTCCTTTCAATTGATCGCCGTCGATGGCTGGCGAAGTAATAAAGCGCACAGAAAAATTCATCTGGTCGCGAGAAAGAACGGTTTTGTTATGGCGATCCACCCAAAGCATATACAAAGAGAAAAAGGCAGCAGCGCATAGGCATATAGGCAGGACAGCGCGTTTTCGAATAAAAAGGAATAAAAAATAAAATAGCAGCGCTATGAAATGAAAAGGTTGTAATTGTTGATAGCCAATCACTACTCCACATAAACCGGCAATCGCTATATAAACAACATTCCCTTTCATTTTCGTTCCCCTTTTTGTTCCCCCTGCCGCCTTAGAAATAAAAAGCAGCAGGAGGAATGCTATTTTGGCAGATGTGTTGATTATCCAGTAAAAACTAATTGATATGGCTCTATTCCTAGCTTTTCTGCCGTAGTCGGCAAGGCAAGCTCCACCACCTGGCATACTTAGCATGTCCCCTCAAACAACGAACGCTTTGCAGGCAAATGAATTTGCGAGCTAGCGTTCTTGTGCGAGGCAAGAGACAGAAAAGCTTGTATTTGCCCATATCATTCTGCATTTTTAAGTCAAATAATAGATCAGCAACGCTTGTGCTATTTTTGCAGAAGCAGCAACGTTTCCCGGTCGAACGGGACATGTTTTACAAGGATGTTCGCTTGCTCAAACAATTCAAGAGCGTATGGATGGTTTTTATAGTCTTGGGCGTAGTAGACGGCGCGAATCCCACTTTGGATAATCGCCTTGCAACAATGCAGACAAGGAAAATGCGTCACGTATATCTCCGCACCTTCAGTCGGTACCCCAAACTTAGCGCATTGGATAATGGCGTTCATCTCGGCGTGAATTGTGCGAACACAATGGTTATCAATGACATAACATCCTTCATCAATACAATGCGCTCCTCCAGCGATCGACCCATTATATCCACCTGCGATAATTCGTTTATCGCGGACAATGGTCGCTCCAACTGCTAGACGCGTACATGTGCTGCGCAATGCCAATAAATGGCTCTGTGCCATAAAATATTGATCCCATGTAATCCGTTCCATTCTTAACCTCTCCCCTAACATGACATATAAGATTAGTTTAATGGTCTAAAAAAAAGGCGTCAATTTACCTGTTGAGTAAAATGTACTGGAAATCTGTCTCCTGTTGACTGCATGTTATTTGAAAAGTCTAATGTGATGCGAGCTTAAAGAATAAACTACATCCAGTTATTTAACATGATATTGCAGAATGGACTTCTTCTGCCTACACATCGTTTAGAGGTAGGAGACTTCTCGCTGAATATGTTAAATCAGACATCAACAGTTGTTCTAGCGAATCATAATTTGCTCTTTCATTTTTTCAAGTGATTTCTCCCCAATACCTGATACGTTCAATAAGTCTTCGATTTTTCGAAACGGCCCATTCTTTTCGCGATACTCAATAATCGCCGCTGCTTTCGCTGGACCGATTCCTTCAATTTGCTCAAGCTCCTCGAGCGTCGCGCTATTAATATCGATTTTTTTCTTTTCTTCCTCCGTTGGTGCAGGCGATGGTGAAACAGAAGCGTTCGTTTCCCCTTTCATTGGAACGTAAATCATCATCTCATCATGGACTTTGGCGGCTAAATTGATTTTCGTCTGATCCGCGTCTTTTGTAAATCCCCCTGCCTGTATCACAACGTCATGGACGCGTGCATTCTCAGTTACTTCATATATACCTGGATGTACAACAGCACCTTTAATATCTACAATAACAGCCGCTGGCAGTGATTGTTTCTCAGGCGTTGTGTTGGCTTTCGGTTTCTCGGAAGCCAGAGGCATTGTCGGAGAAAGCGGTCGCTCTTTGTCCCGTTCATAATAAATGAATGCAATGGCCATGAGAAAAATAGCGAGCGCTGCCACATACCATCGTTTCCCATATTTATGGATAAGCTTTTCCACACACCATTCTCCTTTCTAAAAATCGTGCATAAAATTCCGGCTCCTTCATATATATCGTTGAGAGGAGAGATATCGGCTAATAAACAAAGAGGGGGGAGAGCGATGAAAATCGGAGTGATTGGCACAGGAAACATGGGGAGAATTTTAATAGAAGCGCTGCTTGAATCGAAGGCAATCGACGCAACAGAGCTTATTATTACGAACCGCACAATCGAAAAAGCAATCGATATTCAAAAAAAGTATCCTCAACTTGAGGTAGCAGCCAGTCCGGAGAATGTTGTCAAGGGAGCGACTATCATCTTTCTATGCGTCAAACCATTGGATATTTACCCCCTTTTGAAGGAGCTGTCTCCTTATTGGACTAAAGATCATTGTCTCGTTTCCATTACAAGTCCTATTACTGTACAACAGTTGGAGTCCGCTGTTCCTTGCCATGTTGCCCGAGTGATTCCTAGCATTACAAACCGGGCTCTTTCAGGAAGTTCTCTTATGACATTCGGACGCTGTGCGGCTCATTACCGTGCATATATAAAACAGCTATTTCAACATATCTCCAATCCTTACGATATTGAGCAGGATATTACCCGAATCGCCTCCGATTTGGCAAGCTGCGGACCAGCATTTTTCAGTTACTTGCTGCGACAATTCATCGATGCAGCCGTTCGAAAAACAAACATTTCTAAAGAAATGGCGACAGCACTAGCAAGCGAGATGATTATCGGCTTGGGGGAGCTGCTGAAAAAAGGAGTGTATACGCTGCCCGCTTTACAGGAAAAAGTGTGTGTAAGAGGCGGAATTACTGGAGAAGGCATTTCAGTGCTGGAGGAAGAATTAAACGGAATATTTGACCACGTATTTGAAAAAACGCATGCAAAGTTTGGGGAAGAAATTGAGAAAATAAAAAAACAATTCAATGATTAACGTTCCACAAATCGATAAAAAATCCTTCTTACCTTAATAAAAAAGCTGCCCACCATCATAAATGGGCAGCTTATTTTTTGGCCACAAAGAAAATTCTCTCAGCTTGTTCACTAGGCGGCTGCTCATTAAAATCAGCGCTGATCTCCATTATTTTGAATCCAGCATCTATGAGCCACTGTTCATACTCGGAAACAGCAAATGTGCGTTGCACGTGCCATTCATCGTATCGTTCATATCGCCCATCTTCTTCTTGCACAAAAAACGTCAAATCATGCGCTACGGTATGCGGTGTTTCTTCCAACGCATCGCATGTCCAAATATAACTGATTGATTCCTCGTTGCTCGCAAATGTCGCCCCTCGAAAGAGATAGTCGATTTTATAAACGGAATGGACGTCAAACAATAAAAGCCCACCTTCGTGCAAAAGGTCGTAAATACGCCGAAATGTTTGCTGCACATCTTGCTCATGTTCCAAATAGTTAAGCGAATCGCAAAAGATCATAACCGCATCAAAAGGAGCGTAGCCTTCTAGTTCGGTCATGCTTTGTTGAAAAAATTCAACATTCACCCGTTGCAGTTCCGCTTTTGCTTGTGCGATAGCGAGCATATTTTCCGACAAATCAACACCCGTGACATCAAAACCGTCTCTCGCCAACCGAACCGCTAACTCCCCTGTTCCGCATCCAACATCAAGCAGCCGCTTTGTACTCTTTTTTCCATATTGTTGAATTTTTTGATGCACAAAGGCCTTCCATTTGTCATATGGCGCCTCTTTCATCAATTCATCATACCAATATGCGAACGATTCGTAGGTCATTGTACTAAATCACTCGCTATATCTTCAAATGGCGCATCTCCCCAAAGACGTTCTAAATTGTAATATAGTCGGTCATCTTTATGGAATACATGAGCGACAACGTCCCCCAAATCAACTAAAATCCATTTCGCCTCGTCAAAACCTTCTAATCGTTTAACGGAAATCCCGTGTTCTTCAGCTTTTTCTTTAATTTCCCGCGCAATAGCTTGCACCTGCTTTTCGGAATTTCCGTGGCAGATCATAAAATAATCCGCAACAAGGGAAATACCTTTCATATTTAAAGCGACAATATTTTCTGCTTTCTTTTCATCGGCCGCTTGAACAACGACACGCAAAATATCCCGTTCCGTCATGTTTCGATTCCCCCTTTTCTGTTCATAACCATTGCATTATACGTATAAAACGTATCCGGGTAAATCGGTTGATTTTTCTTCATTAAAAATTGAATCGTATTTTTAAGTGCTTGAATGAGTGCCTCGTCTAAATCATGACGCGCCAACTCCCGCACTTCCTCTACCCCCGGAAAAATGCGTCCCGGTTCAATATAGTCTGCAACATAAACCACCTTTTCAAGTGCTGTCATATTGGCGCGTCCAGACGTATGGTAACGAATTGCATTTAAAACCTCTTCGTCTTGGATGCCTACTTCTCTCTGCACTAAGTAAGCCCCCACAGGAGCATGCCATAACTCCATGTTGTATGAAAGCAAGTCGTTTGGCATATTTTGCTCTAAAATGATTTGTTTCATTTCCTCTTTCGGACGAAATTTTGCATAATCATGAAAAATCGCCGCCAACTCTGCTTTTTTTTCATCGACTCCATACTTTCTCGCCAGTTCAATGGCCGTCTCCATAACACCGAGCGTATGTTGATAGCGATGTTCAGTCAATTGTTTTTTCACTATTTCTAACGCTTTATGGCGCTCCATATAATCCCTTCCCCTCAATATACAATCTTACGCGTTCCGGCACTAAATACCGAATGCTTTTTCCCTGTTTCACACGCTCGCGGATAAGAGAAGAAGAAACTGCAAATTCAGGAATTTCCACTTCCACAAGCGGATATGTTGTATGAAGGGAAAATCCCGGCCGCTTCACACCAACAAACGTGACCAATTGAACAAGCTGATCAATACAATGCCAATGCGGCAAATATTCTACCATGTCGGCACCGATAATAAAATAAAATTCACATGCAGGATACAGCTCTTTTAATTGACGCATTGTATCATACGTATATGAAGGGCCCTCTCTCTGCAATTCAATCGTCTCTATCTTAAATTGCGGGTGATCGACGATTGCCAGTTTCAGCATATGCAATCGATCGGCGCTATTGGTAACCTGCTCATGGCGTTTATGGGGAGGGATACGATTCGGCATAAACCAAATTTCCGATAGATTAAGTGCGTGCATCACTTCGTTGGCCATTAACAAATGGCCGTTGTGTGGCGGGTCGAATGTCCCCCCAAAAATCCCGATTTTCTGCATACTCCCTTCTCCTTATGAACCCGGGTATTCATATATCAGGGTAAAATAATTTGCTTGTTTTCTTTTGATTCTTTATAAAGCACAATCGTGTTCCCAATCGTTTGGACAAGCTCCGCTTTCGCTCCGGAAGCAAGCTGCGCTGCCACCGTTTCCTTGTCGTCTTCACAGTTTTGCAATATGCTTACCTTAATCAATTCACGCGCCTCGAGGGCATCTATAATTTGCTTTACCATATTTTCATTCACTCCGCCCTTTCCTACCTGAAAAATAGGCTTCAAATGGTGGGCTTTTGCTCGCAAAAATCGTTTTTGTTTTCCAGTTAACATTCTTTTCCTCCTAACTGTTGTATCACAATTCGTCTCATGCGTTCCACATTTGGGAAAATTCCTGTCCATTTTTCAAACGCCAGCGCTCCTTGGTAAACGAACATTCCGACGCCGTTTTGTACGACCGCGCCTTTTTCTTTTGCTTCCCGCAACCATTTCGTTTCAAGCGGATTATAAATAATGTCGCTAACAATCGTATTCACTCTTAAATTCTCAAGAGAAAGCGGCGTCGCATCAACATTCGGATAAAGGCCGACAGATGTTGTGTTAATGACGATCTCATACTCGGCTAAACGCTCCTCTGCCTCTTGAAGCGAGTAAGCTGCGGATGCAATCGAAACGGCGGATTGTTCAATTAATTGCTCGGCATTGCTTTTCGTGCGATTGCAAACGTCGATCCGCGAGGCTTGAGCGCTTGCTAATGCAAAATAAATGCCTCTAGCCGCTCCCCCTGCCCCGACGAGCAGCACACGTTTTCCTTTAATGTCCGTCTTTGTTTCCTCGCAAAGCGCTCGCACAAAGCCGGGACCATCTGTATTATAGCCGATTAAGCGGCCATTTTCATTGACAATCGTATTGACAGCTCCAATCTGTCTTGCCATGTTATCGATTTCATCCAACAGAGGAATAACGGCCGTTTTATGAGGGATCGTCACGTTTACCCCCGCTATCCCGAGTGCCTTCAATCCTTTGATCGCATCACGCAAATGCTCTTTCTCTACATGAAAAGCGTAATAATGGCCGGCAATTCCGAGCTCTCGAAACGCATCGTTGTGCATGACTGGCGATAAAGAATGATGAACAGGACAACCAAGCACCCCGTAAATATTGGCCATTTTCCTCTCCCCCTTTGTCGTTAAATAAGCGATTTTCTAATCACCACATTGACTCCTTTTGGCACATGTGCAACGATTTGCGCTCCCGGTTCATTGCACGTCACCCATCCAAGTCCTGAGAATACAATATCCGTTTTCGGTTCTTTGATCGTAAATGAGTGAGCCACTAGCTCCGGAAACTGCTCTGCATAGCTTTTGCGCGGCGGCTGCAACAATTCGCCTCGTTGTTTTTCATAAAGTTCATCCGCTCTATCTAGTTTTGTCCGATGAATGGACAAGTCATTGGCAAAATAACAAACGAATGAACGACGTCCCCCTTTTATATAATCAAATCGTGCTAAACCGCCGAAAAATAGCGTCTGTTGTTCATTTAATTGGTAGACTTTTGGACGGATCTCCCGCTTTGGCGTAATAAGTTTTAAATCCTTTTTATCAATAAAATGCGCCATTTGATGATGATTAATAATTCCTGGAGTATCGTAAATAGCAGCACCGTCGTCAAGCGGAATTTCAATAAGATCAAGCGTTGTGCCCGGAAAATATGATGTCGTAATAACGCTTCCTTCTCCTGTTACTTCTTGAATAATCCGATTGATAAACGTCGATTTTCCGACATTCGTGCAGCCGACAACATAAACATCTTTTCCCGAACGGTACGTTTCAATCAATTCGATGACTTGCTTCATACCGATTCCCTTAGCAGCGCTGATTAAAGCAACGTCGAGCGGCTTGAGCCCTAATTCTTTTGCTGACTTTTTCATCCATTGAATTAGTTTTGGATATTTCACCGATTTTGGCAGCAAATCAACTTTATTGCCGACAAGCAAAATCGGATTGCCGCCAACAAAACGATGCAACCCTGGTAACCAGCTGCCGTTGAAGTCAAAAATATCGACAATCTTCACAACAAGCGCATCCGATTGACCGATTCCGTGTAAAATTCTTAAAAAGTCGTCATCGTTTAATGATACGTCTTGAATATCATTGTAATGTTTTAAGCGAAAGCAGCGTTGGCAAATAATCTCTTCCTTTTCTAAAGCGCTAGGAGGAGCGTAGCCGATTTTATTCTCATCTTCTGTCTGAATATGCGCTCCACAGCCAATGCAACGAATCATTACATCATTCCTCCCAATACACCATTCCTTTTCGTTTCATCATATGCAAAAGTTTCCGTTCAATTTTTCGGTTGAACCTCGTCCAAAACCCATCTGTTTGCGCGACAGGGACGACTAAAATCGTATGAAAGCCCCCGCGATTGCCTCCCAATACATCCGTCAGCAGCTGATCACCAATCACAACAACCTCTTCTTTTTTTAAGTTCATTTCTTTTAACGCCTGCAAAAATGCTCGCGTCATCGGCTTTTTCGCAGCATAAATGAACGGGATTTCCAGAGGCTCAGCAAACGATTTCACTCGTTGTTCGTTATTATTCGATACGATGACAATTTGAATGCCGCTCTGTTTCATTTTTTCAAACCATTGTACAAGCCTCGGTGGCGCTGATGGCCGATCCCACTCTACAAGCGTGTTGTCCAAGTCGGTAATAATTCCTTTAATCCCTTTATTTTTTAATTGGTCAGGCGTAATTTCCAAAACGCTTTTTGCGTATTCATTCGGCAAAAAATAACGAAGCACTTGTTTCCCCTACCTTTCGTTTCTCTTCAAGCCTTCCCCATCATACATAATTTTTGATACAGTTTCAAAACAAACTTTTACAAATATATACATAATCAAAAAACTTTTCGACAAAATTCTGCTTTTATTTTTCTGTGGATAACATTACTCACATCGTTCACAAGCATTTCATCTCATTCCCAGATGATTATAAACACCTTTTCCACACATTATCCACCATCTCTTGTGGATAACAGAACGATTGTTCTCCACTCATAATCATGATAAAGTAAAGAAAAGATAACTTACCATTATATGTATTGGTTGTAACTTTTATTCCATCGTTAAAGGAGGTTTCTCGCCATGAAACATTTATCGGACGATTTGCTCATTGAATCGTACTTTAAAGCCAGAGAGCTAAAGCTAAGTCCCGAATTTATTGAATTGATTGAAAGAGAAATTCTCCGGCGTTCACTAGGGCATAAAATTAAATTATCGTTATAACGGAGCCATTGCGCTCTTTTTTTATTTCCAATAACCGATTCGCTCGCCCACTTTGATCGCCATCGGCACCGTCATTTTTTCATCGAGTTCTACACTATCCTTCTCAAACAATAATACAACGGTTGAACCGAATGAAAAATATGCCATTTCCTCCCCCTTTATAAGGTGTTCGTTCGGATGGGTAAGTTCAATGCTGTTCACAAACATCGCTCCTACTTTGACAATGGCGACGTGCTTCCCATTTGAAACCACCTCTGTAATCATGCGGTAGTTTTTCGATAGCGGCTGTTTACCGTATTTCAATCCGAGACGATTAACGGGATACGATCTTTTTCCAAGCGACCATTGACGAGTGATCACTCCAGATATTGGGCTATGGATTCGATGATAATGGCTTGGACTTAAATACAAAATAATAAATAATCCGTTTAAGTACTTTTCAGCAATTGATGCGCTTCCGAGCATTTCGGAAATCGAATACCGTTTTCCCTTCACAATGATTTCCTTTTGGTCGCTGATGATCCCGACATCCTCAATCACCGCATCGACGGGGCTGATGATGCTGTCAGGAGATTCATCAATCGGCCGCGCATCAGCTTTCAATTTGCGGATAAACAATTGCTGCAACGTCTTATAATGATGCAAATTTTTTTCCATCTCTTCTTGGTTAATTTGATACACTTTTGCATAAGATGGAATGAGCCAAGCGCTCAATCGCGATTTTGTAAAAAAAGCAATAAATTTTGACGAAATGGCATGATTGGTTAATTCAATCATGATTCGGTATAACCATTTTAACAAGCATATTCCCTCCAATTTTGAACAGAATCATCGTTTTACTACTTCCCATATTATAAATAAAATGAGTATAATGAAAGTATATATTTGCCGTTTCGTTCCATAGTTAAAAAGGAGTGAGGAGAAATGTTTTTATCCGATTATCTAGACCATACAATAAAAAAGCTAAAAGCCAACACCGCTAATATATTGACGTTAACTAACCTCTCTTTAGGCGGTTTGTCTGTCATATTTACGATGAAAGGGCAGTTAAATGCCAGCTTGCTTTTGATTTTTTTAGCAGCACTCGCTGATCGGTTCGATGGAACGGTTGCGCGGAAGCTTAATATCGAATCTGAACTCGGAAAACAATTGGACTCAATGAGTGATATTATATCATTTGGAGTGGCACCTGCACTATTGATTTATCAAAGTTTATTGCATGATTTTGGCGTACCGGGTGCATTTTTCACGATTTTATATATCGGCTGTGGTGCGTTTCGCTTAGCACGTTTTAACATTACCGAAAACAACGGTTATTTTTCCGGCTTGCCAATTACAGCGGCGGGTGTGCTCCTTACATTGAGCTATTTGACAATTCATTACTTTCCGCCACAATTTTTCATTTTTCTAATTATGATTTTATCCTTCTTAATGGTCGGAACATTCAAGTTGAAGAAAGTATGAAAATAATGGAAGTCAAAAAAGCTGTCCTACATCAATGGGCAGCTTTTCTATTTATTGTGTATAAATTTAAAGTTTCGTACCAAATTCCCTTTTCAACCTATTGTATTAATTATATGATAAATTTAAGCGTGAAATCATGTTTTCACAAAAAACGAAGCAATCGTCTTTGCATGTTGAACGAGTAATGGGGGGATTTACTTTGGACAGAACATCAATCATCGGTATTATTCTTGGAATTATTGCTGTAGGGGTCGGAATGTATTTTAAAGGAGTAAGCCCTAGCGTATTAATCAACCCTGCCGCATTTTTAATTATTATAGTGGGGACAGCTGCTTCGGTTACGATCGCTTTCCCAACGCGCGACATTAAGCGGCTTCCTAAGTTGTTTGCTGTTATTTTTAAAGAACAGAAAATTCCGACAGTAGAAGAACTTATTCCTCTCTTTGTGGAATGGGCAAACATTGCTCGCCGCGAAGGATTATTGGCGTTAGAGGCAAAAGTTGCGGAGATCGAGGACCCGTTTTTACGTAACGGATTGAGCTTAGCGATTGACGGACAAACGCAAGACTTTATTCGCGATGTGATGTCTGAAGAAATTTCGGCAATGGAGGAACGCCATCAAGCGAATGCCGCTATTTTTACACAAGCTGGAACATACGCTCCAACTCTAGGAGTGCTTGGAGCCGTTGTCGGATTAATTGCTGCTTTAGGAAATATGGATAACGTATCAGAATTAGGGCATGCAATTAGTGCAGCGTTCGTGGCGACATTAATGGGGATTTTCACCGGATACGTTTTATGGCATCCATTTGCTAATAAATTAAAGCGAAAATCGAAGGAAGAAGTCAAAGTAAGACAATTGATGATCGAAGGGGTTTTATCAATTTTAGAAGGACAAGCCCCTCGCGCCATTGAGCAAAAATTATCATCGTATCTCCCAGAGAATGAACGAAAAAAATTAATGGAACAGGGAGAGGCAACAAATGGGTAAAAAAAAGAAGCAGCACCACGAAGATCATATTGATGAGACATGGCTTATTCCATACGCCGATCTTTTGACACTACTTCTCGCTTTATTTATCGTCCTGTTTGCGAGCAGCCAAATCGATCAAAAAAAGTTTCAGGAGATCGCCCGATCTTTTAGTAGCGCTTTATCAGGAGGAGCAGGAGTGCTTGATTTTCCAAGCCCTGTTGAGCAGAACAACCCAAAAACATCGATTCCTAACAAAGAACGATTAACTAAAAAGCAGCAGGAAGCAGCGATTGAACAAAAAGAATTGCGAGAAATTCAAGCAAAAATTAATCAATATATCGAAAAACAACATTTGCAAGGCGAGTTAAAAACAACGCTCACAGAGGAAGGCTTATTAATAACGATTTTAAATGATATTTTATTTGATTCGGGAAGCGCTGATGTAAGACCGCAAGATAAGCAAATTGCCAAGGAGATTTCTCGCTTGCTTGTAATGAACCCGCCGCGCAGCATTATTATTAGCGGTCACACTGATAACGTTCCAATTCATAACTCAAAGTTTGCATCAAACTGGGAATTAAGTGTGATGCGGGCGGTTAACTTTATGAAGGTGTTGTTAGAAAACAAGCAGCTTGATCCGCGCTGGTTTAGCGCTAAAGGATATGGAGAATTTAAACCAGTAGCGTCTAACGCCACTCCAGAGGGACGGCTGAAAAACCGTCGCGTTGAAATCCTGATCACGCCAAATACAGCAACAACAAAGTAAAAAGGCTGACCATAGTCAGCCTTTTTACTTTGTCAAAGCTTATATCGTTTTGAATGAGTAACATACCCCTTGCCTGTCTATGAACAACGCCATTTCTTATGAAAATAAGAGGGCGTTGCATTCTCATAAACCGCATACAACAAGATATAAGTGTTTATTTCACGCTGTATTACTAAATCTTAAATGAAAATTTAATCACACCCGCTTTTACCATTGCCTCGATAATGATGACAAGCGCAGGGCCAATGAACAGACCAATAAAACCTAGCAATCGGAAGCCTAAGTACACGCTTACTAAAGCCGCCAATGGACTAATGCCTAGATTAGAAGAGAAAATCTTCGGTTCGATGATTCGACGGACTACCGTAATAACAGCGAATAAAACAATAAGGCCAATTCCTGTTCCTTCATGACCGTTGGCAATATTAAAAATTCCCCAAGGCACAAGCACAGAGCCCGTTCCTAAAATCGGCAAAATATCCACAATTACAATTAATAGTGAAAAAAGAATCGGATAATCGACTTTCAATATTAATAATCCGCCCAAAGCAAGAAGAAAAGTAATAGCGCTCAATAAAAACTGCGCCTTAATAAAGCCGACTCCCGCCCGGCTTAGCTGTGTAGTGACAATCGTTAAACGCTGCTTCGTTCGCTCCGATAGATGGTTTTCGATTCGATCTTTCAAATTCGGCCAATCTAAGCTAATCAGAAACAACGCCACCAAATAGACAAGAAAATGGATAATAAACTCTGGAATCATCGTCACGTAGCGAATCATTGATTGAGTGACGTTAGTAGCAAAGGAGAGAAGCAAATTCTTTACCGTTTCCACACTATTCTCGAGCGAAACAATGACCTGCTTTGGAATTGAGCTAGAATAAGATTGCCATTTTTGAATTAATTGGTTCACAACTGTCGTCACTTCCGACAGAAGAAACGGGAGCTTTTCGGAAAACATCATTGTTTGTTGAACAAGAATGGCCACAATGAAATAGGCAAAAAAACCAATCGCTAACACAAACAGCGAAAAAACCGCCGTCACTGCGTGAATACGTTTCAAACGGCCGCCTTTTTGCAATTTTTTAACCGCTGGCTCCAGCAAAAATGCGGTAACAAACGCAAAAATAAGAGGCAAACTGTAAGGAACTAGATAAAAAACAGCTGCCACAAGCAAACCAAGAACAATCCACTTTTTCATCTCGTCTCATTCATCCCATTTCTTTTTAATTTCAGTGCTATATAAAGCTTTGTTCACTCCACCATATTGCGATTAATCTTCACAAAGGTGGACAATCGAACCAAAAATACCGAAATCTATATTGGAACTTATAGATATAAAATAAATATAACAATTGAACCTCTAATCACTAGACAATAAAACTTCTATACTGTCATTTTCAACGAAGTACGAATTAGCAGATGCCCCATAATTTCTATCGTTAAATTGCAATTTCATTATAGGCTCACCGCTTTATCCTAGCTGTTAAGGCTGTTTTCACGCTACAGATAAACAACCTTAAATATTGCAGGAGAACGGGAGACAGCTGGCGAAGCTCATTTGCACAGCTACACCATGATATATTTGTTCAATATCATTGTAACATAAAGAACGGACTTACGAGAAGGTTTTAGCTTTTCGCAAGTCCGAAGGCAAATCTTTTTATCGATAAACAATCATATAACCGCCAAAAACGAGTGCTACTGTCAACCCTTTCAAAATATCCCTGTCATTTGCAGCGTCAATACGAGCAGCCCAAGGATCCATACATATACAGCGAATGCTTTCAACGAATGTTTTTGTAAATAACGGATCATCCAACGAACGGCGATATAGCCGAATAAAGCGGATGAAATCGCTCCGATCGCTAAAGCACTTGCAGAAATGTTTTCTGCTTTCCCCTCGAATAAATCAAACGACTGCAGGACAATCCCGCCGGCGATCGCTGGTATCGATAGTAGGAAGGAAAAATAAGCAGCGGTTTCGCGATCTAACTTGCGAATGAGACCGCCGACAATGGTTAAACCAGAACGGGAAATGGCCGGAAAAATCGCAGCAGCTTGAAACGTGCCGATTACAAATGCATCAGTATATGTAATATCCTCCATTCGCTTATAACCATTTTTAATTCCGTCCGCTCCCCAAAGGAAAAGGCCGGTAATCAAAAATTCCCAACCGATTGTGATCCCTGTTTTTGAAATGTTTTCGAAGTAATCTTTAAATAATAGTCCGACAACGACAGCTGGTATCGTGCCGACCACGAGTAAAAATGTGAGTTTGCTTAATGGTTTTCGAACCATATAAAATAATTCCTCTTTATAAAAAACAAATACGGCAAGCAATGTTCCGATGTGCAGCATTGTATCAAGAAATAATCCTGCTTCATCTAGCCCGAATAAATGCCTTCCTAAATACAAATGGCCGGTACTGCTAATCGGCAAAAATTCAGTCAATCCTTGAATCAGCCCTAAAATAAACGCTTCTATTTTTGTCATGTTCCTCCTCCTTCTTCTCCCCCATTGAATGGATCTTTACATTGTTTCCAAAAGTCGAATCATATCGTCTAAATGAAACGGAGCCTGCCTCTTCATCGTTTCGGCGAAAGAACTAACCATTTTCAACGTTTTGATGCTATCAATGGGATGCTTTCCCGCCGCGCTTTCAGCCGATAACATGACGGCATTCGTTCCATCTAACACTGCTTGGAAAATATCTGTCACTTCCGCCCGTGTCGGTTTCTCATGCTCAATCATCGACTGCAGCATTTGTGTCGCCGTAATGACGTATTTGCCGGAGCGATTGCACTCGTAAATCATCGCCTTTTGCAATAGAGGCACCCAAGCAAACGGCAATTCTACTCCTAAATCGCCCCGCGCGACCATTACTCCATCAGATTGGCCGAGAATATCCGCAAAATTTTTGAGCGCCTCTAGCGTTTCAATTTTTGCGATCAACATCGGCTCGTTCGCGTTAAAGGAGCGAATCTGTTTGCGAATTTCACGTAAATGATCCGCTGCCCTGACAAACGAACAAGCGATCATCTCCACCTTTTCATCAAGCAAAAAGCGTAAATCGCGTTGATCCTTTTCCGTCAAAGCAGGAAGAGACAACTTGGTACCAGGAACATTGACGCTTTTTCGGCTTCCAATAACGCCCCCTGTTACGACCTCTGTTTCGATCGATGAGTCTGTAACGTTTTTTACAATAAGCTCAACTTCCCCATCATTCAGCAATATTTTCGCACCTACTTTTACGTCTTTGGCCATATTCGGGTAATCCACGCTTGCTTCTCTCTCGTTTCCAGCGCACGGAGTCATTTGCAATGTGAAAGGCTGTCCCTTTTTTAGCTCCGCCTTTCCCTCTTTTATGTCCCCAAGCCGAATTTTCGGCCCTTGCAAATCACCTAAAATTTTAATTGGCTTTCCCAATCGCTCACTTAGCGAGCGAACGGTGCGAATCACTTGTTGGTGCTGCGCATGGTCTCCGTGCGATAAATTAAGGCGCACAATCGTCATGCCATGAACAATCAGTTCATAAATCATTTTCTCATGATTCGTCGCTGGGCCAATGGTGCAAATTTGGTCAATCGCCATCGTTCATCTACCTCTTTCGCAAAAACTTTTTTTCTTAGTTTTGGCGATTTCGGCCCCTCTAAACCTCTTTTTCTTGCATGGTTGTTTTATCTATTTTTTCTGCGACGATAAACTTGAAACGCGATATAGACAATTGTCGCCGCAACAGCTATAGCGATTACAGGGCGCAAATACGGCTGGGCAATTTCATCAATCTGTTGCCAATGGTTTCCTAAACGTTCGCCGAGAAACACAAAGAAAATCGACCATGGGATGACGGCACACACCGTATAGATCGTGAATTTAGACCACGACATTTTCGCAATCCCCGCCGGAATCGAAATCGCATGGCGGACTACTGGAATAAAACGCGCAGTAAAAATAACACCCGGCCCATATTTTTTAAACCATTCCTCTGCTAAATCTAAATGCTTTTTATTAATTAATAAATACTTGCCGTATTTATCTAAAAATGGACGGCCGCCGTAAAGCCCCATCCAATAAAGAAAAAGCTGCGCGATTGTGCCGCCAATCGTTCCAGCAATCACCGCACCGACAAATGATACTTCCCCGCGTGACACGAGATACCCGGCATATGCCAGCACAATCTCGCTCGGAATGACTTCAATCATTAACGCGAGCGCAATTCCTATGTATCCTAAGTCAGCTAAAAAGGCAAAAATCGACTGAATTAAATCGTGCATCATTCTTCCTCCTATGTATAAAACAAGCTCTTATTACACCATATTCAAAACAAAATTATACTATACGATTGAAAAGAAAAAAATAAAAACGGCTATCCCCTTTGAAGAGATAGCCATTCATGTTTATTATGCGCTTTTAACAACTTCCTCGACATATTTCGTTG
Organism: Anoxybacillus tepidamans PS2; assembly: GCF_000620165.1. Classification (GTDB taxonomy): domain Bacteria; phylum Bacillota; class Bacilli; order Bacillales; family Anoxybacillaceae; genus Anoxybacteroides; species Anoxybacteroides tepidamans_A. The sequence continues at coordinate 226,236 of NZ_JHVN01000001.1, forward strand.
CTTTTTCCTCGTTATACTGCCCTTCCCATTTAGACATGACAACAGCAGCTAGTGAGTTTCCAACTACGTTTACAGCGGTGCGAGCCATGTCTAAAATACGGTCGATTCCAGCGATAAATGCTAAACCTTCCACAGGAATCCCTACGCTTCCTAACGTCGCTAACAAGACGACGAACGATACGCCCGGTACGCCGGCAATTCCTTTTGAGGTAACCATTAATACTAATAAAAGAGAGATTTGTTGCGAAATCGACATATCAATGCCGTAAAGCTGCGCAATAAAAATGGCTGCTAATGCTTGATAAAGCGTAGAACCGTCTAGGTTGAATGAATAACCTGTCGGAATAACAAATGATGTAATCGCTTTCGGACAACCGAATTTCTCCATTTTCTCCATGATCTTCGGAAGAACCGTTTCTGAGCTGGCCGTACTGTAAGCGAGAATCAACTCATCTTTTAAAATTTTAATGATATGCCATAGCTGAACTCCGACGAGCTTAGCAACAATGCCGAGCACAACGACAATGAAGAATAACATCGTGCCGTATACAACAATGACTAGCTTGCTCAATGGAACGAGCGATTGGACACCAAATTTTGAAACGGTTACACCGATTAAAGCAAAGACCCCAAACGGCGCAAACTTCATAATTTGGTTAGTTACATAAAACATCGCTTCAGATACACCTTGGAAAAACTGAAGCACCACTTTCCCTTTTTCACCGATCGCCGCAACGCCCAATCCAAACATTACAGAGAAGAAAATAATCGGCAGCATATTTCCTGTTGAAAGCGACTCAAAAATATTTTTCGGAACGATGTTGACAACTGTGTCAATCATCGAATGGCTTTGCACTTCGTTTGTCGTATCAACATATGTTTGGATGTCCGTTTTTTCAAGCGTTTTCATATTGACGCCTGTGCCTGGATGGAACAAGTTCGCTGCTAGCAATCCAACAACGATTGCTATTGTTGTAATAATTTCGAAATAAATAATTGTTTTTCCACCCAATTTTCCAAGCTTTTTTAAATCCCCAACATTCGCGACACCTACTACAAGGCTCGCAATCACAATTGGGATGACAATCATTTTAATGAGTCGAAGGAAGATATCTCCTATTGGCTGCAAATAGGTAGCCACTGTTGGATTTCCGTAGAAAATAGCCCCGACAGCAATACCGAGGATCAATCCGATAAAAATTTGCCAAGCTAATCCGATTTTTCTCATGTATCTACCCCCCTTTAGACATAAAGCAACAAAAGTTATTCTAATATGTTCTTTTTGTTATGTCAAGAATATTCGTATAATAATGTAAATTATTACCTTTCATTTTTTTTATATGTCCAAACACGGACAGTCTTCCCCATTCATACATATAAGTATAGGCTAACGCCTAAAACAATAAGGGTGGGGTGAGAACATGTCAGGTATACTGTCTGCATTAGCATTCATTATGAAAGAACTAATGTTTTTAGTTTCATATATTAAAAACAACGCATTTCCCCAACCATTAAGCGCCCAAGAGGAAGAAAAATATTTACAACGGATGGCAGAGGGTGACGAGGAAGCGCGCAATCTGCTCATCGAGCATAACTTACGACTTGTGGCTCACATTGTAAAGAAGTTTGAAAATACGGGTGAAGATGCCGAAGATTTAATTTCCATCGGCACAATCGGTTTAATTAAAGCAATCGAAAGCTATTCGCAAGGAAAAGGGACGAAGCTGGCCACATACGCAGCGCGGTGTATTGAAAACGAAATTTTAATGCATCTTCGTTCACTAAAAAAAACAAAAAAAGACGTGTCACTTCATGAACCGATCGGGCAAGACCGCGACGGAAACGAAATCAGCCTTATCGATGTGCTCAAATCGGAAGGTGAAGATGTGGCCGATGAAATTCATTTAAACATGGAAATTGAACAGGTGAAAAAGTACATCGACGTGCTTGACGAACGGGAAAAAGAAGTAATCATCAGCCGTTTTGGCTTGGATTTGCAGAAGGAAAAAACGCAGCGCGAAATCGCTAAAGAACTCGGCATCTCAAGAAGCTACGTCTCCCGCATCGAAAAGCGGGCATTGATGAAAATGTTTCACGAGTTTTATCGCAATGAAAAAGAGAAAAGACGGTAACGAAAAATGGAGGCTGCTGCGCGCAGCCTCCATTTTGTGTTGATCAAAGCTGAGATAGCTCAATGGCCTTCTCGATCGCTTCCCCCAATTGACCAGGCTGAAAGTCGTTTGGAAGGACCATATCAGGACCTATTCCATCATATCCTTTACGCCCCTCATTTTTAGTAGGACAAACTTCATCCCCCTTCTCTTTTGTCCAAAACACCATCACTAGCTTCTTATTCTTTAACACTTTTGTGCGTCCCCGAATCTTTAAATATTTCTCTAACGGTATACGTGTATCGCCGTCCCACGGAATGCTATCGAATTGGTCCATAGTCTTAAGAGCGAATTCCTCTATATCCTCAATCGAATATGGATAAGCGAGTTCGTTCACAAGATGGATTTGGATCACTCCACCTGTTTTTTCATGGATTCCATTGGCTACAAAATATAAGTGGCTATTTTCTGTATCAAAATATACGCTTACTAATTTTTCCTCATATGTCATCCATCGCCCCTCCGCCTGTGCACTGAAACTCGTTCATAAACAATATTATAATCTCTAGGTACTAAAAAATCAGACGCCAAGCGCAAAATGCATTTGAATCATTCCGCATCAATACCAAACGCCCGGAAACAACTCCCGGGCGTTTGTTTTTCTATCTATTCCCCTCTTAGAAATGAAGTAGCCGTAATACAGCGATGTTCATTGCGCTTCGACGCTGATTTCCGCACTAATAATTAATGCAATCGCCGCTGTAATGACAATCCCCATCACCATTAAGAACATCCCTTATTCCTCCCTTAATAGTTCTTTTTCTATTATTTTACACGAGAAAGAGGCAAGATTCGCCGCAAAGTTTTGAACAATTTATGAAGCCGGATTTTAAAAAAGAAAACGCGAAGCATCATCGGCATTCCCCCTTTAGTTAGGTGGAATCCCCCGTTTCTGCCAGCCACATCATCATTCGAGATTTCGTCATCATTTCTTACCATCCTCCTTCTTAAAATCGCTGATATATCGAACACTTCCGATCCATGATCTCCTCTTCAACCTGTTTGATCATCCTTTCTCTTTCGATCTCAGCTACCGTCCATTTTCTTCGTTGAATAGTAACTGTAATAAACAATAAATGTAGCGTCATCGGTTTCCCTCCTTTCACATAACAAAGCCGCAGGCAAATGATCTTCCTGCGGCTTTTGGGCGCAAAAAAGCCGCAAGAAACGATCCCTCCTGCGGCGTTGCGTGCTTTTTCATACAATAACGATAGTAGTGTCATTGGAAGGTCGAATCGTTTGAATAAGTTTTATACAGTTGCTTGCGTGGGTTGTCATCGTCGCCATCGTGTTCGACCTCCTTCAAAATAATTTACACAGGTAATTATATCCAACAGAGAATAACTTGTAAACGGCTCATGGTAAAAATAAGAAAAAAACCTATTCCCGCATATGGGCAATAGGTTCAATGAACTGTTAATAAAATCGCACGATCGCTACAAAGACACTTCATCCTCATCGTCTAACTTCCGCAGACACGCCGCAGAACAGCGCGAAAAATAAATAGAGGCAGCCAAAAATACAACGATAGCGATGAGGACGAACGGTTTTTTGGCGGCCTCCAACGCATGCGGGATAATGGTCCCGAGATAAAAAAGAACGCTCACAGCAAACAGAACAAGACTGTAAGCTTTGTAATCGCTCGCTTTGGCGCGCAGTTGTTTCCGCTCCCGTTCGTTCAATTCTATTTCCTCCTCTTCTTCGCTTTTCCTTTTTTCAATGTACCATAGGAACGAAGATAGGAGGGGATGTAATTTATGCCAACGCCTGCGCCAAGTCTTCGATTAAATCTTCCACGTCCTCAAGGCCGACAGAAATGCGCACGAGCCCATCCGTGATGCCAAGTTCTTCGCGACGCTCTTTCGGAATCGAAGCGTGCGTCATTTTCGCCGGAAGAGAAATTAAGCTTTCCACTGCTCCTAAACTTTCGGCGAGCGTAAAGTAGCGAACGCGGTTTAATAATTGATCGGCTTTTTCCGCGCTTCCTACATCAAATGATACCATGCCGCCGAAGCCGCGCATTTGTTTTTTCGCGATTTCGTGATTTGGATGCGTTTCAAGACCTGGATAATACACTTTTTTCACGGCTGGATGAGTCGTTAAAAACTCGACGATTTTACGCGTATTTTCTTCATGCTCTTCCATGCGGATGCCGAGCGTTTTAATGCCGCGCATGAGAAGCCATGAATCTTGCGGCCCAAGAATGCCGCCTGTCGAGTTTTGAATAAAATGCAAATCGGACGCGAGCTGCTCGGAATTTACCACAACAAGACCTGCTACGACATCGCTATGACCGCCTAAATATTTCGTTGCGCTATGAACGACAATATCCGCGCCAAGGACAATCGGCGTTTGCCAATACGGCGTGCTGAACGTGTTGTCGACAATCGTGAGCAATCCGCGCTGCTTCGCAAGCGCTGACACCGCTTTTAAATCCGTAATTTTCAACAATGGATTTGTCGGCGTTTCGATATGAATCGCCTTCGTATTTGGTTTGATGTGCTTTTCAATATTCGAAATATCGCTTGTATCAACAAATGTTGATTCAATACCGAGGCGATTTAATACTTTCGTCATCACGCGATACGTGCCGCCATACACATCGTCCGTTAAAATGACGTGGTCGCCGCTATTGAACAACATCATGACCGCGGTAATCGCCGCCATGCCGGAACTGAAGGCAAATCCCGCATGTCCTTCTTCAATATCTTTAATCAGCTGCTCTAATGCATGGCGCGTCGGATTGCCTGTACGCGAATACTCGTACCCTTTATGGCCTCCGACCCCTTCTTGTTTATACGTGCTCACTTGATAAATCGGCACGGATACGGCTCCTGTATGCGGGTCGCCTGCGATGCCGCCATGAATGAGTTTCGTTTTTCGTCTCATAATTATATCCCACCTTCGTAAATCTTTTTGCTTAAGTATCGTTCACTGCTGTCTGGAAAGATCACAACGATATTCGTGCCTGGCTTCGCTTGCTCTGCTTCGAGCATGGCTGCGTGGAAAGCCGCGCCGGACGAACTGCCGACAAGCAAGCCTTCTCGTTCCGCGAGCTCTTTTACCCGGCGAAACGCATCGTCATCTAACACCGTATGAATCGCGTCAAAATAGCTTGTGTCCATATAATCCGGCAAAAATTCCATGCCGATTCCTTCTGTTTTGTGCGGCCCCGGCTCACCGCCGTTTAAAATCGATCCCTCTGGCTCAACGATGACCGTTTTTATACTTGCCTTTTTCTCCTTTAAAAATTGTGCCGTGCCCATAAATGTGCCGCCCGTTCCCGCTCCAGCGACAAACACGTCAATATTTCCGTCGAGCTGCTCCCAAAGCTCTGGCCCAAGCGTTTTATAATACGTTCTTGGGTTGGCAGGATTGGCGAATTGCTGCGGACAATATGAATTCGGAATTTCCTGAAGCAACTCTTGCGCCTTGCGGATCGCCCCTTGCATCCCTTCGCTTGTCGGTGTGTTAACGACCGTCGCTCCAAGCGCTTTCATTAACTGCTGCTTCTCGACGCTAAATTTTTCCGGTACGCAAAAAATCACGTTGACATTTTTGCCAACCGCCGCTAATGCAAGCCCAATGCCAGTATTGCCTGCCGTCGGTTCAATAATGGTGCCGCCTTCTTTTAGTTTGCCGCTTTCAAGCGCATCGTTTAACAACTCTTGGCCAAGGCGGTCTTTGACGCTTCCGCCCGGGTTAAAATATTCGAGCTTCGCAAACAAATGGACCCCTTCTGGAAGCGGAAATTGCGTAATTTCAACGATCGGAGTGTTGCCAATCAGCTCATGGACGCTTCTTGCTATTTTCATGTTGTCACCTCTTTCACAATATGAAAAAAGGAGAGAGCCCCCTCTCCTTATGAACGTTTCAATTCGTCCACCATCGCTTGAACAAGTTCGGATGAATGAAGCGCTGCTTTATGCAAAAACTGTTCAAACGATACATTCGACTCCTTCCCGGCAATGTCGGACAATGCACGAATGACAACAAACGGAACGCCAAATTGGAAGCATACTTGCGCAATCGCTGCCGCTTCCATCTCGACCGCATACAAATCCGCAAGCTTTTCGCGCACAAACGCGACGCGCTCCGGATCGCTCATAAACGAATCGCCTGTGGCAATCAATCCTTTGACAACTTGAATCTCACGAATTTGCTCGGCGCTTGTTTCCGCTACCGCCACAAGCTTCGCATCGGCCGCATAACGCGCCGGCATGCCCGGCACTTGTCCGTATTCATAGCCAAATACCGTGACATCGACGTCGTGATGCACCACTTCCGTCGAAATCACGATGTCGCCGACATTTAATGTTGATAAAAATCCACCGGCAGACCCTGTATTAATGACATAGTCCGGTTGAAAACGCTCAAGCAAAATCGTTGTCGACATCGCCGCATTGACCTTGCCGATTCCCGATTTTAATAAAATGACATCGACACCGTTTAATGTCCCTGTGTAAAATTCGCAATTGGCGACGACCGTATCTTGGCGGTTTTCCATTTTTTCGCGCAAAATCGCGACTTCTTCTTCCATCGCTCCAATAATCGCTACTTTCATCACTTCGACCTCTTTCGCTTATTGTTTCACAGCCTCCATCAACCAAACAAAACGATTCAACGGCGCAAAGGAAACGGAGAAGCCGTGTTTTCCAAACATACTCTCAAGTACAGGCAGCGTCGTATAATATTCGCGCTCTAGATCCTCGGCTAAATTATGAAACCCTTTCTCTTTCGCTTCCTTAATCATTTGCTCAAAGGCTTTTTGATCGACAAAGGCTGTATCCGCAAACACTATTTTACCACCTTTGTTCAATCGCTTTCCATACTTGCTAATCGCTTGTTCTTTTTCCTCATCGGTTAAATGGTGGAACGCATACGTGCTGACGATCGTATCAATTGCCTCGTCCGGCCACGGAAAGCTTAAGAAGTCGCCATCTTGAATCAGTACCGCATCTCCTAGTTTTTCATGTGCTTTTTCTCGCATCGGTGCCGACGGTTCAATGCCGTACACCTTTTTGCCGCTCTCAAGGAGTTTTTTCGTCAAATTCCCGGTTCCGACTCCGAACTCCAATACGACCGAGCCCGACTTTTCAACGACTGTATTTAAAATCGTATCGTATCCGGCAAATACGTCACGATACTCCTCATCATGTCCATGAACCGATTCATCATACGATTGTGCCCATGTTTCAAATAATTCAAGAAATTCTCTTCCCATGATGTCACGCTCCATAATGTTAATAATTCCTATAAGTATAGTATGAATTAAATATATTGCTGTTCTCAATCTATCATAATTTTTTCGTTTATTCAATGGAAATATGCTAAACTACAGATGGAAAGGAGGAGCGGCATGAACATTTCATTCGACTTGATTCAAGACAAGGTGGAATTTTTTGAGGCGACGGACTTAGCGACATTGGAGAAAAAAATTAATGAACAAATCGAACATAATAAAGCGATTTTGCTTGAGGTGCATCATGTGTCACATCAAATGCATGTTGCGGAAAACGGCCAGCGCTTCTACAGCGCCGTTGTCCACTTCAAAGCGAAAAAATAAACGGATTTCTCGCAAAAAGAGAAATCCGTTTATTTTTTAAGCTGCTGCACCTTCGTCGGTTTCCAGCCTTGGTTTTCTACCCATTCGATGTAAACACGGTATTTGACGCTTTTGTCTTTCGGAGAAACGGTAGCGACCGCTTTGTTCGGCCCGTTATTGCCGATAAACCAGACAATCATATCCGTTTGCGATAGGCCCGTCGCATAACTGACCGCATCAAGCATTTCTTTCCAGTCAACGGATTGTTCATCAAATTGCGTCACGTGCGGCTCTGTTTGCGTTGTTCCAACCGGCTGCCATGACGGATTCACAATTTCTTTTAGCACGTCAGACGAAGGATCTCCGGCCGTTTCAATGACTTGTTGCGCCGGCTCTTCAGTTTTCTCCTCTTCTTCTGTTTCTGTCGCCTGCTTTTCTTTTTCTCCCATTTCCACTTCGACTTTGTCTTCATCCGTTTCTTTATGTTTCGTTATTTTTTCTTTATGTACCGATGCTTCTTCATGTTCGCTTTTATTGCTAAAAAGCAACGGCCAGCCAAAAGCGATAATCAGCACAAATACGATAGCAAGCGCAATATTTAACGTGCGATTTATTTTTCTTCGCTTAGAGCGCTGTTCAAAACGCGAATGCACCTCTTTTGCCAATCGCCATCCCTCCCCGCATTCTTGCAATCGCCTTAATGGTAGCACAATGGTGCCACTTCACCAATAAAACGAAGTTCGTTTGGCATCTAGCCTTTCTGCCGCAATCGACGGAGCGCTGCTTGCGGCTATGCACCTGCCTTCTTCGAACCGTGAATCAATTGGCATGCTAGTGTTTTTTGTTCGGGGAATGAGACTCAAAAGCGTACGTTAAGCCTCATTCCCTCATATTTTTCAGTAAATAAGGGATCATCAACACTTGTGATTATACCATTTTTGTTCACCATCATAAATGCCTTCTCTGTCATTTCGGATTTACGTCCCACGAATTTCGCTTGGCATCAAACTCATATATTCTCTTGACAAGATCGTAAAATACGTCATTTGTCACAGCTTGTGAGTTCGGGCTGTCTAAATCGACGACAACAAGGGCATATTTCGGTGCTTCGGCCGGAAAATAGCCAGCAAACCATTTATTAATTACAGTTTCTCCCTGAGGCGTCGTTTTTCCTGTTTGCGCGGTTCCTGATTTTCCAGCCACAGCATAAGGGAGCGTTTGAAACCGCCGGCCTGTACCGCGCTCGTCGGTGACTACTTTCCGCAGCAACTCTTGCAGCTTCATAGCGGTTGAATGGGAAATAGGTGACTCCTCTGAAAATGGTTGTTTCGAAAATGAAAAAAACGTGGTCCCATTTTTATATAACATTTTACTAACAGCCCGTACTTGCTCTGCGTCCCCCCCTCTAGCAATCGTCGCCATCATATTAGCGACAGCAAGAGGAGAAACACGCACATTTTTTTGGCCGATCGATGTCTGCGCCACCGCCAGCGGAACGAACTTATCGCTTTTGTCATACCAAATCGTGCCGCTCTTTTCTTCTGGAAGTTGGCGGAAATTCTCCAAATGGTAAACATCACCTTGCCAGCCTGCGAGCGGATATAATCCTAATTTTTTAGCGTATTGTTCGATAATTCCCGGGTCTTGCTTCACAAGCTCTTTTCCTAAAGTCGCAAACGCATTGTTACAGCTGACGGCAAAACTTTCGTCAAAAGACAGCATTCCATATGAATGCTCCGTATCGGGAGCGCCATCAATTTTTCGGCTGCAATTAAACATCCGCCCTTCTTTGGCAATCCCTTTCTCGATGGCTGCGGCAGCGATGACGGTTTTAAACACAGAACCAGGAATTTGCGGCAACAGCATTTGATTTTCCGCTGCTTTATTTTTGTATGGGTCATGCGGATCCATCGCCGGACGGCTCGCCATCGCTAATACGCTATTTGTCCTTACATCCAGCAGCACAACTCCTCCTTTTTTCAGCTGGTGTTGTTCAAGCACGTCCTCTGCCATTCGCTGTAAATCCCGATCAATCGTCGTTTGTACAGAGATTGGATAAAATGGATTTCCCGGATCGCTATATTTTACATCAATGCCAAACAGCGGTCCTCCTTCGGCATCAACATGATATAAAAGCCTCGTTTCTCCCTCGGGAAGCAAAAACTCATCAAATGCTTTTTCCAGTCCGTGAATCCCTATTTTCGTATATTGAGAAACATGGCGATCTGGATAGCGTTCCCGCAATAGCTGCGGGTCTTGGCGGGTAAATCCGATTAATTGTGCTGCATACACATGCTCCAATGGGTATTGTTTATCAATGGCGAGCACCCCAGGAATATGGAGTTCATTAATTTTTTCCATTTGTTCTTTTGTTAGCGGAAACGGATCGGTTCCAAGCGAAAAAACAACTGGTTTTTTTGCTTTTTGAATATAAGAACGAATGAGATCTGAAGAAACGTTCAAAATACTCGCCAATTTTTCAATGGGCCAATTCATCGTTTTCAAAAATGGGAATAAAATGAGGGAAGGAACCGATTGAACAGTGAGCGGTTTGCCATTGCGATCCACGAATGTTCCGCGCCCCTCGTTGATGACCATCTCTTGTGTCCTTTGAGCGACGCTTTCTTCAATTAAATTGATATGCTGTTTGGAAAACGATTCTGTACTTACTAACTGAATTTGCACAAGACGGCCAATCAATAAAAAAAGACCGAGTTGGATCAATACAAGCACTGTCACGATTCGTTTTTTCCGCATAAAAAACACCTCGTCTTCATTGTTGACGAGGTGGAATGTTTTAAAACCTATTTCACTGCTACAATTTTAACGAACATTTCTCCTCCTGGAGTTTGTACACTCACTTCATCTCCTACTTTTTTGCCAAGCAGAGATTTGGCGATCGGCGAGTCGTTTGAAATTTTTCCTTCAAACGGATCGGCTTCCGCACTTCCAACAATCGTATACGTTTCTTCTTCACCATCAGGCAATTCGATAAATGTAACGGATTTTCCGAGCGATACAACATCCGGATTTTCAGTATCTTCTTCGATAATTTGCGCATTGCGGATCATATTTTCGAGCGTTTGAATGCGCGCTTCCACGAAAGCCTGCTCATCCTTCGCAGCATCGTACTCTGAGTTTTCGGAAAGGTCACCGAATCCGCGCGCGATTTTAATGCGCTCCACAACTTCTTTTCGCTTTACCGTTTTTAAATATTCGAGTTCTTGTTCTAGTTTCTCTTTCCCAGCTTTTGTCATCGGGTATTGTTTTTCATTCGACATACCGTTACCTCCTCGTTTTTATGTATATAAAAGGTACGAACGGTGAAAAATTCGTTCGTACAAATGGGGCTTATAGACTGTAAACAGCTGCCTTGGCCACACGGTAGGAGCCCTGCTGCTTTTACATGTTATCTATGCTATGTTATTACAAAAAAGACTTTTGTTCAAGAATTGTTTGAATTTTTGTAACCATCAAATCGATGGCGACATGGTTGTGTCCGCCTTCTGGAATAATAATATCCGCATAACGCTTTGTTGGCTCAATAAATTGGTTATGCATCGGACGAACAACGGAAACGTATTGCTCGATAACCGATTCTAACGTGCGTCCACGCTCATTAATATCCCGCAGCAATCTCCGAATAATGCGGATGTCAGCGTCTGTGTCGACATATACTTTAATATCCATTAAGTTGCGCAATCTCTCATCTTCTAATACAAGAATTCCTTCTAAAATAATGACATCTTTCGGCGCGACGCGAATGACTTCGTCCGCCCTTGTGTGCAGCGTATAATCGTATACAGGCTTTTCAATCGGTTCATAATTGAGCAATTTTTGAAGATGCTCAATCAACAAGTCATTATCAAAAGCAAGAGGATGATCATAGTTCGTTTTGAGCCTTTCTTCAAACGGGAGATGACTTTGGTCTTTATAATAATAGTCTTGCTCGAGCATTAAAATCGAATGTCCTTGAAAATGCTCATAAATGGCTCTTGCAACACTCGTTTTCCCCGAACCGGAGCCGCCCGCGACTCCGATGACCACCGGTTTCTTCCCCATCTTAGTGCTCCTTTCTCATCATGTTGTACGGGAAGACTTCTTTCTCTACTTTAAATTTCACAATTTGCAACGGATGGCGCGCCGCATCGATTTCATTGCCGTCTTCATCCCAAATCGTACCTACTACTTGCGTAAAGTTTTCGATTTCCGGACCGAAAAATTCAACAATATCGCCAGGCTTAAAGAAATTGCGCTGCTGCAGCGTCACCATTTTTGTTTCACGGTCATAGTCCAACACAAATCCTGCAAAATCGTATGTCGTTTTTTTGCTGTGAACACCAAACATTTGTTCTTTGTAACCAGGAACCCCTTCGAAAAAGGCAGGAGCCGTATCTCGGTTTGCGCATTTATCTAGCTCATCGAGCCACTCTTTTCGAATGACAAAATTGTCCGGATCGGCACAGTAGGCGTCGATCACTTTGCGATAGACGCTGACAACGGTAGCCACATAATGGATGGATTTCATCCGTCCTTCAATTTTCAAGCTATCGATGCCTAATTCGATCATTTTTGGAATCGATTGAATAAGGTTCAAATCTTTCGGGCTCATCGCAAACGGATCGTCGCTTTCATCAAAGAGCGGGGTTTCCTGCTCCCCGTTGAGCTTATATAAATCATAATCCCAACGGCACGATTGACAGCAGCCGCCGCGGTTTGAATCACGAGCCGTCATATGGTTGCTTAACACGCAGCGTCCCGAATAAGCGATACACATCGCGCCATGAATAAATGTTTCAATTTCAATATCCACTTTTTCTTTAATTTCCCGAATCTCTTCGGCGCTTGTTTCACGCGCCAGCACGACGCGTTCTAATCCTTCTTCTTTCCAAAACTGCACCGCTTTCCAGTTCGATAGCGATTGCTGCGTGCTTAAATGCACTTCTAACTTCGGCGCCACGCGACGCGCTGTTTCAATAATGAGCGGGTCAGCCACAATAATGCCGTGCACACCCGCTTCTTGCAGCCCTTTTAAATATTCCTCTAGCCCTGGCATATTTTCATTATGGGCGTAAATGTTTGTAGTAACGTAAATTTTGGCGCCATACTTTTCAGCAAAACGAACCCCTTCTGCCATTTCTTCAAGCGTAAAATTATCCGCATTTGAACGGAGTCCGTATTCCTGCCCGCCGATAAATACGGCATCCGCTCCATAATGAACGGCCACTTTCAGCTTCTCTAAATTGCCGGCAGGAGCAAGCAGCTCAGGCTTTTTGACAATGACGCGCTTTCCATCAACGATCTTGGAAATTTTATCGTTTTTTAACAACATGCTTGTCCCTCCTTCTCTGTAGTTTAGTAAACTGTTTCTTTAAAGAAGAATCCGGTGTCTAACGGACGATGTTTCGGCTGAATCGCTTCAATTTCCGAAAGCAGCTGTCCTTTTTTCTCCTCATATTGGTCGCGCTCGTCGGCACATAAATCAATGGCGCGGCGATATAGCGACGTCACCTTTGTAATATAGTCAGCTTCATGAAGCACACCATCGATTTTAAAGCTATCGATGCCCGCATCAACCATGTCTTGAAGTTCATCAATAATGCAAATATCGTTCGGGCTCATGATGTGCGTACCGTTTTCATCTTCAAAAATCGGGTATTTATTATCGCGCTCTTTATCATATAGGAACATGCCTTTTTCATATTTCTGTTTTTCGACTTCCATTACTTTTCCTTGATACTCAAAGTAGTTCCCAATGAGCGAGCGCTTCGATTGGAACATGCACGTCATGCCATGCACCTGTACTTCGATTTCCACTTCGGCATGTTCTTTAATTTCTAAAATCGCATCCATATTGATTTCGCGCGCCAACACTGCGCGCTTGGCCCCTTTTCGTCCCCAATAATTGCATGTGTACCAATTCGTTGCTGTTGTCTCGGTATTCCAATGCAATTTCATATGCGGAGCTGTTTCGCGTACCGTCATAAGCACCGCAGGGTCGCCAAAAACAATAGCATCAACTTCCGCTTCGGCAAGAAAGCGGATGTAATCGCTCAACTCATCCACTTTGTCATTGTGAAAAATGGCATTCATCGCCACATATACTTTTACGCCGTACTGACGAGCCGCTTTCACGGCTTCCACTACATCTTCGCGTTTAAACTCTCCCGCTAGGCGCAAGCCATAACGTTGCTCACCGATGATGATGGCATCCGCTCCCGCTTGAGCCAAGTCGTGAATATGTGAAACGCTCGTCGGCGTCACTAGCAATTCTGGCTTTTTCATGTTTGTTCACCTCGTTTTCTCGATATGGCAATTCCGTCGCCGATTGGCAAAATGATCGTGTCGTAATCTTCTCGTCCCATGAGCCACTCGTTATATTTGCGAATCTTTTCGACTAATTGACGAATTCGTTTATTTTCAATCGGTTCGTTCGATGCTACTAGCCCTTTAAATAACACATTGTCCGTAATGATGACGCCGCCATCGTTAAGAAGCGGACTGTACAAGTCAAAAAAACGTTGGTATTGGCCTTTCGCGGCATCGATAAAAATCGCATCAAACGGCGCTTGTTTTTCCACTTCTTTATATACCTCAAGTGCATCGCCAAACAGCACATGAATTCGATGATTGAGTTGCATCCGCTCGATATAAAAAAGCGCCCTTTCGTAACGTTCTTTGTCGCGCTCTATCGTCAGTACATGGGCACTTGGCAGCTCCATTGCCATGCGGATCGCTGAATAGCCAATCGCTGTGCCGATTTCCAAAATCCTTTTTGGCTGCACGAGCTGCAATATATGCAACATCGCTTCGATTCCAATGGCGTCCATAATCGGCACACCTTGTTCTCGAGCGTATGCTTCCATTTCTTGAATCGTCCCGTCGCGTTCTGGAATGAGCGTTTCCAGATAGCGAATCATTTCATGCGATAACAAACACGCTTCCTCCTCGTAAAAATAAGAGTCCAAAATAGACTCTTATAAACGGAATATATAGGCAATCTGCCGCATCAGATATACCCATAACTTTATATATACTATCACAAAACGAAAAGAAATGCGAAGCTTTTATTCTTTTCCAATATATTTCGCCTTTTCGCGATTATGGTCCGCCAATGTATTTGTAAAAATGACATCTCCTGCTGGAGTCGCGAGAAAATAAAGATAGCTTGTCTTCGCTGGTGCAAGCGCCGCCTGAATCGACATTTCTCCCGCACAAGCAATCGGGCCTGGCGGCAATCCTTGATGAATATATGTGTTATAAGGAGAATTGACTTTTAAATCTCCATAATACACTCGCTCTTTATGTTGTCCAAGTGCATAAAGCACCGTTGGATCCGTTTGTAGCGGCATCCCAATGCGCAAGCGATTATAGAAGACGCTGGCGATTTTTTGCCGATCGGCTTTTTCTGTCGCTTCTGCCTCAATGAGCGATGCCATCGTTAACAACCGATGCGTCGTAAATTTCTTTTCGCCCATTTCCCTTTCGTACTTTGCAAGCACTTCCGCCGTTTTAGAAATCATCGCCTCGATAATGGTGGAAAGCGGCGGTTTTTTTTCTGGAAATGAGTAGGTAGCTGGAAATAAATAGCCTTCAAGCGGATAACGAATGTTTTTATTTAATATTTCCGAAGACAGCACTGCCGGATATTTTTGCATCAGCTGCTGGATGTAGGAGCGGTCATTAAGCTGTTTCATTACCTCTTCTTGCTTATATCCTGTTTTCTTCGCGATAATTGTAGCAATTTGATCAAGCTGTTTTCCTTCTGGAATCACCAATTTTAATTTCGGTTTCGCCATCACTTTCCCAGTTTTTAAAGAAGCGATAATTTCTTCTAGCGTCATCGCTCGGTTCAATTGGTAATCTCCTGCCTGAAAATCGGCATGGTTTCTAAATTTCACGTAATAGCGAAAAACGGTAGCGCTTTTAACCAAGTCTTTTTTCTCTAATATCGAGGCAATGTCGCCCACGGAAGAACCGATCGGAATCGAAACGCGAACCGTTCGCGTATCTTTTGAATCAACCGGCTTAAGTGCAGATTTGATATATATATAGCCTCCTATCGCGGTTGCCATCAATACAATACAAATGAACGCGCTGATCATAAACACGACTTTTCTTACCATTTTTATATCTTTTTGTTCCATGAAACCCCTCCCTTCGCTCTCGAGATATTATACTACAAATTTCTGCATTTTTCCCCTGTCTTTTTCTATTTTCTACACCAAAAAGCGAAGGCGCCGCGTTCAGCCGCGCACGCCAAATGTTCTCCGACCGTATGAAGTGCCGCGCACTTCGAGGGCGGAGGTTATTTGGCGAAAAGCGGCTTGGCGCCGGAGCTAGATTCCACCAAAAAAGACGGCCGATTGGCCGCCTTTTTACGATTCGCAAGTTATTCTTCGTCTTCTTGTTCCGCGCAGAACGTGTTCCATACTTCTTCGATCATGTCCCATTCTTCTTCCGATTCAATCGGTTGAAGCTCTCCTTCTTTCCCCTCTTCCCCAGGGGTAAAAGCGGACACGTGAATTTCCGTTTCTTCTTCGTCATCGTATTCCGCACCGATCGGATAGTAAAAAACATACGACTTTCCGAAGTCTTCGGATTCAAACGTGAACAATACTTCACATAATTGTTCGTTGCCGTTTTCGTCTACGACCGTAATGTGTTTTTCACCATGTTCCATGCTGTTCGCCTCCATTATCGTTTACTGTCAAGATACGACTGCAAAATCATCACCGCAGCCATCTTATCAATCACTTGCTTCCGCTTCCTGCGACTCACATCGGCAGCGATAAGCATGCGCTCCGCTGCCATTGTTGAAAGACGCTCGTCCCATAAAACGACAGGCAGGGAAAATTCACGCTTCAGAAGTTCCGCAAAACGCTCACTTGCCTCGCCGCGCGGACCGATCGTTCCGTTCATGTTTTTCGGAAAACCGAGCACAATCGTTTCTATACGATATTCTTGAATAATTTCGCGAAGCCGCTTTAGACCAAATTGCTTTTTCTCTTCATCGATCGGAATCGTTTCAATTCCTTGAGCAGTCCAGCCAAATTCATCGCTGACTGCCACTCCAAGCGTTTTCGTTCCTAAGTCGAGTCCCAATACGCGCATAGGTCAATCCTTTCAGCGGTTCTGTAAATAGAATTTCACTAATTCTTCAATTAATTCATCCCGTTCAATTTTGCGAATAAGCGCCCGGGCATCTTTATGGCGCGGGATGTAAGCTGGGTCGCCAGATAGTAAATAGCCGACAATTTGATTAATCGGGTTGTATCCTTTTTCTTGAAGAGCCTCGTACACTGTTAGCAACGCTTCCCGGATATTCGTTTCCGCAGGCTCTTCAGAAAAATTAAATTGCATCGTTTGATCAAATGAGCTCACCGTTATGCACCTCGCTCTCGATTCACACTGGCATCTCCATATCTTACATCCATTGTACACTATATCCACAAATTATAAAACGGATTTTGCCCATTCTTCGACAAATTGCAGCGCTTCACCTACTTTATTCGGCTCTTTTCCGCCTGCTTGTGCCATATCTGGGCGGCCGCCTCCGCTTCCCCCGCAGCGAACGGCAACTTCTTTAATCAATTTACCTGCATGGTATCCTTTTTCGACTAAATCTTTTGTTACCCCAGCAATCAAGTTGACTTTTTCACCTTGCACCGAAGCGAGCACAATGACACCCGAACCGATTTTTTGCTTCAACTCGTCCATCATCGTACGCAAACTATTCATATCAGCAGCGTTTACTTTGCTTGCAAGAACGTTAATGCCGTTCACTTCTTTTACTTTGTTAACAAGGTTTGCCGCTTCCATGTTGCTTAAGCGCGCAGCCAACGATTCATTTTCCCGCTGCAATTCGCGAATCTCGCCCATCAACGCATCAATTCTTGCCACAATGTCTTTCGGATTCGCTTTTAATTTTTGCGCGGCATCTTGCAGCAATGCGAGCTGGTCATTCATGAAGCGATAGGCTGCTTCTCCAGTGACCGCTTCGATGCGACGCGTGCCAGCTCCGATTCCAGATTCGGAAACAATTTTGAACAAGCCAATCGCTGCTGTGTTCGGCACATGGCATCCTCCGCAAAGCTCTAGACTGTAATCGCCGACCTGCACAACGCGGACGATGTCGCCATACTTTTCGCCGAACAGCGCCATGGCCCCCATTGCCTTCGCTTCATCAAGCGGTTTGTAGTCAATGTGGACAGGGAGGCTGCGCCAAATTTGTTCGTTGACAATCGCTTCAATTTGCTCTAGTTCTTCCTGTTTGACTTGGCCAAAATGTGAAAAGTCAAAGCGCAAACGCTCCGGAGTGACTAATGAACCCGCTTGATTGACATGTGCTCCTAGAACATCTTTCAATGCTTGGTGCAACAAATGTGTTGCCGTGTGGTTTTTGATAATGCTTGCCCGCTTTTCTTCCACAAGAGAGGCTGTATATGTTTCGCCTTTTTTCAATGTTCCTTTTTCAACCACGATATGGTGCAAATGCTGTCCGTTTGGCGCTTTTTGTACGTCTTTTACATACGCTCTCACTGTTGCGCTTTCAATGAAACCTTGGTCGGCAATTTGACCGCCGCTTTCGGCATAAAACGGCGTGACATCCAGCATAATTTGCGCTTCTTCACCTTCAACAACTTCCTCGGCAAGTTCGCCATTTTTCACGATGACAGTCACGGAAGATTGGGTGCGAAGCTGATCGTAGCCAACAAATTGGCTCTCAACTTTAATATCGCCGAGCACGCCGCCTTGTACTTGCATCGAGTCGGCCTCTTGCCGCGCCGCCCGTGCACGCTCTCTCTGACGTTCCATTTCTTGTTCGAAACCAGCGTGATCGACCGTCATTCCTTCCTCCGCTGCATACTCTTCCGTTAATTCAACAGGGAAGCCGTACGTGTCATAAAGACGGAACACATCCTCGCCAGAAATGACGCTGCTTGCGCTTGCTTTCTCTTTTTGTATGACGCTCGCTAAAATCGCTAATCCTTCGTGAAGCGTTTCGTGGAAGCGTTCCTCTTCGTTTTTAATCACCCTTTGAATAAATTGCGCTTTTTCTTTCACTTCTGGATAATAATCAACCATGATTTCGCCAACAACTGGTACTAATTCATACATGAACGGACGGTCGATGTTCAGTTTTTTCGCATAGCGCACTGCACGGCGCAATAGGCGGCGCAATACATAACCGCGTCCTTCATTGGATGGGAGGGCGCCATCACCAATCGCAAACGTCACCGTGCGAATGTGATCTGCAATAACTTTAAATGCTACATCTTTTTCAACATCTTCGCGATATTTTTGACCCGAAATTTGTTCTGTTGCGCGAATGATTGGCATAAATAAATCGGTATCAAAGTTTGTTGGCACGTCTTGTAAAATAGAGCACATGCGCTCTAGTCCCATGCCTGTATCAATGTTCTTTTTCGGCAACGGCGTGTACGTGCCGTCTGGATTATGGTTAAATTGAGAAAATACAAGATTCCATACTTCTAAATAGCGTTCATTTTCTCCGCCTGGATATAACTCCGGATCGTTCGGATCATTGCCGAACGCTTCGCCACGGTCGTAGAAAATTTCCGAATTCGGTCCACTCGGCCCTTCGCCGATATCCCAAAAGTTTCCTTCTAAACGAATGATGCGTTCTTCCGGAATACCGATTTCTTTCGTCCAAATTTCAAACGCTTCATCATCTTCCGGGTGGATCGTAACAGACAGGCGGTTCGGATCGAAGCCGATCCATTTTTCGCTCGTTAAAAACTCCCACGCCCAATGAATCGACTCACGTTTGAAATAGTCGCCGATCGAGAAATTTCCGAGCATTTCAAAAAACGTATGGTGGCGTGCCGTTTTCCCGACATTTTCGATATCGTTGGTGCGAATCGATTTTTGCGCGTTGCAAATGCGCGGATTGTCTGGAATAACACGGCCATCAAAATATTTTTTTAATGTCGCGACGCCGCTGTTAATCCATAATAGTGAAGGATCATCGACTGGGACAAGAGATGCACTCGGCTCGACTGCATGACCTTTTTCCTTAAAAAAGTCTAAAAACATTTGTCTCACTTGTGCAGACGTAAGTTTTTTCATGTCCTTGCCTCCTTGTAGTTTAATATACTAAAAAATAAACTCCCATCCCTATTCAGGGACGAGAGTTGTGCTCGCGGTACCACCCTGTTTATGGACAGACGTCCATCACCTCGATAAGCCGTAACGTGGCTTCTCCGTCAGGTTTTGCCTGCGCTCAGGATTAGCGTTCTGTTACCCTTCATCTGGAATTTCTTTCAGCCGCGGAAATTCCTCTCTGTGCGCACACGCGCGTTAAGATGGACTGTAACATACTCGATCCGTCATCGCCTTATACGTATGTCTTTCACTCACAGATTATAGACAAGCTACCTTTGTTTGTCAATGTGTGCCGAAATGCTCCTTCGCATGCAGCAAGGCGGCTTTTAAAACAGCTACAATTGGAACGGCCACGATCATTCCAACCACCCCCGCCACCTCCCCGCCAAGGAAGAGCGAGAACATAATGATCAGCGGATGAATATGCAAACTTTTACCAACAATGAACGGAGACAAAATATTGCCCTCTAAAAATTGCAATAAAAAAATGATCGCAAGAACGATAAGAAGCATTTTAACGGAGACGGTCGCCGCCAAAAGCGCGGCCGGAACGGCCCCAATAATCGGCCCAAAATACGGAATGACATTTGTCGCTCCGATAATAAACCCTAATAAAAGCGGATAATCCATTCCCGCAATTCGAAACGCTAGAGCGGCCAATCCCCCTATTAAACAACAGACAAACAATTGCCCCCGGATATATCCTCCAAGCGATTTATCGACATCTTTCAAAAACTCGACCCCTTCGCTGCGCCACTTTTTCGGCGTCAGCTGCCATGCAATCCGCTTCATTTGTTCTATGTCTTTCAACATATAAAATGCGATAAATGGAACAAGCAAAAATACCATCGCCGAATTGAGCAGATGCTTTGCACCGGCAACCGCTTTCGTCAGCCATAGTCCCACAAGCGCTTCAACCTCAAGGATGATCGTTTCCACGCGTTTATGCATTTCTTTCGGCCAGGCTGCTGTTTCATGGTGAATCATTTTTGTCCAGCCGTTATACGTATCGACTAGAAGCGGTAAGCTTTCAGTCATTTCTTGAAGCTGGTGCAAAATAATCGGAATCCCTTTATATAGACCGTAGCCTACTCCTCCAAAAAACAAAACGTAAATCATTAAAATAGCCAATGCTCTCGGTATTCCTTTTCGATGGATATATTCAACAATCGGATGAAGCAAATACGCAATAAATGCAGCGATTAAAAACGGGGTGAGCACCGTAAAAAGGATGTTTAAAACGGGAAGCCAAAACTCCTTCAATTTCATAATCAAATATATAAAGATGGCGACTAGCAACATTTTGGCGAGGCGAATAAAAAAGCGAATATGTTCGTTTTGCACCGGCATCCCTCCTATTTTCATAGTTTGAAAAGAAAAAGAAGGGATTATACGTAAAAAAACGGCCATCTCTTGTTGAGATAGCCGTTTTTCTTACATAAATGAACGAGTTAACTGTTTTCCCCATTTTTTTATTTTGCGCATATTCATGCCGCCGTTGCGTTGTGCGAGCTGGTAAGCGGCAATTCCTAAGCCGATGGCAGCAAGCGATTTCATTGTGCGGTTCATCGTCATTCCTCCTAAAGTTGCGTTATGACGAAAGCGTTCGTTCTTGCTCACTAAACAAATCATCAAGCGAACTGAGCGTTCCGTCTTCTTCCACTTGATGCGTGTAAATCATACCTTTGTGGACAGAAAGTTCGATAAAGCAGTTCCAGCAATAATATTGGTTGACCCCTATTTTTCCTAAATCTTTGCTTTGGCAATTTGGACATTTTAACACTGAAAGGCACGCTCCTCTTGTTCAAATCTTTTACATGTTATATTGGTCAAATATTTCCAAAACTATACATACTTTAAGGAGCGCTGCCTTTCACAAAAGTGTTGCATGTTTATTTTATTTCTTCATTCATAAAGTCATACGGTGAAACGTTTTCCATTCCAATGTTTGCATCTTCTAACGGAAGCTCCCCTTTGCTTATCGGCTGAAACAATTGCTGAATTTTTTCAGCGAGTGTTGTTTGCCGCACGCTGTCATCGCCACGCGCCACCCCCATTTTAAACGCTTCATCTTCACCGCACAAAATTAAAAATTTCTTGCTTCTTGTTACCGCCGTATATAGTAAATTGCGCTGTAGCATTCGGTAATAGCTTTTGACAACCGGCAAAATGACGATTGGAAATTCGCTTCCTTGCGCTTTATGGATTGAACAGCAATAAGCGTGGGTAATTTGCGTCAAGTCTTGCCTTGTATACGTTACCTCGATTCCATCAAACGATACAACGACTAAATCTTGCTGTTCTGTATTTTCCTTTGCGTAAAAAATAGCCACTATTTCGCCGATATCCCCGTTAAATACATTTTGCTCCGGTTGATTGACGAGCTGAAGCACCTTGTCGCCAACGCGATAGACCGTATCTCCCAACGAAAGTTCTCGCTTCTCTTCCGATTTCGGATTGAACAGCTCCTGCAGCACTTGATTCAAGCGGTCAATCCCCGCAGGTCCCCGGTACATCGGCGCTAACACTTGGATGTCTTTGACCGAATATCCTTTTTTTCTGGCATTATCAGCTATTTGCCGTACGACATCGACGACCTGCCCAGCTTGACAACGAATAAAAGAGCGGTCCGCTTTTGGGGCAGTTAGATCAGAAGGAAGAGTTCCTTTCTTCATCTGGTGGGCGAGTTCAATGATCGAAGAACCTTCTGCTTGACGATATACTTCAGTCAATCGGACGGTTGGAATGATCCCTGTCGCCAGCAAATCTTTCAATACTTGTCCTGGCCCGACAGACGGCAATTGATCCTCATCGCCGACTAAAATGACTTGCATGCCGCTAGGAAGCGATTTTAACAATTGATTCGCCAACCATGTATCAACCATCGACATCTCATCAACGATAAGCAATTTGCCGTCAATTGGCGCATCCTCATCATGCGTAAATCCTTCTGCCGCATTATAACCGAGCAGACGATGGATCGTCATCGCTGGCAATCCGGTCGCCTCGCTCATGCGCTTTGCTGCCCTGCCTGTCGGAGCAGCCAATAAAATCGGAAACGGCCGTTCTTTATTATAGTCTTTCACATCGAGGGAACAGCCATGCAAATCAGCAAAAATCTCCACGATCCCTTTAATAACGGTCGTTTTTCCCGTTCCTGGGCCCCCTGTTAAAATAAATAGTGACGAAGAGATGGCTTGTTGAATCGCTTCCTTTTGCAAAGGAGCGTATTGCACTGAAAGCCGCTCTTCCAGACGGCCAAGAGCCAGCAAAAACTCTGATTCAGGAAACTCCGTCACTGTTTGCTCAAGCAGCCGTTTCACATTTGTGACAATCCCTTTCTCCGCAAAATAAAGCGAAGGAAGATAAAACTTGTCGTCTTCTCGAATAAGTTTGCCTTCTTCGGTAAGCATGAGCAACGCATGAGCGATCGACGATTCCGAAACTTCTTCTTCGCGCTTGCTTTCGAGCAGCTGCTTGACGTTTTCAATCAGCTGCCGTTCTAGCAAATACACATGCCCTTCCTGCAAGCAACGGGTTTCAAGAATGAATAGGCACCCGGCGCGAACGCGGTCCGGATGACTTCCAGAAATGCCGAGCAAACGTCCCAATTCATCGGCCCGGCCAAAACCGATTCCTTCGACATCTTCAACGAGCTGGTATGGATTATTCTGAATAATCTCGAGCGCCGTTTCTTTATATACTTGATAAATTTTCATCGATAGCTGCGGACCAAAGCCGAGCTGAGAAAGCGCGATCATAATTTGTTCAAGCCCTTGATGCTCTTTTAATGTTTCATACAACTCTTTCGCCTTCGTCTTCGACAGCTTCGGCACTTTCAGAAGCGAATCAGGGTCGGCGAGGATGACGGAAATTGCTTGTTCTCCAAGCGTTTCTACAATCAGCTCCGCCGTTTTTTTGCCGATTCCTTTAAACAAATCACTCGATAAGTAGTGGATAATTCCTTCTTTCGTCTGTGGGACGTCTTTTCGAAAGTAATCGGCGACATACTGCCGACCAAATTTTGGATGTTCTTTAAACACTCCATAAAAAACATACGTATCATGGTCGTGCATGCGAGGGAAGTATCCAGTTACAACAACTTCTGGCTCATCGTACACTTCGTTCGTTTCTTCAACACGAATGCGCACAACAGAGTAAAGGTTGCTCTCATTATGAAAGATAGTCGCAATATGCGTGCCTTTAATATACGATTTTTCCGCCAAGGCAAACGATTCTTGTTGCTGCAATCGGAATCCCTACCTTTTTTCAGTTTCCAAGCGTTCGTTCCATAAGTTTTTTTCCATGTCCTGCAAGCAAGTGGTCTGGTTGGATCGAGAGAGCTTTTGTAAACAGTTGCAGCGCTTTCTCGGCATGATCTTTATACGCATACGCCACTCCTAAATTATAGTAAGCATCCGCATGCTGATCATCTAAAGCGATCGTCTTCTCAAAGCAGCGCATCGCTTCATCGACAAACTCGAGCTGGGCGAAGCATAGCCCGAGTTGAAAAAGCGCCTCCACATCGTTCTCATTCAATTCAGATGCGCGCTGCAAATACGGAAGAGCAAGTCGCGGCTCTTCTAGAAATATAAGCGACATTCCGAGCATGAAAAACACATCGCCGTCATCAAGTCCTTTTTGAACCGCTTTTTCAAACATGTCTTTCGCCTGTGCAAACTGCTGGCGGTTATAGTAGAGGGAACCAAGCCCATAGTATGCCGTCGCCGCCTCCTCATCTAACTCAAGCGCCTTTTTAAAAAAACGGATTGCTTTCTCTTCTTCCCCTACAGCTGACAACACATTCCCAAAGTTGATGTAGCCAACCGGATCGTTCGGATTTGTCTCGATCGCCTCATGAAAACATTTGACGGCTTCCTCGTACTTTCCTTCTTGCATATATTGAATGCCAAGCGTATTTTTGTTGTCCATATTTTCATCTCCTCTATTTTGTCATATATAAAACCCCAACTCTTTAAAGAGTTGAGGTTTTCATTTATCCAACATACGTCAGCTTTTCGCCGCCGCGAAACACTTCGTCAATCGTTCCGCCGCCGAGACATTCCTCGCCGTTATAAAAGACGACCGCTTGTCCAGGCGTTACAGCACGAACTGGATGGTCAAACACGACGCGAACCGTTTGCTCGTCGATGATATGGACAGTCACCCCATTATCCGGCTGACGGTAACGGAACTTTGCTGTACACTTGAGTGGCTCCGTTGGCACATGGTTCGATACCCAGTTGACGTTCGTGGCGATAATCGAATCTGAATACAACAGCTCATTATCAAACCCTTGAGCAACATATAAAATGTTCTCTCTCACGTTTTTGCCTACAACAAACCAAGGCTCGCCGCTACCGCCGATGCCAAGGCCATGCCGCTGACCGATCGTATAGTACATCACGCCATCGTGCTTGCCTTTTACTTCACCATCGAGCGTTCGCATTTCCCCAGGCTGCGCCGGCAAGTAGTTACTTAAAAATTGCTTAAAATCCCGCTCGCCGATAAAGCAAATACCTGTGCTATCTTTTTTATTAGCGGTGGCGAGTCCCGCTTCCTTCGCGATTTGACGCACTTGCGCTTTTTCAAGCTCCCCAAGCGGAAACATCGTTTTTGCTAACTGCGCTTGTCCTAACTGATTTAAAAAATATGTTTGATCTTTATTTTGATCGACGCCGCGTAGCATTTTATACTCGCCATCCTCGTATGCCACTCGCGCATAATGCCCTGTCGCCAAATAGTCGGCGCCAAGCGACATGGCATGCTCTAAAAACGCTTTAAATTTAATCTCTTTGTTGCACATCACATCCGGATTCGGCGTGCGCCCTGCCTTGTATTCATCCAAAAAATACGTAAATACTTTATCCCAATACTGCTTTTCAAAATTGACGGCATAATACGGAATACCGATTTGATTGCAGACGCGCATCACATCTTCGTAATCTTCCGTCGCTGTGCACACTCCATTTTCATCCGTGTCATCCCAGTTTTTCATAAAAATCCCGATGACATCATACCCTTGTTGTTTTAAAAGGAGCGCAGCCACCGATGAGTCAACACCGCCGGACATGCCAACGACGACGCGCGTATCTTTCGGAGCTTTGTTCATCGCTCTCACCTCCGTTATTCGCTTGTCAGTCTCCTTACAATTTTCACTGTTTCATACGCTGCTTTTTCAATTTGTTCTTCCGTATTGCCAAGGCCAAAGCTAAAACGAATCGAAGAGCGAACGCGCTTCGAATCTTTCCCAAACATCGCGACAAGGACGTGTGACGGATCGATCGACCCAGCGGTGCATGCCGACCCGCTTGAAGCGGCGATACCCGCTAAATCGAGATTCACAAGCATCGACTCTACATTCGTTCCCGGAAACGCGACATTGAGCACGTGCGGAAGCGCATCGTCCATATCGCCGTTTACTATATACGAAATGCTTTCATTGTCGAAAATGTTTAGCATTATTTTTTTAAAAGAACGGTACAGAGCCGTTTTTTCCTCTATCGTTTGTTGTGCGATTTCCACGGCCTTTGCCATTCCGACAATGCCTGGGACGTTTTCTGTTCCAGCGCGCCGCTTTCGCTCTTGCTCCCCTCCGTGCGAGCGGGGCATCAGTTTGACTGTGTCCTTGGCATATAAAAAGCCGATACCTTTTGGTCCATTAATTTTATGAGCCGAAACCGAAAGCAAGTCGATGTGAAATTCCTTTACATCAATCGGAACGAGTCCATATGCCTGTACGGCATCTGTATGAAAAAGCGCTTGATGATCCTTTAGAATCTCCCCTATTTCTTTAATGGGCTGAAGAACGCCCGTTTCATTGTTGCCGTACATAATCGAAACGAGAATCGTATCATCGCGAAGCGCCTGCTGTAAATCATGAAGCGAAATTTGACCTTGTTCATTTACCGGGAGATAAGTAACGTGGAAGCCTTGTTTTTCAAGGTAATGGCATGTATGCAACACCGCGTGATGTTCAACGGCTGAAGTGATGATGTGCGCGCCTTTTTCACGGTTTGCCATCGCCACGCCGATTAATGCCAAATTATCCGCTTCTGTTCCACCGCTTGTAAAAATAATTTCATTCGCTTTTGCCCCGATGCTTCTCGCTATCGTCTCCCGCGCCTCATCGACCGCATGGCGGCTCTGTCTGCCGAAAAAATGAATGCTTGACGGGTTGCCAAACCACTCCGTCATAAACGGCACCATCCGTTCGACAACAGCGGGATGAACCGGCGACGTCGCCGCATGGTCTAAATAAATGCGTTCCAACGAAAAAATCTCCTTTCTAGCCGTTAAATATAAAACATATACGATTCTTCATCGCCGCTATATTTTGCCAAGTCTTCTAGCGTCGTACTGTCTAATACTTCCTGCACCGCATCGCGAATGCGAATCCATAGCTCGCGTTTCGCTGGTTCTTCTTCTTCGAGTCCTTCAACCGGACTAATCGGCCCTTCAAGCACCCGAATCACATCCCCAGATGTAATTTTCGCTGGGTGATCGGCTAACACGTAACCGCCATAGGCGCCGCGAATGCTTTTGACAAGCCCCGCATTTCGCAACGGCGAAATTAATTGCTCCAAATAATGCTCCGACAAATTGTGCGCCTGGGCGATCGATTTTAAGGAAATCGGACGATCCCCATATTTTTTAGCCAGTTCAATCATAATGGTTAATCCATATCGGCCTTTTGTTGAAATTTTCATCGTACTCCCCCTAACGACTTAACCCATTCGTTTCCATTTGAATCGTCATCATGCGTTTTGTCATTTTTTTGCAATGCGGCAAGGCGACACCAAATACCGACCCGATCGTCACGCTGAAAATAAGCGTACCAAGCGACACAGGACCTCCTAGCATCCAGCCGATTAAAAGAACAAACACTTCCATGACAATACGAATGTGTTGCACTTTCCATCCGGTCTTCTCCATTAACGCTAGCATCAAGCTGTCGCGCGGACCGGCTCCCATGTCCGCCGAAATGTAAAAGCCCATTCCATACCCAGTGATTATAATGCCTACAAGCAGCATCGAAAGTTTTCCGAAAAACGTATGTGGAGTTTGCAAAGATGGAATCAGCATATACATATCGATGAAGATGCCAACAAGCAACATATTAAGAAATGCCCCGATCTTGGGCCATTTTTTTGCAAGCAACGAAGAAACAGTTAGCACAACTATCCCGACAATAATGGACCATGTGCCGATCGTCAATCCGAATTGGCGATATAGCCCGATATGAAGCACATCCCACGGAGCGCTCCCCATATTGGCTTTAATCGTCAGCACAATGCCAAATGACATAATCAACAGTCCAACAAAATAAACGCTCCAGCGGAGTAGTGATCCTTTCATAAACACGCCCCATTACATGAAATATGAAACCTTTGTCATTATAACATACTTTTTTTCTTACTTCATTTCTTCCCGCTTAAATCACACAGTCTCGCATATACTCTTGCATAATATTTTTCTTCGCCGCTTTCTTTCGGAACGTAATATTGTGCACCGACTAATTCATTCGGCAAATATTGTTGCGCCACCCAGCTATTTGGGTAATCGTGCGGATATTGATACCCGATTCCATGGCCTAATACGCCCGCCCCTCGGTAATGCGCGTCCTTTAAATGGTTAGGAATCTCGCCAAGTTTCCCTTGGCGCACATCGCTGATCGCTTTATCAATGGCTTGGTAGGCGGAATTCGATTTTGCTGAGAGACATAATTCAATCGTCGCCGCCGCTAAAGGAATTCGCGCTTCAGGAAGCCCTAATCGTTCAGCAGCTTGGATCGCAGCGTTCACCTTGACTCCCATAAGAGGATTCGCCAAACCGATATCTTCATACGCAATAACGAGAAGACGACGGCAAACCGCTGCTAAATCACCGCCTTCTAACAGCCTCGCCAAATAATGCAGCGCCGCATCAGCATCGCTGCCGCGGATGCTTTTTTGAAAGGCAGATAACAGTGAATAATACATATCGCCATTTTTATCATGGGTAAATCCTTTCTTTTCTACGCAATCAAGCACTGTTTTCTCGTCAATGACGATGCGCCCATCCTTTGTTTCACAAGCATTCACAACTGCTTCTAAAGCGTTTAAAGCGGAACGCGCGTCTCCATTCGTGCTAGCAGCGATTATTCTAAGCAAGTTTTCGTCTATGTCAATCGCTAACGTCCCTAGTCCTCTTTCGGCATCGCGTAGTGCCCTATTTAAAAGAGTCATAATATCTTCAACGGTCAGCGGTTTAAGCTGCTTGATTTGTCCACACCGACTGCGAATGGCCGGATTCACTTCATGGAATGGATTTTCCGTAGTGGCTCCAATCAAGGTAATCAATCCGTTTTCAATGTTCGGCAGCAAATAGTCTTGTTGCGCTTTATTAAAGCGGTGAATCTCGTCTATAAATAGAATGACATTTCCAGTCATTTTTGCGGCCGCCACTACTTCCTCCATTTCTTTTTTCCCCGACATCGTCGCATTAAGGGCAAAAAACTCTCGCCTGGCTGTTCCGGCAATCGCATAGGCGAGCGACGTTTTTCCGACCCCTGGTTCTCCGTACAAAAGCATGGATGGAACGTAGCCGTTTTGAATCATTTTATATAATGCAGTCTTCGGTCCGATAATATGCTGTTGGCCGACAACCTCATCGAGCGTCCGCGGTCTCATACGAACAGATAAAGGCGGCTCGGAAAAAAGCATTCCCTTTCTCTCCTTTAAGCGTGTGAAATGAAAATAGAAAGCTCTCTGCCTAAAAACAGAGAACTTTTACATTCTAAAATAATAGTCAATCGTTTCCTTTAAATCGTTCCAAAGAGGAACGCGCGATCGCTCCAGATACAGCATAAGCGCCTCTACAATAAATTTGCGCGCTTCTTCTATCTGATTAAATTCCTGCTTCAGTGCCTGAAGCGAACCGATGATATCGCTTTCATTCTTTTTTGCTTCATCGAGCATTTCCATCATTTTTTCGATGCAGGCAATAACTTGTTCTCGCATTTCTTTTTTACTTGTTTTCGCAACACAAAGATAATCTTGCATCATCTCATCGTTCAATAACGGACTGTCTTTTGCCGTGAGGCTCTCGACAATGGCATCAAGGCGCTTGAGAACGAATGGAACAAGCTTAGAACATGGCAGTTCTTTTTGCTCGATCGCCATATAAAACATATATTCTTTCAGCATGCCGTTAAGCATTGTTGCACAATCGAGCGCGAAATGACGAATGCGCTCCCCGTATATATCAATAATTGCTTGACGATACCAGTTGATCGTTTTGGCGCGAATGCGGAACACAAGCTGATGGACCTCATCATTGACTTTCACTGCTTGCTCGCCCATGTGCATTCGCACTAGTTCTTTATGCCGAGCGAACTCTTCGACTTGGATAGAAAGCTGCTTTTCAAATTTGTCGCGCGGGGATAATGTGTGATCATTTGCGACTGCTTCCATCTTTCTAAACAATATTTCATAGTGATAGCGAAAAATCGAAATCGCAATCTCTTCTTTCGATTTGAAGTAATTATAAATCGAGCCTTTCGCCATACCGCTTTGCTCGGCAATTTCTTGCATCGACGTTGCATGGTATCCTTTTTGCGCAAACAGCTTCATCGCTGCTTGGATGATCGTTTCTCTTCTATTCAACGTTTTCTCCTTCCTTGCCTTGTATTATAAATTTTATTATACATAACTGAAATACGAAAATGAATGGTGAAAAGGGGATGTCTTTTAGATCGACATCCCCTTTCATTTATGCCTTTTTATCGGCCTTTGCTTGCCGAATGAAAAACAGTTCATACATCACCGGAATGATTACAAGCGTTAATAATGTCGACGATGTAAGGCCGCCGATGACAGTAATGGCTAATCCTTTAGAAATCAATGTTCCCGATGCTTTCGTCAACGCAAGCGGGATAAGCGCTGTAACCGTTGCGAACGCTGTCATCAAAATCGGGCGTAAACGCGTTTTTCCTGCTTCAACGAGCGCATCGCGAATCGCCATCCCTTTCTGCTCCCGATTTTGTCCGATTCGGTCGACTAGAACGATCGCATTTGTTGTGACAATGCCGATCAGCATTAATAGACCGATCATTACGCTTACCGACATTGGCTCATGAGCTAAATAGAGCCCTAGAAGCGAGCCGATTGGCACAAAAATCAATGATGATAAGATAATAAATGGAATTCGCGCTTTTCCGAACGTTACAAGCATCGTAATATAGACAAGGCCGATCGCCACGACCATCGCCAAACCGAGCTGCTGGAACGTCTCAACCGTTTCATCGCTTCCGCCGCCACCTTCAAATGAAACGCCTTTTGGCAGCTTAACCTCTTTTTTCACACTATTGACGACATCTTGCGTTACTTTTTGAATATTGTCCCCGACAATTTGTGCCGACACGCGGGCAAATACTTTGCCGTCTAGTTTTTGAATGGCGGTGTATGTCTCTACTTCTTTCACGTCGGCAATTTCCGATACAGGAACAAGGCCGCGCTTCGTGAAAATCGGCGTCTTTTTCAACGTGTCTACCGAATCAACGTCCTTATCGTACGACAATTGAACGGTTCGCTCAACGCCATCTAATGTGAGTGTTCCAACTTCGACCGGCTTCGTAGCATCCGTAATCGTGCCGAGCACTTGGAAGCCAGATACACCGTAAGCAGCCGCTTTTTCTGGATCGATTTGCACAACCACTTGCTTCTGTTGATCTGAGAAGTTGTTTGTCACATATTTTAAATCTTTCCGTTTATTCATGTAGTTTTCGACATCTTTTGCTGCTTTTTGCAATGCCGCTAGATTATTGGAATACAAATCGATATTAACATCATTGTTCGACGGCGGTCCGCCTGAACTCATTTCTTGCACTCCAAGCTTTGTGCCCGGCGCTTCCTTGTCGGTAATCTCCTTCATGTGCTTCTCAAGCTTTTTAATAAATGGAGCCACATCCGCTCCTTCTTTTAGGCTGATAAAGTAATTCGCCTGATTTGGCCGCTTCAATCCAGTGCGGAAGTCGCGGCTGCCGACTCCGGCGGTCACTTCTTTAATTTCCTCTTGCTCATTAAACATTTTTTCGATTTTTAACGAAACATCATTGGTTTTTTCAAGCGATGTGGAAGATGGCAATTCGATGCTTGCCACCAGTATTTTTTGTTCCTCGTTCGGCAGGAATGTAAATCCTAGCTTCGGAACGAGGGCAAATGAGCCGACAAGCAACACAATCGATACAACGAGAACAATCAACTTATGGTTCAATGACCAGTTGATCACACGGCCATAGAAATGTTGCAACGCTCCTTCTTTCTCTTCCGGCGGCACCTTTTTAAATGAAAATTTGGCTAAAATCGGCACGATCGTCACCGCTACAAGAAGCGACACAAAGAGAGAGAAAACAATCGTTAAGGCAAACGGCAAGAAAAATTCTCCCGTAATCCCGCCGACAAAACCGAGCGGTAAAAAGACAACGACGGTTGTAATGGTCGAGGACGTAATCGCCTTTAGAATCTCTTTTGTTGAATCTTGCACTAGCTCATCGGTCAGGCCTGTCTTGGACTTGCGGACGCGGCGGAAAATGTTTTCAATGACGACGATGCTATCGTCCACAACGCGGCCGACTGCCACCGCCATTCCACCGAGCGTCATGACGTTCAATGAAATGTCCATGCGGTTTAAGAAAATTGACGCTACCAATAGCGACAGCGGAATTGAAATAATCGCAATAATTGTAGCGCGCACATTCCGCAAAAAGACCAGCACGGCAATCGACGCAAACAGCGCCCCCAACAATCCTTCGCGAACAAGCGATTCGACAGATTTTTTAATTCCTTCGGCCGAATCAAAACCAATCGCATAATCAAACTCGTCTTTATGATCATTTAACACTTTAATAACTTGATCCGCCACTTCGACCGTATTGGCATCTTGCTTCTTCGTGACCGCCATTGACAAGGCGTCTTTCAAATTATAGCGCGTCACTTCCGGCTGATCCGTTACCGCTTCAATTTTGGCAATATCTTTTAATTTTAGCGGCGGAAGAGGACGGCTAGCCAAAGCAGGATTCGTTGAAGATGGCATTTGCGTCATTGGCGGTGTTAGCGTCATGTTTTCGAGCGCTTGAACTGTGTCCAGCTTTTCTTGAACGCGCACCGGAATTTGCAGCGTATCCGTGTTCACGTTTCCAGCAGGGAACGAAAGATATTTTTCATTAATTTGATCTTTAATTTGTGATAAGCTAAGCCCTGCTTGCGCCGCCTTTTGCTTATCAATTGTAATTTGTACGATTTCTTCCTTCATGCCGCCGACAGACACAGAGTTGATGCCGTTAATTTTATTTAGTTCTGGAATCACGTCCTGCTCTAATACCTTTTGTAAATCGACATCTTTTTTCGCGAATAATGAAATGTTAAAAATCGGGAATGTGCCGAATGAAAAGCGATTCACTTTCGTTTGGACATTGTCCGGCAGTTTCGTATCTTTAATTAACGTACTGACTTGCCTCTCGATTTCATCCATATCGGTATGAAACGGAAACTCAAGGTTGATGATGGAAATGCTCTCAAACGAAGAACTTTGCATTTTTTTGATTCCTTCAATCGCTTTGAATTTTTCTTCTAATTTCGAAGTGACTTGTTCGTTGATGTCTTCAGGTGAAGCCCCCGGATAGACAACTTCAATTGACAGCTGTGGAAACTCAATATTCGGTAGTAAATCCACTTTTAAAGAGGAAAATGAATATAATCCCCCTAAAATAAGGAGAAAAGAAATAATAAATACAGCTACCGCATTTTTTAAACTAAACTTCGTTAAAAAATTCATGCTCTCCGTCCTTTCTTCGGTAACATAAGAATGACTGTTCGTTTTTATAAAATTTGACCGAACGGTCGTCACAATATGTACTATAAATCATTTCACCACTCTTTTCAACTGCTGGCATCCGTAAAATAGAAAAACAGGGCCCGCCACACTTGCAAGCCCTGTTTCGTTCATTCTTCTCCGACACGAGCAATTTTTACATCCTTTAACAGTTCGCGCACAACATATGAAGCCATAATGAGCCCCGCCACCGACGGCACAAAGGCGTTTGATGAAGGAGGCATTTGCGCCTTGCGAATTGCCGATTGATCATTGCCGACCTCTTTGCGAACGTCCTCGCGAATAATGACTGGTTTTTCGTCGGAAAATACGACCGGAATTCCCTTGCGGATTCCTTCTTTTCGCAATTTTGTCCGAATGACTTTCGCAATTGGATCCGTATGCGTTTTTGAGATATCGGCAATCTGGAAGCGGGTCGGATCCATTTTATTTGCCGCCCCCATGCTCGAAATAATCGGAATATTGCGCTTTAAGCACTCTTTCATAAGGTGAATTTTGTACGTGATTGTATCCGAAGCATCGATGATAAAATCAAGGCCATAGCTGAAAAACTGCTCGTATGTTTCTTCTGTATAAAACATTTTTAAGGCAATGACTTCGCACTCGGGATTGATATCGGCGATTCGCTCTTTCATTAAATCGACTTTCGGACGTCCCACTGTTGAAAGAAGCGCGTGGATTTGGCGGTTAATATTTGTGATATCGACATCATCTTTATCAACTAATACGAGCCGTCCTACGCCGGAACGAGCGAGCGCTTCTACCGCAAACGAACCGACACCGCCGACCCCTAATACAGCAACTGTTGCCTTTTTTAGTTTTTCGAGCCCTTCTTTTCCAATCGCTAATTCATTACGCGAAAACTGATGTAGCATTAGTACCCTCCATACATTGTTTCATCGTTTTTGTATCGCTTTTATCCTACACAATATATATAAGTATTTCAATCGGATTTTTTAACCTGTTCGTAATTTGCGTGATTTATTACAAAAAACCCCTATGCAAAGAGCGTTCTTTACATAGGGGATTCATTCGAAATATACGATATTGCCATGTCCACAAGTCCCAATCGTGCCGTCGATGCCTTCGTTTTGATCCCGCTCCAGGCAGGTGGGTGCTCTGTTTCAAGGTTTGCACGTCCTCAAAAGAAGAGGCATGTACGCCGCTTGAAAACCCGAGCTCCCGTATAACATATTGTTCGGTCAAAACAATAGGTTATACGACGAACACATCAGGACTTATCGGTTTTGAGAGAATGATAACACATTTTTTAAACGTTTTCAAGAAGCAGACAAGGCGCAATTATTCATTTTTTTCCATATTTACAACTAAATGAAGCTCTTCAAGTTGCTTGTCGCTTACGGTGCTTGGTGCTTCTGTTAACAAGCAGCTTGCACTCGCCGTTTTTGGAAATGCGATTGTATCGCGAAGATTTGTACGTCCGGCCAAAAGCATTACAAGCCGGTCAAGCCCTAACGCAATGCCTCCGTGCGGCGGCGTTCCGTATTCAAACGCATCAAGCAGGAAGCCAAACTGTTTGCGCGCTTCCTCTTCACTCATTCCTAACGCTTTAAACATTTTTTCTTGCACATCGCGCTCAAAAATACGCAGCGACCCGCCGCCTAATTCATAGCCGTTTAATACAAGGTCATAGGCTTGCGCACGCACGTTGTCCGGCTCTGTTTCGAGTTTTGGCAAATCGTCACGCACCGGCATTGTAAACGGATGATGCGCTGCATAATAGCGATCTTCCTCCGCATCATACTCTAAAAGCGGCCAATCCGTAACCCAGAGGAAATGGAATTTCGTCTCGTCGATGAGCTGCAATTCTTTGCCCAGTTTCAAACGCAACGCACCGAGCGCATCGGCAACCACTTTTTTCGTATCAGCAACAAACAGCAACAAGTCTCCTGTCTCTGCCTCTAACGCTTGCTTGAATCCTGCTTGTTCTTTGTCTGTAAAGAATTTAGCAATTGGACCTTTCAACCCGTCTTCTTCCACTTTGAGCCATGCTAGCCCTTTCGCTCCGTAGCGGGCCACAAATTCCGTCAGCCCGTCAATATCTTTGCGGGAGTATTTTTCTGCTGCGCCTTTGACATTGATCGCTTTTACTTGCCCGCCGCTTTCAACCGCGCCAGCAAATACTTTAAAGCCGCAGCCTTTTACTTGTTCCGATAGATCGACAAGTTCCATGCCAAAGCGGGTGTCCGGTTTGTCTGAACCGTAGCGGCTCATTGCTTCATCATATGACATACGCGGAAACGGTAAAGCAACATCCATCCCCTTGGCAACTTTCATCACCCGTGCCATCATTCGCTCGACCATGTCCATAATATCTTCTTGACTCATAAAAGACGTTTCAATATCGACTTGCGTGAACTCCGGCTGACGGTCGGCCCGCAAATCTTCATCGCGGAAGCAACGGGCAATTTGATAATAACGTTCAAACCCGCTTACCATTAGCAGCTGTTTAAAAATTTGCGGCGATTGCGGCAGCGCATAAAATTCTCCTGGATGGACGCGGCTTGGTACTAAGTAGTCGCGGGCGCCCTCCGGTGTGCTTTTTGTTAAAATCGGCGTTTCGACTTCCAAAAATCCTTCTTCATCGAGGAAGTCGCGAATAGCCTTTGTCACTTGATGCCTCATTTTGAATGTCTGAAACATCACGGGACGGCGCAAATCTAAATAACGATACTTCAGACGCACGTCCTCAGCGACATCCGTGTCGTCGGAAATAATAAACGGAGGTGTTTTTGCCTCGCTTAAAATCGTCACTCGATCTACATGAACTTCAATTTTCCCCGTTGTTAAGTTCGGGTTTACTTGCCCCTCTTCACGGCGAACGACAACTCCTTCGACGTCTAATACATATTCATTGCGAATCGCTTCCGCCACACGCAACGCCTCTTCCGATACGTCCGGGCTGAAGACGATTTGCACAATTCCTGTCCGGTCGCGTAAGTCGATAAAAATGAGTCCGCCTAGATCGCGGCGTTTTTGCACCCATCCCTTTAATGTTACCTTTTCTCCAACGGCTTGCTCCGTAATCTCACCGCAGTAATACGTCCTGCCAAACATCGTAAAACTCCTCCTATTCTAACGCTTTCTTCACGTATTGTACAAACTCATTAAGCGGCACTTCTGTTTGCTCGCCTGTCGCCATGTTTTTAAGGTTGATCACTTGATTTGCGAGCTCATCATCACCGAGAATCGCTACATATTTTGCATTGAGGCGATCGGCCGCTTTTAGCTGCGCCTTGACTTTCCGGTCTTGGTAATCTTTTTCGACAGAAAGGCCCGCTTGGCGCAATTGATTAACAAGGATCACCGATTCATCTTTCGCTTTTTCACCAAGTGCCACAATGAAACAATCGATTCCCTGTGATACAGGCAACGAAATTCCTTCCGCCTCAAGCGCCGCAAGCAATCGCTCAATGCTTAGGGCAAATCCAATTCCCGGAGTTTCCGGTCCGCCGATTTCTTCAACTAACCCATTGTAGCGTCCTCCGCCGCACAACGTTGTAATCGCTCCGAATCCTTCGGCATTGCTCATAATTTCAAAAGCCGTGTGATTGTAATAATCAAGCCCGCGAACAAGACGGGAATCCACTTCAAATTCCACGCCCAACTTCGTTAAGTATGCTTGTACTTTTTCAAAATAAGCGCGCGATTCATCGTTTAGATAATCTAGAATGGACGGAGCCGTAGCCATCAACTCGTGATCGCGGTCTTTTTTACAGTCCAAAATGCGCATCGGATTTTTTTCAAGGCGCGATTGGCAGTCTTCACAAAGCTCGCCGATTCTTGGTTTAAAGTGATCAATGAGCGCCTGACGATGCGCTTTTCGGCTCTCCACATCTCCAAGGCTATTAATCACAAGCTTTAACTTTTTCAATCCTAGCGAACGGTACATTTCCATTGCAAGTGCGACCACTTCTGCATCAATTGCTGGGTCATTGCTGCCAAGCGCTTCGACGCCAAATTGTACAAATTGGCGGAACCGTCCCGCCTGCGGCCGCTCGTAGCGAAACATCGGCCCCATGTAATACAATTTCACGGGCTGGTTCGGGTTTCCATACATTTTATTTTCTACAAAAGAGCGAACAACCGACGCGGTTCCTTCAGGACGAAGGGTAATGCTGCGACCGCCGCGGTCTTCAAACGTGTACATTTCTTTTTGCACGATGTCCGTTGTATCTCCAACGCTCCGCAAAAATAGTTCCGTATGTTCAAAAATAGGTGTACGGATTTCTTGGTAGTTGTAGCGGCGGCAAAGCTCCCTCGCCACTTGCTCGACATATTGCCATTTTTCAACTTCTCCCGGCAAAATATCTTGCGTTCCTCGCGGAATTTGAAACGACATGCTTCAGTCCTCCTATTTTTCTATGTAAAAATAAAAAACTCCCTTCCCTATGAAACATAGGGACGAGAGCGATTTTCCCGTGGTGCCACCCTAATTGAAGCTAACGAGCTTCCACTTTGTCCCGATAACGCCCGGTACGCGTCCTCCTCTACTAGCTTTCGCGTTCAAGGAGAAACCTACGGAGTGTTCATTCGTTAAGTCATCATGGAGAAATGCTTTCAGCCTAAGGCATTTCCTCTCTGGCCATGTGTATTCTTAACTACTCTTCTCCATCATCGGCATTTTATGCAACAATTTTATTTTTTATGTTACGAATGAACGCTTACTTTGTCAATAAGAAAACGGCGATTTACGAGCGAGATAGTTGTTTTTTTAATTTTCGCACATCCTGCAATGTCAAACCGAATTCTGATGCAAGCTCATAAGCGGTATGATTCGCTTCTTTTTGTATAAATTCATGGAAATCGACATGAAATAACTCGCTTGCGCGTGCATGGGCATACTCGCCTTTGGCGCTGTTCCTCACTTTTTTCATCCCTTTCCTTGCTGAATGTACTACTTATCTTTCCCGCCCTATCAAAAAAATAAAAGGATTTTTTCTTTTTTTGTAGAACTGTAATAATCCCACCACTTTACAAAGGAGGCTGTCATGTGAAAAAAGCGGCTTATGTTCTCTCAGTCGCTCTATTTCTGTTTTCTCTTCATGTTTCTGAGTGGGCGGAAGCAAAGATGATTGTCACTAAAATAGATCGCTTAAACGTGCGGGAAGGGCCAGGGCTTTCTTATCCCGTCAAAAAGCAGCTAAGCAAAGGGCAGAGATACACCGTCGTCCAAGAAACGAACGATTGGTTGCAGCTAAAGCTCAATGAAAGGGAAACGGGATGGGTAGCTGGACAGTATGTCTCTAGTGTGAAGGAACAAGTAAAAGCGGCCGTTGATCGGCTTCGTGTTCGTTCAGCCCCAAACAGCCAATCTAAAATACTTGGCTACTTAAAGCTTGGACAAACAGCAACAGTCATTGAAACGAAAGAGGAATGGACAAAAATACAAACAGGCTCGCTTGCCGGTTGGGTGTCGTCTCATTACTTGACTGAAAGCGCTAGCGCAGAAAACACGCAATTTGGAACCGTTGCCGCTGATACGTTAAACGTGCGCGCAGAGCCTTCCCAACAGGCTGCTGTTGTGGCAAAAATGACATTTGGGCAACAAGTGACCATTATTGGAGAAACAGGGGACTGGTATCAAATTCAAGCAAATGGAAATATCTCCGGTTGGGTGTATCGCGCATACATAATGACAACTTCTTTTTATATTCAAGTGTT
Organism: Anoxybacillus tepidamans PS2; assembly: GCF_000620165.1. GTDB lineage: Bacteria > Bacillota > Bacilli > Bacillales > Anoxybacillaceae > Anoxybacteroides > Anoxybacteroides tepidamans_A. Next base: position 265,638 of record NZ_JHVN01000001.1, read on the forward strand.
GGACGACGATACGAACATCCGAACAAAACCGTCGCTTTCAGCAAGCGTGCAAATGCGAGCGAAAAAGGGGCAACAATATCGGGTCATTGCCAAAGAAGGAAACTGGTACAAAATCGAGCTTTCTGGCCAACAAAGCGGCTATATTGCTGAGTGGGTGGTATCGATCGTCCATAATAACAACAGAAGCAACGGCTCGATCAAAAACAAGACGATCGTGATTGATCCTGGACATGGAGGCAAAGACAGCGGCACGATCGGAAGCAACGGCTTGATGGAAAAAACGTTAACACTAAAAACGGCTCGTCTCTTGAAAAACGAATTGCAATCGGCTGGCGCCAACGTCGTTCTTACACGAGAAAACGATACGTACGTTTCTTTGCCAGATCGCGTAAAAATCGCCGAGCAGTGCCACGCGGATGCTTTTATTAGCATTCATTATGATAGCTCCCCAAATGGACTTGCGAGCGGGATGACCGTCTATTATTACGACGCTCAAAGCGATTATCCATTGGGCTTATCGCTCGATCCTGTTCTTTCTGAAACAGAGACGGTTCCATATCGCGGCGTTCGTTTTGGCGATTTTCATGTCATTCGGGAAACGACGATACCATCTGTTTTGCTTGAGCTAGGATATGTAAGCAACCCGACGGAATTAAGCACAATTGCTTCCGATTCATATCAACAACAAGTCACGAAGGAAATCGTTGACGGACTCAAACGCTATTTTAGCAACTAACTATTCTGATAAAGAAGGAGACGCCTCATGAAAAGTGTGATCGGATTGATTGGAAGCACGATCATGATTTCTATCATTGCCGTTCCGCATATCATTCACGGTCCCACCTTCGATAGAGTGTTGGGCACGGCCGCGTTATTGACACAGTTCATGGTGCTTTTTTATACCATTAAAGATGCCAAAAAACAAAATAATCATTTTTGAAAAATTTTATAGTTTGATGTCCTTTTTCAAACAAAAAAGCGGGTAACATGTTCGTTACTCGCTTTTTTGTTTGCTTTCGACGATCAGCGTCACCGGACCATCATTCGTTAAACTGACTTCCATCATGGCACCGAACTGGCCTGTTTCGACCACCACACCTTTTTTTCGCAGTTCTTCATTAAATGTTTCGTAAATAGAGAGCGCCTGCTCCGGTCTTGCCGCTTCCATAAAATTCGGGCGTCTTCCTTTGCGGCAGTCGCCGTACAAGGTAAACTGCGAAACCGATAAAATCGCGCCGCCTACATCTATCAATGAATGATTCATTTTGCCGGACTCATCCTCGAAAATGCGCAAATTCACAATTTTGTCGGCGACAAACGCCGCATCTTCTTCCGTATCATGATGCGTTACCCCGACGAGAAGCACAAGTCCAAATTCGATGCTGCCGACCGTTTCTCCGTTCACTGTTACTTTGGCATTCTTCGCACGTTGTACAACTACTCTCATGATCGCATTTCCTTTCTAATTGTTCATAATCCGCTGTACCGAATAAATATCCGGGATTTGCTTAATGCGTTCTACGACTTTTTGCAGATGGCTCACATTTTGAATCGCGATCGTCATATGGATCGTAGCAATTTTATGGCGATGGTCGGACCTGCCGGAAACAGCAGAAATATCTGTTTTCGTCTCATTGACCGCCTGTAGCACTTCGTTTAACAGGCCGCGCCGGTCAAATCCTGAAATTTCAATTTCCACGTTATATTCTCGGTTTGTTTTCGTGTTGCTTTCCCATTCAACCGAAATGAGGCGATCCTCTGCTTCTTCTGATTGAACGTTCGGACAATCGGCCCGATGGACAGAAACTCCGCGTCCTCTTGTAATAAATCCGATAATTTCATCGCCAGGAACCGGATTACAGCAGCGTGACAAGCGGATTAATAGGTTGTCGATTCCTTGCACGCGGATGCCATAGTCGCGCTTCTTGCCGATCGGTGTTTTGATTTCTTGCGTCGCTTCTGCCAGTTTCTTTTGCTGCTCTTCTAAATCGCGTTGCTTCCGCCATTTATCTGTTAACCGATGAGCGATTTGAGCTGCGGTAATGCCGTGGTAGCCAACGGCGGCATACATATCTTCCTCGTTGGAAAAATTAAATTTTTCCGCAACTCGTTTGACGTTTTCGACCGTTAGTATATCTTTCACATCAAACCCAAGGTTGCGAATTTCCTTTTCAACGAGCTCTTTTCCTTTTTCAATGTTTTCTTCACGCCGCTGCTTTTTGAAAAATTGGCGGATTTTATTTTTTGCATGGGACGTTTGCGCTAGTTTCAGCCAATCTTGGCTCGGTCCGTACGAATGCTTCGATGTTAAAATTTCGACGATGTCGCCAGTTTTTAGCTTGTAATCTAGCGGAACCATCTTTCCGTTCACCTTTGCGCCAATCGTTTTGTTTCCGATCTCTGAGTGAATCCGATAAGCGAAATCGATCGGCACTGAACCCGCTGGCAATTCGATCACATCGCCTTTTGGTGTAAATACAAACACCATATCCGAAAACAAATCTACTTTTAGCGTCTCCATAAATTCTTCGGCATTGCTTGCATCGTTTTGCCATTCTAAAATCTCGCGGAACCAAGAAAGCTTCTCTTCAAACGAATTTGGTTTGACCGCTTTTCCTTCTTTATAAGCCCAATGGGCCGCAATCCCGAATTCGGCAATTTGATGCATTTCAAATGTGCGAATTTGCACTTCGAGCGGCTCGCCCTTCGGCCCGATGACGGTCGTATGAAGCGATTGATACATGTTTGGCTTCGGCATCGCAATATAATCTTTAAAGCGTCCTGGCATTGGCTTCCAGCATGTATGAATGATTCCGAGCACTGCATAGCAGTCTTTAATGCTATTGACTATGATACGGACGGCGAGCAAATCATAAATTTCATTAAACTGTTTATTTTGCAGCACCATTTTTCTGTAAATGCTGTAAATATGCTTCGGCCTTCCGGAAATTTCTCCTTTGATCGACAACTCGTTTAGCCGTTCGCGCACTTCCTGAATCACTTCTTCCAAGTACTGCTCCCGTTCTGCCCGCTTTTTTTTCATTAAATTTACAATGCGATAATATTGCTGCGGGTTCAAATAGCGGAGCGACGTGTCTTCAAGTTCCCATTTGATCTTGGAAATTCCAAGCCGATGCGCAAGAGGAGCGAAAATTTCTAACGTTTCATTGGCGATTCTTCTTTGCTTCTCAGCCGGCAAATGTTTGAGTGTCCGCATATTATGGAGACGGTCTGCCAATTTAATTAAAATAACTCGAATATCTTGAGCCATCGCCAAAAACATTTTTCGGTGGTTCTCCGCTTGCTGCTCTTCGTGTGATTTATATTTAATTTTCCCAAGTTTGGTTACGCCGTCAACGAGCATCGCCACTTCATCGCCGAACGCTGCCTCGAGATCTTCTTTCGTCGCATTCGTATCTTCGACAACATCGTGTAAAAAACCAGCCGCAATTGTGATCGCATCCATTTTTAAATCCACTAAAATTCCCGCGACTTGAATAGGATGGATAATATACGGCTCTCCCGATTTTCGGTATTGTTCTCGATGAGCCTCCTTAGCAAACTCATACGCTGCCTTGATCAGTTCAACGTCTTTTTCCGACAAATACCGCCCCGCCTGCTCAATGACTTGTTCCGCCGTTAACACCTGTTCGTTGGCCATGAGATCACCTTTATATATAATTTAATACCATTATCGTGAAAATTTTGTCAGATGTAAAGAATTGCTTAACATGAAACTAATAAGAAAGAGCACCCGTTAGAGTGCTCTTCCCAAACATCTCTTCTTACCATTTTAGCGAAATTAAAGGCGGATGTCGATGGTTAGAATTGCATTAATGTTAAAATATCGTATCCTTCCAATTTTTTACGTCCTTCAAGATATGTGAGCTCAATGAGAAAAGCGATGCCAGCGACCACACCACCTAGCTGTTCGACAAGCTTAATCGTCGCTTCAATCGTTCCCCCCGTCGCCAGTAAATCATCGGTAATTAATACGCGTTGTCCCGGTTTAATGGCATCTTTATGCATCGTTAATACATCTTTTCCATATTCTAATCCGTATTCAACACGAACGACTTCTCTTGGAAGTTTTCCCTCTTTGCGCACCGGAGCGAATCCGACACCAAGCGCATAAGCAACAGGACAGCCGATAATAAATCCTCTCGCTTCCGGACCGACGACAATATCAATTTCTTTTTCACGCGCGTACTTCACAATTTGATCCGTTGCGTACTTATATACTTCCCCTTTATCCATAATCGTGGTGATATCTTTAAACATAATTCCTGGCTTAGGGAAATCAGGAACAATTGTTACGTATTGTTTTAAGTCCATGACAGTTCTGCCTCCTCATATGTCCGCAAACCGTTTATCTCACAAAAGGTTCGCTTTAATTGTTCATACGATGAATATAAAAACATATTTTCCAGCTCTAGTTGAGCCTGCTTTAAGCGATATGTTGGAGAATCCGTCAAGTCCCGTTTCTTCGGCTTTGGTACTGGAGAAACAATTCCGTTTTGAATCGTAACGAACTGCAATTCTAGAAATACTTGCACCATAAATTGAATCGTTTCTTTCGTCCACCCGCGAGAGCGCGCAACTTCTGCACCGTACCTCTCTAAATGAAACGCGCCCCGCTTCAGCAACAGCGCATAAAACCATTTAAAATGATCGCGTGTTGGCAGCGTGCTGAAGAAATGGGTCTCCCTTTGATAGAATAACGCATAAATGCGCTCAGGTAAACTAGAACTTAATAAAACTTTAATCATTTCGACAGATGGCGGTAAATCAAGCAAAACAACGTACCGTCCCTCAATCGAACAGCGTCTTGCTTCCTCGACAGATTGAATCACACATATTTCGTTACGATAATCCCCAAGCCGCAGCGCCTCGATTGTTTCACGGTGAAAAGCAATAAACAGCCGTTTTTCAACAGGCAGCGACAAAAACAGGGAACTTGCTTGCCTCGCCCCGCGCATATCAAATAGCTGCCATTCTCTTACAGCCGCATCACAAATCATGAGCTGCGGTTTTCGCACATTGTTCCATTCATTGAGCGACAACGATCCGACAACGGACACGCGGGCGTCTCGGGCAATTTCGTCATACAAATACCCGTATCCAAAGCCGACAGCATCAAGCACCGCGTCGCCTTGTTCAAACACGATTTTCAAATGCGTTTGATCGGCGCCAATTTTTCGCATCGTCTGCACAGCTGCTTGTTCAATTAAAATAAGAGGTTTCGGGTTATCGACACCGAATGGGGCTAACATCTCGATCTGTTCGAGCGTCCCTATTGTAATATCGCTAATAGAGCAAGCGGCATCTACTGAGGTAATCGGAATAAAATCGGCAGCGGTTAATGTGTCCCGCGCCGATGCATTAAGACGGTTGCGCAATTCAGCGACATGTTCAAGCGAAAGCGTCATTCCCGCCGCCATCGGATGCCCGCCAAAATGCGGCAAAATATCGCGGCAAGCTGATAAATGCGCGAACATATCGAAGCCTTGAATGCTTCGCGCTGAACCTTTGGCAATTCCTTTTTCCCGATCGATGCTTAAAACAATCGTTGGGCGATAAAATCGCTCGACCAGTTTGGATGCGACAATACCAACAACCCCCGCATTCCATCCTTCCTTTGCCACTACCAGCACGTGATGCTCATCCGGTGGAAATTGCGTTTGGATTATTTCAATGGCTTCTTCAGTAATAGCATTAACAATTCGTTGCCGCTCCCTGTTTAGCGCTTCCATTTCTTTCACTAAGAGGCGCGCTTCTGTTTCGTCTTCGGTTACCAATAAGCGAACCGCCGGTTCAGCATCTCCTAATCGCCCAACTGCATTGATGCGCGGGGCAATGGCAAAACCGACTGTTTCTTCATCCACTTCTTCAAGACTAGCTCCACATTGTTTCAAAAGCAGACGGAGTCCGATACGATTTGTTTTCCGCAATTGCTCAAGCCCTTTGACAACAAGCAGACGGTTTTCACCCGTAAGCGAAACAAGATCAGCAACCGTCCCAATTGCCACAACATCAAGTAGATGATTCGGTACACTCCCGAGTAAGGCGTGCGCCACTTTAAAAGCGACGCCTACCCCTGCCAATTCATGAAACGGATATGTACTTCCCGGTTTCTTCGGGTGAATAATCGCAAGCGCATCCGGAAGCGTAGGCCCTGGCTCATGATGGTCGGTCACAATCACATCCATTCCTAATTCATTCGCCAATGCTACTTCTTTCACTGCTGCAATTCCTGTATCAACGGTAATAATAAGCGAAATGCCCTGCTCTTTTGCCATGCGAAACGCTTTTTCGTTCGGACCATATCCTTCAGTAAAGCGATTTGGTATATAAAAATCGACGTTCGCTCCAATCTCTTTTAAAGCGCTCAACATAACAGTCGTGCTGCTGACTCCATCAGCATCATAATCTCCAAATACAAGAATTTTCTCGCCGTCACGTACTGCCTGCTGAATTCGCGCTACTGCTACGTCCATTCCGTCAAGCAAAAACGGATCATAGAATGACTGTTTTGCCGGATATAAAAACGCATCCGCTGCCTCGGCTGTGTCAATTCCTCGATTGATAAGCAAAGAGGCCAGAAGCGGAGCGATATTCAACTGTCGCGTCAATTCATTGATTTTATCTGCACAAGGACGTTTCACATCCCAGCGAGTTTTTGCTGCTAACATGTCCCCCACCTCAACTCCCCCTATTATACAAAAGGAGATAAAAGTGGGCAATGAAATTAATCGGTTTTTTTTGGATGATATGGATTGATGTGTACCATGACATTTTCTACGTTGGGCAGTTTAAGCAACCTTTCTTTCACTCGTTTTCCAATCCGATGTCCTTCTTCTACTGTGAGAAGAGGATCTACTGCGATCTTTAAATCCACAATGACATAATGTCCGTGCTCACGTGCGTGCAACTCATGAATTTGTTTGACTTCCGGAAACTTCAATACTGCTTCCCGAAGATGTGTCGTATCTTCCTCATGCAACACGTGATCCAACGTTGTGTGAATCGATTCTTTTCCAAGAATCCAGGCCATTTTTAATACAAGTAAAGAAACAAATAAACCGGCAACTGGATCGGCATAAATCAGCCAGCCAACTCCTAATGCGTTTCCAATCATGGCCGCTGTGATTCCAACTAGCGCTGCAATGGAAGAAAATACATCGGATCGGTGTTCATATGCATTAACAATAATCGCATCGCTATTTAATTTTTTTCCTAAACGATATTTGTAGCGGAACATCGCCTCTTTGGCAATAATCGAGACAATGACAACATATACGGCAATCATCGTTGGCGGCTCAAGCGGCTTGAGAAATGCTAAAAACGATGAACGAGCAATTTCAATACCAACAATAAATAGAAGTACCGCTACTATAATAGCAGCCACTGATTCTGCTTTACCGTGGCCATATGGATGATCTTTATCCGGTGGTCTTTTCGCAGCGCGCAAGCCGACCCATACTGCAAGAGAGCCAGCCACATCAGAAGCGGAATGAACGGCGTCGGCAATAAGTGCTTTACTATTTCCAATAATTCCGGCTCCCGCCTTTATAACCGCTAGCACAATGTTTCCGACAATTCCGACGATCGCTGCAAACTCTGCTTGCTTAAAACGTTGTTCTTTTTCCACCATCCTCTTCCTTTCATAAAAACATCATTTACGCTTATTTTGTCCCATTTTTATATTCTCACTATAAAAAACAGGGCGCTCTTCTCAGAGAACGCCCTGTTCTAATCACATTTACACTTGCGGTTCGAGGTCTTTTTCCGGCCGCTTTTTCACTTTTCCTTTTTTCAACTGATTGCCTTTCCAAACGACCCACAGCTGCGAAGCGATAAAAAGGGATGAGTAGACGCCGGACACTAAACCGACTAAAAGCGCTAAATTGAAATTGCGAATCGCTTCACTGCCGAAGATTAATAAGGCAATAACGGTAATAATAACCGTAAGCACCGTGTTAATGGAGCGTGTAAACGTCTGTTGCAATGCCCGATTCACGATATGTTTCAAATCATCGACTGTTTTCACTTTCCGTTTTTTCATTAAATCGCGAATACGGTCAAACGTTACGATCGTGTCATTAATTGAATAACCGATGATCGTTAATACGGCCGCGATAAACGTCAAATCGACTTCAAGGCGAGTCAAGCTAAAGAACGTTACAATGATAAACGCATCGTGCAATAATGCGATAATGGCTGCAAGCGCCATATACATTTCAAAACGGATCGTCACGTAAATAATGATGCCGATTGACGAAATAATGACGGCAATTAATGCATTTCTCGCAAGTTCTTTTCCGACCGTCGGCGATACCGTGCTGACGTTTGGTTCAAATCCATATTTCTGCTTAAAATGGTTTTTAAGTTCAGAAATTTCTTGTTTGTTCAACACCCCAATAAAGCGGGCAACACCAACTTCTCCCTTATTTCCGGACAACACAATATCTTTTGGTTCAAGATGCAGCTTATGAAATTCTTCTTGTAGCTGCTGGACATTTAACTTTGAGTCGCTCATTACTTCGACGCGCGTCCCGCTTGCAAAATCAATGCCGAGATTTAACTTCATCGTCAATAGGGCAACAATCCCTACTATTGTGAGAGCAATAGAAAGAATAAAGAATTTTTTGCTATGTTTAACAAAGTCAAGACGATCGAATTTCGTCGGCACTTCTGTATGTTCATTCGTCTCAGCGATATTTAAAATTTCTGATTTCTTCACTCCGAAATATCCCGGCTTGTTGTGAAGAATGCGGCTGTTAACAAGCAGGCCCAACAACAAACGCGTGCCATAAACAGCTGTAATAAAGCTCACTAAAATGCTGATAATCAGCATCGTTGCGAACCCTTTGACAGAGCTTGTCCCGTAAATAAACAACACGACGCCGGCAATAATGGTTGTAATATTAGCATCGAAAATCGTCATAAATGAACCTTTATTTCCTGTGCGGTATGCCGACATAATCGATTTGCCGAGCTTAATCTCTTCTTTAATACGCTCATATGTGATAATATTGGCATCGACCGCCATCCCGACTCCTAAAATAAGGGCGGCGATTCCTGGCAATGTTAGCACGCCGTTCATCCAATCAAAAATAAGCAAAATTAGATAGATATAAACAGATAACGTAATAACAGCAATAATCCCTGGCAAGCGGTAGAAAGCGATCATAAACAAGAAAATCGCCGCTACGCCAACAATGCCCGCAAAAATCGTTTTTTGCAAGGCGTTTTCACCAAATTGCGCACCAACTGATGTCGAATAAATTTCTTTCAATTGCACCGGCAGCGCACCGGCATTCAACAAATCAGCCAGTTGTTTCGCTTCACTAACAGTAAAGTTCCCGACAATGGATACGTCCGTTTGATCGAACACTTGGTTGACCGCTGCAGCGGAAATATACTTTGGCTTCGCCTTTCCTGCCTCTTTTGCATAAGAATCGACACCGTCTTTAAAATCGAGCCAGATCACTAACAAGTTGTTTGGCGGCCCCATTTTATATACTTTTTCCGTCACTTGTTTAAACTTGTTGGCATCTTTTAATTTGATCGCAACGCTTGGCTTTCCATGCTCGTCGAATGAAAGCTTCGCCCCTCCTTCGGCAAGATCGCTTCCATCCATCAACACGTGATCGTGCACGTCACGAAATGTCAGCTTCGCTTGCGTCGATAAAATTTTCCGCGCCTGATTTTGATCCTTCACGCCAGCAAGCTGCACGCGAATGCGGTTTTTCCCTTCGGTTTGTATGTTTGGCTCGCTCACACCGAGCACGTTAATCCGCCTATTTAAGGCGCTCACTGTGCTTGTAAGCGTATCTTTGTCAATTTTGTCGCCTTTTTTAGCTGGCTTTACCTCATATAAAACCTCAAAGCCGCCTTGCAAATCGAGACCCAATTTCATATTTTGTAAAATTCCTTGAATCGTTGTTCCCATCGTACCGCCTAAAAGCAGCAACAAGAGGAAAAACGCAATGATGCGACTTCTTTTTACCATAAAAAATCCTCCTTACGTCGTGAACAAACGTCGCTATGTAGCTATAAGTTTCTTTAACATTCCTAATTATGACGCAGTGCGCAAATGCTGTCAATTTTGCACATTATTATAGTAATTCGCTTAATATCGTTTCTAAATTGTTGTCTTCGCCAGAGCGCTGCGTACGGTACGACTCTGCTGTCAAAAACGCCATATATTCTCCAATTGAAAGCGATAAAATGTCATTTACAAATTCATAGAGTTTTTTTTCATCATCTATCTTTTTCCATTTTTTATTGCACAAACAGTTCCAAATTTGTTCAATTGTCACGTGATCATAACCAAGCAGGCGAAACTCATCATACTTGCACTCGACTGCTGGCATTAACTGTTCGCGTAACGCCTCCATTCGTTTTTGCTCCATCATCACCGCTCCCCATCTTATACCGCAATACTTGTCATGCTTGTTCACATATCGTGCATATAGTTAATTGTATAAAAGATCGTCTTATTTGAGAAGGGAGGGAAAGACGATATGTCCAAATTTTTGAAAGGGACGCTTATTCTAATCGTCGCTGGCTTAATTACACGGGTGCTTGGCTTTATTAACCGCATCGTTGTCGCTCGCGTGATTGGCGAAGAAGGCGTCGGTTTATATATGATGGCTGTTCCCACACTCGTATTAGCCATTACAATTACACAAATGGGCCTTCCTGTAGCGATTTCCAAATTAGTCGCCGAGGCGGATGCAACCGGTGATCAGCGGAAGGTGAAGAAAATTCTTGTTGTTTCTTTAGCAACGACAGGTGGCCTCAGTATTCTCTTTTTTCCAACAATGGTGCTACTTGCGCCTCTTTTAGCCAAGACGCTATTTACTGACCCGCGCACATATTATCCGCTGCTAGCCATTTCTCCAGTGGTCCCAATCGTCGCCGTCTCCTCTGTTTTGCGCGGATATTTTCAAGGGAAACAGCAAATGAAGCCATATGCCTACTCACAACTAATGGAACAAATTGTCCGCATTAGCTTAATTGCATTTTGTACAAATCTTTTCTTGCCATATGGCATCGAATATGCGGCCGCAGGCGCCATGTTTTCATCAGTGATCGGCGAATTAGCATCGCTCGTTTATTTGATGTATATGTTTAAGCGCAAAAAGAAAATAAAAATTCGTCCGCAGTTTTTCAGTTATGCTAAATCTGGAAAAGAGACATTTATTAGTTTAATGCGCATCGCTTTGCCGACGACTGGCAGCCGCTTAATCGGTTCTATCGCATGGTTTTTTGAGCCGATTGTTGTCGCCAATAGTTTAGCAATTGCCGGAGTCGCCACCGCTTTAGCGACAAAACAGTACGGCGAACTGACAGGATACGCCCTTCCATTATTAATGCTCCCGTCGTTTATCACATATTCTTTATCAACTTCGCTCGTTCCTGCCATTAGCGAAGCTGCTGCACGGCAGCAGTTATTCATGATTGAACACCGCGTCCAACAGGCGATGCGGCTTTCCCTGATTACAGGCGGATTAGCGACTATTGTCCTTTATGTATTTGCGGATCCACTCATGCAGCTCATGTATGGCACGAGCAATTCGGCCATTTTTATTAAAGTAATGGCTCCGTTTTTTCTTTTTTATTATTGCCAAGGCCCGCTTCAGGCAGTACTGCAAGGTCTCGATTTGGCAAAAGCAGCGATGATCAACAGCTTCATCGGCTCCGTTGTAAAAACTGTTTGCATTTTTGCCTTAGCGACAAGGCCAAGTTTAGGTATTATGGGAGCGGCGCTTGCCATCTCTATTGGTACGGTTCTTGTTACGCTCCTTCATTTTGCGACAATTGTCAAAGCCATTTCGTACTCGATTTATCTGTTTGAGTACATTTATACACTTTTAATTATGGCGATAGCTGGAGCAGTCGGGCATATCACTTTTCATTATTCATGGTCTTCACTTCCCATCAATATGCGAACACTGGCATCGATAATCGTGACAACAGTCGTCTACACAGTGCTTTTAATCATTTTCAAGCTGCTCAAACGGGAGGAATTGGCCCGCATTCCACTCCTTCGCCTCTTTTTTAGAAAAAACTAGACAAGATGATTCTAAACATGTCCCTTGCCGAATATATTGTTGCTAAAACAGCTCAAACGGGGGGAGAAGCATGTCGCGTTTCGGCCGGGCTATCATCTACGGAGTGGCAACAATTTTTTTATTGGCATTCGTCATTAGTTTAGTATTATCATCTCTTCTTAAATGGACGAACATCTCAGAATCTTCATTGACGTGGGTCATTTTTGCCGGGTCCGTTTTATCGGTGTTTGTCGGCGGATTTGTTGCTGGCGGAAAAGGAAAAGAAAGGGGATGGATTGTTGGCGGAGCAACAAGCATATTATTTACGTTAATTGTATTTTTGTTCCAATTTCTCGGACTAGAACAGACGTTTTCCGCGAAACAATGGATCTATCATCTCGCTTTTCTAGTAGCAGCCATGTTCGGTGGAATTATGGGAGTCAATGTATCCTCCACACGCGGACACACTCATTGACAGTCCATGAACTTTAAGAAAACAAAAGGCTACCTTTCGTCGAAAGGCAGCCTTTTTTCCATTTATTTATTTTCTGTTACGACTTCACGAACGGCAGAACGATCATATGTAAGACGAGTTCCGTCTCCTGCACGGATGACGACTTTGTTTTCATCTAATGAGTCGATAATTCCATGCAATCCGCCAATCGTTACAATTTTGTCGCCTTTCTGCAGATTCGCCTGCATCTGCTGCACAGCGCGCTGACGTTTTTGCTGCGGGCGAATGAGCAAGAAATAGAAAATCGCGAACATTAACACAATCGGTAAAAGATTCACAAGTGATGCCATCGTTTTCCCCCCTTTCTAAAAGTTTTTCGCATTTGGTTGATTAAATCCATATCGTTCGAAAAATTCCTCGCGGAAATCGCCGAGGCGATCCTCACGAATCGCTTGTCTCACTTGCTCCATTAATTTTATCAGAAAATAGACATTATGGTAAGAAGTTAAGCGAATACCAAATGTTTCATCGCATTTAATCAAATGGCGAATGTAAGCGCGCGTATAATTGCGGCATGTATAACAGTCGCAGTTCGGGTCAAGCGGCGTGAAATCGCGCGCGTATTGCGCATTTTTAATCACCACGCGCCCTTCGCTCGTCATCACCGTTCCGTTCCGGCCGATGCGCGTTGGCAAGACGCAATCAAACATATCAATGCCGCGGATCGCCCCATCGATGAGGGAATCCGGAGAGCCAACTCCCATTAAATAGCGCGGTTTATTAGCCGGCAAGAGCGGTGTTGTAAATTCGAGCACCCGGTTCATAATTTCCTTTGGCTCCCCAACCGACAAACCGCCTACAGCATAGCCTGGGAAATCAAGAGAAACAAGATCTTGTGCGCTTTGTTTGCGCAAATCTTCAAATTCGCCCCCTTGAACGATGCCAAATAACCCTTGTTCATTAGGGCGCTTATGGGCTTTTAAACAGCGTTCCGCCCAGCGGCTTGTCCGTTCAACAGACTTTTTCATATATTCATACGTCGCCGGATACGGCGGGCATTCATCAAACGCCATCATAATGTCAGGGCCGAGCGCATTTTGGATTTCCATCGCTTTTTCAGGCGAAAGAAATAGCTTATCTCCGTTTAAATGATTGCGGAAATAAACTCCCTCTTCTTCTATTTTGCGAAACTCGCTCAAACTAAATACTTGAAAGCCGCCTGAATCCGTCAAAATGCCACGGTCCCAATTCATAAATGAATGCAGCCCGCCCGCTTCTTTCACGATTTCATGGCCCGGGCGGAGCCATAAATGATATGTATTGCTTAAAATGATGCCTGCGCCCATTTCTTTTAATTCTTCCGGCGACAACGTTTTGACAGTGGCTAATGTTCCAACTGGCATGAACATCGGTGTTTCAAACGATCCGTGCGGGGTGTGGATCATGCCGAGCCGTGCCCCTGTTTGTTTACACGTTTTAATCAGTTCATAACGAATGGGTGTCAAATCGGTAGCTCCTTTCCTAGATAATTAACATGGCATCCCCGAAGCTAAAGAAGCGATAGCGCTCTTTCACCGCTTCTTCATAAGCGCGCAACACGTTTTCACGTCCGGCTAAGGCGCTGACAAGCATAATCAGCGTCGATTTCGGCAAATGGAAGTTTGTGACCATGCCGTCAATCGCTTTAAACTCGTAGCCCGGGTAAATGAAAATATCGGTCCAGCCGCTTTCAGCGACAAACGTACCGTTATGGCGGGACGCGATCGTTTCGAGCGTACGCGTCGACGTCGTCCCAACCGCAATAATTCGTCCGCCCCGCTCTTTTACTTCATTTAAAAGGCGTGCCGTTCCCTCTGTCATTTGATAAAATTCGGCATGCATATCGTGCTCCTCGATGTTTTCAACATTGACAGGACGGAACGTACCAAGGCCGACATGAAGTGTAATAAACGCGATATGAACTCCTTTTTGACGAATATCTTCAAGCAGTTTCTCCGTAAAATGGAGCCCCGCGGTTGGCGCTGCGGCTGAGCCGCGCTCGCGAGCGTATACAGTTTGATAGCGTTCACGGTCATCTAGCTGCTCTTTGATATAAGGTGGAAGCGGCATTTCACCGAGCGATTCCAACACTTCGTAAAAAATGCCGTCATAGAAGAATTCTAACATTCTTCCGCCATGTTCGAGCGTCTCGCGGCAAATCGCTGTGAGACGACCATCGCCAAAGATGATTTTCGTTCCTTCCTTGACACGCTTGGCCGGTTTCACGAGCGTTTCCCAGCGGTCTCCTTCCACTTGCTTTAACAAAAGCACTTCAATTTTGGCCCCTGTATCTTCTTTTTCGCCATAAAGGCGCGCCGGCAATACCCGTGTATCATTTAAAACAAGACAATCCCCTTCACGTAAATACGATAAAATCGCTCGAAAGGTTTCATGTTTTGTTTCACCTGTACGTTTGTCAAGCACCATTAATCTTGACGCTTCCCGATCTGGAAGAGGAGTTTGGGCAATTAATTCCTCAGGTAAATAAAAATCAAACAAGTCTATTTTCATAAACGCTCACCTTCTCCTTTTTTGAAATTAACGAAAGCGGCCAATAAGGTAAAAAATAAGCGAAAGCACGACACTCAAAACGATCGACGTTACAACCGGAAAATAAAAGGTTGTATTCCCTTTTTGAATGACAATATCTCCTGGAAGTCTGCCTAGTTTAATAAATTGCATGAGAAAACCGACAACAATGAGAATGGCACCGATCGTCATAATCATTTTCGGAAAGCTGCTCATCATTTGGGAACCTCCATTCCAAAATGTTCATAGACGCGATGAGTGACGATGCGGCCGCGCGGAGTGCGCTGCAAAAAACCGATCTGCAACAAATATGGTTCGTACACATCTTCGATTGTTTGCGCCTCCTCCCCGATGGTGGCCGCAATGGTATCTATTCCTACAGGACCGCCGCGAAACTTCTCGATCATCGCTCTCAATAATTTATGGTCAATATGGTCAAGTCCTAAACGGTCCACTTGCAATGATTCGAGCGCCTCGACTCCCAGTGCATACGCAATCATACCATCGCCCTTCACCTGGGCAAAATCTCTCACTCGGCGCAACAGCCGATTGGCAATGCGCGGCGTGCCGCGTGAACGGCGCGCAATTTCAAAAGCAGCCGCCTCCTCAATCTCAACCCCAAGAATATCCGCTGTGCGCTTGACAATTTGCGCAAGTTGCTCAGGTCCATAGTACTCAAGACGGCTTAGCACGCCAAATCGATCACGAAGCGGTGCAGACAGCGCTCCCGCCCTTGTCGTAGCGCCTACGAGCGTAAACGGCGGCAAATCGATGCGAATGGAGCGCGCCGCCTCGCCTTTGCCGATCACAATATCTAAGCAATAATCCTCCATGGCTGGATACAACACTTCCTCAATCGAACGATGGAGGCGATGGATTTCGTCGATAAACAGCACGTCTCCCGGCTCAAGAGACGTTAAAATGGCCGCCAAATCCCCAGGACGCTCGATGGCAGGGCCTGACGTCGTGCGCAGCTGAACGCCCATTTCGTTTGCAATAATAGCTGCAAGCGTCGTTTTCCCAAGCCCGGGCGGTCCGTATAAAAGCACATGATCAAGCGTTTCTCCCCGCATCTTTGCCGCTTCAATAAACACTTTTAAATTTTCCTTTACTTTATCTTGTCCAATATAATCGCGCAACAGTTGCGGACGAAGGCTGTATTCGAGCGACACATCTTCGCTCGAGGCACCGCTTGATACAAGACGCTCTTCCATCGTTCTCCCTCCCTACTTTAATAATAATTGTAACGCGCGCTTAATATATTGATCGGTCGACAACGTTTCCTGTTTTAAAATTGGTGTGATCTTCCGAATTTCCCGTTCCGCATATCCAAGGGCCTTTAACGCCTCGATCGCTTCATCAAGGGCAGTAGACCGATCGATATGTTCCCACTCAGCAAATAAATTTGGCATCGCATCAGGCATCACATGCTGCAATTTTCCTTTTAAATCTAGAATCATTTGTCTCGCCGTCTTTTTTCCCACTCCTGGAAATTTGCATAAAAACGCTTCATTTTCCTCCTCGATCGCTTGCACTAACCGCCTTACATCTCCGGTAGCTAAAATGGCAAGCCCGCCTTTTGGGCCAATTCCGGAAACTTGCAAAAGCTTAGCAAACAGCGTCCTTTCCTCACGCGTGCGAAAACCGTATAAAGCGATCACATCTTCACGTACATAATGGTATGTATAAACCGTCATGATTGTATCACGACTCGGCCGAAACGAAAATGGATTCGGGACAAAAATTTGATAGCCGACTCCATTTACCTCCATCACGATGTATTCGGGACAAACATAATCAATATATCCTCTTACAAACTCAATCAAGATCGTTCCCCTCTCCTTTTTCTCACTGTTTTTCATTTTACCATATGATTTTTAAAAAGCGAATGTATATTCCTCTTTTCGCAAAACAAAAAGACTTATCAAAATCGATAAGTCTTTTACGGATTGAGCGCAAACGGGCGATATGTTTCAATAATATCTTGATATCGCGCTTTTGAAACAACACGAATGCCTTTTTTCAGACGCTGTTGCTGATGGCTTTCTAGTCTTTTGATATCAATTTGAAAGAATGACTGAATGACACGCGATGATTTGCTTGGCTTCCCTTCGAAAATTGATAGCGTTCCATCTTCCGTTAACCCAAAATATCCATTCGCTTTTAATAGCGGGGAAATATCGTGAACCGTTTTTTGAAAAACGATTTGCTTATCATCGAGATCAACAAGCTGCCATCCTTTATATTTTTCCCATAGATCCTTCATCGACGCTACAGCTTCTTTTTTAACTTCTTCGCTCACTTCCCCGTCTAAATACATCCGCTCTAAAATTACAGTCATTTCCGCTTTAGGTGCCTGAGCAAATCCAAGTGAAGAGCCTAACAGCGGAATGGAAGCGAGCAAGCAAGCAAGCAAAATGCGCATTGCTTTCCCCTCTTTCTTGGTAAAGATGAAATGTATTTCTAGTTTCACCCTGTTCGCAAAATTTTATCCGCACAAAAAACGCTCACTCGAAATGGAAGGTGAGCACTTTATCTTGACTCTTCAATAAGTCGTTGGCGATCAAGAAAATGCGGCGGCTGCTCAAGCCAGCCTCTTTCGATCATCAAATTAAGCCCATCTTCCGCGTACGTGCCAGCTTTGCCCATAAGAGTGGCGTAAAGAGCCGCTACATCCCGCCGCATCGTTAGCGCCAGCGCTTGCCCATACATGGCAATCCCCAAGCTTGACAGCGCATTAATTAAAAAGAGCATCAGCTGTTCTGAAAATGGGGCGGTGGTTGAATCAGTCACGACCGTATCCCACGTCATTGATGCGGGAAGATCAGCTTCTTGGAGAACATCAAAAATGGAAACCATAATATCAGAACAAACCTTTTTCCCGCGCAAAAAGAAATTTCGAATCTCGGGATCTTGTGCCACTTGCGCAAAACCGATTAGTGTCGCTTGGGCAATTCTATTGTTGATCGAGTTCGCAACTAAATATGCTGCCTCTACTGCTAACAGCGGCCTTCTTCGCCCGAACCATCCTGTTAGAAAGTTTTGTTTCTCAACATAATCCACTTTTTTCGGATAAGACATGTAAGGGGGACGAATATAGACTCCTTTTTGCTTCATCACGTCGCGCACGCTGCGATTGACTTCAATTGCGTCTTGGATAAATTGGGTAAATAATTCATGGATATCCCGGCGAGATGCCATCACAATCGACGTCATATGGGAAGAAATTTTGAACTGGGTCATTTGGTTCGCATACTCGAGATAAAACACATCCGAAAAAAGCTTGGGTGCGTTCAAATTGACATGCTTGTCGATTGGAAACCCCTCCGGTTTCACAATTCCTTCTTCGCTCAACAATTGCTCAATCTTATTAAGATGGTTCCCGACAAGCTGAAGCATTTGTTCAACGATCATTTTTACTTCTTTGTCTTCAACCGTATGTTTAAAATGGGTCATTACACACTCTACCATGCTGTCTTGCATGCATAAATTCCATATATTAGCGATTTCAGCGCTTGTTAACTGCACTTTCGTCGTTTCCATGGTCATCCCTCCATTTGACCATTATTATGCTCTGTAAAAAAATGAAGTATGTAAAAAGAAAAAGAAATCGCCGATAGGAGCGATTCCTTACGCTTATTTTTATTCAATCATTCAATCTCCGATTCGTCTAAATTGTGGTACACTTCCTGCACATCGTCATCATCTTCGAGCATATCGATGAGCTTAAGCATTTTCGTTAAGTCATCGCCGGAAAGTGTTGTGTACGTTTGCGGAATCATAGTAATTTCAGCAGTTGCAAACGTAAACCCGTTTGCTTGAAGCTGATTTTTCACCTCTTCAAAATGCTCCGGTGCAGTATAAATTTCAAAGGAATCTTCCGTTGTTTCCATTTCCTCCGCTCCCGCCTCAATCGCTTGAAGAAGCATCTCATCTTCGTCGATAGTCAGTTCTTCGCGGGCAATAACAAGCAATCCTTTTCTTTCAAATAAATAGGACACGCATCCGGTTTCGCCAAGATTTCCTCCATTTTTGGAAAATGCTACACGAACGTTTGAAGCGGTGCGGTTTTTATTCTCCGTCAAACAGACGACCATGATGGCGACACCGCCTGGACCATATCCTTCGTAACGAATTTCTTCGTAGTTCGCCTGCTCTTGATTGCCGGTCGCTTTCTTGATCGCCCGTTCAATATTTTCGTTCGGCATATTGGCCGCTTTAGCTTTTTCAATCACGAGACGTAAGCTGGCATTTGCATTTGGATCGCCGCCGCCCATTTTTGCTGCGACATAAATCTCCTTCGCCAATTTCATAAACAGCTTGCCGCGTTTCGCATCTTGTGCATTTTTTCGACGTTGGATATTTTTCCATTTGGAATGTCCAGCCACTTTCAACTTCTCCTCTCACCACACGAATTTCCAATACTAATATAACAAAAAAACGGGAAGCGGTAAATTTCACATAAAAAAGGAGATGCCTGCAAAAAGCATCTCCTTCGGTTATTATCTTGTATTCGCTGGACGTTCAATAATTTTTCCGTTATAGAAAATCGTTTTTAAATCGCGTTCGATTTCGTCAAATGGGCGGCCATATCGTATGTTGTTATCGATGACTCGGGCGCGTTGATACATGCTTGGATTGGACACAACACGCACATGTTTGCCTCTTGTATACGGCGCAATCGCTTTAGCCACCCGCTGTTCTACTTGGTTTTTATTCGCTTCATTTGTCCGAATAGCTACAAGCACATGATTTTTATAAACGAGCGCGCGGGCATCATCGACTTTTTCGACCTTAGCTGCTTGCTTCGCTAACGTCTCGGCCAAACGTCCGTCATAATATCGGTAATAGGAAGGATGCGTCTTACCGTTGTTCATGGAGTTTAAATGACCATGGTAGTTTCGATCCGTTGTTTCCCCGAAATTCGCCCTGCGCGGCAACGACGGAGTGGCCATATCGTAACGATCCGATGCATCATAACGGCCTTGATTCGTGTTCGTATCCAATAAATCAGACAGCGGGCCGTTCCGGTTATCGATGATATAGGCATTTCCGTGGTTTTCCCGATTCATCCCGTAACGATTATATGCATCTTGTCTGTCAGTCGAATAATAACCGATCGGCCGCGTATCATCACGATAACGGGTCGTACGGTCTTCCGCATAATTAGCGCATGCTGCAAGTCCGCTTACACAACAAAAAATGCCGATTGTCGCGATTGTCCTTCTCAACGGAAAACCCCCCTTATTTGCCTCGGGTCAAACATATCGACCCATTTTTAGCTTGGCAAATAGGGGAGAGTTTTATCGCTGTTAGTTAGCGGCAAAAATGTATGCGGGCTTTTCTGTGATGCCAAGAAAACTAAAATTTTGGCGGTGCGGCAGCCAATTGCCGCTTATGGTGCGACCGATTATGTAATTTTTCAATAATGAGACGATCTTTTTCAGGAATTTCCTCCCCTTTTAAATACTTATCAATCATCTCATAGGTTGTTCCCATCTCATTTTCGTCCGTTTGCCCTTCCCAAAGACCGGCGCTCGGCGCTTTCGTAATGATTTCTTCAGGGACGCCGAGGATACGAGCCATTTCGCGCACTTCCCCTTTGGTAAAATGAACAAGCGGAACGAGGTCGACGCCTCCATCTCCGTATTTTGTAAAATATCCTGTATGCCATTCGGCCGCATTATCCGTTCCAACAACGATGTAGCCATAGTTGTTTGCTACTGCATACAATGTCGTCATGCGCAAGCGCGCACGCGTATTGGCATCGCCAAGGCGCGCCGTTTCTTCATTCCATTCGCCTTTTTCTTTGAGCTGTTTTTCGATTTCGCTAAACAGCGTTTGATGTGTTTCTGTTAAATCAATGATTAAATGTTTGATTCCGCAGCTTTCTACTACTTTTAAGGCGTCTTCTTTATCTTTCGGATTGCTTTTGCACGGCATAATTAATCCTAGCGATTGGTCTGGAAACGCCCGCTTAATTAAATGAGCAACAACAGCTGAATCAATTCCCCCGCTAATCCCGACAATCGCTCCATTTAATCCGGCTTTGTGCACCTGTTCACGAAGCCACTCAATCAATTTGGAAATTTTTTCTTCCATCCTAATCTGACTCCTTTTACACGAAAAATGACATATACGCTATCTTATCATACTCATGATTTTTTGCACAAACTGTTTGCGATATTCCAAATCAGAAATGGAAAAACGTTTGGCCGAACGCATGAAAAACCGACATTCCCGCATTACATCAGCCGGAAACACAAGAGATATTAAAAACCACCGTTGCTCAAGCAGCGGTTGAAACAACTCCCTCTCCTCTAAATAGGCCAACGTCCAGTCTACATGTGGCAACACGCGGCTAGCATATTGCAAATAATCAATGCTCGAAGAAGCAACTGCCATTAAATCATAATCGATTAAATATATATCTCCTCGCTCTGTGCGCAAAAAATTATGAGAAGCAACATCTCCATGAATAATCGTCGCTCTTTCCCGAGAAAAGGAGTAGGAACATTTCGGGTACTGCTCGAAAAAATAGTTAGCGCATTGCAATATAAATGAAAGTTCCTCACGCTTCATCATTCGTTCCCACAGCGGCAAGTGATAAAGGAAAAAAGCGTACCGCTGCCGCCATTTTTCGTAAAGATTATAATGGGGCAGCATTGTTCGAAAAAAGGGGTTGTCCAACAACTGCCGTGAAAAGAAGTGGTACTCGCTAAGCAGCTCGAGGCCGCTATTTCGATCTGCTTCATCCTTGAATGTTAACGGTTTCGCTTTAGAAATGTATGTTTGCACCGTCCAGTAGCTACTATCAAACGAAATGATGCCATCAATGGAAGGTGCCGCTTGAAACCCCGCTTTCTTTAATAGACGCATAAACATCATCTGCCGAGAAGCTTCGAAAAAGGAGTTGTATTTTTTGAATACCCACTTGCCTTGATTCGTATCAATGATCCATACGTGCGGCTTTACGGCTATAAAATCTTTCACGCACAACCCATATCCCGCTTTCAGAAAAAGAAAGAGACGATGTTGCTCGTCTCTCCATTCTTTATTCTTCACGTTCGCTGCTCTCCCCGTATTCCGGCATCATAAAGAATTGTTGCGGTCTTGGCGGAAAAGAGGATGGCTGTGCGGCTGGGCCATACATCGGCTGCATTTGTGCCGGCGAATAGGTTGGCGCACCTGCCTGATAACCTGGATACCCCAACGGCTGTTGCTGGTACATTGGCGAGTACGGAGCAGCTGTCGTGTAAGGCTGTGGATACGTCTGCGGTTGCCATCCGTAACTTGGCGTCATCGGCGCCGCATAATACGATCCCGGCCCTTGCATCGGTGCAGTCGGCATAGTTTGCGGCTGTGGCGAGGCAGGTATCGTTTGCGACATCGGCGGTTGCGGCGGCGTCCACTCATGAGATTCGCCACTTTCATGAATTCCTGGGAATTGGTGTGAGCTGCTTTCCCCGTGAAGCGGTGGCGGCGACATCATTGGGGAAGCCATCGGCGCAATCGGTGCCATCGGAACTGGCGGATAGTAAAACCCGTACCCAGGCATAAGGGGCGTAACAGGGATGCATTGCTGCTCTTGCAGAGGCGGTTGTGCTGGTGCTGTGTACATAGGCATTTGTTGCTGCGGCGCAACTGGAACGTACGGAATCGTCGGGAGTTCCGGCGGCAAATCCGCTTGCACATTGTTTTCCGGGCTTTCATGATGCTCGACATCCGCGTTCATAATGTTTGGCAAAATATTCGCCGGCTTTGGCGGAATCGGTGGCATGGTTGGCATTTGATTCGGGAAATTCGCTTTTGTCTGCGGTGAAACAGGCGGAATGTTATGTCCCCAATCCTTTTCTGGTGATTTATTCATTTCTGCTGGATTAGGCTTCGGTCCTTCATATGCTGGAGTTTTCGGCGCTTCTTTTGGAATTTCTTTTGGAACATTCGCTATTGGAGCTTTCGGCATTTCTTTTGGAACTTCAACTGTTGGCGCTTTTGGCAGTTCTTTCGGTGTTTCTTGAATCGGCGCTTTCGGCAGCTCTTGTTTAGGCGGATTGACATTCACGTTTGGAGTGATTTCCGCTTCCATGTTGAATGAAACGAACGGTTTTTCGTTCGCAAATGGATGCTGTTGAATAGGCTGTTCTTTTTTGGGAGCGAAATTGATTTTTGCTTCCTTTTTCGGCGCCTCTTTTTTCACTGGGACACCGGCTGTCGGAATTTTAATTTTCATTCCCGGCATAATGTCATCTGGATTACTTAATTGACCGTTTATCTTTTTTAATTGCTCAAAATCGACCCCGTATTTTTGCGCAATTTTCCAAAGCGTATCTCCCTTTTGGACAATATGGATTTTCACTCCGTTCCCCTCCTAACACTCAAACAATTAACATTCTATTTCATCCCATCGTTGTCGCCATCATCCTTCAACATAAATTATGAGAAGAATGGCAAATTTATGATAAAAAAATATGAAATGCTCCTTCGAATTCAAAGATCAACAACACGATGTATGCGAAAAATAAACACATTGCAAATAGGCCACTGCTTGTACAAATCAAGCTTTTGCGAAGGGGGAAAATCCCTTGGTCAATGAGGCCGATTTTTCGTTTATGAAAAAATAAGGAAAGAGACCATTTAGAAAAACAAAAGGCTGGCCCAAAAGGTCGATTGAATCACCTTTTGAGACAGCCTCGTTTTACGCAAGCGCCAGCATTCGCTCGAGCGCCTGCACCGCATCCTTCGCAATCGAAGCAGGAACAGTAATTTGGTTAATAATTTTTCCTTGCTCTAATGATTCTAGCGCCCATAAGAAGTGCGGCAAATCGATGCGGTTCATTGTTAAACATGGGCACATGTATGGATTGAGCGAAACAATTTCTTTATCTTGGTGTTTTTGGATTAAACGGTTCACCAGGTTCATTTCCGTTCCAATGGCCCATTTGCTTCCCGCTGGAGCGTTTTCGATTGTTTCAATAATGTATTTCGTTGAGCCAGCGTCATCCGATTTTTGCACCACTTCCCAACTGCACTCCGGATGAACAATAATTTTCATATCCGGCTTTGTTTGGCGGATATATTCGATATGTTTCACCGTAAAATTCTCATGCACCGAGCAATGCCCTTTCCAAAGAATCACTTTCACGCGGCTCACATCGCCTTCATATTCAAGCGAATCGGTGAGCGGATTCCAGACCGCCATTTCATCAAGGGCGATTCCAAGTTTATAAGCCGTATTTCTTCCTAAATGTTGATCTGGCAAGAAAAAGATTCGCTCTTTTTGCTTGAGCGCCCAAGCGACCATTTTCTCAGCATTGGAAGATGTCACAGTCGCCCCGCCGTTTCGGCCAACAAACGCTTTGATCGCCGCTGTCGAGTTAACATATGTCAACGGCAAAATCGTATCGCCGAACAGTTCCTGCAAGATCGGCCATGCCCGTTCGACTTGAGCCAAATCCGCCATATCAGCCATCGAACAGCCTGCGCGCATATCCGGCAAAATCACTTTTTGCTGTTCTGACGTTAAAATATCAGCTGTTTCCGCCATGAAATGAACGCCGCAAAAAACGATATATTCCGCCTGCTTATTCTTTGCCGCCACCTGCGCGAGCTGCAGCGAATCACCCGTCGCATCGGCAAACTGAATCACTTCGTCTTTTTGATAATGATGACCAGGAACAAACAACCGATCGCCCAGTTTTTCTTTAATTGCCCGTACGCGCGCTTCCATCTCTTCGACGCTCATCGTTTTGTATATTTCCGGCATATTGTCTTGCTTTTGCATCATTTCCAACACGTTCATTGTTTTTCCCCCTATTTCCATCCTTCGATATTAAAACTAATATCTAACGCTTTTGCGGAATGAGTTAGAAAACCTAATGAAATATAATCGACGCCCGTATCGCCGTACTGTGCGAGGTTATCGAGCGTAATGCCGCCTGATGCCTCCGTAATAATGGATGACGGCACAAGTTGGACAAACTCTGTCACTTCAGCCGGCGTGCGATTGTCAAACATAATGACATCCGCGCCTGCTTCTACCGCTTCCATGACTTGTTCTTTCGTTTCCGTCTCCACTTCGATTTTCACCATATGGCCTAGCTTGCTGCGCACCGCCTCGATCGCTTTTGTAATGGAACCGCAAAACGCAATGTGATTATCTTTAATCATCACCGCATCATAAAGCCCGAAGCGATGGTTGTACCCGCCGCCGCACGTTACCGCATACTTTTCAAGCATTCTGAGCCCCGGCGTTGTTTTGCGTGTATCGCAAATGCGCGTATGTTCGCTGTTTAAAATCGTCACCGCCCGATGGGTCAATGTGGCAATGCCGCTCATGCGCTGAAGCAAGTTCAAAATGACTCGTTCGCCTGTCAATAAAGGAGCGATAGGACCAGAGACGGACGCGATAATGTCCCCTTTTTTTACTTGTTCGCCGTCTTGTTTGTAAACGGTTACTTCAATCAAAGGATTAAGTAAGCGATAAGCGGTCGTAATGATATCCGCACCTGAAAAAACGCCGTCTTCCTTTACGAGAAATGACCCAGATGCGATGTTGTTGTTCGGAAAAATCGTTTCACTTGTCACGTCGCGCTCACCAATGTCTTCTAAAAAAAACTGCTGCAGCATTTGTTCCAGCTTAATCTTATTCATCGTCTTCCTCCTATCTTCGCCACAAGTTCATCCTTTCTCCGCTCAAGCCGCCGCTTTCTCCACTGCTCAACTTCATGCGGATGGTCGAGGCGGTAATGCCCCCCACGGCTTTCAGTTCGTTCGAGCGCAGAAGTCGTAATTAACCAACCGGTAATGAGCATGCAGACGATCGTCATTTCTTCTTCATCTAAGGAACCTAAATCCGCGTTTACGAGTTCCGCGATAGAAAATTGCTCAAACCATTCTTTAGCCGTTGTTAAACTTTGCTCATCACGCACAATCCCGACGTGTTGCATCATCATTGTTTGAATTTCTTCTTTAGTCGGCAGCGGTTTTTCAAATGGATTCGTGTTCAATTCTTTCGCTCCATCCGCCGCGAAAGCAGTTTGCCCTTCATTGCGCAGCGCTTCGGCTACCCGCGCGCCGAATACAATTCCTTCAAGCAAGGAATTGCTCGCTAAACGATTAGCACCGTGAACGCCTGTACAAGCCGCTTCACCGACCGCATACAAACCTGGCACCGTCGTTTCTCCCCACAAATCGACGACAATGCCGCCCATAAGAAAATGCGCACCCGGCACGACTGGAAGCTTTCCGTTTTCAATGCACACACCGTAAGACTCGCACATTCCCGCAATCGTCGGGAAACGCTCCGCAAAGTTGGGGATCATTGAAATGTCCAAATAAATGCGATGGCCTTTGACGATTTCGCCATGAATCGCCCGCGCTACGACATCACGCGGCGCTAAGTCTTGCTGCGGATGCACATGCTCCATCAATCTTTTTCCGTCTTCCGTTATCAGTACCGCCCCTTCTCCACGCACCGCTTCGGAAATGAGTCCTACCGCTTTGCCATTAACATAAAGCATCGTCGGATGGAATTGAATAAACTCCATATCGGTAACCGCTGCCCCCGCCCGATAAGCTAAGGCGATGCCGTCGCCGGTCACCGTCGGCGCATTCGATGAAAAAGAATACAATGTTCCGCAGCCCCCTGTCGACAAAACGACAGCATTAGCATAGTAAGCGCTCTTTTTAGTTCGAACCCCTACACATCGTCCGTGATGAACAATTAAATCCGTGATTCTTTCATTTTCAATAATCGTCACTCGCCCGCGCAGTTTCTCCAGCAAAAAGGAAACGATCGCCTTTCCAGTTTGATCGCCCCCCGCATGTAAAATTCGTCTTTGGCCATGCGCCCCTTCCTTTCCGAGATGAAATCGACCGGACTCATCCGCGTCGAAGCGCAATCCAGCTTCAATCAATTGTAAAAGCCGTTTCGGTCCTTCCTGAACGAGAACTTCTACTGCCAATTCATCGTTATGATATGCTCCTGCGACAAGTGTATCTTCGTAATGATAGCTCCAATGATCTTGCTCGGATAAAGCTGCTGCTACTCCTCCTTGAGCAAGCCACGAATTACTTTCCTCAGGTTTTGTTTTTGTGAAAATTATCACATTTTTATGCTCGTGTAAACAATAGGCTGTCATAAGCGATGCAAGACCGCCACCAACAATGATGACATCCGCTTGTGGCATGAATAAGCCCCCTGTTATTATTTACTGTCTTGACACCTATATTGACATATAATTAAACTGATGACAAGACTTTTATTTTTCCAAATGTGAGGGAATGAGCAAGATGATTTATCTCGACTACGCAGCAACAACTCCGATGAGCGAAGAAGCGTTAGCCGCTTATATAGAAGCGGCCAAATTATATTTTGGCAACTCCAGCAGCCTGCATGACATCGGAAGCGACGCGGCCCGCCTGCTTTCCATTTGCCGCAAACAGCTTGCCGAGTTGATTGGTGGCGATGAACGCGGCATTTATTTCACAAGCGGCGGCACCGAATCGAACGTCCTTGCTGTTCGCTCGATCATTGCAGCGCATCGGCATAAAGGAAATCACCTTATCACGACAGCGACCGAACATGCTTCTTTGCACCATTTGTTTCAACAGCTTGAAACAGAAGGATACGAAGTCACCTATATACCGGTGGACCGCTTCGGGCTTATCGATGTGGAGGCAGTTGAACAAGCGGTAACAGAGCGCACGATTTTCGCCTCGATTCACCACGCCAATTCGGAAATTGGCACCGTGCAGCCGATCGCAGAAATCAGCAACCGTTTGCACAAATATGGCGTCATTGTTCATAGCGATTGCGTGCAAACATTTGGTAAAATACAAGTGGATCTGCAAACGCTTGGAGTGGACAGCCTTTCCATCTCCGCCCATAAAATTTACGGCCCAAAAGGCGTCGGAGCCGTCTATATCGACCCTCGCATCAAATGGACGCCTTGCTTCCTCAATGCGACGCACGAATCCGGCTTCCGCCCGGGAACAGTCAACGTGCCGGGCATCGCCTCCTTTGTCACCGCTGCGCAGCACGCTTGCAAACATCGGGCGGACGAGCATGCGCGGCTTGAGCAGCTGCGGCACTATGCAATTTCGCAAATTCATGAGAAAAAGCTGCCGATTGCTGTTGAAGGACATCCCGACGCGCACTTGCCAAACATTCTCGGCCTTTCGGTGCACGGCATTGAGGGGCAATATACGATGTTAGAGTGCAACCGTTACGGCATTGCCATTTCCACAGGCAGCGCGTGCCAAGTGGGAAAACAGGCTCCGTCGCGGACGATGATTGCGATTGGCAAAGAGGATGATGAAGCGAAACAATTTGTTCGCGTATCATTTGGCAAAACGACGACGAAAGCAGATATTGACCGCCTCGTATCCGTATTCGAAACGATTTGTCAGCATAGAAAGGAGTAGAAGCGGATGAAAGAAGAGAAGAAAATTTTAGGAGAACAGCGGCGAACGCTCATTTTAGAGTGGCTGAAGGAAAGCAAGCGGCCGCTAACCGGCGCGGAACTCGCGGCCAAAGCGAACGTCAGCCGCCAAGTGATCGTGCAAGATATTTCGCTGTTAAAAGCGCGCAATGAACCGATTATTGCTACAAGCCAAGGCTATTTATATTTGCAAGCACCAACGCAAAACGAAACGTACACGCGCATCGTCGCATGCTTTCACACTCCGGAACAAACAAAGGAAGAACTGTACTTGATCGTCGACCACGGCGTCACCGTCAAAGATGTCAAAATTGAACACCCTGTCTACGGCGACTTAACCGCTTCGGTCATGGTCAGCAACCGCCAGGAAGTCGACCAGTTCATTCAAAAAATTGAGGACACCAAATCTTCATACTTGCTTCAGCTGACAGACGGCACGCATCTTCACACGCTCGAAGCCGATTCGCTGGCGAAGCTTGACGCCGCTTGCTGCGCACTGCAAAAAGCGGGGTTTTTAATTGAATGATAAAGAAAAAAGCTGGCTCTAAAAATGCTAAATGAATGTTTTTGGAGCCAGCTTCGTTCATATATGATTTTCTTTTTAGTGTGCCAATGAACCTCTCCCACCTACACTTCGTTTAGAGGTGGGAGACTTCTCGGTGGATATGTTAAAAATAGATAATATATATCAAACACGCTAATGCGATTCGGTAGACTGCAAAAGGAATCAACCGAATCCGATTAATTAATTTAAGAAAAAACTTGATGGAAATTAACGCGAAAATAAAAGCGCTAATAAAACCTACTATAAAAAATGGAATCACATCTACGGTAAAATACTTCCATTTGCTTACAAGCGACAAAAAGCTAGCCCCTGCCATAATAGGAACCGCCATAATAAACGTAAAATCCGCCGCTGCCCGGTGGCTCATTCCAAGCAGCACACCGCCCGATATCGTCGAGCCGGAACGAGAAAATCCAGGCCACAACGATAAACATTGAATAAGCCCAATGGAAAAGGCCTGCTTATATGTGATCTGATCCACTGTCTCAACGGTTTGTTTGCGTCCACCGAATAAATCAGCCGCAATCATTAATAGTGCGCCAATGACAAGTCCAATTAAAACAGTCTTTGTTGAAAATAAATGTTCATCGATATAGTCTTCAAATAAAATCCCCAAAATTCCCGCAGGCAATAATCCAACAATCACGTGGGTTAAACGCAGTCTGCGGCCGCTTGTCCCTTTTTTCAACCCTAATAACTCAATAAATCGATTTCGGAAAACAACGACCACTGCAAGAATGGAACCGAGCTGAATAACAACTTTGAATGTATTCGCTACTTTTTCGTTTAAAAAATCTTGAGAGCGAAGCCACATATCATCCACAATAATCATATGGCCAGTAGAAGAAACGGGCGCAAATTCTGTTAATCCTTCTACAGCACCTAAAATAAGTCCGACAAGTAATTCCCATATGTTCATGAATCTAATCCCCTTACATTTATTTTGCTCGTTTATTAGCCTTTGATTTTTTTATAAAGAGCGCTATCCACCAATTTGTAAATAAAGAACAAGCCTATAAATCCAACGCCGTATGCTAAAAATGTATAGGCCCCTACAAGCCAAGGTAGGCTAAAAAAGCTCGCATGAAGCAAAAGCAACACCACACTCCCTAAAATCGCCAGAAACGCATAGCCCCCCAAATAGTAATGAGCATGCAAATTAAAAACAAGCGTATTTTTCGATAAAGAAGAAAACTCCTTTACTTTAAACTGGTTGATCGCTTCTCTTGCTGCTTCCTCTTTGCTTTTTCCTTGGTTTACTTGGCCCGTTACGTAGTCTTCTAAATAAGCTTGAAGCTCCAATTTTTCTTCATGACTTAATGCCAATTGTTCCAAAAATGCTGGAATACCATTATTTTTTTGATACATTACATTAATGCGAAGATGGCCAATATAATTAAAGGCAGCCCAAAGGGTTGCTATAAGGAAAGCCAGTCCATATCCCGCCAAAGCAGCTTTCTGAACGAATGATGGATTATAATAAAGATCTAAATAGAACGTTGCTGCAAAACTAATAAAAGATACGAGCAGAATCCAAGCATACTTAATATCATTTAAACTAAAGGCTTTTTTTATTAGATGATGCATGTTTCTTCCCCCTAAATGAATCGCTCCACAATGCTAGACATGTGCCTCCAATCTTCGATAAACTTCCGCAATAATGTTTTCCCCTCCTCTGTGATAGCATAATACTTTCTTCTTCCGCCGTGGCTCTCTTCACCCCAATAGGCAGATATCGCTTTTTGCTTTTCCAACCTTTTGAGGGACAAATAAAGGGTCGCTTCCTGTATCTCAAAAGCTCCTTCTGTTCTTGCCTTTATGGCTTTTGAGATCTCATATCCGTAACTATCCATTTCGTTCAGAATCGAGAGAATTAAAAGGTCAATGGTCCCTTTCAGCATTTCTTTGTTCACATTTTTGACCTCCAAAATTACCTTAAATAATTAAGTACTCAACAATTAAAAATAGTAAACTATTTTACTTAATAATGCAAGGTAATATTTAAAATTTCCTTTCAAAATCCCAAAGAAAAAACCCACCAGCGGGGTGGTGAGGTTTTACACTGCTAAATATCGACCTAATGCAAGGGTTAAAGAGCATATTTACTATTTCCTTATTTTCAAAATCGAATTTTTGTAAACCTTTAGAAAATTATTTGAATTTTATTGATTTTTTTGTAAAATCTAGAAAAGGAGTGTGAACATATATGAAAAAAATGATTCTTCTTGTTCTTTTGCTCGTTCATTTGGCATTTATAGCATATTACTTAACATACATTGCATTCCCATTTAATATGTTATCGCTAATATCGCCTATTTTTTTCATCTTTAGCATCATACTATCTATCGCATTTTTGCTTCGTTATCGAACAGAAGCAAATACCGTTCTCTTTTTATCGATCGCTGTTCTATTAAGCAGCCTTAGTTCTCTAGGTGTTTGGGGATTCCATTATTATTTGGCACGCGTTATGGGGGGATAAGCATGTAAAAAAGAAAGAGTTCTTAAACGTGCAGATTTTTAACAGATTATATTATACAGAAATAGAACGATTATTCGATATCGTACCAAAACCGAAGAAAGAGCAATCGCGTGTATCCAGTTACCACTTGCGGAATAGCAATAAATACATCCCCCCGATTATAAAACTGAATCCCAATAAAAATAGGAATGCTCTTCTTAAAATCGTCGGCAAAAGTCTGTAAATAATCATAAATAAAAACTCTAACAAATCCGTTGGGATTCCGGGACCAAATTCTCTTATTTCTCTCTTATTACCGAAAATAGCTATCCACATTATAAATAATCCAAGCAAAATAAGAATAATGAAACATACGGTTAACCACATCTTTCCGACTCCCTTGTTCATCTCTCAAACAGATATGCCAACTAGATTTTAACATATCTACCGATAAGTCTCCCACCTCTTAACGAAGTGTAAATCATTAAACAACATAGGAACTTGTAATGAGCCACTGGATAGTATAATCCATTTTCTTTACCGTAATAACCCTCTGCATAATGATAATTGGACGCTACTATCTTGCAGTTTTTGGATAGAATGCTATCCTGGACATCGTACTGATCTTCTGCTGCGACGTTTCTGCCTGTACTAGGTTAATGCGGTAACATTCACTTGCCCATTGAACAACGTTTTCTGTAAAATCATCTAAATGACACGTAAAGCCCGTGCCTGCGACTGCTTCTTTATTTAAATTTTCTAAAGGAGGCAAACCACTTTCCATGTCCCACTCGTATTGCTATTCGCATCTTATCGAAGGTTTCTCGCCTCGTCATAAGTAAATCCTTCGAACTCAATGGTTGCATCAAAGATAAAGAAGTAGAATCAAAAAGAAATAATTGAAAATAATCCCCCAGATGACAAATTCTGTACCTTTATATTACAATATGCTTATGTCTATATTGATACATATTGGGGGATTTACTGATGGTATATAAAAGCAATCCGCTTAAAGAAATTTTTCAGCCCAAAATTGCGTTTGCCCAGCTTAGAGAAGCGGAACGGTTAAAAAATGTAGCAGTTGTCGCCTTAATCCTCTTATTTTTTAACGTTGTTCTTTCGTTGCTGCGGGGGTATTTTGGCATTGATGCGGAGGATTTGACAAAACATCTTGACCGATACACAGATGAGCAATTTGCTTTTTTACAACTTTTATTCGTTTTAGGCCATGTTTTCGGAGGCATATGTATCCCGCTATTATTTTTGTTTGTTTCCTCTATCATTTTTTATTTGCTTTTTGATATCTGTTTTGTGAAACTATTAACAATTCAACTAGCAATCTTATTTATTTTCTTACTTGAAGATATAATTCTCTTTCCATTTCAACTATTTCTCGGGGTAAAGAATCTCTTTTCCCCATTTTCCCTTGGCGTGTGGGGACCTTACATAACGAAACACACCTTTATATGGGCATTGTTGCGCACCGTTTCCGTCTTTTCGATCTGGGCCATAGCAGTACAAATCATCGCTCTTCGCTCCTTGACGGAAAAACCGGTCCAACGTGTTGCGATGATTGTGATCGCCGTCTACCTCTTTTTTGGCGTTATTATTAGTAGCTTATACAAACTTTCTATTTAGTGAACTGTAATGAAAGGCAGGGGGAACGGATGAAACGATGGCGACGATATATACTTATCGTCCTCGCGCTATGTATAAGTGCAAACTTTTATCTTTTGTTTCATAGTCATAGTAAAATTCCAAAATCCAGCTATGTGAACGAGCGCATCAAACCAACCAAAACAAATATAAAAGAAACTGTTCATACTATCGGCATCACCGCACCAGCCGAACGAAAATTCATTTACAATAATCCGCAGCTTGGTGCAATTGATGAAATCCTTGTCACAAAAGGGCAAGAAGTACAAGCAGGTACACCGCTGATCCGCTACGCCAATGAAGAAATCGACTGGAAGTTGCAGCGCATCGCAGGCCAAAAAGAGCAACTTAGCACACAAATCGAGCAGCTTTCGGAAGATGTTGATTATTATACAACTATGTCTTCTTCGGCTAAGGAAGAGAGCCCTGAGAAAGCACAATGGGAGGAAAAAGCGCGGGAAGCGGAGCAGGAAAAAGCATTGCTCGAATCGCAAATGCGGGAATACGAGGCAGAGGAGAATGAACTAACAGAGAAAAAAGATGAACTCATTGTCAAAAGCGAAACAGCCGGTGTCGTTGAAGAAATCAGCTATGATCATTCCAAGCCGCTGATCACCATCGCTTCCCCTTCTGCGGTCATCCGCGGAAAAATGAAAGAGGAGACAATCGGAAAGCTCGCCGTTGGACAGACAGTGATGGTCCGTGTTCCAAACGCAAAAAAATCATTCACTGGCGCGATTGCCGATATCGGCAAATTTCCAGTCAAGGAAACAAGCTTTCAAGAAAAAAGCGAATACCCGTTTACCGTGCAACTGAACGAACAGCCAAAACAGCTTCCTTTCGGATATCACGTCAACATTACAGTCGTGACAAAGGAAAAAAACGGAGCGATCACTGTTCCTGCCGAGGCGGTGTGGCACGAAAAAACGAAATCGTTTGTCTATGTCATTCATCGCGGCAAACTCGAAAAACGAAATGTCACGCTAGGAATCTCGCATGGTAAGAAACAAGAAATCGAGCACGGTCTTCGCCAAAACGAATATATTGTGTCCCATCCAACGAAACAGATGAAAGACGGAATGAGCGTCATCGTGCCGCTTGAAGTGAAACGGCCAAAAAAAGAAACGATCAAGCAATTATCTAAATGGGACATGGCGAAGCACTTCCTCGATGGATTTTTTCGTACCTTTTATTGATATGGATTTCTAAAAAACAACTGGCCTTTCCCCAAATCAACAATAGGAAAGGCCCATTTTTCTTCCTTCGCAATAAAAATCATCCTATCGGGAAACCTTCTCCCTAATATACTGTCATTGTAAAAAATGCCTTATTGCCGTTGGTGATGGAACTGCCATCAACACCATAACGGTAGAGAAAGGAATGCGAAACTTCCCTACATCCTATTTAGAAATGAACGACTTATCATAAATATAAAAACCCCCAGCCGCGTTTCACACAGCTAGAGGGATTCCACATGATATTTGACAAGTGACAGGTACACGTTCCAAATCCAATATACTCGCTACTGTTATATCAAAAATCTGCCTGTGTAAGAGTTTTGATTACCCGCAATTTCTTCCGGTGTTCCTTCGGCAATCACCGTCCCCCCATCGTTTCCTCCTTCTGGTCCTAAATCAATCACCCAATCGGAGGCACGAATAATTTCACTATTATGTTCCACAACGATGACGGTGTTTCCCGCATCAACGAGCTTATTGAGCAAAACAAGCAACTTTTGTACATCGGTTGGGTGCAATCCGACGGACGGCTCGTCCAATAAAAAAAGCGTCCTGTTATTTGTTTGATTTTTTAGTTCTTTTGCTAGTTTCAAACGCTGCCCTTCTCCCCCGGACAACGTTGTGAGCGATTGCCCCCATTTTAAATAACCGAGACCAATTTCACATAATAATTCAATAACCGGTGAGATTTTTTCATGATCTTCGAATATAGGCAAGCTCTCTTCAATCGATAAGTCGAGAATGTCAGAAATCGAATATCCTTTATACTTTACTTTTAACACGTTTTCCTCAAACCTTTTACCGCGACAAACCGGACACTCCACTTCTTGTTCTGGAAGAAAATGCATGAATAAAGAAACCGTCCCCATTCCCTGGCAATTCTCACAACGGCCCCCTGGAGTATTAAAGGAGAAGTCCTTTGCGCTTAGGTGATTGTTTTTGGCTTCCGGCAAATTCGCATAAAGGTTGCGAATATGTGTAAATACTTCTGTGTATGTGGCAATATTTGAACGTTTCATTCTACTTAACGGCGATTGGCCGACAGTAATAACTTTATCAATTGCCTCAACACCGGTAATTTTTTCACACCCTTGATGAACACCGCTTTCCCCTTCCGCCAGAACATCAAAAACGAGCGTCGACTTGCCTGACCCGGAAACCCCGGTTACACTAACAAGGCAGCCTAACGGAAAAGACACAGTAATATTTTTTAAATTATGTTTATGGGCCTGATAGACGGTCAAACACTTTCCAATCCCTTTCCTTCGTTGAAGCTGATGTTCTGGTCGATTTCGTAAAAAGGCACCGGTAACCGATGGTTCCTGCTCCATTAATTCAAGTAAAGTCCCCTCTCCGACTACCATTCCTCCAAGATGCCCCGCACCAGGCCCCATATCAATAATGTAATCCGCTTCCTTCATGACATCCACATCGTGCTCGATGACAAGAAGCGTATTCCCTAAGTCTCTCAGCTGTTTCATAACTTGAACGAGGCCTTTTGTATCTCTTGGATGAAGTCCTGCAGTCGGTTCATCTAAAATGTAAAGTACACCGGTTAGGGCTGAGCCAATAATGGTCGCCAGTCTTAGGCGCTGCGCTTCCCCTCCGGAAAGGGTGATGGTTTGCCTATCGAGTGAGAGATACCCTAAGCCGACATTGATGATCCTCTCAAGTTTTACAATTAAACTGTGTAGAAACGATTCAACAATTTCCAGCTTATTACTAGATAACGATGTCTGTAATGATTGGACCCACGATAACAACTCCTCCAGCGAAATATTAGCAAGATCCGTAATCGGAACGCCCGCTACTACTACTTCCCTACTCTCTTTTTTCAAACGCTTTCCCTCGCAATCGGGACATTGTTGTGAATAAAAAAAGTGTGCTTCCCCCGAGTTGCCTTCTTTCTCATTGTATCTCCTTCTCATCCCGGTAAGCACCCCCTCAAATTTTCCTCCTGCCACTGTCTTAGGAGGCTTTTTATCAGGAAAATAAGCTGTAAATTCCTTGCTTTCGACGCCATAAAACAATAGAGCTCTCTGTTCATCGCTGAAATGCTTTAGCGGCAGATCTTCATCGATCTGGATCCCGTAATAGTCGCAAGCGGCTTTAAATACTTGCTTCTGATATTCACCGTAAGTGCTATTCCATATTCGCACGCATTGTTCCTTTAAGCTTGCCCCCTCATCAAACACTAAATCGACCCGAATGTCATTTACTTTTCCTAATCCATCACAAGTCGGACAAGCACCTTGGGGAGTGTTGAAAGAGAAATGGGAAATGGTGAATTTATCCAATTGTCTGTGGCAGCTAGGACAAGTGACATGTTGTAATGCTTCGTCTACATTGGCTTCATTTTCTATAATCGGTAATATGATTGTTTCGCAATTGGGGCATTTGCGTTCTCCTAGTTTTTCATAGATCAACCGCAAATAAGTGTACATGCCGGTCACTGTTCCTACTGTTGAGCGGGGGTTCCGATTCGTTACTTGCTGACTGATACTTATGGATGGGGATAATCCAACCATAAAGTCCACTTTAGGCTTTTTAATAAAATCAACGGTCATGCCTAAAGATTCCATATATTGTCTTTGGCATTCCTGATTCAGCGTTTCCATCGCCAGCGACGACTTCCCTGAACCCGACGGCCCCGTCAAAACTACTAATTTGTTCTTGGGGATGTTTACAGAGATGTTTTTTAAATTATTTTCTTTCGCACCTTTAATAATAATATGGTCGTTCACATCAATACCTCCCTTAATTTAGGCGATTCACCCCCATTATATAACATTGATGCAAGTCCTAAAGTTTGATAAATTAACCATTGAAATAATAAGGTTTATTTCACAAAAAGCCGTCATCCATAGTTTAATGTTTTTTTATAAACTTTCTATCGATGTGCATAAAAGAAGGAGAGATCCAAATGATTCGCCCAATTGACATTGCCCGCAAATTAAATATTAGTACGAGCGCTCTTCGACATTATGAATCATGGGGGCTTGTCCCTCCCCCTGAGAGGAAAGCAAATGGTTATAGAATCTACACGGAAACACATGTCGCCTATTTCGAATGCATTCGCGCGATGTATCCAGGATTTGGCATGGAACTAATAAGAAAAATCATGCCCCTTTTACATGAAAACAAAATTACCGAAGCTCTATGGCTTGTCAACGAAGCACAAGCGAATTTATACCATGAAAAACAACGGGCTGAACAAGTTTTGAAAGCATTAAAAATGGGTGACAGCGATGAATTTTTACCAAAGAAAAAACAAGCTTGGTTTACCATCGGGGAGGTGGCTAAGGTGGTTGGAGTGCCTAGCTCCACACTAAGGCATTGGGAAAAGGAAGGAATGGTCATCCCGAAGCGGGACAAGGAGAACGGATACAGAAAATATAGCCGTGCCGATATCCGCAAATTATTGATTATTCGCACGCTACGCGCAGCCGTTTACTCACTCGATACGGTCAAAGAAATGATCGCTGAATTTGACAATAACAATATTGCTCAGGCTGAAAAAATTGCGAAAGACTCCCTTTTATATATGGATCACTTAATTACGGAACAGCTGCGCGGAATTTATTATTTGTACAAACTGTGTGCGAAAATTGATTATGATAAAAGGCGGCCATTTCTAAACAATACACCGTCAAATAGAGAACAGATAACATCATTGTTCAACCTTTTCAATGAATAACTAATCGTAATTTTTATCACTCCGTTTTTGACAGTTCTACTGTTCATGTCGACAAATCTTATTTCGATACAAATGCTATACGGGAGGCGACTGTTTTTGCTCTGCCTATCTTCTTGTTTTCAGATAACATTTCTAAAAAAACAACCTAAGCCCTTACGAATGTAGAACCTAGGTTGTTGTGTCGCTTAATGAGAGAGGGGATTGATTTACTCTAGTTGCCTGCTGATTACTTTTCGTCTTCCTCAATCATACTCCACTTTTCTGCTTCAATCGGCTGGAGCTATCGTTCGTTTCCGTTCTCATTCAACAAGTGACAGGCACACGTTCTAAGAGCGCGATGCACCGGTACTTGTCCCTAATTCGCTTACAATAGTTTTTCTAATACTGCTAAAAATATAAACATTAGGAAAAAAGAAAGTAAAAAAGACAATATAGATGCTATTATTCTTCTTTTAAATGAAATAGTATTATATCGCTTATACACATACACTAAAAACAAGAGCGCTAGCGCATCAATGAAATACGACATGAAAAATGACCATATTGAATTTAAATGAAATAATGATCCATTGTAAATTCTTAATATTGCTTCAACTATTAGTAGAACGCTAAACAAAATCGTTTGATAAAAAATTAATAATGGTGGCATTAAAGGAACTCTCCTTAATTAGATATTACTGGCCGCACACTTTTTATAAATGACTAAAAGGAAAGCAAGCAAAAAGATTGTATATTTCGTCATCGTAACGAGGCAGCCCGATGCGTCCAATGTATAATCTGCTACAATGTTGGCATTTGTTTCATCCAATAAACCAAGTGATAGATAATCATCCTATAAACCCCCCCAACCACATTTCAAGCTGCTGAAGGGATTCTGCATAACATTCAATAAGTGACAGGTACTCGTCCCACAAATAGTATTCCGCATATCCTAGTGACTGTCCAGCAACAGCTGTATCTTCGGAGACAGACAAGACTTTCCCCCCACGGGTCATAGCTGTAATTGGCGACTGTCGCTCCATTTTCATCGACAATCCGCACGACATCACCGCGATAGTTGGTAACGTAGTAGAACGTATCGCTATTCGCATTCGTGACCGTATTCGGTTTCCCGTTTGTCCATGTGAATGTCCATACGGTTTGGCTGTTGTCGTTGATAATGCGGATTAAGTCCGAGCCGTCATAGTGATAATGATACGTAACGCCATTGACCGTTTTCGTTTCTCTGAGTCCATCTGGGCGATACGTGAAGCTGGCGATTGTGTTGCCTTTTAAGTCTTTGACTGAAAGAAGACACCCTTCTCCGTCCCACGTATATTGGTAACGGTCGTCTTGCAGAAGGTTGCCGACGTCATCATACGTAAACACTTCGATTTTTTCAACACGTGCCTGGCACCTAATCTAGTCTATTCGCTAGTTGTACTTGGGATAGTTGAGTTCTAAGTCTCAACTATCATCATGGTGCTAAATAAAAGATAACATTGGATAGGAATACGCCCCATATAGTCATTGTAAAAAGAAACCTTGAAAGGCATATAGCCAATCAAGGTTTTATTCTTACTCGCTATGAACTTCAAAGCAAAAATATCCAAAAGCTAAATCCTCGTCTTTTAATTGCATTGTTCTTTTAGCAATATCAAATAACTTCGGTAAAAGCGTATCCAAATAATCAAGATATGTTGCTAATACTTGCTTAAAACGCTCCACATCATTGTGTTGGCATAATGGATAAAGGATTTTTCC
This sequence comes from Anoxybacillus tepidamans PS2, assembly GCF_000620165.1. GTDB lineage: Bacteria > Bacillota > Bacilli > Bacillales > Anoxybacillaceae > Anoxybacteroides > Anoxybacteroides tepidamans_A. The sequence continues at coordinate 305,524 of NZ_JHVN01000001.1, forward strand.
CATCTCAAATTGCTCAGCAGTCACAATTTGATCGTCTGTATCCAGACAGTCTAAAATATGTTCTTCTTGTTCTTTTTCATCGAACTGTTCCCTGCATTCTAAATAAAACATATATTCATCAAATTCGATTTGCATATCAACCTTTCCATTTCTATAGAACGGATTAATTCTTAAATATTCTGTCGTTGTATTGGATTCAATAATTTTTTCTAACATAATTTTCAAATGTGTAATTGTTGGATAAAGTCTATATTTTCCGCTGTGATATGTGGTATATTCATAGACTATCTCGTTAATTTTGCCATTTTTTTTTACAGTCACTGTATCACCACCTATTTCGAAAATTTAGGATCAAATACCCAGTATGGGTCATTCAAATCGGAAACCTGTATTACCTTTCCTGTACCATCATCTACTGCTACATAATGTCTCTTATCTTTATAGTAAACAGTTACTGAGTTTCCTGTATATTTGTTTACCGCTTTAGTTATTTTGTACGGATTGTTTATTGTTTTGGCTATGCTTTCTTTAGTCCATCCACGTTTAGCAACTTGATTTTTATATTTTGACTTTTTAAATTTATCGCTAAAAACAATATCTTTCGCACTTACTTTCCGTGTCCCCTTAACCAAAAGTTTCCCTACAAATTTTCCCGCCTTCCCTACCGTTTTCTGAACAAAGGTTTTTACTACTATACCTGATTCAATAATTGCTACTGTAACAAATGTGACAGCAGTAAAGAGGGCTTGATACATCCTTTTTAATGGATTATTTCCGTCTGGATCAACTAACATCACAGGATTGTCTAAAGCGTAAATATAGGCATTTTGAGTTAATGGTAAATTTTCACTTCCTGGATCTGCATCCCTCGAAACAAATCTCGCCGTCTCTGGATCATAGTACCGTGCCTGTAGGTAGTACAGTTTTGTTTCTCTATCGTAATAGTATCCCGCATATCCTAACGGTTGTCCAGCTACTGCCGCATTTTCCGAAACCGAAAGCACTTTGCCCCACAGGTCGTAGCTGTAATTCGCAACCGTCGCACCGTTCTCATCAACAATGCGGACGATATCACCGCGGTAGTTCGTGACGTAGTAGAACGTATCGCCATTCGCATTCGTCACCGTATTCGGTTTGCCATTCGCCCATGTGAATGCCCATACGGTTTGGCCGCTGTCATCTGTGATGCGGATTAAGTTCGTGCCGTCATAGTGATAATGGTACGTAACGCCATGGACCGTTTTCGTTTCTCTGAGTCCGTCTGGACGATACGTGAAGCTGGCGATCGTGTTGCCGTTTAAGTCTTTGACCGAAAGCAGCCGTCCTTCTCCGTCCCACGTATATTGGTAACGGTCGTCTTGTAGAAGGTTGCCAGCGTCATCGTACGTAAACCCTTCGACTTCGTTGGCCGCGTTAAACGTCAGCGTCTTGCCGTGCGGATTTTTTAAGTTTCCCGCCGCGTCGTAGTCGTATTGAACCGTATTACCTTGATACGTCCATGACTTCAAACGGTTGGCAAAATCGTACGTAAACGTATGCGTGTTCACGCCGTCAAAGTACGTCACGATATTGCCATCCGCATCGTATCCGTACGTCAAATCCAACGCGTCGCCGATGACACGCTAACCAGTTAATCTTCCCTTATGTTGTGATCAATCGACACGTGCTTATCTAATAAAAATAACACTTGCAAATATTAACTTTAAAAACGTTGTGGCAAATTATTCTCAAAGACGTATCCGCACTCCCAAGTACCAACTAGCAAATATTGATCATCGTTGCTAAATTCAGCAAAACTCGCATATGGGACACTCTCAATCCATATCGTTTTTAAATCTTCATATCTTAGAATCACAACACTTTCACTATAAGTCAGTACAATAAACCTTCCATCTTGGGATTGATGAAGGTGTCGGAAAAAACCAATTTGTCTCTCGGTGAAACGATTACCAACAATGTGTACTTTCTTTAAAACTGATTTACAGTCAGAATCCATTAATATGACTTCATAGTCGTTTACTAAAATATAAACATCGTGAACAGGGTCGAAAACGACAGAATCCCAGATAGGAACTTCCGAATGACTTTTTAACTCAATGGGCTGTTTATTAATAGGTTCCTTTAATTTAACAATTCTATTCTCTCTATAATCCATTTCATTTACATAACTTAATGTAAACAAATGTTCATTCCGATCTCTTACAAATTGATGATAGTAAATAAGTGTATCGTCATTCTTAAATTTTGTAAGAACCATATACTCCCCTGTATGAATATGAATCGCTCCAATTTGTCGCCCATTATTGGTTTCTACAGCTGAAAGAATCAAGGGATGGTCTTTAGTGAAATTCACATCTCCTTCCACTAACTTAAAAGATTTTTTGGATTGTACTTTTCTAACTAATTGAAAATCTGCCGTACGATAAACACATATAGTACCTGTCGTACTTTTAATTAACAAATAGTTATTGTCTAAGGAAAATCTTATATCTTGTGGATAATTCGGTTTGTTCAGTTCGGCAACCTTTTCCCAAGTTGTTATATCGTAAACGATTGTCTTATTATTCATGTTATGACATAAAAATCGTTTGTCTCCCGATAGTCTTATGCTATAGGAGGTTTTTAGCTTTTTTATTAATTTCATTTGAAACATATTTTGTTTACTCCTTCAATGAGAAATTTAAGTGGATGTTTATGTAAATTTTCAAATTCGTTATAATGTTTATCTAAACAATAAAGGACATAGAGATTAACATAGAGCAATGGTTTCGTTTTACTGACACTTTTCCCCTGTTTATAGTCATACTCACTCTCTATGTTAATCCCCATTTACACATCCATGCTTAAGAATCCGTGGTTAACGATGTCCTAAAAAGTTATTTTAAATTTATAATTTAGAATGGTGAGAGGAAACTCTGCACTTCTAACCATGTTCTAATTGCTTCAAGAGCAGCGACAACTCTCTTTCGGTTCACTTTTCGGCCATATTTTGTATTATAAACAGAACCTATAATGGTATTAACTGCTTGGTAATATTTTGTTGTATGCAGCCTTCTATGCAGCCCGGTTTTGATCCTAACTAAGTTTTCTTTATCATTTACGCCGATTCCAACTTTCTCCAATATCCGTCGAGCTGGTTCTGCTTTTCCAGCCTTTTGTGCAACTATATGGTGTAATTCAGTTTTAGATTTATACTTCGGCCTTTTCTTTACTCTAGCAAAACTTTGTTCAATTAGTTTCGATACAGCATCAAGTGTCTGAACCGCATAATAAACTAATCCAACACCTAGAACCGCTAATGCGGCAGCATAAATTACAGGAATGGCAACAGCAAAATATCCATTAGGATCCATCATCATTACTGGATTATCATTCGCATACGTATACGCATTTTGAGTGATCGGATCGTCTTGGTCCCCCGGATCTGGATCTCTTGAGATAAACCGCGCCGTCTCTGGATCGTAATAACGTGCCTGTAGGTAGTACAATTTTGTTTCTCTATCGTAATAGTATCCCGCATATCCTAACGGTTGTCCAGCTACTGATGCATTTTCCGAAACCGAAAGCACTTTGCCCCACGGGTCGTAGCTGTAATTCGCAACCGTCGCACCGTTCTCATCAACAATGCGGACGATATCACCGCGGTAGTTCGTGACGTAGTAGAACGTATCGCTGTTCTGATTCGTGACCGTATTTGGCTTGCCATTCGCCCATGTGAATGCCCATACGGTTTGGCCGCTGTCATCTGTGATGCGGATTAAGTTTGACCCGTCATAGTGATAATGGTACGTGACGCCATGGACTGTTTTCGTTTCTCTGAGTCCATCTGGGCGATACGTGAAGCTGGCGATCGTGTTGCCGTTTACGTCTTTGACTGAAAGAAGACGTCCTTCTCCGTCCCACGTATATTGGTAACGGTCGTCTTGCAGAAGGTTGCCGGCGTCATCATACGTAAACCCTTCGACTTCATTGGCCGCGTTAAATGTCAACGTCTTGCCATGCGGATTTTTCAAGTTCCCCGCCGCATCGTAGTCATATTGAACGGTGTTGCCTTGGTACGTCCATGACTTCAAGCGGTTGGCGAAATCGTACGTAAATATATGTGTATTGGTGCTGTCAATGCGGCGGACTTTACTTGTCACTATTCAAATGTGTAAGAGATCAAAACAAATATCCAAACATCCATTGAATGAATTAACCAATAACACGAACAAACAATCCCCAATTGTAAATCTTTAATTCAGCTTGTATAGATATCAAAACCCTAACCAACTTTTTGATAGCTGATTAGGGTTTTGATTATTTTCCTATTGCCACTTAGCTTTTAATTGCTCAACATTTCTTTTTTTTCCAGAAGTAAACGACAATTTATAATTTACTATTACCTCAGGCCATTTCTCATCACCGTACGTATGTCCCTCGAGCAAATCAATAATACCATCTTTCACAAAAAGCACGAACCCAACCCCATCGTTTATCCCTTCTATTTCTCCGCTTAAATCTCCGATGTAAAAAGATTTTTTGCCTTGTATTCTAGGAGCATGTTCAGGGATTAAATAGGATATATAGAAGCCTACACCTGTCAGTTCTATGTCTTTAATTGTCGCACAATTATATTGTAGGCGAAGGGTTTCTAAAACTGGATCATCCCCCTCTAGTATCTTTCCCATTACCTCTTCAACAAACTTATCAAAAAAACTATATCTCTCCATATATTCCCTCCTAAGGAATAAATGCTGTCCCTATTTTTACATCACCGTTTACTACATTCCCTCTTACTGTTATTCTTGTGCCGTACACATTGACAACTTCTTCAAATTTACCTTTGATCCCCTTAGATTTTACATGCCTCACTGTTGCCGAATAAATTGCACTATACGCCTTCTTTTCGTTCCCTCCATACTTTTTTAAAAATTTATCAAGCTTATGCTGAGGTTTTCCAAAAATATGTTTAAGTTTGTTGTTATCAATTTTAACTGTCTTAATGCCCTTTTTTACTCGCTTTTTCACATACTTCAAAGCTTGTTTCCTAATCTGCTTCTTAATCTGCTTCTTCGCATAGTAGATAATCACTTGACGACCGCCTATCATAAGAACCGCGACTAATAATGGGTGCTTACCATCCGGGTCTGTCAGTGTCACAGGATTGTCTAGCGTATAAGTGTAGGCGTTCTGGGTTAGTGGAAGGTCGTCTACGCCAGTCACCGGATCTCTTGACAGGAATCTCGCTGTTTCTGGATCATAATAGCGGGCTTGCAAGTAGTACAGCTTCATTTCCCTATCATAATAATATCCTGCATACCCCAACGGCTGTCCAGCTACTTCAACATTTTCGGAAACGGATAACACCTTCCCCCATGGGTCATAACTGTAATTCGCCACAGTCGTCCCGTTTTCATCCACGATTCGGACAACGTCTCCCCGATGATTGGTAATGTAAAAGAATGTTTCACCATTTTGGTTGGTGACACTAATCGGTTCCCCGTCATACCACGTAAACGCCCATACGGTTTGGCCACTATCATTCGTAATGCGGATTAAGTCCGAGCCGTCATAGTGATAGTGGTACGTAACGCCATGGACTGTTTTCGTTTCTCTGAGTCCGTCTGGACGATACGTGAAGCTGGCGATCGTGTTGCCGTTTAAGTCTTTGACCGAAAGCAGCCGTCCTTCTCCGTCCCACGTATATTGGTAACGGTCGTCTTGTAGAAGGTTGCCAGCGTCATCATACGTAAACCCTTCGACTTCATTGGCCGCGTTAAATGTCAGCGTCTTGCCATGCGGATTTTTCAAGTTTCCAGACGCGTCATAGTCGTATTGAACGGTGTTGCCTTGGTACGTCCATGATTTCAAGCGGTTGGCAAAATCGTACGTAAACGTATGCGTGTTCGCGCCGTCAAAGTACGTCACGATATTGCCATCCGCATCGTATCCGTATGTCAAATCCAATGCGTCGCCGCCGATAACACGCTGGGCGGCTAATCTCCCCCCATCATCATAGGATGAATAAACATTGAAGGAAGACATATTAGCACTATTTTTCAAACTTGTACGGATTGGCAGGCCTTTTTCATTGTAATAAAACTCGGTCGTTTGGCCCGTCGGCACTTGAATGGACGATAGGCGCTGTAAGACGTCGTATCCAAATGTCGTGGTATATGAATGGCCGCCAGTCGTTTCCACATAGGAACTGCGCAGCCCGTTCGATGAGCTGTTCTCATCTGTCACATAGTTGTTTTGCAGTTGATACCCGCTCGGTTCTTGAGACGTCTTCAAGCGGCTGTACGTGTCATACGTGAACGAATACGTTTGGCCGTTCGCGTCAATGCTCGTCACGTTTCCTGCATAATCGTACGTATACGAAGTGACTTTCTGGCCGTTGACCCATTTTTCAGTTAATTGGTTGTTGCTGTCGTATTTGAATTCTTGCTTGGCAAGAACCGTTGTATCTTTTCCTTGTTCGACCGACTTTAAGTTCCCGGCATTATCATAATCGTAGCGAATGAATTTGCCTAAGGGGTCTTGTTCCTGTGTCAATAGGTTGATCGCGTTATAATTAAACGTCGTGACGTTGTTTCTCGGATCGATCCGTGTTTTTAAGTTCCCTTGTGTATCGTACGTATACTGGGTCGTAATATTTTGCTGTCCTGATGGATCGACCATTGTCACAGATTTTAGTTGATCCAAATAAGTGTAAGTGTATGTCGTGTTTCGTCCAGCTGGTGTTGTACCCGATGTCTGGTTTCCATTCGCATCGTAACTGTACGATGTCGTTTGGTTTAGTACATTGGTCTCCGCTGTGACAAAATTGCCATCTGCACTATACGTCATGGTCGAAGTCGAAGCCCGTTCTTCAAGCTTCATATTGTCAAAATAGACCGTACCGGATTGGTTGTTATAAATTCCATAAATTTTTGCTTGATTAAAATCTTTGGCCGCCCGGAACGTTTTTTTCACAAACTGCCATTGGTCCGTCAATGTTTTATCGAACGGAATCGTAAACGTTCCCGTTGTTCCATCCGTATACGTGAACGTCAACTGCAATGCAAAAGTGCCTGTCGTATTTGGATTTTTCACATACGCCCAGCCGGACAATGTCAATGGATCGCCTTTTTTCCCACTGACGGAAACCTGTTGTCCGACATAACGGCTCGCACTGCTGACGCCATTAATTTTGACGGAATATTGTCCCGCTTTCTCTTGTTCAGTCGTCCGACCGTCTCCTGTGCCGAATGAGTTTAACGTCCAGTTGTCAAGCACAGCGCCGCTTCCTGCTTCCATACCGGCATTTTCGTTCGAAGCATATTCAGTGACAATCGATCCTTGATCCAACTGAATGCCATCGAAATACGCCGTTCCTGCTCCTGTAAAGATACATTCGATATGAATGTATGCCGTATTGCTTGGGGCCGTAAACGTATATGAAACCGGCAGCCAATCTCTTGTTCCTGTAACATAAGGGCTTCCATATACAATGGTATTTCCTGAATTGTCTTTAATATATTGGTTGTTACTGTCTTTAAAATAAATTTGGATTCGTGCTCCTGATCCCGTAACATTCGTTGTTTTAATATATCCAGAGATTGTATACGTCTTGTCTGCTAGCGTCGTGCTAATCGGTACATCTTGATAGTAATAACGCGACCCTTCGGTTCCCGTCAGGGTAATTTTCGCTGATTGAGTGCCAAATACATGGTCGGAGCTGATCGAATATTCACTGCCGGTGCGAATCGTCCAGCCTGTCGGCAAGTTATTCGTTCCAACAGATTCAAAGCTACTATTGACCACTGGATTGACCGCAAGCGACGATGAAGTCACCGACGACACAGTATTTCCATAACGATCATAGGTAAAGTAATCGGTTAAGCCTACATGGTTCGTCGAGAATAATAGATTGCTGACACTGTCGTATACGTTTTGCTCGGACAAACCAGAGCTTGTAGTTGAATCCGTTAAATTAGATTTGCTGTCATAATGATTGGTTACAGCCTCACCATCTGGTGCGACACTATTCGTTAAATTTCCTTTGTCATCATAGTCGGATGAGGTTGTTGGACCATTCGCTACTCCCGTGTCTTTGTTAGGTTCGATAATTTTTGTAATTTCATTATTTTTCCATTCGTATTGTGTCTCAGATGGATGCTGTCCTTGGTAATCTCCAATGATTTTTACAACATTGACAGTGGCCAAATCCTGATCAATGTTACTTTGGTAATACGTTTTACTGTTATTAGCATCGGTAAACACCGTTTCATTGACTGAAGGGTAGTCGAGCTGCGCAAAGATGGTATCGGAACGTGGATCAATAACTTTGCTCACTCGATTCTGATCATCATACTCAAATTTCCCTTTATTTCCGTTTCCGTCCGTAATCGCGATTAACTGATTGTTATTGTAATCAAACGTGACTGTTTTTCGCTCTGGCCTGTTTGCCGCGTACGTAATCGTTCGCAAACGGTTATGTCCATTCATGCTATCATACGTAAACGTTGTTTCCGTTCCTCGGAAATCCGTGATTTTTTGTAACAACCCTGTTGTTGGGTCGTACGCTAGAGAAAGGTCGCGCCCCGTCGTTTCCGAGCCGTACCGCTCACTAATTTTCGTGATTTGATTGGTCGTTCCATTAAATGTGTACAAAATCGTATTGCCTTTTTCGTCAACGACTTTCGTATTCCGGCCTTTCGAGTCAAAATAATAGAGCGTTTCGTCTGGTTCTTTGAGCGTGTATCCTCCATCCGCCGTGCTGTTAAATTCAAAGAATGTTCCTTCCGGCGCGGAGTACGCCGTGCCTGTATCGTACTGTTGTTTATTAAAATGATAATGTGTGCCGTTTTCATCAATATACTCCACAATCGTCTTGTCGCTGTTTGGAATCAGTTTCCGTTGCGCGCTGAACGTCCAGCGGTATCCATATACATCTTCAAAGTCCGAACGGCTGTTGTACACCATTTTTAAGTTGAAGGCATCCGTTCTTCCAGGAAGCGATAAAATCGGGATGTCATATACCATATTCCCGTTAATCACGTTCACAACGGCGGTTCCTTCACCGTTAAACAAGTCCGGTGTATACGTCCAGTAATCGGTAATCCCCAATAACTTCTTTGAACGATAAGCGATCACAAGTTTTGGTTTTCCGTATGGTGTTCCATCTGAACTATTCCATTCGGTGGAACGGAACAATTTTTGAGTGGCTGTCGCCTCCTGTGCATCATCCGTTTTTAAGACAACCCCATAGTTTGCATAGGTTCCGTCATACCAGCCTTTGACTAAGTCCGAAACGGTAAAATAGTTATACGCATTTTTCGTTTCCGATTTCGTATAGATCGGCGTTGGATCAAAGCTTGGTTGTGTGCCCCAAGTGAGGGTAGAGGTATTAAATGCACTTGTCACCCGATATATAGAAATAGCGGGACCGGATGGTGGTGAGCTGGAATCAGGACTATACTGATATACTCCGATACTAGCCGTTGTTACTTTGGCGTTTGGAATATTCGGCAACGTCGGCCATTTTAAATAGGTGCGCGTTTTTCTGAATACTGGATCGTTTCCCACCGACAAATAGTTTAGATTGCTGTAATTACTGGAAATAGTGGCGCTTGCCACAAAGGTATCTTGCGCTTGAAACACGTCAACCCAAGGATCAATAACAACTGGGTATACGCGCTTTGGATCTTTTAAATACGACTCATCTGCTGTGACAGTGAGAATAAATCCATCGTCGACAGGTGTCACCTCTTGCGTGACTTGTTCTGATACATTTCCGTCCTTTGACGAATCATACATATATGGACGTTGGATATAAAATAAAAATTTTCCTGTTTTCGCATCCGTAAATTCGATCATGCCAGAGGACTTTTTCTCTGCCTTCAACCCTTGGGCTTTAATATGGAAGGCAAAGCGATGATTCCCCTGATAAGAATCGAGAATAATATTTTCCTTGACTTTCGTTCCGTCTAAAGCATAATCAAATGTCACACCAGGATAGAGCTGCTTATATTGAACACGCTCCTTTTGAAAGGTTCCTGCTATATCCTTGATTCCCTTAAATTGTTTGGCTGCTGGAGCATCGTCATCCGATAGCTCTACCGCCACTTTATGTCCTGCGATTTCATACGTAAACAATCTCGCTTCACGATTTTGTTTCGGTTTTTTTGGAAATTTAACTTTAAATTGGTTCGCTTTGTTTTCGAATTCTTGTTGCGAGTTTTCAACCAATGTGTTGTCAATGTCTACCCATTGGCCGTTTTTCTTAAAATGGATAGGTTCAGTATACACTTCTGCGGTATACGTTCCATCAGAATTTTCATAGACCTTCGCTGTTTCCGTCCGAAGAGAGGGGATTTCCTTTTCTTTCGGATAAGGATCCTTAGAAGGGACGAGTTTTTCTTGGTCTGCCGCAGCGTTTGAAGGCGCTGATCCCGAAGTTTCTTTAGACTCTTCTGAAACAGAAGACGAATCCTTTTGTTCAACATCCGGGGATGAAGACGAATCGCCCTGTTTCTGTTCCATATTCGCGGAAGAAGACGAAGAGTTCTCATCATTAGCAGTCGATGCTGCACTGTCTCCTGTTGTTTCTGTTGAAGAAGCGTTCATCGCTGAAGGTGTGTTCTCCTCAGCCTTTGCCAAAGGAGTCAGTGTCGAAAATGTCATTGTAAAAGCGAGTAAATAAGAAATGAATGAATACCATTTAGCTTTTCTTTTCCTCATATGATGTCACCTCGCTAGTTACTAGAATCAAGTAGATTTATAGTTTGAATGAAATTCATATTCATACATATAATAACTTTCGCTCACCTTCCCTTCCTATTATGGTTAAACAGAGATTTTTTTCATATATCTGTATAATATATATAAATTATTTTCTTAATAGTCAATAACTTTTTGGTTTTAGAATTATATACATCATTTACTAATGATTAACACAAATGTAATTATTAATGGCATATTTTTATCTAGATAAAGCAGCTTAATAATTACTTTTCTGGAATAATTAAATAAAACAAGATTCTATCTCTTGAAAAGGTTGAAAAACTCCCGAAGGTCATCGGATAAAAAACTTCTCACAAATGACTGAGCGAACAACAACTTACCCATACTAACTAATGACTACAACATCAAAGGAGAGACTGCCCATGGGTGCGATTGAGAGAAATGGCTATCGGTTTGAGCCGGAGTTTAGCGTGATTAATCAAAATGGAGCGATCCACGTCTACCATAACGGTGAATTTATCGAAGAAATTCCATTTTCGTTTACTGGGGAATTCCCTTCTCCCAAGCAAATTGAAGAGATTGTTGAACAATACTGCGAGGAGCATCACATCTAGAGGCATAAAAAAGGTTCACCCCTTTGCGAGGAGTGAACCTTTTCCATTACGCGCTTTCTTTCATTTTTCGATGCTGGTCTGACAGTTTAATTTTGTGCATCACTAACGTCAACGCCGCTCCGCATAGAACAAACACAAGGCCGAATGTAAAGACGGAATGAAGCGAATCAACAAGAGATTGTTTTAAAATCGGCACAAGCGCGTCCTTTATTTGCGGCGGCATGCTTGCCATCGCCTTTGGACTCAACAATGCAGAATATAGTGATTGCGGGTTATCATGAATCATATGCGAGAACTGATCGACCATTCCTTTTGCCTGCGGCGGAAGCGATTTTAACATCGGCATCAAGCGGTCTTCCAACAGTTCCGTTGAGCGATGGTTCATAATCGCTCCTAAAATTGTCATCCCGAACGTTCCGCCAATCGAACGGAAAAACTGGCTCGAAGATGTCACAACCCCCATCTCCGATTTCGGGAAGGTTTCTTGTAAAGCCAATGTTAAGATCGGCATAACAAGCCCGACGCCAAGCCCTAATACAATCATATAAAGCGTCGCTGTCCATTTTGTCGTATGGATATCCATCGTACCAAGCAAGCCAAATCCGGACGCCATAATTAACATCCCGATGATTAATTGCGATTTTACACCAATTTTATAGACGACGCGTCCGCCAATAATACTTCCGATAATCATCGTAATCATCATCGGCGTCATGATCGTACCTGATTGCGTCGCACTTACGCCAACGACTCCTTGCATAAATAGCGGAACGAACATAATCGCCCCGAACATTCCGATGCTCATTAAAAAGCCAAGTCCGTTTAAAATGGTAAACGTGCGGTTTTTGAAGAAGCGCATCGGCAAAATAGGTTCTTCCGCTTTAATTTCCACAAATACAAAGAGCGTTAAAAAGATGATTGCCACAGCGAACAAACTAATAATTTGCCAAGATGTCCATTCATACTTGTCGCCGCCGAACGTCAATGCCAACAACAAGCTGACAACGCCGACCACCATTGTGAACATGCCGGCCATATCGAATTTCACAGGCCCTTTCGCCTGATGCTTATTCAATCCCATCGCGATAAAGATAGTTGCCAAAATACCGACAGGAAGGTTAATGTAAAACACCCATTCCCAGCTTAAATGGTCGACAATCCATCCGCCGACTTGCGGACCTAAGATCGAGGCAAGTCCGTATAATCCCCCGAACACCCCTTGCCATTTGGCACGTTCTTTTCCGGTAAACAAATCCCCGATGATAATCATCGCCATCGGCATCATAATTCCGCCGCCGATTCCTTGCATACCGCGGTAGATGATAAGCTGTGTCATATCATTTGCCATGCCGCAAAGAGCGGAACCGGCCATAAAAATGACCAAGCCGGATACGTAAACTACTCTTCGTCCTAATAAGTCAGCTAATTTTCCGGCAATAGGCACAACGGTTGTCGATGTAAGCATGTAGGCCGTCGTCAACCATGTCATCAAGTTGAGCCCGCCGAGTTCACCGACGATACGCGGCATCGCCGTTCCGACAATCGTTCCGTCAAGCGCACCGAATAACATCGCAATAATTAATCCCGTAATGAGCAAGTTACGGTGCCTAATGCTTGATGGCACTTGTAATGCAGCTGTTTCTGACATGTTATCGTCTCCTATCTATTATGGTTATTATGATGCGTCATATATTCATGCACCAGTTTGGTTAGCGAAGCAAGCGCTTCGGTTAGCCTTTGAATATGCAGGCTTTCAACGTATAATAAAATTCCTTTCACGACATATTCTCGCGGCGCGGATTGCTCATTCATAAACTCCGCTTCTAACGTATCCAGTGCGGAATGCAGCTGGTGATGTGTTTTTTTATCAAGTGAAAGCGCGGATACCGCTTCTTTTAGATTTGCGATCTGACCAATGATTTGCTGTTTCCGCTGGTGACGTTCCCGTTCTTCTATTTCCTTAAAATAGCGAATCGCCTCTTCTTTCAATAGCGGTTCTTCGTGCTCCTTGAAATGAGCAACAATCGCGTCGATCCGCCGGATAATAAACGGAGCAATATCCTCCGGCCGAAGCATTTCTTGATAAAACATCATATAAAAGACGTATTCTCGCAAAATACCGCTTAAAATAGCCGCTATGTCAAATACATGCTTTTTCACCTTGTCTCCGTATACATCAATGAGGCGCTGACAATACCAATTAAATATGCGCGATCTCTGCGCGAACATATAGCAGCGAAGATCCTCACTAATTTTCGGGAGCTGTTCAGCCATGATCATATGAAAAAAATCTCTTTGTGAACGGATGCCTTCTAGCTGAATTTGCAGTTGTTTAATAAACAGCTCCTTTTGCGATTCTCCTTGCTGTTTGGCATCAATAAACCGCGAAAACAATTTGTCCAAATGATGCTTCACAACAGAAAGTATCAACTCTTCTTTCGATGAAAAATGGTGATAAAACGCTCCTTTAGAAATGCCCCAAGCTTCCACAATATCTTGAATTGATGTGGCATGGTATCCTTTTTCGGCAAATAATTTCATTGCTGTTTCGATTAATTCCACTCTGCTCCGGTGCTTCGCCATTTCTTTTTTCATCTCCTAGATCAAGGACGTTTTATGAACAAATGGATACACTCTTGGCAAGGCTTGTTGATAAACGGACAATTTTGCGCGCGGTTTGACGAGCTCTGCGTGAACTCCGTGCTTTTCAAGCTTTTCGACGATTCGTTTAAACGACATGTTTTCTTTACATTTTTCCATTGGAAAGGCACCCCTATTCACATATTTCGAACTGACTGGACGGTCAAACATATTATAAACAATCATTTAATCATTATCAATAATTAAATTCAAATAAAAAATGACTAAATAGTCATATTTTATCGACAAAATTTGACCACCTAGTCAAAATTCCTTCCTTATGCATTTTTTGTTGAAAACTACCTCCGAACAAAAATGACCGCTTTGCTGCAAATTTAGCAACGTACGGTCATCTCTCTATTCTATTCGCCTAACGCTTGCTTCGCTAACGCCAGCGCTCCACAAATACCCGCGTTGTCTCCAAGACCAGGCAAAACAATATAATCATCGATATGGTGCAAAATCGCCTCATGCTGGACATACCCGTTCAAAAATTGGCGAACATGATGCCGCACATCCGGCAGCAATTGCGGCTGTTTCATCACTCCGCCGCCTGCGACCACTTTTTCGGGGGAGAGAATTAAAATATAATGCGCTATCGCTTGTCCTAAATAAAACGCTTCCAATGACCACACTTCTTTTTGCGCCGCTAATTCGGCTCCTTTTTTCCCCCAGCGCTTTTCAATCGCAGGACCCGATGCCATTCCTTCTAAGCAATCGCCATGGAACGGACAACTTCCCGCAAACGCATCATCCGGATGACGGCGCACGAGAATATGTCCCATTTCCGGGTGAAGCAATCCATGCAAGAGCCGCCCTTCGACAATCGCTCCGACGCCAATTCCCGTTCCGACAGTCATATATATGCAGTTATCGGTCCCTCGCGCCGCCCCCCATAATCGCTCGCCCAAAGCTGCGGCGTTCACATCTGTATCGAATCCGATCGGAACATGAAAATGTTTGCTGATTTCGCCGACAAAGTCAAAGTTGGCCCAATGCGGCTTCGGCGTGCTCGTAATATGACCATATGTCGCGCTGTTTTTGTTTAAGTCAATGGGGCCAAACGATCCGATGCCGATCGCTTTCAGTTCATACCGGCTGAAGAAATCGACTACATGACGCATCGTCTCTTGCGGCGTCGTCGTTGGGAATGTCGTTCTTTCATGTACCGTCCCATCGCCGCTGCCAACGGCACAAACAAATTTGGTCCCACCTGCTTCAATCGCTCCAAGATACATGATTTCCTCTCCCCTTCTTTGTATTTCTATATGTTTTATTTTACCATAATGCACCAATATACGGGGCGAAATAGGAGATTCATGGAGACTATTTCATGGAAAAAGATAGGGAGTCAATGTATAATAAGCATTATCGCCTATTTCTTCCATGGGACATCGATCAAACACCGACCCACGGCACCACCACAGATGAATCGCCTTTCTCATCAAATGCTGACCGAACGAGTCTTCAGCTAAACAATACAATATGGAGGGAGCCTGTTGCGGTTCGAACGAATCCATCATGTCGCTATTATTTGCGCCAATTATGAGCGATCTAAGCACTTTTACACTAACATCTTAGGATTTCGCATCATCCACGAACAATACCGGACGGAACGAAATTCGTACAAATTAGATTTGCAAGCAGGAGATATACAAATCGAACTGTTTTCGTTTGCAAATCCGCCAAAGCGGCCGAGCGAACCGGAAGCGTGCGGGCTTAGACATCTCGCCTTTGCTGTTAGAAACATCGATGATGCAGTTCGGTATTTACAGAAACATGGCATTGATGTCGAGCCGATTCGCGTTGATCCGGTCACGGGGAAACGGTTCACGTTTTTCCGCGACCCGGATGATTTGCCTTTAGAGCTATATGAAACATCCACAAGGGAGGAATAAAAATGATCCGATTAGCAACAATTGGAACAAATTGGATTACACAAGAATTTCTTCAAGCTGCTCAACCCATCTCCAATCTTGTGTTAACAGCCGTCTACTCACGGACAGAAGAGAAAGCAAAGGAATTTGCCGAAAAAACAGGGGCCAAGCGAATTTTTACAGACCTAGAAGAAATGGCAAAAAGCGATGAGATTGATGCGGTCTATATCGCCAGCCCGAACTCGCTTCATGCCGAGCAAGCCATTCTTCTTATGAATCACGGCAAACATGTGCTATGCGAAAAACCGCTCGCTTCTAACGTAAGAGAAGTGAACGCGATAATTGAAGCGGCGCAAAAAAATGGTGTCGTATTTATGGAAGCGATGAAAACAACATTGTTGCCAAATTTTCAAGCGATCCGTAAACATCTTCATAAAATCGGCAAGGTGCGCCGCTATTTCGCCGCTTATTGCCAATACTCATCGCGCTATGATGCATACAAACAAGGAACAATTTTAAATGCCTTTAATCCAGCCTTTTCGAACGGGGCGTTAATGGATCTCGGAATCTACTGTTTATACCCAATGGTCGTATTATTTGGGAAGCCGCAGTCGCTTAAAGCAAACAGCGTCATGTTGGAATCCGGCGTCGACGGTGAGGGAAGCATCGTTCTTAATTACGGCGATATGGATGCGGTCGTGATGTACTCGAAAATTACCAATTCCTATATTCCAGCAGAAATTCAAGGCGAAGAAGGAAGCATCGTGATCGATGCGATTCATACACCGACCAAAGTCGAAATTCGCTACCGCGATGGCCGCGTCGAAGACATCACAGAACCGCAGCCGCAGCATCCAATGTACTACGAGGCGCTCGAATGGGTCGAGCTCATTCTTAACGGAAAGCGCCAATCGGAAACAAATTCGCATACACACTCGCTCATCACCGCAGAAGTGATGGAAGAAGCGCGCAAACAGACAGGCCTCCGCTTTCCGGCTGACGATCAAACAACCCTCTGCCGATAATCGGCAGAGGGTTGTCCTATGAAGAAGCGTATAGACGCTTTCGCCATCTCAAGAGCGCCACGCAGCATAACGCAACCAATGCACCGCATGCATCAATGACAACATCAGAAAACAGCGCCGTCCGCCCCGGTTCAAACGACTGATGCCACTCATCCGTTGCCGCATAAAGCACCGCAAAACTCCAAGCACCTATATAAGCCCATCGATGGGGCCAAAGCGCCCGAAACACAAGCACTGCTAAAATCGCAAACGCCGATAAATGGGCGCACTTGCGAATGATAAAATTGAGCGGCGATACCGACTCGTCGGAATCGTCTTGCGCAAACGGCCAAAAATCAAACAAGCGGCTCAAAATGTGCGCCGTATTTTCTCCTGTAAAAAACGAAGATTCGCTAAAACTATAAATGACCGCACACCATACGGCGACCAAGCTCCACCAAAACCACTTCTTGTTGTTCATCGCTTTCTCCTATATTTTTATAATAAATCTAAATTTATATTGATTATAAAAATGAAGCTACTATAATAAAACTATACACAATCCGACTTGCCCCCAACACTTCAAAAAGGAGGAATAAAAGATATGAACAAGCTCATTTGCCCGCAATGCCAAAAGCCGGCCCGCCGCCTAAAGCATTCGATTTTGTGCGGCTGCGGTTTCAAAATTCGTACTAAACGATAGCTACTACTTGCTGCGGCGAATGCTTACCGTCGTAAACACGAATTTATCGTAGCGGTGTCTAGAAAAGGAATATTCAAACGGAACACCATTATTCAAAAATCCAACTTGCTCGACTTCTAAAATCGGGTCATCGGGAGCGCATTGCAAATACTTTTGATCTAGCTCCGTCGGCTTCGATGCCCGAATTTTCCGATGACACCCCGCAATCGTTAATCCAAGCGTATGCGTAATATGATTATAAATCGATGAATGAAGCACATCTTCATTCAACTGACGAATAAGTGAAGTTGGCATATATGTCCGCTCGATTACATAGGGCTCATTTTCCACGATCCGAAGACGAATGAGATGGTAAACGGGCGTCGTCAAATCAATGGATAATTGGGCGGCCACCTCTTCCGAAGGAAACGACACTTCGAACTTAATAATTTTACTCGTAATTTTTTTTCCTTTCAGCAAGTTCGTCAAGCCTAGATTCTCTTCGCTTGTAACATTGACCAAATCATTATGAGCCGCCGGCTTGACAATGAACGTGCCGTGTCCCCGCTTTCGATAAAGAAGCCCTTCTGTCACTAAAATATCGAGCGCTTTTTTCATGGTCATTCGGCTGCAAGAAAATTCGTCAGATAGCGACAATTCATCCGGAATCGGTTCATCAAGTGAATAGTATCCTTCCTTGATCCTCTTCCGTATCTCATTCGAAATTTGTTCATATTTAAACATCTCATCACCTAATTCTGTCATCGTTCGTGTTCATTGTAAAACGTTCTTTTATATGATTGCAATGATTTTCTTCCTTATTATTATTGGCCCGCAAAACAAAAAAGGCGGCCATAGACCACCTTTTTAGAACCCATTGTTTTCGGATACCGCCTTGAACCAGTATCCGCTTTTTTTGATCGTCCGCTCCCGATTTTTATTTAAGTTGACCGACACAAGGCCGTAGCGATTTTTATAAGCGTTCGTCCACGACCAGTTATCCATAAAGGTCCATAGATGATACCCTTTGACGTTGACTCCTTCTTGAATCGCCCGATGCACCCATTTTAAGTGCTCGCGGATAAATTCGATCCGATAATCGTCGTGGATCATGCCGGTTTCATCGCGAAAGCGTTCTTCACCCTCAACACCCATGCCGTTTTCCGAAATAAAGCATTCAATATTGCCGTAATTCTCTTTAATATTAATTAAAATATCGTAAATTCCTTTTTCATAAATTTCCCAGCCGCGGTACGGATTCATTTTCCGTCCCGGCATGACATAGTAATCAAAAAACCATTCCGGCATGAACGGTGCATGCGGGTTCGGCAAATGCTCTTTCGCTTTCACCCTCCTTGGCTGATAATAGTTAATTCCTAAAATATCAATGGTATTCTCTTTAATCAGTTCAACATCTCCTGCTTCCATCGTCGGCAAATATCCGTATTCCTTCAGCAAATCGACTAAATCTTGCGGGTATTCGCCTTTAATGGCCGGGTCTAAAAAGCTGCGGTTGAAAAATAAATCAGCGATATGCGCGGCTTTCACATCAGCCGGGTGCTGGCTTCTTGGGTAAGATGGGGTTAAATTTAAAATAATGCCGATTTTCCCGTCTTTAATCTTGCATTTTCGAAATTCCCGGATCGCTTTCGCATGGGCAATAATTGTATGATATGCCACCTGTACCGCCCGGCGGAAATCGACGATATTCGGATAATGAAAATCGTATAAGTAGCCGCCTTCAACAGGAACGATCGGTTCGTTATGGGTAAACCATTTCTTGATGCGATCGCCAAACCGTTCAAAACAAATTTTCGCATATCTCGCGTAAGCATCAACGACTTCGCGATTCTCCCAACCGCCGATGTGCTGCATCGAAAGCGGCATATCAAAATGGTATAAGTTCACAAACGGTTCGATCTCATTCGCTAGCAATTCATCGATCACATCGTTATAAAATCGAACCGCTTCCTCGTTCACCTCGCCTTTCCCGTCTGGAATGAGCCTTGACCACGAGATCGAGAATCGGAACGAGTTATGCCCAGTCTCTTTCATCAGCTGGATGTCTTCTTTATAACGATGGTAAAAATCCGATGTCACATCCGGCCCCACTCCATCAAAAAAGCGATTCGGCTCTTTTTCATACCAGTAATCCCATATATTCAGCCCTTTTCCGCCTTCCCGGCTGGCGCCTTCAATTTGCGTCGCTGACACCGCGCTTCCCCACCAAAAGCCTTGCGGAAAGCGGCATTGCAAATGCATTGTTGTTTCCTGCGCCGTTTTCATGTTATAAATCACCTTTCTTTTTTCATGATGCGGTTCTCGTCGATTCCCCGCTTCCTTCTTCCTTTTCTTTTTGCAAGTTCATCCGATCAATAAACTTTAAGAACGGAAACCAGATCACTAATACGATGGCAAAATTCACAAGCTGCAAAAATCCTCCGGCGAGCGAATTTGTCGCCATAATGCCGTTAATAAAGATCGGCACTGTCCAAGGAACAGCAACCCCTGTCGGCGGCGGCACCAGACCTGTGGACATAGCTACATAGGTTACTAACGTAACAGCCATCGGAGCGATAATCCAAGGGAATAAAATTAACGGATTCATTACAATCGGCAGCCCGAAAATCACTGGCTCGTTCACGTTGAAAATTCCCGGGCCGATCGCGAGCTTGCCGACTTGTTTCATTTGTTTGCTTTTCATAAAAAACATCATGGCCATCACAACAGCAAGAGTCATTCCGGTTCCGCCCATGCCGACCGTATAAATTTCCATAAACTGCTTGCTGATGATGTGCGGCACTTTTCCCGTGTCCATATATGAATTTAAGTTTTCAAGAGAGAGAGTATTCCAAATCGGGTCCATCACCGAGTTAATAATAATCTGGCCATGCAGCCCGAAAAACCATAAAATTTGCGTGACAAAAATCGCTATTAATGTCGGAATGATGCCGCTTCCTAAGCCGACGAGCGGGGCTTGAATCGCCTGGTAAATGACATCGTGCATGTTCGTCCTAAACACTTGAGTCACAACGATGTTAATAATAAGAAATACAGATAATGTAAAAAAGGCCGGAATTAATGCCGAGAACGACCGTGAAACAGCAGGCGGCACGCCGGCAGGCATTTTAATCGTAATATCCTTTTGCACGATGAATCGATAAATCTCTCCGGCCACAAACGCGACAATCATGCCTAAAAACATGCCTTTCGCGCCGAGACGGTCGAGCGGAATGACATTTTGCACCGCTTCTTTTCCTTCCGGCTGCAACACAAACGGCGTCAACATTAAAAATGATGCTAAAGCAATGGCTCCGCCGAAGATGGCCTCGACATCATAGTTTTTCGATAAATAATAACCGATGCCGAACACAACAAACACAGACATAATTCCCATTGTTGCTTGTGGAGCGACACCGAGCGCCGAACGAAACGCATTGAGCGCTCCCTCGCTCATTACTTTGTCGAGGAACGGCAGGTTGGCAAGAACAACGGCCACCGAACCGAAAATGGTTAGCGGAAACGCCAACATAAACGCATCGCGCAACACTTTTAAATAACGGTTATTATTGAGTTTGCCGGCGATTGGCACTAAAACGCGGCTCAACGTATCAAACCATGATTGCCCCATCGTCTCTCCCCCTCAACGTTTAAAAATTTCTCGTTTTAAACAACTCGAGCAATTCTTTCACGAGCTCTTTCATTGATAATGTGGACATGAGATGATCTTCCGCGTGCATCATCAGCAACGAAAATGCAGGCTGCTTGCCGTTCGCTTCCTCTTGCACGAGCTGAAAATGAATCTGATGCGCCACGCTTAAATCTTGTTCCGCTTCCTTAAGCAAACGTTCCGCCTCCTCGATCTGTCTTTCCCGATATTTACGAACCGATTCAATAATTTTGCTTCGCGCATTTCCGCTATGAAGAATAAGCTGAAAACTGATTTGCTCTTCTGTTAAACCTTCGAGTGATTGCTGTTCCATCATGAACGTTCCTCCATTAGTTTCAATGCTTGTTCATACACCTTTTGCCCATCGGCAAGCCCATATGCGACCATATCAATGACTTCGACAGGAATTCCGTATTTTTGCGCCTCCTTTTGCAGCTCGCTCTTTAAAAAGCTCATTTGCGGGCCGATTAAAACTACATCCGCTTTTTCCATCTCTTTTTTCGCCTGATCCTGCCCGACCGCCCAGATTTCTGCTTCTTCGTCCATTTGCTTGGCGTAAGCTTGCATCTTCGTCACTAGCAAACTAGTAGACATTCCCGAACTGCAAGCAAGTAAAATTTTTTTCATAATGATCCGGCTCCTTTCCTAAGTTTTTAAGCGCTTTCAATAATAATTATATATTTTTTGACCTAAATGTCTATACATTTAAGTCAAAAAATATCGACAAATCAGAAAAAGATGACGAAAAAAATGAGCTGCTGTTAGCGCAATCGTTGCTTTATCGTCACTTGCCTTGCTATTACTTTTTCTCAGTTGGGTATGCTGGTGCAGAGACAATGAGCTGTAGCGTTCCTTTTACTACAAATGGCTCAAGTGAATGAGGGATAATGAAATGATCTCCTTTGTTTAAAGCATACGAAGCCGTTTTCGTACCAATCTCGCCCGTTCCGGACAGCACGCTCGCCAACAAAAAATAATCAACTGGCTCCACCGTCCATTGCTTTTGAATGTCCCATTTTTGCACGGTAAAATAGTCATTTTCAATAAATGTGGCGATGTTCGCCCCATCTGTTTCTATTATTTTCGGCTCGCAAGTAGCGTCAGCATGGGGAACGGCGGTGACGTCAATGGCCTTTTCTAAGTGGAGTTCGCGCTTTCTTCCGTGTCCATCGACGCGGTCATAATCATATATTCGATACGTAGTATCAGAGTTTTGCTGGGTTTCTAGCACAAGCGTTCCTTCGCAAAGGGCATGGACCGTACCGCTTGGCACGTAGAAAAAGTCGCCGGGCTTAATGGGAATTTTGCGAAGCAGTTCTCCCCATTTTCCTTCCCGCATCATCTGCTGCAATTCTTCTTTCGTCCGGGCGCGGTGGCCATATACGAGTTCGGCTCCATCCTTGCAATCAATGATGTACCAGCATTCTGTCTTCCCGAATTCCCCGTTTTCATGCTCTTTGGCATATGCGTCATGCGGATGCACTTGCACTGACAAATCGGCGTTGGCATCTAAAATTTTTGTCAACAACGGGAATCGGTCAGAGGGGAAGCCGCCAAATAGCTCTCGGTGCTGCTGCCATAATTCGCCGAGCGTTTTGCCTTGGAATCGCCCATTTTTCACAACGGTCTGTCCGTGCGGATGCGCAGAAATCGCCCAACATTCCCCCGTCTGGTCGGAGGGGATTGGGTAACCAAAATGCTCCGCCAACCTCTTTCCTCCCCAAATTCGTTCGTGGAATACCGGCTCAAGAAAAAGCGGTTCTTTCTCCATCATTTCTCCTCCTATTCTGTTATTTATTGGTTTAAATGATTTGTGCAAACCATTGTACAACATCGTCTACTTTTCTTGCATCTAGTAAACGTTCACGAAAATCGTCATCCATTAATTTTCTGGATAAGAGTTGAAGAATTCGTAAATGTTCATTCCCTGCTTGTTCTGTAGGAACAGCAATCATAAAAATAAGTTTCGCTTTTTCCCCATCAAGACTGTCCCAATCCACACCACTTCTTTTTAATCCGAAAGCGATGCTTGTTCTCTTGACTGCCTCACTCTTTCCGTGCGGAATGGCAATGCCAAAGCCGATCCCGGTGCTTCCTTCCATTTCTCGCTCATATAAAGCTTTTTTATACATCTCTCTATCCTTTAAAGCCCCTGTCCGATTGAGCATATCAATCATTTCTTCCATCACTTCATCTTTTGTCGAACCCTGCAAATTCAAATTAATTAGTTCTTTCGTCACTAGTTCTGTCATATTCATCAATATTCGACTCCTTTTCTATAAACATTGATAGAAATCGCCAACAGTTGGTGATACGTTCAGTTTCTTCAGCGTATCTTCATCTTCTGACAAATTAGCAAGCTCATGAAATAATTTCTTAATCTGTTCGTTTTCTTGAAGTCGCTGGGCGATCATCAATACAAGGTTTACCTTTTCTCCGCCCCAATCAATGGGTGTACGCAACCTTGCGACAGCAATAACCGTCTCCTTGATTAATTGCATTTCGCCGTGGGGAATCGCCATTCCGCCGCCAATGTAAGTGGATGACACGCGCTCCCGGTTTTTAGCGCTTTGTTCATAGCCTTGTTCCACATAGCCGCGGTCATAAAGATTTTTTGCTAAATAGCTAATAACCTCAAATCGATCTGTTAGTGCTAAATCCAGAAAAATAAGATCCCGATCCATAAATTGTTTGATCGTCTCATATGGCTGGCCCGTTTTTTTCGGCCGTATTTGCATATGAAATAAAAAATCTTTAATGGCTTGCAGTTCATGCTGACGCATTAGCGGACTCACTGTAATGACGGGAACGGCCGTTTTAGTTATTGGTACGGTACTAATTAAAACATCTGGCTTTTGGGCCTCAATAACGCTGTTTAACTTGGAAACGGGGGCGACACCGACCACGTCCACATCTGGAAATACGGTCGAAATCTTTGCTTCGATTAACCTCGACGAGCCTGAACCGGTCGGACAAACAATCACGACTCGCTTCCGCCTATGTCGCTCATTTTGCAGCCGTTCTAACGCTGCTTGAATATGCAATACAATATAAGCTACTTCGTCCTCTGGAATAACGACACACGCTCTTCTTTCCATCTCGCCCACGAGAGAAAATACTAACTCAAATGTATAGCGGTACATCTGCTTAATCTCTTTAAGCATCGGATTTACGATTAAAAAGCCGTTGCGCAAGCGATTTAATGTTGCATGAAGGTGAAGCGTCAGCCCTAACAACAACTCTTTGTCCCTTCGTAGGCGCTCATCGGTCCTGTTACATATACTTTCAATTAGAACACTTGCGAGATTTAACGCTTCCTGATCGACTTTATTTAAAAATTGCTCCGTTGCTTCCTTCGTTTGAATTTGATCATAGCGAACTCTTGCTCCTAACAAATGCAGCGTTATATATCCGATTTCTGCTTCCGGAATTTTCACCGCAAGCCATGTTGCGACCCGCCCTGCTAATTGTTCCGCTAGACGATATTCTTTTTTTGTTTGCAGTTCGTTCAATTCGTTACGATCCATTTGAATGCTGTAACCTTTTTTAATGCGCTTGACCGCAATCGCGATGTGTATCGTTAAACTAACAACTGCCTGGTCCGTTAACGGAAAATCGAGATGTTTTTCCATTTGACGGATTTCTTTTTCGATCAAGGCGACCTCATAAGGCTGCAAGACATCAGCGATCATATTTAATTGCTGTTCGTTTAAAATATAGTCTAAGCGGTTCACTAGCAGCTCAACTAACCGAGATAATGCCATGCGCCACTCTTTCTCTTTTCCTTGAATTTTTAATCCTAAATTCGGTTTGCGAATCAGTTTCAAGCCAAAATGGTTTAACCACTCCTCAATTTCTTCAAGATCATGATGAATCGTTGACTTACTAATATAAAACTGATCAGCTAGCTGCCGCATGGTGATCGGCCGATCGGCAGTCAATAACCACTTCAGCAAGTGCAACTGGCGATGATTGCTTGATAATCCTTCTTCGCTATCGTTTAACAGTTCACGAAAAAGCTGCTTTTTGCTTGCGTCATCCCCTTTTAAAAGCACCCCGATGCTCGGCTTTCTCTCGATGACTAAAGAAGGGTATGACCGCAGCCAATCATCTAACACCTTTAAGTCATTGCGCACCGTTTTTTCCGAACATTGCAAATCGTTGGCTAGTGAAGTGACAGATACATAATCATTTGTATTTAATAATCGTTTCAAAATTCTTTTATGCCTTGCCAGCATTCCTGTCACCACCATTGTGCAAATTGTGAAATAAGGGGGAGAAGCTGACACTTCCCCCTTTTTCTTAATTGTCGGCGTCTACCGGCTTCTTCAATATATTTACTAGTAAAGCAGTCACAATCATTCCGATGATAATCGAAACAAAAAACATCAAAACGTGATCGACGGCTTGGAATACAGCGACAATCGGACCCCCATGCGGCACATGATCGGCCACCCTGCTCAGCATGGCAATAACCGCACCGACCATCGAGCCGACCATAATGCTTGGAATCACCCGCAGCGGATCGCGTGCTGCAAATGGAATCGCGCCTTCGGTAATCCCGACTAATCCCATCGCAAGAGCCGCTTTCCCCGCTTCCCGTTCCTCGTTTGTAAATTTCTTTTTGCCTAACAGCGTCGCCAGACCGAGGCCGAGAGGAGGGATGCAGATGGCAACGGCAATCGGACCCATAATATCAGCATGCCCTTGTGCAATCATCGCAGAGCCGAATAAAAACGCGACTTTATTTACAGGCCCTCCCATATCAAAGGAAATCATCGCTCCTAAAATCATCGCTAATACAACT
Source organism: Anoxybacillus tepidamans PS2 (assembly GCF_000620165.1). Taxonomy (GTDB): domain Bacteria; phylum Bacillota; class Bacilli; order Bacillales; family Anoxybacillaceae; genus Anoxybacteroides; species Anoxybacteroides tepidamans_A. Next base: position 331,528 of record NZ_JHVN01000001.1, read on the forward strand.
TTGCTGGCCCCTTGCATACTGTTGAGCCAGGAAGTGAGTCCTTCCATGATTCCGGCGATCGGCTGTCCGAGTATAAAAATAAAGATCGCAGCTACTAAAAGAGAGGAGCACAACGGAATGATTAAGATTGGCATAATCGGCTGAATCACTTGCGGCACGCGGATGCTTTTGATGGCTTTCACAATATAACCTGCTAAAAAGCCAGCAATGATTCCGCCAATAAACCCCGCACCCGCTTGGCTGCCGTAAAAGCTTCCATTCGCGGCAATATATCCGCCAACCATTCCGGGTGCAAGACCAGGCCGGTCGGCAATGCTTACCGCAATATATCCCGCTAAAATCGGAACCATAAACGTAAAACTTGCGGCCCCAACGTTGAAAATATGGTTCCAAATCGACTCTTTAGGGATCACTAATCCTTTAGCCGTCGGCTCCCCGCCAATCGCCAATGAAAGCGCAATTAACAGCCCGCCGATGACCACGAACGGAATCATGTAAGATACGCCGTTCATTAAATTGCGATAAACAGGATTTTGTTTTTGGCTACGCTCTTTCTTGACTTCCTCAACACTTTTTAGTTTCATAGCGGCCGTCTGTTCCATGTATACAGGGACTTCATTTTTTTCAAACTGCGCAATTAGCTCTTCAGGGCGCCGAATCCCATCGGTGACGGATACTTCTAAAAGGCGCTTCCCATGAAAGCGGCTTTTGTCCACTTGCTTATCCGCGGCAATAATCACACCGTCCGCATTCTTGATATCCTCCGTTGTGAGTTCGTTTTCCACTCCGATGGAGCCTTGCGTTTCCACTTTTATTGTATGCCCCATTTTCTCCGCCGTTTTTGCTAGCTTCTCTGCCGCCATATACGTATGAGCGATCCCATTCGGGCATGAGGTAATCGCAACAAGCTTCATCGCATCTCTCCCCCTTTATACACGTTGTAAACCTTTTCATCGGCTTCTGATTGTATCTTAACGTACGATTGTCCTTAAAATAGTACAAATCAATACCACAACTTGCGGTAAAAAATACATCAATGCCCGCCGTTTGCGGGATTAGCGTCAGCTGAAAATAAACTTTTTCCACACAGCTTTCTTTTCCTCCTGCCCAATTCGTGTTTATTTATAAAATGCAAGAGACCTCTGATCTCCCAATACCAATACCCGTTCACCTATCAAACCAGCAAAACCTTTCCATCTTTTATGTGGATGATTCACCTAGCTTCTTCATTTACAATTTCAAGCAGACGTTGCACCATTGACCTCGGAAAAGTGCCAACTTCTTTTTATTGCACAAAACCACCATTGAAATTTTTGCCAAAAATAAAACGCCCGGTCCAATCGACCGGACGTTTGCGTTTCTAGGATAACTGAAATCGTTTCATCCAAAAATGCACTGATAATAATCTCCACAAATGATATTTTCCAAACGGCTTGGCTGGATCGTTCAGCCAGTTTTTGAGCTGCTCCTTCTCAATCCATATATAAATCGGCGAGTCGTCTGATAATAATATCGATTTAATTTCTTTAAATTTTTCTCTATACCAGATGTCTTCCGGTGTAACAAACCCTTTCTTATCGATTCTTAAACGAACTTGGTCGTTCATAATTCCTTTCATCGCTTGTCTTAAAAATGGCTTCGTGTAGCCATCGTATACTTTATAGCCTCCCGGAATCGAAAGAAGCAATTCGACCAATCGGTAATCGAGATACGGGGTTCTTGCCTCAATGGAGAATGCCATCGAATTTCGATCTTCGTATCTCAATAAAGATTGCAGCGAGGTGAATATTTCTTGATATAAATATTGCTGGAAGTCTTTTGGTATCTCCCTTTTATTTATATTTTGATATTCTTGCTTTAAAAGCTCTTTAACATCGCTATCTCTTCGGATTTTCAACCCGGAAGCATGGTAGATAATTTTTAACAGCACTTTCCCGATCGATTCTGTGGCAGAAATCAATCCGGTTTGTTTTAATCTTTTCAACTCATCAATCGCTGTCTTTACATTGCCGGATTTGATTAAATTGGCTATATATACTGAGATATAAGGATGGTATCCGGCCATCGTTTCGTCCGCGCCTTGCCCATCTAGAAGCACGGTTACGTTGTTTTCTCTCGCAAGCCTCATGACGTTCCACTGCGCGTATATGGAGGTGGATTTGAACGGCTCATCTTGATGCCAAATTAAGTCTTCTATTTCATCGAATAGATGGTTCATGTCTGGGTATACACGATGACTATCTGCTTCTACTTGCTGGACGATCTTTTCAGCAAATTCCCATTCATCATACTTTTTGTTTAAAAAGCAGGACGTAAACGTTTTTACTTTATGCTGCGCTCCATCCTGCTTAAGAAGCTCATTCATCACAAGCACTAAAGACGAAGAATCCATTCCGCCACTGAGACATGAGCCGACCGGCACATCGCTTCGAAGACGCAGCCGCACCGAGTCGAATAGCAACTCTTTGAATCGGCTTTGATATTCCGCTAAGTGACCATCTCGCTTCATAGAGCGGTTCAACGGCGGATCATAATACTTCCAAATTTTTAAGCTCGATACGCCCTTGTCTAAGTTCATGCTCATCGCTTCACTCGGAAGAAGCTGGTTAACGCCTTCGAAAAACGTTTCCCTTTCGATATTGACTTCCCCAAATAAAAGGAATTTGGCCACTTGCTCGCGACGCGCTCTTCTACTGACAAAATCGTCGACAAGCAGCTGCTTGATTTCCGAGCCGAAAGCAATCGCTTCTCCTTTGACCGCATAATAAAAAGGTTTTACGCCAAACCGATCCCTAGCGGCAAATAGCCTTCTTTCCAACGTATCAACAATAATAAACGCCCACATTCCATTAAATTTATTTAAGCAGCCTTCACCCCATTCATCGTACGCTGCCATGATAACTTCAGTATCTGTCGTGGACATAAAGCGATGACCGCGTTGTTCCAACTCTTTTCTGATCTCGATATAGTTATAAACTTCCCCGTTAAATACGATCCAATATCTACCGTTTTTATAACTCATCGGTTGCGCCCCATTATCCGAAAGATCGACGATGGCCAACCGCCTGTGTCCTAGCCAAAGCTGCCCATTTAAAAACGATTGATGTCCTTCTCCATCGGGCCCTCTATGTTCAATAATGTCCGTCATTTTTTTTATGGTCGCAAACGGAATAGGATTTTTAGAAAATATAGCTGCTATGCCGCACATAACAACCTCCTGCACCCTTCATTAAAGTGTATTTAACTCTGCTATTAGCATATAGAGGGACAAGCGTTGTTGCATTAAAACTGTATAAAAAATTTAAGAGTGATTTCAAATCTTTGTATAATAATATTAACCTTTGTAAAGCCATGATGATTTATACATGTTCCCCCAAAAGCACATACGAATTAACAAGTATTTTCTAGAAGCCTTGAGAAACCATTTTATTTTCAAAAAGCAGCAGTGCCAATGTACATACAAAACATGTTAGCAGATCGAGAGGAGAAATGATGATGACTTCCCCATACGTTCACAAGCTTATACAACAGTTGCGCGCCCATCATAACCAAACCAACGCCGAATCAATGAAAAAATATATGCGTGATCAGTTTGAGTTTATCGGAATTAAGACACCAAAAAGAAGAGAGTTGCTGAAGGAGTTTATCACCGAGCATGGCTTGCCGCCGTTTGCCGAGCTGCCAGAAGTCGTTCGCGAACTTTGGGAGCTGCCGGAGCGCGAATTTCAATATATTGCGCTTACTTTTCTCGAAAAAGCAAGAAAAAAGCTGACAACAGATGATATTCCGTTCATCGAAGAACTAATCGTCAACAAATCATGGTGGGACACAGTCGATTTGCTTGCCGCCAACATCGTTGGCACCATTTTGCAAAACTATCAAGATTGCATTCCGGTTTATGCGGAAAAGTGGATACAATCGGATCATATATGGCTGCAACGGACGGCGCTTTTGTTTCAGCTGAAGTATAAGCACGAAACGGACGAGGAATTGCTGTATCATTTGATTCGCCAATGCCGACATTCGAAAGAATTTTTTATTCAAAAAGCAATTGGCTGGGCGCTGAGGGAATATTCAAAGACAAGCCCGGCAAGCGTCGAGCGATTTGTCGAAAGCGAGCATTTAGCACCATTAAGCAGACGCGAGGCGTTAAAAGTCATTCAACGGCAGGTGCAACGAGGATGACAGAAAGGGATGCAGCCATAAAAAAGAGCCTATCACTTACGGTGATAGACTTTTTTTATCTATTATGTCCGGAATGGTGATTTGAATGCTCCCACCATTGCATCGCTTCATCTGAGACAGGTTGCAAGCTAGGATGCGGTCTGCCTAGTAAATAGCCTTGGCCAAATGGGATGCCAAGCTGGTGAACGATACGTAGCTCTTCCAATGTTTCAATACCTTCTGCGATCATGTTGCAACCGATTTTTTGCGCAAATCCGGCAAGTGTCTCCAGTAAAATCGCCTTAATACGATCGCGGTCAATTTCTTTAATAATGGAACGATCTACCTTAATATAATCCGGGCGCAATTCGGCAATCGCTTGCAGCGAAGAATATCCTGCCCCGGCATCATCAATGGCGACCTGGTATCCTTGCTTACGGTAATGATCCAATGCCTTAGTGAAAGAGACATAATCCCCGATCGATTGACGTTCTGTAATTTCAAACACAATATTTTGCGGCTTCAATCCCCTTTCTTCAAGAAACGCCAATGTCTGCCCAGGCGTAAATTGCGGGTCGTGAACGACATTCGCATTGAGATTTATAAATAATTTCCAGTCTGGATTACTTGGCAAAAATCCCGCAATTGCTTGCTGTCGCGCAATTTTTTCAAGCGTATACACTAAGCGTTCTTTTTCGGCAAATTCCCACAAGCGGTCCGGCGTCGCAAAGTAACTCGTCCGCGGTCCTCGCGCTAATGCTTCGTATCCGTAAATAGAGCCATCGGAAAGCGAAACAATTGGCTGGTAATCCATCGTAATTTTACGCGCAGCCAAAATGTCACGAAACTCCGTCTGCAATTTTCTATACTGAAAATTTATTTGACCCTTCGCCTGACCCACCGCTTCCTTAACAGCGTTATATACTAAATGATCCATCGTTTTTCCGTCGCTAGAATCAAACAACGCGGTTCCTAAATGAAAATCAATCGGCTCATTCCACTCCGCCAGTTGATTTAACTGTCCGCGAAAAGCTATATAGATCTCTTGGGCCAAGCAAAGCAAGTCTGCCTTTCCCGCCCCTTTTTCCATGCGAACCAACAACAATGCATCATCGCCAAATACGCGCGTGGCGAACAAGCCGAACGCCCTTGACCGTTCCGCTTCCATAATCAAATTTTTCCACGATTCAATAAGTTTTTGACATGCCTTCTCACCGCACTGCCGCGCAATCTCTCCACAACCTTTAATATCTAAATACACTAATCCTACTGGATATTCATTGACGTATTGGACCACTTTATCTGCCAAATTTTCGCGGCTCAGGCTATCAGTAAGGAGCATAACAGACACAAGCTGTTCGACCATGCCAGAAACTCCTTTCAAAAAACAAAGCTACCGTATGCTGAACAGTATAGCATTTTCATATGATGAAATCGTAAAAGATTTGTAAATGTTTATTAATTTTTCAAGACGGCGACCTCGCATCTATACAATTAACAACCACCTCCCACGGCTGCCGTTAAAAAGAAAGGAGAAAACATTACTTTTTAATGTTTTCTCCTTCTGATGCTTAATTTCCTTTTACCAACTCTAACGGCACTGGAATAAATGATTCGACTTTTTCGCCTTTGGATACCTTTAGAGCGGTTTTCACGGCATTTTCCCCGATCAGCTCCGGTTTTTGTGCAACCGTTGCTGCCATTTTCCCTTCTTTCACCGCTTTGACCGCATCTTCTGTCGCATCAAATCCTACAACAATCACATCTTTCATTCCGTGTGCTTCAAGCGCTTGCAACGCTCCTAGCGCCATTTCATCGTTATGGGCAAACACCGCTTTAATATCTTTATGGCTTTGCAAAATGTTTTCCATGACAGATAATCCTTTGGCACGGTCAAAATCTGCCGCTTGTTTCGCTATCACTTTTATATTAGTAGCTTTGTCAATCACTTGGTGAAAGCCTTCCCCTCGTTCCCGGGCTGCGGATGAACCTGGAATTCCTTCTAATTCCACTACATTGCCGCCATCTTTTAATCTTTCAACTAAAAACTCTCCTGCCATTTTTCCGCCGGCCACATTATCCGAAGCAATATGTGAAACTACTTTTCCACCTTCGGCACTGCGGTCCACTGTAATAACAGGAATGTTTGCCTTATTCGCTGATTCAATGGCTGATGAAACGGCACTCGAATCTGTCGGATTAAGTAAAATGACATCGACACCTTGTTGAATTAAATCTTCAATATCATTAATCTGTTTTGCCGAGTCATTTTGCGCATCGACCACTGTCAAGGACACATTCGCCTCTTTCGCTGCTTTTTCAGCTCCCTCTTTCAATGAAACGAAGAACGGATTGTTTAATGTCGAAATGGACAAGCCGATTTTCATGCCATCCCCTTTTTTGCTCCCTGCATTTTTGCCGCTCGTTGTGCTGCTTTCTAAAGAACAACCTACTAATACTCCCGTTATCAATAATAGTAAAGACAGCATGCTTAATAGTTTCTTCATAATTCCCCCACTCCTTTGTTTCCTTAATGTATATATCAAACTTCTTTGCGGCGGTCTAAAATGACCGCAAGAAGAATGACAGCCCCTTTAACTACTTGCTGGTAAAAAGATGAAACATCCAGCAAATTCAACCCGTTATTTAGCACACCAATCATAAGAGCGCCGACCAATGTTCCAAAAATCCAGCCACGGCCGCCAGATAAACTCGTTCCCCCAAGTACGACCGCGGCAATCGCGTCTAGTTCATAGGATGTTCCGGCAGTCGGCTGGGCGGAATTTAAACGCGATGTTAAAATCAGCCCCGCAAGTGCAGACAGTCCGCCAGTTAATGAGTAAATCCAAATTTTCAAACGATCGACATGGATGCCGGATAGGCGAGTCGCCTCTTCATTTCCACCGATCGCATAAGTATGTCGGCCAAACGTTGTTTTTCTTAACACAAAGTACAAAAGCGCATAAATGACGAGCATGAAAATAATCGGAACAGGAATACCAAGGAAATAGCCTCGCCCGATCATTTGAAACGAAAGATCATTCGAAAAGCCTGTAATCGGACGGCCTTCTGTATAGACTAAAGTAGCGCCGCGGAAAACCGTCATCGTAGCCAACGTAGCGATAAATGGAGCGACGCGCCCTTTTGTAATAATGACGCCGTTCAGCGCCCCCATCATTAACCCAGCAACAATTCCAGCGGCCATCGCAACAAATCCGCTCGCCCCATCGGCCATTAACCCCGCAGCAATGGCACTCGATAACGCCAATGTCGAACCAACCGATAAATCGATGCCGCCTGTTAAAATGACGAACGTCATTCCGAATGCAATAAGAGCATTAATCGATACTTGACGCAAAATATTCAACCAGTTGTCGACCGTAAAAAAGTCATTGCTTAGTAGCGTCAGCACAATACATAACAATATCAAACCAATTAACGGTCCAAGCTTCTTCACATCGAAACGCCAAGCAGCACTTATATCCTTCTTTTGGACATTGATACCTGGACTTTGCATTACGCCTCTCCTCCCGTCGCCGCGCGCATAATCGTTTCTTGATCCACACCGTTATTATCTAAAATCGCGGTAACCTTTCCTTCATGGACAACCATAATACGGTCACTCATTCCTAATATTTCTGGAAGCTCAGATGAAACCATGATGATCGCTACACCTTGAGCCGTCAGTTCATTCATAATCTCGTAAATCTCTTTTTTCGCACCGACATCGACCCCGCGCGTCGGTTCGTCCAAAATAAGAATTCTCGGATTCATGGCGAGCCATTTGCCAAACACGACTTTTTGCTGATTGCCTCCGCTCAACGCCTTTACTGGCAACGCCGGGGAAGCCGTTTTAATATTGAGCCGGTTGATGAGCGCTTGAACAAGCTCTGATTCTTTGTTTTGACGAATAACACCGGCGGAAGCGAGCTCCTTTGATTTCGGCAGCGTCAAGTTTTCGCGCACATTCATATGTAAAACAAGCCCTTTCATTTTCCGGTCCTCAGTAATAAAAGCCATGCCGTGCTTAATAGCCTGCCGTGGCGACGTGATCTTTACCGGACGGTTCTCAATATAAATCGTTCCTTCATCCATTTTTCGAACGCCAAACAACGCTTCCATAATTTCTGTGCGTCCCGCTCCCATCAATCCGGCCACACCTAAAACTTCTCCAGATCTTACTGAAAATGAAACGTTCTCGAATACACCTTTTTGCGTCATTTGTTCGACCCGAAGCACTTCCTCGCCAATATGGGCTTGCCTTTTTGGGAAACGCTCGCCGATTTGTCTTCCGACCATCATATGGACAATTTCATCAAAAGTCGTTTCTGCGACCTGTTTTGTTCCGATAAACCGTCCGTCACGCAACACGGAAATTCGATCACAAATTTTAAAAATCTCCTCCATCCGATGCGAAATATAAATAATCGCAACCCCTTGCCGCTTGAGTGTTTCAATCACCTCAAACAATGTTTGAATTTCCCGGTCTGTCAGCGCCGCGGTCGGTTCATCCATAATCAAACATTTCGCGTCTTTCGATAATGCTCTAGCAATCTCTATAATTTGCTGTTTTCCAACTGATAGCTTTCCCGCCATTTCGCTGGGCGATATTTCAATCCCGAGCTTTCTTAAATAGATGGCTGCTTCCTCTTCCATCCTCTTGCGTCGAATAATTCCCGTCCGCCCTATCGTTTGTTCCCGTCCTAAAAAGATATTTTCTGCTACGGTCAGTGTCGGGATCATACTCAATTCTTGATGGATAAAAACAATTCCGTCCCTCTCTGCTTCCTTTGGATGGCGATAATGCGCTTCCTGCCCGTTAATGCTAATCGTGCCTGCGTCCCTCTCATACATCCCGGTTAAAATTTTCATTAACGTCGATTTTCCGGCACCGTTTTCTCCCATCAGCGCATGCACTTCGCCCGCACACACTTCCAAATCAACCCCGTCTAGCACTATATGATGATGGAACGACTTTTTTATCCCGCTCATTTTGATAAAAGGTATGTTCACGTCCCTCTCCCCTTTTTAACGGCGATTGCATTTAAAAATTGACACCTGAATGAAGAATAATGTTGGCGTAAGGAGTGGCCTCCCCCGTACGAATGACGGCTTTCGCCGATCGCATGATCTCTTTGAAATGTTCATGGGGAACGAAATGTTTAGGTGTTTTTTCAAACCGCTTTTGAACTTCTTCGTACATTTGTACATTATGAATCTTCATTTCTTCAGCCATCGTTACTGCTTCGACTTCTAACTCTTCCAAAATGGGGTCGAGCACGAATAAAAATGATGGATTCCCCTTTACAATCGATAAATCAATACGAACCGCTTCGTCTGGAATCGGCAAGCCGCAATCGGCGATCACGATGGTATCGGTATGGCCGAGAGCAGCCAAAATCGTATTTAAGTCTTTATTTAAAATACCGGCTTTTTTCATTTTGTTCCCCCTTTCTCCGCTTCAATCAATGCCAAAACCTCAGCTTCCGTCGGCATCCCGGTTTGCGCTCCAAGCTTCGTTACCGCTAAAGCGGCGGCGGCATTTCCGAAGCGGCATGCGTCTTCCAATGCCATCCCTTTACTTAACGCCACAGCAAGAGCGCCATTGAATGTGTCTCCCGCTCCCGTCGTATCAACAACTGGGACACGAAAACCCGGAATGACCACCGGTTGCCCGTCCTTTACTATGGAAACGCCGCGCGCTCCTTCCGTTACAACGAGTTTGTGCGCAAACTTGACAGCGTCTAACTCTTTTAAGATGATGTCGCGCTCGTGCTCGTTCGGTGTAAGAATATCGACTTGCTCAAGGAGCGAGGCAGGGAGCGGCTGCGCCGGTGCCGGATTTAAAATGACGAGAACACCATGCTTTTTCGCAAGTGACGCCGCTTTTTCCACAGCAGGGAGCGGAATTTCCAGTTGCAACAAGCAAACATCGCTTTTGGCAATCACTTCTTCGCACTGCTCGATATCCTCCGGGCGCAAGGCGTGGTTAGCGCCAGGAATCACAATAATTCGATTATCGCCCTCAGAAACGACAATCATGGCGACGCCCGTTCCGGTATCTGTAACCGGTTTCACATTATCGATAAAAATTCTTTCCCTTTCAAGATGTTGGATAAGCTCTGTCCCAAACGCATCTGCACCGACAGCCCCAATCATATGAACCTCCGCTCCGAGGCGGGCAGCGGCCACCGCTTGATTCGCCCCCTTGCCTCCAGGGATTAAATGAAACGTCTCGCCTAATATCGTCTCTCCCTGCTCTGGAACGCGCTTTGCCGTGGCCACTAAATCCATGTTGATGCTCCCGATCACCGTAATCACAGGTTTTTTCATCTCTTTTCCCTCCTCGTCGATTGTCTCTCTATCAATTCGACAGGCAGCATATAGTGAATTTGTTCTAACGGTTTTCCTTCAATTTGCTTAACCAAAATTCTCGCAGCAATCGCTCCCATCTCATAAATCGGCTGCGAAATGGTCGATAGCTCCGGCGTTGTCATCTCTGTTAACGGGATACCGTCATACCCGATAATCGCCACATCTTCCGGCACCCTTAGCCCAAGCTGCTGCACCGCCTTCAACGCTCCAACAGCCATGGCGTCATTCCCGGCAAAAATGCCATCGACCTGATATTCTTTTAGCGCTTGCAGCGTCGCTTCTTTCGCCTGCTTCAGTTGGTAGTTTCCTTGAATGATAAGATTCTCATCCCACAATCCCAATGATTGCATCTCATCGCGATAGCCGCTAAAACGCTGCATCGCATTTACAACGTGCGGCGGCCCTTGGATGTGGGCAATTTTCCGGCAGCCAATGTCATATAAATGTCGCGTCGCCAAGCGCGCCCCACCATAATTATCGGCAACGACAGACGGAAAAGCAGGCATGGATGGCCGATCAAGGATGACAACCGGCACATCAAGTTCTAATACTTCTTCCATGGCTAATTCAGTTGTCGTCAAAATAATGCCATCGACGTATTTTTGTTTCAGCACCTCGATATACTGCTTTTCTTTTTCATTTTTTTCGTCTGAGTTGCACAAAATGACCGTGTAATCATAAATATTCATCACATCTTCAACAGCTCGAACAAGCTCCGGAAAAAATGGGTTTGAAATATCCGGTACAATCAATCCAATCGTTTTTGATGTCTTTTTAAATAATGTTCGAGCGACTTCGTTTGGTTTATAATTCAGCTGCTCGATCGCCTTTCTTACCCGTTTCTCCGTATCTTCATTAACATAGCCATTTTGGTTCAACACTCGCGAAACGGTCGCGACCGATACACCTGCCAATTTAGCAACATCACGAATCGTTGCCATGCTGATTCTCCACCTTTGTTTTGTGTAACCGGTTACAGATAATATAGCAAAATTCCCTTGAAGGAATCAAGAGGGAATTTTGTAACTGCTACCTCTGTAAATGTGGACAGGCTGTTCTAAATCATACCTATAAAAAGAGACGCCTACAACCTATGCGCCTGACTCTTTGCAAACGGCGTGGTCAATCGCTGTAATACGGCTTATGTCTCATTGGGAGAAGGTGTTTGCGAGTGCCGGAAGCATTTTCGCTTACGACACTCGTCCATTTTCATCACACCAATTGAAGTCTTCGATTAATCAACTTCATATCAAACTCTTGATAGCCTTGATACATGCCCCAATTCCGCATATGTTGGTACTCCGGATGAGTAGGGTCGCTCACAATTTGCAAAAATTGCTTATATCCGCTCTCTCCTCCTACATCTTCTGGGGGCGCGCTCCCTTCTCCATCTAGGCATACAGCATAAGGGCAGTCGTAATGATCGATCATGTTTTCGACTTCAATGATATGCTCCCAGCTATCGCCAAAATCATAATGATACATAAACTTTGCTGGAAAGTAGTCGGAAAGCTTCGCATCTTTCCCTAGTTTCATAGGGACGCCCGTCTGGTAGTCAAATGCTTCTTCGTCACAAACGAGATGAGCGATCGGCTTTTCCGTTTCCTCGTTATACACATAAAACTCATGCAAGTGATAGTCCTGCCAGCTGAATGCAATTTGCAGTACTTTATGTAATTGCAAAAAGGTCATATCCAGCGGAACGACTAATTTCCGCCATACCCGATAATGATGAAGTTGTAACGTCACCTTGATCTCCGCCGCTTCTAAACGGAAAATCGGCTTTCCAAGCCACGTCTGTAAATCGCGGTACATTTCCTCTTGTGGCTTTGAAAAATCGTTGTTCCCGTTCCCGACTAAAAGACGGTTCACTTTTAAGCTCGCCTCCGTCTGCACAATCGATGAAAGGGTCAATGCATCGGAAAATAAATACACATTCTCACAAGATTTGTTTAGCCTAGCAATGAGAGATTTGTTGTTTGTCTTCGTGAAAATCGGCTCCTTTAATTGTTGGATATATTGCTCCACCACTTCATCGGCGATTCTCTCTGCGGTCAACACCTCCCGAATCGCTTGAATGATGAGCTCGCTTAGATGATTCCAATCCTTTGCCTTCAAGCCATGGAGCACAATCGTATAGCGATTTTGATTATTCATTAAGACGAGCGTCTTCCTCCGATGAATCGTCAGCAAATTCGCATGCCAAGAAAAAAGAGGCTCTTCTCCTACAGGCTCGCTTGGCTTCACTTTCAGTTCATCTAACAGCTTCTTTGTGCATTGAATGAGCATCATTTTGTCCCCTTTTCCTAAACGGTCTTCTCTTATCCATTTTATCAAAATCGTTGACATATAAACTCTTGAGACAAGAATTTGGGAAGTAACAAGCACCAAACCTAACGAGCAACATGACAGACAGCCGAATAAGAGGTATAATATAGACAAAAATAAGTGGGGATGGAAACATGGCAGGCGGGATTTCATACCATGCGAAGGACATTTTATTCAAGTCGCTGAGCAGGTTGTACCAAAACCAAGCGCTCGATGTGTACGGGCTGCATGGACTGCCGCGAATTAAAGCGCTGTTGCCTAACGAATTTCCAGCCGTACGAGCAGACGAAAAACGCGCCGACACTGTATTTCTTCTTGAAGACGATTCAATTCTCCTTCTCGAATACGAAAGCAACGAACGATTTATTGACAACCACTTAAAGTACCTCGATTATGCGTACCGGATTTTACACACATACTATAAACAAGAAAAACAGATTCGACCGATTCGGATCGTCGTCATTTACACGAGCGATGTCACCAATGCATGTGAGCAGCTACACGCTGGGGATGTGCTCATTTCGTCGAAAGCAGTGCTGCTTAGCGAATTCAATGGAGACGCGATCTTCCACACCATCGAAGGAAAAGTCCTCAACGGTGAACCACTCACCCCGGAGGAAACGATGAAACTCATCCTTGTTCCACTCATGCACAGCCGCTTCGACCGGCAAACGATGATCGAAAAAACGATCGAATTAGCGAAAGACATACGCAACGAACGAACGCAGCTGCACATCGTTGCTGGGGTCCTCACCGCAACCGATAAGTTTATTGACAGGTCATATGCCGAAAAAGTAAAGGAGTGGATCAAAATGAACAAAGTCATGCGACTGCTCGTAGAAGAGCTCGAGCAGGAAAAAGAAGAAGCTGTGAAACAGGCAGAAAAACAAAAGGCGATTCAAATCGCCAAAAACCTCCTCGATGTCCTGCCGATCCACGAAGTAGCCAAGCGTACCGGATTAACCGTTGCTGAGGTAGCCGATTTAGCGAAAGAAATGGACAAATAACCAATCACACATCCGACAGCGTGAAAGAGCCGCGATCTAGGCGGCTCTTTTCATTGACTGACATCTCCTCGCCATTCATAAATGTAAACCTTCCGCCAAACGAAGCAACGACGACAAAGCCACAGCGTCCACTAGATTCAGCTGACTATTCTCTAAGCCTCATCAAACTCTACCTTTCTCCTTACTCTCCGTAAATTTTTTGCGACGAGGCAACAAGTCGCACCGGGTCGCCTGGGCGGCGGGCGGTGTATTCAATGAAGGCTTTACGGCCAGTTACTTTTTCGCACGTTTCGATCACTTCTAGCCTAAGCCGTTGCCTAGGTTATAAATGGAAATTTTCTTTCCTGTTTTTTCAGGTTCATCAGCTATTTCTATGTACTTACAACTCTGCGATGAATACCGTATCCCTTCTTTATCATAGATTTGCGAACATACACGCAAAAGCCCCCATTCACTTTAACTGCGATTGGATGGCATTGCGCAAATGTCCGTTATGCGCGTCGAGCACTTCATAAACTTTTTCGCCTGTTAAACCGGTAATAAGAGAGAATACGGCTGCTTTTGTAGACTGATAGGTTTTAAGTGCTTTCTCCGCTTCTGTTTCACTTGCGCCTGTTATTTCCATAACGATATTCTTTGCCCGCTGTATAAGCTTTTGATTTGTAGGGACGACATCTACCATCAAATTGCTGTAGACTTTGCCGATGCGAATCATTGAAGCGGTTGTGAGCATATTTAAGACTAGCTTTTGAGCTGTACCGGCTTTCATTCTTGTCGATCCTGTCACAACTTCAGGACCCGTTAGGACGACAATCGCATAATCCGCTTCTTTTTCCATCTCTGAATCTCTCGTACATGTAATCGCCGCAACCGTTGCACCGACTGACTTCGCATATTTCATGGCAGCCAATGTATAAGGGGTTCTTCCGCTCGCAGCAATGCCAACGACCACATCTTTTTTATTAACATTAATTTTTTTCATATCCTCTATCGCTAGCTCAATATTATCTTCCGCTCCTTCCATAGCGTATTGCAGTGCTTTTTCACCGCCCGCAATCACTCCTATCACTTGTTCTGATGAGGCTCCGTATGTTGGCGGGCATTCGGATGCATCAAGCACTCCTAAGCGTCCGCTTGTACCGGCCCCGACATAGATGAGTCGGCCGCCATTGTTAAACGCCGCGACAATTCGGTCAACAACGTCTGCAATCGCTGGCAATGCTGCCTCAACAGCTTGCGGAACAACCTTGTCTTCTTCGTTAATTTTTTTCACAATGTCCAGACTTGATAATGTATCAATATCCATCGTATTGGGGTTTCTTTTTTCCGTATCAATCTTGTGAAGATCCATTATGTCCTCTTCCTTTCTTGTCCTTGAACCTCGACCTTTCATAAAGCGGCTCTATGTGGGACTGCCTTTCATCGATCTGTTTTCGAAAAACTGTCTTCATTTCATTGAACTTTTTATATCACGATAAGCTTAAATTTTTGCCCTGGACCGATGCAATGAATAAGGGGGATGTCTGCCTCAATAATTCTCCCTAATACGTTGACCCGTTCATCCTTTGGCAAGTTTCGCTTGGTGATTTGAAGTTCGCCTGCATATCGGCCATATTGAATATTGTCAACTGTAACAGAACCAATCGGCCGGTCACCTGTTGATGAAGGTTTCAGCTTTATACCATTGCTTTTAGCGTAATGTCTAGAATCTTGCGACCGAATTACATCCCTTGCCGGATCGTGACGATTTGTATGAATCCCTTCAATCAGGGCGCGAATCTTTTCGCCATCCTGATTCAATGCAACCCTTAAAGGAATGATTTGCTCGGATAGAAGCGACAACAACGATAATGTGTCTTTCTTTACGGAAACATCACCGATGAACACTTTAGCAACGTGATATTTTACTAAAAGCTCTGCGCACGCTATATGCGGCTTCATACCGCGGTGTTTTTCCAACGTTGGAAGCCCTGCATAAATCGGTCCCCGCAGTTCATTGTCCCCGGGTATAAATGCCATTGTCGCAATCCCGTATTTTCTAAACATCTGATTCCGTTCAGCTAGAAAACGGGCATCAAGCCCCGTTTCGGGACGTGGGTAAAAATTGTGCCAAGCCTCTGCATTTTCAATGTCTAACCCTAATTGAATCCAGCGCTGAACAGTTGCTTCATTTACGGTACTAGCATTTAACCCAACCTTCATTTGCTTAGATAACTCCACGACTTCCTCATCTACATAGCCGTAATCTAGGCGGATGCCGGTCACCCCCCAATCGAGCAGCTCCTTTGGCTCGTTAATACCTAAATAGAAAAACGATTGAGGCGACACATCTACAAATAATTGCATCCCATATTTTTGAGCAAGCAAGCCTAATCGCTTTAATTGCTCCGCATATATCGCTGGATGATCCTCGGGAATATGAAGGGAGGTAAAAATAGAACAAAATTTATATTTTTTTGTCACGGCAATCCACCGCTCCATATCAAAGTCTTGCTTTCCTAAGTAAACTGATATGCCGAGCATGTTTCCACCTTCTCTATGAAACTAGAAGAAGCTGTCCCATAAAAGAATCACCCCAAGCGCATTTCACAATACATATATCAAATATGATGTCCTATATATTGTGTTGCAGAGTCTGATCCTTTGCTTTTTGAGACAGCTTTCGGTTTTCAAATGTGCTTGATTAAACGTTTGTCATAACATTCGTTTCCGTATTTTTTCCGATTTCCTTTGTCATTTCTTCATTAAATCCAAAAAGGTAGGTGAAAATAAATCCAGATACGTAGGCAATGAATAAACCAATGAGATAATAAACGATCTGGTGAGCATTGACTAAAAATGTCAATGGTAAACCAGAAACACCAATGGCAATCGTCGCAACATTAAAATACGCCTGGAATGCACCACCAACCGCCGCTCCTAGGCAGGCTGTAATGAAAGGCCTCCCTAAAGGCAAGGTGACACCGAAAATGAGTGGTTCCCCGATTCCTAAAATCCCGACAGGAAGCCCTCCTTTAATGACTTTGCGAAGCTGCGCGTTTTTTGTTTTTAAATAGATGGCAAATGCCGCTCCCACTTGACCCGCTCCTCCCATTGCCAAAATCGGCAATAAAGGGTCATCACCGATGGAATTGATCAGTTCCATATGGACCGGCGTTAACCCTTGGTGGAGTCCTGTTACGACAAGAGGCAAAAATGTTCCAGCAAGAATCATTCCCGATAAAACACCACCAGTATCAATTAAACTTAATAACCCTTTTGTAATCAGATCAGAAATCCAACCGCCGACAGGCTGCAGAACGATTAATGTCGCTATACCTGTAATGAGAACAGAAATGGCAGGTGTGATGATAATATCGACAGCGGCTGGAACGAAACGACGAACCTTCTTCTCAATCCACGCCATAAAAATTGCTGCTAACATGACGCCCACAAGACCGCCGCGTCCAGGTACAAGCTTTTCACCAAACAGCGTGATGTTTGCGAGCGCAGGGTTAATAATTAAAATTCCGGCAATCCCTCCAAGAGCGGGAGTCCCACCAAATTCTTTTGCCGCATTAATTCCGACAAAAATTCCAAGATAACTGAACAGCCCCCAGCCGATAAAGTTTAAAATCGATATAACTGTCGATTCCGGGTTAGCCCCTACCCTGATAATGACATTGGTAATCCCGGCAATTAAACCAGATGCGACAATCGCCGGAATGAGCGGAATGAAAATGCTTGCGATTTTCCTTAGAAAAAGCTTAAATGGTGTGGCGTTCTTCTTTTTCAAATCGGCTTTCGTTTGTTCGGCAAGACTCGTCAGCTCATTGACGTTCAAGCTTTCAATATCGACTCCGCTTAATTTTGAAACTTCTTCCGCTACTCTTGTCACAATTCCCGGTCCCAAAATAATCTGCAGCGTTTCTTGTTCGACAACACCTAGAACACCGTCAATCTTTTTCAGTCCATCGATATCCACTTTGCTCTCGTCAACCGGTGTGACTCTTAATCTTGTCATACAATGTGTCAAACCTTTAATGTTCTGATAACCGCCCAACTTTTCGACAATCTCACTTGCCAACCGTGCATTCTTCCCCATCGTTCTCCCCCTTGTTATCGTGAAGATACCAAATCAGAAAACGCTTTCACCACATGGTATTAACATCATTAGAAGTGTTTACATGCCATCATTCCGTTTGGACATTTTTACTGCTTCTCTTGTTCGTTCTAAAGCAGCAATACTTTCATCATAATTTTGGCTCATCATGCCAACGTATAGAATATCGATAACATTGAGCTGGGCAATTCGCGAACTCATCGCTCCGCTGCGAATGCTTTTTTCTAACGAGCTCGTATATAACGAAATATCAGCAAGCTCAGAAACGGGGTTGGATCCGAATTTTGTTAAAGAAATAATCGTCGCTCCGTTTTCCTTCGCCAATGTTAAAGAACGAATAATATCTTCTGTTTGACCGGAGTAAGAAATCCCAAAAGCAACGTCATCCTTTGTCAGGTTGGCACTGATCATTCCTTGTGTATCATAATCAAATCCTGTTTCGCACCAACGGTTAATCCTTGTCAATTTTTGCTTAAAATCTTGCGCGATCAATGCCGAAGCACCAATTCCGTAAACCGCAATCTTGCGCGCTTTACTTAAAGTGCGAATTGCTTTTTCCACTTCATCCTTTGATAACACCGATAACGTATCCTGAATGGATTGAATATTGTTGTTCGATACCGATGTGATGACCGAATCAACGGAACCGTTTATCGGCACTTCTTGGTAGGACTGGTTCTGTTCGTTCCGATTGGCAAGGTCCCCGGCAATCCGCAGCTTCAGTTCTTGAAAACCTTTACAATTTATCGTCCGCGACAAGCGAATAATCGTGGCTTCGCTGACATTGGTTCGCTGCGACAGCTTTTGAATCGACAGTTTTACAACTTCATCAGGATGCTTTAAAATATACTCCGCAGCTTTCCTTTCAGACGGTTTTAACGAATCAAGCGACTCCTGAATACTAATTAACCCCCCTTTCAACACTTCCCCCTCCTTTCTCGTCATGGTAGTTATCATTTTTATATTCAGCATCTAAAGTTTTATTACATGAACCAGTTATTTTTTTGTAGTTTTGTTTCGTGAGCAAATAACAGTTGTTTCATGCAGGCAATCTAAGGTATTCGAATGTTAGTGTCATAAAAGGTGATAAAATTCTCAATAACAACGGTTTGAAATTCCACCAAAATAACAAAACAACATCTTAGACGGAGTGAAGAAACAGCGCTGAAGCTTGGGAGTTTTTTATGATTCGGGAGTTATATTAGAAAAGCTGGAATTAAGTAGTGATTGATTCAGGAAACGGAATTTAATTAGAAAGTACTTCCGTCAGTATTTAAGGAAGGAGGAAATTCGCATACTGTGGAAAAAAGAGCGAATGATCTGGGACAACGCTCTTCGTTCTCGTGGCACAGTGGTTCGTTTTGCGATGGGGCTATCTTAGCAGAGATGTCGCGACCATGCATGGTCAAAACGAACGAACTTCTAACTTTTATCCATCAATTCCCTCAACCTTCAACATTGTACTCTTTTTAAAAAATTTTTATAATCAAATCTAAGATGTTAGATTATAGCAAAAAGGAAGATGTCTATGAGAAAAAATAAGCGAAAAAAGAAAAAGTGGCCGAAAATTATTGGAACCATCGTTGTATTTTTGTTGTTAGGCATTGGCATATACAC
The DNA here is from genome assembly GCF_000620165.1 of Anoxybacillus tepidamans PS2. Taxonomy (GTDB): domain Bacteria; phylum Bacillota; class Bacilli; order Bacillales; family Anoxybacillaceae; genus Anoxybacteroides; species Anoxybacteroides tepidamans_A. The sequence goes on from NZ_JHVN01000001.1 coordinate 351,121, forward strand.
ATATTCCGTTTATTATCATATTCAACAAACTGCAAAAGAAATGCACGAACCAGTTAAGCGCACAACGTCTGAGAAACGAACCGTGCCATTATCGTTAAAAAAGCGAACTCCGATTTCAATTTTACTAATAGGGGTCGATGAGCGAAACAGGGATCGAGGCCGTGCTGATTCGCTAATTGTAATCACTGTTAATCCTAATAAACAATCGCTGGAAATGCTCAGTATTCCTCGAGATACGAGAACAGAGATCATTGGAAAAGGAACAGAAGATAAAATCAACCACTCTTACGCTTTTGGCGGTGTAGAAATGACAATGTCGACTGTAGAACATTTCTTAGATATCCCAATCGATTACTATATTAAGGTTAATATGGAAAGTTTCAGAGACATTGTCAATGCTGTCGGCGGCGTCACAGTAAACAACCCATTCCCATTCACATACGGAGGAGTGACATTTGCGAAAGGCGACATTACATTAAATGGTGATCAGGCGCTCAAATATGCGCGTATGCGTCATGAGGATCCGCGTGGCGATTTTGGCCGTCAAGATCGACAAAAGCAAATCATCGAAGCAATTATCGAAAAAGGAGCAAGCTTCTCTTCTTTGACAAATTACAATGACATCCTAACAGCTATTGGGAAAAATATAAAAACAAACTTAACGTTCGAGCAGATGAAGGAGATTCAGGCAAATTACAAGGAAGCGAGACGACATATTGAACAGCTTCATATTACTGGGGAAGGAACAAAAATCAATGGAATTTATTATTTGATTGTACCCGAACAAGAACGTTTAGCGATCTCCCGTAAGTTGCGAGAACATTTAGAGTTGCCAGCTTCACCTTAAAAATAAATAAATTAAAGTGCCTAGAACCATACATTGTTCTGAATGAATATATCCGTTCATTGATTTCTAAATAAAGTAAATTAAATGATTGATAAACGTCTGTTCATAAAAACCCCGCCTCAACTTTTTGAAGCGGGGTTTTTGCTTATTCGTCCTTATTGTCTTTATCTCTGTCATCTTTAGAGTCTTCAATAGGATCTTCTGGGTCTGGAACGCGGTCTTTTTCGTCATCTCCCGGTCCGTTGTTCGTGTCGTTTCCAGGAGCTAGGTTATTGTTGTTATTATTGTTTGGCGTTATTTTACCATTGTTGTTTGGTGTCACATTGCCATTGTTGTTGTCCGGCACCATGTCGCGGTTGTTGTTATTGTTCACGTCCGGGACGATGTTGCGGTTTTTCGCATCGTCTTTTTGGTTGATGTCATCTGCCGGATTCATATCCCGATCGTTTAAGTTTTGGTTTTGTGTCGGAGGCGGCGGGTTTTGGTTATCGTTGTCGCGATTAACGTTGCACCCTGTTGCTAGCAACATAGCGACAAACACGCCAAACAATCTTATAAATAGCGCTTTTTTCTTCATTCGTCTTCTCCTTTCTGTTCATAATATGGGCCTATGTAAGACCGGTCTTCTTTTATAGTGTCCCAGAAGACGTTTTTCATGCATAAAAAATCCTCTTCCCTTGAACACAATGTGTTTTACGGGAAGAGGATGATGTTAGGCGTCCTGTTTATCTCCAAGAGCAAACATGATTTCCGTTTCGCAGACGAGTTCTCCGTCCACCGTAGCGATTCCCTTTCCTTTACCGACAGAACCTTTGGCGCGGATGATTTCCACCTCTAAACGAAGCTGATCGCCTGGTTTCACTTGCTTTTTAAAACGGCAGTTGTCAATGCCGGCAAAAAAAGCAAGACGGCCGCGGTTTTCTTCCTTCATAAGCATCGCCACCGCTCCAACCTGAGCTAACGCTTCAATAATTAACACTCCTGGCATCACTGGATATTCAGGGAAGTGGCCAGCAAAAAACTGTTCGTTCACAGTAACGTTTTTAATTCCGACAGCCCGTTTTCCTTCCTCGATTTCTAAAATGCGATCAACTAATAAAAATGGATAACGGTGCGGGATAATGCTTTGAATTTGTTGAACATCAAGCATATGTATTGGCCTCCTTTTGTTTATGTATAAAGAGGAAGGACAGCTCCTTCCTTTGTCTTAATGACCATTTGTATTTTTCTCGACAATATCAATAATATGCTGCCACGTCGATGGCTTTAACGCATCAAGCGGTTTGCCGTCACCGAGAACGCTGTAGCCGACCATCGCCCCGATCACCGTGCTTACAACTATGAGCGCAGCTACAATGACAAGGCGAAGCCAAATCGGAAGCAGGCGGTTCGATTGCCGCCTCCAGCGCCGCTTGGTCTTCTGTTCTTCTTGGCGTTGTTCATTCATTTTATGCTCTCCCTCATTACGAACGAATTCCGTTAATCAGTCCGAGCATTTGGTCAGAAATCGTGATGGATTTGGCGTTCATCTGGTACGAACGCTGTGTAATCATCAGATCGGTCATTTCTGTCCCTAGATCGACATTCGACTGTTCCAACGCTCCTTGCTGGAGGCTGATTTGCGACCGCAAATTGCCCGTCATGTTCACGGCAACATCCGCCTGAGTTACGCCTAGCGCTGCTAAATTAGGAAATGCAAACAAGTTGTCGCCGACTGATTGCAACAGTTCTGGACGCAACACATTCGTGACGCCAAGATCAAGCGTCTCGGTCACGTTCCCGTTCGGCCCAATCACTTGTAACGTGCCGGTAGCTGAAATGGTGATGTCTTTAAATCCATCTTGGACCGTGATCGGGTTGTTGTTGCTGTCAAGGACTGGATCACCATTTTCATTGACGAGCATAAGTTCATTCGGATTCGCTTCAGACGGGGTTAAATAGAAGGCGCCGTCTCTTGTATAACGGATCGCGCTTGTGCCATTTTCGCCTCTTTCAAGAACGCGGAAAAATTGTCCTTCCTTAGTGAAGGCGACATCAAGCGGACGGCCCGTCTGCATGATTGGCCCTTGCTTCAAGACAAGATTCGTCTCGGCCAGTTTAGCCCCTACCCCGCGACGGACGCCGTTCGGAGTAAGGCGAGCCCCTTGGTCATTCGGTAAGTTATTAAATTGCTGAACCAACAGTTCTCCGAAATTCGTCTCACGTTTTTTAAAACCTGTCGTGTTTGTATTGGCAATGTTATTGCTGATGACGTCAAGCTGCTGCTGGAGCTGATTCATCGTATTGGCAGCAGTAATCATTGAACGCAACATAGGTCAAGTCTCCCTTCCCCGCAGCTATTTGAGGCGGCCGATTTCGTTGACGGCCTTGTCCATGCTTCGATCATATGCTTGCAAGATTTTTTGATTCGCTTCAAAGGCGCGATACGCGGAAAGCATCTCCGTCATGGAACGCGCGATATCGACGTTCGAACGCTCAAGAAACCGTTGTTTGAGCTCATATGTGACATTTGGATTGCCTAAGGCGCTCGGAAGCGGACCATTTTCGCTACGGAAGAGACCGTTCCCTTCTTTTACGACCGTATTGGGATTAGCGGCAAACGCAATATTCAAACGGGCGATTCGAACATTATTTTCGGTGATCGTACCATCAGGAGCGACCGTAAAATCAGCGCTGTTGAGCCGAATGCGCCGATTGTTCTCATCGAGCACATAAAAGCCTTCGTTCGTTGTTAAATAGCCTTGCGCATCAAGGGTAAAATTGCCGTTTCTTGTATAGCGTATATCCCCGTTCCCATTTTGGACCACAAAAAAGAGCGCACCTTTTGTTCCGGTTTCCGCATCAATCGGAACGGTTCCATCGACTAAAGCAATGTCCGTCGGCTGCCCCGTTTCTTTTATATCGCCTTGCAAGAAATTTGGGATGAGTTCTTGCATATAGACGCCTGTATTAATAGGGCCAATCACCGTGCTGTTTAACAGTGTGCGAGATTCTTTTGTCGGAACGTTCGTTTCATTCATTCTTGAAAGCAACAACTCTGGAAACGAACGCAACGCTGCTTCGTCCGCTTTATAGCCTGGTGTGTTCGCATTGGCGATATTATTTGTTAACATTTCGACGCGGCGCTGCTCCGCTAACATACCGGCAGCCGCTGTGTAAAACCCCCGCAACAAAGGCTGTCACCTCGTTTCTTCATATATTGCTTATTTACTATTATAAGGCAAACAAACAAAAAAGCGAATAGGTACGTTGTGGGAACAACATCCATTCGCTTTTTTTCAAATTATACAAAGTTTCGTCCCGGTACCCGGTCAATGTTATCAAGCATGATACCCGTTCCAATCGCCACACAGTCCATCGGATTTTCAGCGACCAATACCGGAACTTTTAATTCTTCCGCTAACAGCTGATCGATCCCGTGCAAGAGCGCGCCCCCACCGGTCAAAATAACACCGCGGTCAATCACGTCAGCCGATAGCTCAGGAGGCGTTCGTTCTAATACCCCTTTGGCAGCTTGTACAATGACAGAAACCGACTCACGCAGCGCCTTCTCAATTTCAGCCGAACGAACGGTGATCGTGCGAGGCAATCCTGTCATAAGATCGCGGCCGCGAATATCGATCTCTTCGTCGCGTGCGCCTGGGAATACAGTTGCCACTTTGATTTTAATTTCTTCAGCGGTGCGCTCTCCGATTAATAACTTATATTCCCGCTTAATATAGTTCAAAATCTCCGCGTCAAACTTGTCCCCAGCCATTTTAATTGAAGAGGCGGTGACGATACCGCCCATCGACAAAATAGCAATGTCCGTCGTACCACCGCCAATATCGACAACCATATTGCCGGATGGTTGGAAAATGTCCATTCCGGCGCCGATCGCCGCTACTTTCGGTTCTTCTTCCAAGTAGACCTTTTTGCCCCCGCTCTTTTCTGCCGCCTCTTTAATCGCTTTTCGCTCTACAGACGTAATGTTCGTCGGACAGCAAATTAAAATGCGCGGTTTAGCAAAAAAGCCTTTTAAATTAAGCTTATTGAGAAAGTGTTTTAACATCGCCTCGGTAATATCAAAATCGGCGATCACCCCATCTTTGAGCGGCCGGATCGCAACGATATTCCCAGGGGTACGCCCTACCATTCGCCGCGCTTCTTCTCCGACAGCCAAGACTTTGTTCGTATTTGTATCAATGGCCACAACGGATGGCTCATTTAACACAATCCCTTTTCCTTTTACATAAATGAGTACGTTCGCTGTACCGAGATCGATACCAATATCTCTCGCAAACATGAATGTTCCTCCTTGCCTCGAATCCATCAAATTACTCCTAATTGATTATTTTATCATAGGAAGATAGGAATTCGATACTGTTTTTATGGAAAATATCAGGCAAGGAAGATAAAATTTTATTGAATCGTTTCCTTCTTGTATTTTTTCTTTGTCGCCTCTCCCCCCCGCAAATGGCGAATCGATTTATGGTAATCAAGAATCTCCTTGACTTCATTCGCAAGCTCCGGATTAATTTCGGGGAGCCGCTCTGTCAAGTCTTTATGAACCGTACTTTTGGAAACGCCAAATTCTTTCGCGATCACGCGAACGGTTTTCCTCGTCTCCACGATATACTTTCCAATCTTGATAGTACGCTCTTTGATGTAATCGTGCACACCACTCGCCCTCCCTAAGTTGGATGTGAGAAGTGTGAAATGAGACTCGCTACGTGGATGATCAAAAGCACTTCCTCTTGTTCAATTCGAAAGCATCTTGAGCTTTATTCTTGCTGTTATGGACGATCCCCACCTCAAACACTCCCATTAGTTGATAAGTTTGTAACATTTTATTAAGCAAATGGTACATATATGCTACTTTTTTTGTAACAATATGAAGAGTTCAGCGACTAATCCAACAGAAAGGGGAAAAGCAGATGAGGAAAAAGACAATAACTTCTTTACTTGTAGCCTTAATCGCAGCAGCTGTTGTGTGGAATTTCGCGGGCCTTTCATCAGCCGAAAAGCAGCTTTCACAGCGTCAGATGCATCCAATTGTTGCTGGCACCCTACAGCCGTCTTTAACGTATCAAAAACAAAATAAACGTTATACATTCACTTTCTCTGTGAAAAATCAAACGGAACGAGAACAGAAAGTGACGTTTACTAGCGGACAAAAGTATGATTATATACTGTACCGGAATGGCAAAAAACTAAAACAATTTAGCGAGGGAAAAATGTTCACTCAAATATACGAAGAACGCATTCTTAAACAAGGAGAAGAGCTATCGTTTACAGAGACATTCCCTCCGCTGCCAAAAGGCCAATATACACTTACGTGGTGGCTTGCCGATAAGAACTGGCCAAAAGCAAAAGCAACGATCACTTTTACCGTTCAATAACATATCATCCCCCGCCTTCTTTAGCGGGGGATGATGTATGTGGCCTAAACCTCTCCTACCTATACAGCGTTTAGAGGCGGAAATTTTCTCATATATAAAAAGCTGCCCATCTCCTTGGAAGGGATGGGCAGCTCGCTCCATTCATTACGTACGCGCCATTCCGATAGAGGAATCCGGCGTTTTGTATGAGGAGTCTTGATTTGTATTAGTATCATCTGTTTGTTGTTCGTCAGATTGAGACTGATCGCTTGGAGATTGAGTGCTTTGTTGGTCCGTTTGAGACTGATCACTTGGAGATTGAGTGCCTTGTTGGTCCGTTTGCGATTGGTTCGTTCCTTGATCGTTTGCTTTTTTTTCAGTGGCGTTGTCGGCGTTGGATTCCGTTAACGCTGTAACAGGTTTATCTACATAATCTAGCGGGTTCACTGGTTTTCCATCTTTACGGATCTCAAAATGGACATGGGTTCCAGCTTCTTGGTTGAATTGGCTTTGCCCTGCTTTTCCGATCACTTGGCCTTGTTTCACTGTGTCTCCCTCTTTCACTTGCAAGTCAGCAAGTGACTGATACACAGTAACGACGCCGTGATCGTGGTCAATTTCCACAACATATCCTAAAATCGGATCTTTTTTCGCCTTCGTAACCGTTCCGCTTAATGAAGCAGTCACATCAAATGCCTTCCCATCTTTCATCACAAGGTCAATGCCGCGGTTTGGATGATACGTATTATTATAAAAGACGAGAGCTGCTTCTTGTTCTTCTTTCGATGCGGCATAATCATAGAACGGTGTTTTGATTTCAACAGCATTCGGGTCAAGCACAGGCATCGTCACACGTTCGAGAGATTCGTTGACAGGAACTGATTCTTGATCTTTAGAAGAAGTACCCGGAATATCTTGACTGTACTCGTACTCATCTTTCTTCGAGTTCCCATCATGTTTGTTTTGGAACCAAAGCGCACCTGCTAGAATAATTGCAGCACTTGTTAAATACACAGCTGGAAATACCCAACGCTTTCTCAACGCACGTCTCAAACTTGGTTTCATCGGAGAAGGTTGTTTCTTTTCTTCCTCTCTCATTGTTCATCACCTCAGCAACCATTTTGAACAGAAAGAGAAAAATCTATACATCAAAAAACATTTTTTTCGTTTATTTTTTGAAAAAAATCGCGTTTTATACATAAAAAAGAGGCTCCTTCAAAAGAGCCTGCTCACTTTTTTGCCGTAAGCTTATTTAAAAAGGCAGTCGCAGAAGAAATGCTTACCCCACGGTAGTAATATTTGATAATTTCATCATACGTTTTCCCTGATTTCGCCATAAAATTGGCCCCGTATTGGCTCATTCCTACTCCGTGTCCGTACCCTTTCGTCGTAATGATGATCTCGTTCCCTTTGCGCGCCCATGTAAAGTCCGTCGACTTTAATCCTAGTCTTTCCCTTACTTCTCTTCCTTTTAATTTTTTTCCGTTAATCTCAACTACATCCACTCTTTTTCCTGGCGTTCGCGATAGTACTGCACCGACAGAACCGTCTGGCGGAAGTGTCACACCTAGCCTTTGCTCAAACTCGGCCACAGACATCACCGTTTGATGGTAAAATTTTGGCGATTCCTTATCCCAAGGACTAGCCACACTCTTTAAGTAAGGAAAATCATTTTCCCAATACGCTTCTGAGTTTTCGGTATAACCGTTGCTTGTGGAGAAAAATGACGCCTCGATCGGTACGTTGTTGTAGGTGATAATCTGCCCTTGAGTGACTTGAACAGCTTCTACAATCCGCTTCATTTTCCATTCATAATCGGCTCCCCATAGCCGCTTTAATTCGTCGTTGCTGTAGTAGACTTGGTGCATGACCGTATCCGTAACATTTGCCCCCTTCGGCAAATGAATCGGCTGATCATTCAACATTTGCTTGACGATGTACGTTCTCGCTGTCAACGCCTGCGCTTTCAATGCTTCCAACTCAAACTCAGCTGGCATCTCAGCCGCCACCACACCGATGACATACTGTTCAAGCGGAATGTGCTCGACCCTTTTTTCTTTACTTCGGTACACTGCTACCTCAACATTCGGACCTGCTTCTTGCTGTTTTGCCTGAACCGTGGGGACGGGTTGCTTGCGAAGCCCTTCCGTTAACATTCCGTCTGCTTTGTCGTTAAACGGAATGACGAGCAACGTCGGAATAAGCAGGACAACAACTAATAATAGGGAAGCTAGTACGATTAGTAGTTTTACACGTTTCATCTTTCCGAGCCCTCCAATATGCAATTTTCAAGCGCAAACATTTGCCTTTCGCATCATCGACAATATGATTTGCGTGCTCGTTATTACATAATGTATGGGCTTGGACAAGTATATATGACAATTTGTTTTTCACAAAAAAGATAGGAAAAATAACTTGTCTATTTTTGGCGAAAAAGCAAAAACGACCTTCCACTACGTGCGGTGTAGTTGACGGTCGTTTTTTCGTTGTTCATATATTTAAGTCTGTTACCTTTGCTTCTTCGAAGGCAGACTCTTTTTCACGAATGCGCTCGATATCAGCGCCAAGAGCCGCCAATTTCTCATGAAAGCGGACGTATCCACGGTCTAAATGCTTGAGTTCTGTTACGCGCGTATATCCTTCAGACGCTAATCCTGCTAAAATGAGCGCCGCTGCAGCGCGCAAATCAGTCGCCGCCACTTCCGCCCCTTGTAATTTACAAGGACCGTTAATAATGACCGAACGTCCTTCGATTTTAATATCGGCATTCATGCGTCGAAACTCTTCGACGTGCATAAAGCGGTTTTCAAATACCGTTTCTGTGATCATGCTTGTTCCTTCTGCCTTTAACAATAGCGCCATCATTTGCGATTGCATGTCGGTCGGAAATCCTGGATGCGGCATCGTTTTAATATCTGCAGCTTTCAATTTTTCCGGTCCGATCACACGAAGCCCGTTTTCCTCTTCAATGATGGTAACACCCATTTCTTCCATTTTCGCCACTAACGAACTTAAGTGTTCCGGAACCGCTCCCTGTACTAAAACATTGCCGCCTGTAATCGCTGCAGCAACCATAAACGTACCTGCCTCAATTCGGTCTGGAATCACTGTATGGACTGCACCACGAAGCTCGGATACACCTTCAATCCGAATAGTTCCTGTACCAGCACCCCGCACTTTTGCGCCCATGGCATTCAAAAAGTTCGCTAAATCGACGATTTCCGGTTCTTTTGCACAGTTTTCAATAATAGTCGTTCCTTCCGCCAACACAGCGGCCATCATAATGTTTTCTGTCGCTCCTACGCTTGGAAAATCTAAGTAAATTTTTGCACCGCGAAGCCGGCCTTTTACTTCCGCATCAATGAAGCCGTTCCCAACCTTCACGGAAGCGCCCATTGCTTCAAATCCTTTTAAATGCTGATCAATCGGCCGCGATCCAATCGCACAACCGCCCGGTAGCGCCACGCGAGCACGGCCAGTACGCGCAAGCAGCGGTCCCATTACAAGAACAGAAGCGCGCATTTTGCGGACATATTCAAACGGCGCCTCTATTTTGAGCTCTCGGGATGCATCTACAGTGACTTGATTTCCTTCCATCGCAACTTCTGCGTTTAAATAACGCAGCACCTCACTGATTGTATATACATCGGAGAGAGCAGGGACATCATGAATCACACTTTTTCCTTCACTTGCTAATAAGGTTGCGGCGATAACAGGCAAAACGGCATTTTTCGCTCCTTCCACTTTCACGGTGCCGCTTAACCGGTTTCCGCCACGGACGATGATTTTTTCCAAGGTATTCCCCTCCGCGTCCAATTTCTCTATATTAATATTCAATTGTAATAATAGGGGTTCCAACGACAACCGTCGTCTGACCGCCCAATCCTGTCTGTCTTAATGCTAGCTGGATATTCATTGGATGTGTTTTTGTCGGAAGAACGTTCTCCCACTGCCCAGTATATGCAGAAATGGAAACAAACGTCCCTTCCTGAAGCGCCTCAACGGGCTCCGCTCTAAATTCATGTAAAAGATGGTAAGCCTGTTTTAACAAAACACCTTCCATCTTACCATTCAATTCCCCTTTTACACAAGAGAAAAATGCAGGCTGTTTTACAAAGAGCAGTGATGACTTTTGTCTTATGTTTTTACCGATTTTTTTCTTTACTTTTTCGCTCCAACCAAATCCTTTTAATTCATAGAGGATATACGTTTGGGGCTTTTCATTTGCAACGGCAGTAACGAGTTGAATTTTTTCTTGTATTGAGGAGTGTTCATATAAGCCTGTCGCTTTCTGAACATGCTGGTCAGCTGCAACGGTCCAACGAAAATTTGGAAACGTCCGTTTCAGCTCATCCACTTTTTTCGCAAAGTCTGAATGATTTTTAATTGTTTGGGCATACTCCCTTGTGTAAATGGTCCATTGCTGGATCGATGCACCATTTTTCTGTAATACGTGAGCCATTGTCTGTATTTGTTCAAGCGGCTCATTCTCTTTTGCTTCACTGAATGAGTGATGGCCAATTAAAAACACAGTGAATAATAATGCAATGATTGTTATGTTCTTTCTCTTCATACCGGTTCACTTCCTCTCCTTAGCTGTTATTGTTGCCAGATTGGAAGCGAACATACACAAAAACAATCGACAAAATGAGCAAGAGATTTTTTCCTTTTTGACAAAAAACGTGGGGCTTATTCACCCCGGAAAAGAAACGGCAATTGCTTCGACCAGAGAAAATAATCTAGGAAAAAGTTACTAACAGTCGAACCAAGAGCAATCGTCAGCAAAATATAAAACAGACGCGCTTGAAACACACGATTGGGCTTTAACAGCTTTTCAATATGTACCGCTTGCAGCGTCCACCATGTAATGGCGATAAACACAAGATGGGAGATAATGCTTAGCAATGCTTGTTGTCCAACTCCCGCTATCATACCGATCACCCCTTTTCCGCCAAAAAAAGAAGGGGCCCCCCCCTCCTATTGTCATGTTAACGAAGAAAATCGCTGAAATGTTGAAATTGATCTAAGAAATTATATGCCAAACTCGGCGCGATTCCAAGTATAATCGTACCTAAAGCGCAAATAGCAACGACGAGCATCACTCCAAGCGGTACTTTGACCGATTCATGAGCGGCGACTGGCCGGAAGAACATTTGCGTAAACAGCCCGAAATAATAAACATATGAAACGACCGTCGTTGCAATCATTATAGAAGCCAATACGTAATGAGCCGGCTCTGTGGCAAACGCACCGATAAAAATATGCACTTTTCCAATAAACCCAGCGGTTCCTGGAATGCCAGCAAGCGATAGTACAAAAATCCCCATCAACACAGCTAAAAGCGGTTGGCGGCGATATAAACCAGCAAATTGGCTAATGTCTTCCGATCCTGACTGATCAGTGATCACTTGTAAAATGGCGAATGCCCCTAAGTTCATCAGCAAATATGCTGCTAAGTAAAACCACATGGAATCAATCATCACCCATGACATAACCGCAAAACCGACTAATAAATATCCGGCATGCGCAATGCTCGAATAAGCAAATAACCGCTTCACGTTGCGCTGCTTCAAGGCAATCGTATTCCCGATAATCATCGTCGCTCCCGCCAAAAACGCAATGTAATCTTGCATCGATAACAGCATCGATGAAGGTTCTTTTCCTTGCGATGGCACGGACGCAAACAGTGTAATAAACAAACGAAGTACAATAACAAATCCAGCCGTTTTCGAAACAACGCTTAAAAAAGCGGTGACTGGAGTTGGCGCGCCTTGATATACATCCGGCGCCCACATGTGAAATGGTGCAGATGCAAGTTTAAATGAAAGGCCAACAAACATGATCAAAAACGCAAGTGCCAGCACGTATTGTTGGCTGCTATCTTGCAGGGCGCTGAGTTGAATAGCGATTTTTTTCAAATTCGTCGAACCAGCAAACCCGAATACATAACTCATCCCAAACAGCGTAATCGCTGTAGAAATACCGCCATTGATGACATATTTCATTGCAGATTCATTCGATAGACGATGGGCTTTTCGCAGCCCAGCTAAAATATAAGAGGAAATAGATAACAGCTCTAATCCGACGAATAACGTGATCAAATCGCCGCTTGACGTCATAATCATGGCCCCAAGCAGCGCTGTTAAAAATAGATAATAAAACTCGCCGTAATACTTCATGTTTTCTTTCGGCTTATAATCCATCGAAAGCAGCAGAACAAGAGATGCTCCTACTAACAACAAGAATTTAAACGCTTTTCCGAACGCATCGAGACGAAATGTATCATTTAAAATGGATGTCCTATCGACAGAAAGCAATCCAATTAACGAAACAAGCGCTACGATGACCCCTGCCAGTGCAAACCAGCCGAGCGGGCGACGATCTTTATCATTCGGCATTAGCAGATCGATAAGGGAGAGAACAGTCGCTACACCGAGGATGACAAATTCCGGCGTCATCACTCCCCATTTATATTGCAATAATGTGTCCCAACTCATGTCTCTCACCCTCCTAGTCCGTTCATCATGATCTCAATCGTCGCCTTGAGCGGCTGCGCTAAAATGTGTGGATAGACGCCAATCAAAACGATACAGCCAAGCAATACGAGCACAGGAGCTAATTCGATTACATGGATGTCCTCTGCTTCCATTGCGCTGCGCTTTGCGGTTCCATACGTCATATTCAGCACCGCGCGCAATAGGTAGACAGCGGTCATAATAATTCCAAGCGTCCCCACCGCTGCAACGACAGGCGCCGCTTTAAACAAGCCTAAAAATGCCGTAAATTCGCTAATAAAACCGGACATTCCCGGCAGACCGAGCGAAGCCATTGCCCCCGCTAATAAAAATCCAGAGACAACAGGCATGGCCTTAGCAAGCCCTCCTAGATGCGCAAGCGTTGTCGTACCGACGCGCTCATACATAATGCTTACTAGCAAGAACAGCAGTGCCGAAATTAAACCGTGCGATACGACTTGAAAAATCGCCCCTTGAATGCCGGCTTCATTTAATGCACCTAATCCAATGAGCACAATTCCCATATGAGAAATACTAGAGTATGCCAAAACCATCTTGAAATCTTCCTGGATGAACGCTAAAAAAGCTCCATATAATAAGTTAACAACTCCGAGTATCGCGATCCACGTAGCTATGCGTTGAAATTGCTCCGGAAATAACCCCATTCCAAAACGAATCAAACCAAATGCCCCTATTTTCAATAAAACCCCTGAGTGCAACATAACAATCGACGGCGGTGCTTGAACGTGCACACGCAGCATCCAACTATGAAGCGGTACAATTGGCAACTTTACCCCAAAAGCAATAAGAAGAGCAATCAATAAACCGTAACGCAAGTCGTTAGAAATTGGTGCCAACATTTGTGCCGCTGCCTGTGGATCATGAAGCATTTCCTTTAATACGGCAATATTGGATGTGCCGGTGCGGGCAAATAAGATTAAAATCACCAGCAACAAAATGGCTGAACCAATTCCGTTATACAATAAATAACTATAGGCCGCTCTTTCCTTTTCGAAATAACCCCATTTTCCGATTAGGAAGAACATCGGAACTAGCGTCAGTTCAAAGAAAATAAAGAACAATATGAAGTTGCCCGCCGCAAATACGCCAAGCATGCCGATTTCTAAAAGAAGAAACAACATGAAATACCCTTTCCATTCCTTTTTAATATGAATGGAAGCGATGGCCGCAAGCGTCGCTAATAGAGCTGTCAATACAATCATCACAAGCGCAAAGCCGTCGACATTCAACTCATAGTCAACCGCAAACGTTGACTCCGTAAGAAATGAAAACTTTCCAAAATGAATCCATGCATGCTTTTCACTTAAACCTTTTAGGTCATACCCGCGCAAATATTGCGTAAAAGCAAATAACGCTAAAATAAGAGAAGGCAATGTCGCCAAAAAACCTAGTAATTTAATCGTCTGCTCTTGCGCTTTCGGAACAAACGCCAATAGCACAATGCCGAGGAGCGGGGAGAAGACAAGCAATGAAAGGAAATGTGTTTCATTCATTATAAATACCCCCCTGTGAAAGCAAGAATGACGACAAGGATCGTCAGGCCGATAAATGTGACCGCTCCATACATTTGAACTTGCCCGTTTTGCAATTTCGCACCAATCGCTCCAATGGCTCTCGTTAAAGCGGCAATCAAATGGGCGAGCCCTTCAACGATAAAACGATCCACATATTGCAAAAACACGCTTAACACTTTTGTACCATACCCGACCGTAACGGTATAGAACTCATCGACGTAATATTTGTTCAAGAGCATATTATATGTAATCGGTGCCCTTGAACTAAGCCAATCTCTTGCCAACGATTTTTTACCGTACATGAGCCACGCAAGACAAATGCCCGCTAGTGATACGGCTGTCGCAACAACCATAATCCATAGAGGCGCTTCTTCATGGGCGTGAGTGCCCTCACCCGCAAGAAAATCGCCAAGGAATGTGCCGAACCAAGGCGTATTCATGTAACCCGCCACGATCGACAACACACCAAGCACGACCATTGGGAATGTCATCACCGCTGGGGATTCATGAACATTTACCTCACTGCGCATCTCGCCGCCAAAGACAAGGAAAAAGAGCCGGAACATATAGAACGCTGTGAAGAAGGCAGCAATAACAGCAAGCCAAAACAATACAATATGCCCGTGAGTCCATGCCGCTACTAAAATCTCGTCCTTGCTGAAAAATCCAGAAAGAAGCGGAAATCCGCTAATGGCTAACGTTCCGATGAGAAACAATGGTGCCGTCAGCGGCATTTTTCGCCAAAGTCCACCCATCTTTTCAATGTCCTGTGTATGAACAGCATGAATGACGCTCCCGGCTGCTAAAAACAGCAACGCTTTAAAAAACGCATGAGTTGTTAAATGGAAAACCCCTGCGACATATCCGCCCGAACCAAGCGCAAGCATCATATAACCGAGCTGACTGACCGTCGAGTATGCCAGCACTCGTTTAATATCTGTCTGTACAAGGCCGATAGAAGCAGCAAAAATGGCTGTAATGCCTCCGACAATGGCAACCGTGAGCATCGCTGTGCTGCTCGCTTCATAGAGCGGAAAGAGCGAAGCCACTAGGTACACACCAGCTGCAACCATTGTCGCCGCATGGATCAGCGCTGACACAGGCGTTGGGCCTTCCATTGCGTCCGGAAGCCATGTGTGAAGCGGAAACTGCCCTGATTTTCCGATCGCGCCGATAAAGATAAGAATAGCGCATAATGTTACCATCGTTCCTGATATATTTCCCGCTTTCACAGCGGCAAAAATATCTCCATATTGAAAGCTGCCAGCTTGCCAAAATAATAAAATCATGCCGATCAACAGCCCCACATCGCCAATGCGTGTCATAATAAACGCTTTTTTAGCAGCTGCTTTTGCTTCTTCTTTGTAAAAATAAAAACCAATAAGTAAAAATGAACCAAGACCAACAAGTTCCCAAAAAATGTACGTCTGCAGCAAATTGGCTGAAATGACAAGACCGAGCATCGCGAATGTAAACAAGCCTAAATACGCATAAAACACTGAAAATCGTTCGTCCCCATGCATATATCCTTTAGAGTACATATGTACGAGAAAACTGACAAGCGAAACAACAACAAGCATAAGCGCATTTAGCGGGTTAATTTCAAACCCAGCTGTGATGTTCATCTTGCCAATTGTTAGCCACGTATACGTTGCTTGATACGTCGGTTCATTCAACCGTTCTATAAGCACCGCGACTGCTCCGACGAAAGAAAGAAATGTGGCGATGATGCCAACATAGGCGCTCGTTTCCTTCATTCGTTTTCCAACGACAAGCAAGATAAGGAATGAAAATAGCGGGAAAAGCGGTATGATCCAAGCGTTTTCCATCATTGTATCACAATCCCCTTTTATCAAAGAGCTGATCGCCCTTTTCTTTTTCAACATGCAAGCGTAGTTATATCGATTGGCACTCCACGATTTTTGGATATCTCACTTATTTCCCTTCATCAATGTTTCATAGAGTCCATTTCATCAATATGAACGGTTCTTCGGTTGCGGTACAACGCCATTAAAATAGCTAGCCCTACAGCCGCTTCCGCTGCCGCTACTGTAATAGTAAACAGGGAAAAAATTTGCCCCGTAATGCTCGGATTCGCTCCATATTTGCTGAAAGCGACTAGATTAATATTGACTGCGTTCAACATTAATTCGATACAGATAAGCACAATGACCGCATTGCGCTTCGTCAAGGCCCCATATAACCCGATGCAAAACAAGATTAACGCAAGCACAAGGTAGGCTGACAATGGAACAGTGCTCATGATCCTACCTCCTCGTCTTCTTTTTTCGCTAAAACAATCGCTCCGACAAGCGCTACTAACAAAATGACTGACGTAATTTCAAACGGAATCATGTATTTTGAATAAAGCGCCACACCTATTTGTTCCGTGTTTTTCTCGTGAAGATGCGTGGCTTGACCGCCGAAGTCTAAGTGGTAAATCCCCCTATACACGACGGCGCCGAACGCAAATACCGCAAGCGCTGTCAGCCACTTACGCCACGCGCTTTTGGCCCCTTCTTTTTCCTCGTCCTGATGACGCGTTAACATGATACCAAACAACATGATAATGGTGATCGCTCCAGAATAAATGAGCACCTGAACAGCTGCGACAAATTCCGCCGATAAAAGAACATACAAGCCGGCAATGCTGATAAACGTAAACACGAGGGCAACAAACATATGCATGACTTTCGTGACGTTCAACATAAGTACACCGCCGGCAATAGCAACAAGTGCGAGCCCTAAAAACGCGAGATATTCTCCGCTCACGGCTTATTCCCCTTTCGCACATTCGTATCATTTTCATCAAGCCACTCTAAATTTTTAAAAAGGGCGTCCCGACTGTATTCGGCCAACTCGAAGTTGTTTGTCATTACAATCGCTTCCGTTGGGCACACTTCCGTACAAAGATCGCATAAAATGCAAATTTCAAAATTAATGTCATACGTATCGATAATTTTTCCTTTCTTCGTCGGATCAGGATGTTTTTTTCCCGTCAACTGAATACAGTCAGTTGGACAAATCGCCGCACACTGATTGCAGACGATGCATTTTTCTGGATAAAACTTTTGGATGCCGCGAAAGCGATCCGGAAGCGCCAGCGGCTCGTTTGGATAATCATATGTCACTTTTTGCTTCGTTAAATTTTTTAGGGTATACGCTAAACCTTTCGCTAAACCCAGCATGATGCCACACCCCTTTTATGAAAAGAATACACTTTTAATAAGCGCAGTAATAAAAATATTGGCCAACGCTACTGGAAGCAGTACTTTCCAGCCAAATTCCATCAATTGATCGGCCCGCAAACGCGGAAATGTCGAACGGAACCAAATTAAAATAAACACGATTATACTAAACTTTAACGAAAACCAAACAGCACCTGGAATGAATCCTAAAAACGCCACTGGCTGCCAGCCGCCCAAAAACAAGATCGTTGTGAGTGCTGCCATCGCGAAAAAATAAACATACTCAGCGAGCATAAAGAACGCCCAACGGAAACCGGAATATTCAACATGGAACCCCGCGACAAGCTCCGATTCAGCTTCCGGCAGGTCAAACGGTGTGCGGTTCAACTCAGCAACCGAGGCGATTAAAAAGACGAGAAATCCAATCGGCTGGATAAAAATGTACCACACATGCTTTTGCGCCTCGACAATATCGTTGAGGTTCAAACTTCCGGTTAGCAAAATCACACCGAGAACCGACATGACGAGCGGAATCTCATATGAAATCATTTGCGCTGCTGCCCGCATGCCTCCAAGGAGCGCATATTTATTATTCGATGCCCATGCCCCTGTCAAAACACCGACCGTCGTTAACCCTGACACAGCAATATAATAAAGCAAGCCAACCCCGATATCCGCAAATTGAAGGGAATCGGTAAACGGCAGCGTTGCCAGAACCATGAATGCGGGAGCAAAGGCGATCACAGGCGCTATAATAAACAACGGTTTATCAGCCGCTTTTGGAATCGTATCTTCCTTAATCAGAAGCTTTAATACGTCTGCAACCGTCTGCAACAGCCCCCATCGTCCCCCTACTTGATTGGGGCCGATTCGTCCTTGCATAAAGCCCATGACTTTTCGCTCTGCTAAAATTCCGTATGTTACAAAGCCTAATACAACAAGCAATAACAGGGTGCCAAGCCCAAAAAAGATCAGGAAATTCGTCCAACTGGGCGCAGAATGCAATAATTGTTCCATTAACCGTCAACCTCCCCGAGCACAATATCAATCGCACCAAGAATCGCAATTAAATTTGCTATATTTTCGCCTTTTAATAATTTCGGGAGGATTTGCAAGTTATAAAACGATGGACGACGGAATTTAAGGCGATACGGTTCTTTTTTTCCATCGCTTGCGATATAGCAGCCGATCTCGCCGCGCGGGGACTCGATGCGAACGAATGCCTCCCCTGGCGGCGTTTTGATAATGCGCGGCACTTTCGCCATAATTTCTCCATCTTTCGGAAATTGCTCGCAAGCTTGTTCGATAATTTTGAGCGACTCTCCTATCTCAGCGAGCCGGCATTCATAACGGGCAAAACAATCGCCTTCTTCACGGACCGGAATGTCAAAATCAAAGCGGTCATAAATGGAATAAGGTTCATTTTTGCGCAAGTCCCACTTGACGCCTGTGCAACGAAGATTGACTCCGCTTAGCGAATAACTAAGCGCTTCTTCTTTTGTGTATTTGCCGACACCGATGACACGGTGGCGGAAAATTTCATTACCTGTTACTAATTCGTGATATCCCTCAAGCTGCTTTCGCATATACGGAACGAACTCTTTCACTTTCTCGATCCAGCCGTCCGGTGCATCCCATTTCACGCCTCCGACGCGCATATAGTTGAACGTCAAGCGTGCACCCGATAATTCATTCAATAGATTAATAATCATTTCGCGCTCACGAAAAGCGTATAAAAACGGGCTAATAGCGCCGATATCTAATAGATACGTTCCCCACCAAACAAGATGGCTTGCAATTCTCCCAAGCTCCATCGCGAGCACACGCAAATATTCAGCGCGCTCCGGGACTTCAATTCCCATCATCGTTTCTACTGCATGACAAATGACGTAGTTATTCGTCATCGCTGATAAATAATCCATCCGGTCCGTATACGGAATGATTTGCGTATATTGCAAATTTTCCGCTAATTTTTCCGTTCCTCGATGAAGGTAACCGATTACCGGTGTAGCTTCTTGAATAATTTCCCCATCGATTTTCAACACAAGACGAAACACGCCGTGTGTGCTCGGATGTTGCGGTCCTACGTTAAGAAGCATCTCTTCCGTTCGAAACATCAGCTACACCTCCACGTCATACGGCTCATAGTCTTTGCGAAGCGGATAACCAACCCAATCTTCTCCTAAAAAGATCCGAATTAAATTTGGATGCCCCTTAAATCGAATACCTAGTAAATCATATGCCTCGCACTCCGGCCAATTTGCCCCTTGCCAAAGCGGGACGAGGGAATCAATTTCCGGTTGTTCTCGGTCAATTTTTACTTTTAAAGCGACTGGTTGGTTATTTTTATAAGAGTATAAATGCACGTACACTTCCATATGTGTTTGGAAATCCGTTCCATGCAGTTCAGATAAATAATCAAAACCGAGCTGTTCATTGTATTTTAAAAACTGCGCTACTTTATAATAAGTGTCTTTTTTCGCTACAAGCGTCGGCACATCTTTAGAGAGGCGGTTAATGTAAGCATCCTCTAATACGTCTGTGCCAAGATGTTCTTGAATGACCTTGATATATTTATCAAGCAACGGCTGGTTTGGCGATGGCGCTTCATCCTTTTGCGGCGCGTCTGCCCCGCCTGCAGCGGCGGCTTTTGCCTTCGCAGCCGCGGCTGCTTTGGCTTTCGCAGCGGCAATTGCTTTTGCCTTTGCCCGGGCAATATCATCTTCGCCTGCGGACATGTCGCTGCCTTCTTGCCCTTGTTGCTTCGCCAGCGCTGCAGCTTTTGCTTTCGCTGCTGCAGCTGCTTTTGCCTTCGCGGCAGCTATTGCTTTTTGTTTTTCTAGCTCTTTGCTATCAGCAGATTCTACCGTTTCGTCTTGTCCTGCTTCTTGCGCCTTTTGCTTCGCCAGCGCTGCGGCCTTTGCCTTTGCAGCGGCTGCGGCTTTTGCTTTCGCGGCGGCAATCGCTTTTTGTTTGGCTAGCTCATCGCTATCAGCAGAGCCTGCTGTTTCGCTTTGTTCTGCCGCTTGCGCCTTTTGCTTCGCTAGCGCTGCGGCCTTTGCCTTCGCTGCTGCAGCCGCTTTCTTTTTCGCTAGTTCAATGTCATCTTCCACTGCCCCTTTAGCTTGCTCTAATTCTTGTTTCGTAAGATCGGGGCCGTTAGCTTCGGCTTCTTCTGCTGCTTTTGCTTCCTGCGCTTTTTGCTTCGCCAGCGCCGCAGCTTTCGCTTTGGCAGCGGCAGCAGCCTTTGCTTTTGCTAATGCTAATTCGTCTGTTTCTCCTTCTTGTTTTTCTGCGGCCTGCGTTTCGAGCGTCTGTTCAGTTTGTGCTTCGGCCTGTTTTGCCGCCATTCGCTCGCGGGCCAACTGCTTCGCCCGCTCTGCCGCTTCTTTTTTTAGCTGCTGCAAATCTTTTTCATCGCTCATCGATTACAGCACCTTCTTCCCCGTTTTCGCTTCATAACGAATTTTTTCTTTTAATTTATTAATTCCGTAAATGAGTGCTGCTGGGTTCGGAGGACAGCCGGGAATATATACATCGACCGGAACAATTTGATCGACTCCTTTCACGACGCAATACGATTTCACGTATGGTCCGCCCGCTGTAGCACAGGAGCCCATGGCAATCACCCATTTTGGTTCGGGCATTTGGTCGTACAATCGGCGAACAATCGGCGCCATTTTCTTTGTTACCGTTCCCGATACAATCATCACATCCGATTGGCGAGGAGAAGTACGAAAAAAGGAACCGAAACGGTCTAAGTCGTAATGAGAAGAGCCGACTCCCATCATTTCGATTGCACAGCAAGCAAGCCCGAACGTCAACGGCCACAGCGAGTTGCTTCTCGCCCAAGCCTTCAATTGTTCGAGCGTTGTTAAAAAGACGTTGCGTCGCAATTCTTCCATCTCTTCTTCCGGAACATTAAGTAGTTTCACATCCATTTTAACACCTTCTTTTTCCAAGCATACACAAGTCCAATGACAAGCATGACAACAAAAATAAACATTTCAATAAGCGCAAACAAACCGAGACGGTCGTAGGCAACAGCCCATGGATAGAGAAAAACGGTTTCAACATCAAAAATAACAAATAGCAGGGCAAAAATGTAATAACGCACATTAAACTGAACGCGCGAATCATGAAACGGTTCGATTCCGCTCTCATATGTTGTCTCTTTTGCCGCATTTGGTGCATGTGGACGCAAAAGGCGTCCCGCCGTCAAAGCGACGACCGGAAGTAAAATTCCTAGACATAAAAATACAAAAACGATTAAATAGTTATTCAAATATACATTGAGCAAATTCCCGTCCGCCTCCTTGTCATATAGACTATTACAATTGTTTAAAATATCAAATAATTAAGAATTGTAATCGATATCATTATAACATTTATATCCAGAAGTGTCGACAGACCGACCAGTTTTACCAAGAGGAAATATTTTTATTTTTCAAACAAATAAAAAACAGGGGAAAATCCCCTGTTTTTTATCGTTTTTCCGCTATCTCTAATCGGTTGATGGCACGTCTTAAGGCAAGTTCGGCACGTTTGAAATCAATGTTGTCTTGCTTAGCCTGCAAGCGTTTTTCCGCACGTTCTTTCGCCGCCTTAGCGCGAACGACATCAATGTCTTCTGCTCTTTCCGCTGCCTGCGCTAGCACGGTTACTTTATCCGGACGAACTTCTAGAAAACCGCCGCTTACAGCAACAAATTCCGTTTTGCCGTCCTTTTTCAGACGCACAGATCCGATTTCAAGCGGAGCAACAAGCGGAATATGCCCTGGCAAAATACCAAGTTCACCGCTTTTTGCTTTCGTGCTAACCATTTCCACGTCCGCTTCATACACCGGGCCATCAGGAGTAACTACACTGACTTTAATCGTCTTCATCACAAAAGCCTCCCATGTCCCTTAATTAAACTTCTACGCCCATTTGTCTCGCTTTTTCAACCACTTCTTCGATGCGGCCCACTAAGCGGAATGCATCCTCTGGAAGATGGTCGTATTTTCCTTCCAAAATTTCTTTAAAGCCGCGGACTGTTTCTTTTACAGGCACGTAAGAACCTGGCTGACCTGTAAATTGCTCCGCAACGTGGAAGTTTTGCGATAAGAAGAACTGAATACGGCGAGCGCGATGAACGACAAGTTTATCTTCATCAGAAAGCTCGTCCATACCAAGAATTGCGATAATATCTTGCAACTCTTTATAGCGCTGCAACGTTTGTTGCACTTTACGCGCCACTTGATAGTGCTCTTCGCCAACGATCTCAGGCGCAAGCGCGCGAGATGTCGATGCAAGCGGGTCTACCGCAGGGTAAATACCCATCTCTGATAATTTACGCTCTAGGTTCGTTGTCGCATCTAAGTGCGCGAACGTTGTTGCTGGAGCTGGGTCTGTATAGTCGTCCGCTGGTACGTAAATCGCTTGAATCGATGTTACCGAACCAACAGCTGTTGATGTAATCCGCTCTTGTAATTGACCCATTTCCGTCGCAAGCGTTGGCTGATAACCTACCGCAGAAGGCATGCGTCCTAATAGGGCAGAAACTTCAGAACCTGCTTGCGTGAAACGGAAGATGTTGTCGATGAAGAACAACACGTCTTGTCCTTGCTCATCACGGAAATATTCCGCCATTGTAAGACCTGTCAACGCTACGCGCATACGCGCACCAGGCGGCTCGTTCATTTGTCCGAACACCATCGCTGTTTTGTTAATAACGCCAGAGTCTTTCATTTCATGGTAAAGGTCGTTACCTTCACGAGTGCGTTCACCAACGCCCGCAAATACGGAAATACCGCCGTGCTCTTGCGCGATGTTGTTGATGAGCTCTTGGATTAATACCGTTTTACCTACACCCGCACCACCGAACAGACCGATTTTTCCACCTTTGATATATGGTGCAAGAAGGTCTACAACCTTGATACCTGTTTCAAGGATCTCGACTTGTGTTGAGAGTTGTTCAAATTTTGGCGCTTGTTTGTGGATCGAATCACGGCGTGCATCTGCTGGAATTTCGCCATCTAGATCAATCGGCTCACCTAATACGTTAAATACGCGGCCGAGTGTTACATCCCCAACTGGAACAGAAATTGGTGCCCCTGTATCGATGACTTCCATGCCACGAATCAAACCGTCTGTAGAAGCCATCGCAATCGTACGAACAGTGTCGTCACCAAGGTGAAGGGCCACTTCTAGTGTTAAGTCAACGTCGACTTCGTTTTCGTTGCGCGCTTTATGTTGAATTTTAAGGGCGTTGTAAATCGCAGGAAGATGTCCGTTTTCGAACTTTACGTCTACAACTGGACCCATAACTTGAAGAACGCGTCCTTTTGTCATCGTTTTCCCTCCTAACTTGCTACTTGAACGTCTCTATGATGCATGCGCCGATGCTTTTTTATTGCAATGCATTGGCTCCTGCCACGATCTCCGTAATTTCTTGCGTAATCGCTGCTTGACGGGCGCGGTTGTATGAAAGCGTAAGCGTGCGAATAAGCTCTTTGGCATTGTCCGTTGCATTTTTCATCGCTGTCATGCGCGCTGCATGCTCACTCGCTTTCGCATCTAACAATGCGCCATAAATTAAGCTTTCTGCGTATTGTGGTAAAAGCACTTCTAAAATTTCTTCTTGCGAAGGCTCAAATTCATACGATGTTAATTTCTTTTCTGCAACCAGATCAGTCAGCGGCAGTAGTTTCTTTTCCGTCACATCTTGTTGAATCGCGCTGACGAAATGGTTGTAGTACATGTACAACTCGTCGAATGTGCCGTCAGCAAACATGCCTACCGTTTGGCTAGCAATGCGCTTAATATCAGCAAATGATGGCTGGTCCGGGAGCCCAGTAATATTTAAAGCAACGGGAATGTTTCGTTTTTGGAAGAAGTTTAATCCCATCCGGCCAATCGCAATGATCGCATACTCATCTGTCGATTTGTGGCGCTGTTGAATGGTTTGGTACACCGTACGAAGAATGTTACTATTGTAAGCGCCAGCTAGCCCTCTGTCAGATGTGATGACTAAATATCCCGTCTTTTTTACAGGGCGCTTTACAAGCATCGGATGGTTGCTTGAACTGCCTAATGCGATGTTCGCAACAACTTCTTGAATTTTCTCCATATATGGAACAAACGATTTTGCATTGGTTTCAGCGCGGTGCAATTTTGAAGCAGAAACCATCTCCATCGCTTTTGTAATTTGACTCGTTTTCTTCGTTGAGTTAATTCGTGTCTTAATGTCGCGTAATGATGCCAAAGGTTTTCACCACCTTTTTTGCGCTGAATCTATTGATAGAGATAAGGAACAGAAGCGCAACGTTCCTTCTGTTCCGCTTGTTTATTACTCGGAAACAACAAATGTTTTCTTGAAGTCTTCGATCGCTTTGTTGAAATCTTCTTCGCTCGGAAGATCTTTCGTCGTACGGATATGGTCAAGAATATGTTGACCATTTTGATCAAGCCATGCGAACAATTCTTTCTCAAAGCGGCGGATATCTTCAACTGGAATGTCATCTAAGAATCCGCGTGTTAACGCGTAAATAATCGCTACTTGCTTTTCTACTGGAATCGGCTCGTGCAATCCTTGTTTCAATACCTCAACTGTACGCGCACCGCGAGCAAGTTTTGCTTGTGTCGCTTTATCAAGGTCTGAACCGAACTGCGCGAATGCCTCAAGTTCACGATACGCTGCTAAGTCAAGACGAAGCGTACCTGATACTTTCTTCATCGCTTTAATTTGCGCAGCACCACCTACGCGCGATACGGAAAGACCCGCGTTGATCGCTGGACGCACGCCAGAGAAGAATAAGTCAGACTGCAAGAAAATTTGTCCGTCTGTGATTGAAATTACGTTCGTTGGGATGTAAGCGGAGATGTCCCCTGCTTGTGTTTCAACGAACGGCAATGCTGTCAATGAACCCGCGCCTTTGGCGTCGCTTAATTTCGCTGCGCGCTCTAAAAGGCGAGAGTGCAAGTAGAATACGTCCCCTGGATATGCTTCGCGGCCTGGCGGACGGCGTAATAATAGCGAAAGCTCACGGTAAGCAGCCGCTTGCTTCGATAAGTCATCATATACAACAAGCACGTGCTTGCCTTTGTACATGAAGTACTCACCCATTGATACCCCGGCATATGGAGCTAGGAATAGCAATGGAGCTGGTTGAGAAGCAGATGCTGTCACCACGATTGTGTAATCTAATGCGCCATGTTTACGCAATGTTTCAACGACGTTACGAACAGTCGATTCTTTTTGACCGATTGCAACATAGATACAAATCATGTCTTGATCTTTTTGATTCAAGATTGTATCGATCGCAACCGCCGTTTTACCTGTTTGACGGTCTCCGATGATGAGCTCACGCTGACCGCGGCCGATTGGCACAAGCGCGTCAATCGCTTTAATACCTGTTTGCAGTGGCTCATGTACCGATTTACGATCCATAACCCCAGGAGCTGGGCTTTCAATCGGACGAGTCTCTGTCGTTTCAACCGGGCCTAATCCATCAACTGGCTGACCTAATGGGTTGACGACACGACCGATCAATGCTTCGCCGACCGGAACCTCCATGATGCGGCCTGTACGTCTAACTTCGTCCCCTTCTTTAATGCCTGTATATGGTCCTAAAATAACGATACCAACGTTATTTTCTTCAAGGTTCAGCGCCATTCCCATGACACCGTTTGCAAACTCAACGAGCTCCCCTGACATGACATTGTCAAGGCCATGTGCGCGCGCGATACCGTCACCGACTTGGATTACCGTACCTACATCGCTCACTTTAATTTCGGACTGATAGTTTTCGATTTGCTTTTTTATCAGCGCGCTAATTTCTTCAGCTCTGATGCTCATGCATTTCACCCCTATCTACGAATCTTTAGCCAATAAGCTGGCGTTGTAGTCGTTCTAATTTTCCGCTGACGCTGCCGTCATAAATGCGGTTGCCGATGCGAAGCTTCACACCGCCAATTAAGCTTGGATCAATAACGTTATGAATACGAAGCGATGCCTTGCCCACTTTTGCTGCAAACACTTGAGAGAGCGCCTGTTTTTCGTCTTCTGTCAACGCCCGGACAGAATAAACTGTCGCCTCTGCAACGCCGCGCGCTTCGTTCACAAGAGCGATAAACTCTTCTGCAAGCTGTGCGACGATATCGATGCGATGGCGGTCAAGCAATAGCATCAGCGTATTTTGCAAAGTCGTTGACAATGCTGCAAACGTTTCTTTAATTAACGACTTTTTCTTTTCTAGTGATAACTTTGGATGAGTCAATACCGATAGAAACTCAGATTGTTCCGCAAATACTTGCTGGACCACGCGGATTTCTTCTTCGAACTGATCAAGGAGCTGCTGTTCTTTCGCGATTTGAAAAAGAGCTAACGCATAACGCTTTGCTACGACTTCTTTGTTCATCGCCCTTCTCCTACCTCTTGAATGTACTCATTGATCAGCTTCGCTTGATCTTGCTCGCTCAATTCTTTTTCAATCACTTTTGATGCAATCAATACAGATAAGGAAGCCACTTGTTCACGCAACGCAGCAACCGCTTGCTCTTTTTCGCGTTCGATTTCCTTCTTCGCTGCTTCTTTCAAGCGTTCAGCTTCAGAACGAGCCGCAGCAATAATTTGTTCTTTTTGCTCTTCGCCAAGCTTGCGCGCATTTTCAATGAGCGCTTGCGCTTCTTGACGCGATTGTTTTATAAGAGCTCGCTGCTCTTCAGCAAGCTTTTTCGCTTCTTGGTGATGCTTCTCTGCTTGTTCTATTTCGTTAGCAATATGCTCTTCGCGTTGTTTCATAATGCCCATTAATGGACCGAACGCATATTTACGGAGCAATGCTAATAAGATAATAAACATTAGTAATTGGAAAATAATATCGCCTGTATTGATGCCTGTATGATGCTCGGCAGCACCTAATAAAAACGTGTTCATACTTATTAACACCGCTTTTCACTCCCTTCAGCCGCTAAACTTTGAATAAAAAGGCAGGGTTTACATACACATAAAGGAATGGCGAAGGTGATCGTCTGCACGAACTTCGCCATCACAAATGAAATATTGATTATCGGTTCATAACGATGAATGAAATAACGACGCCGATGATCGGTAACGCTTCGACTAACGCTACCCCGATAAACATTGTTGTTTGAAGTGTAGGACGTAATTCTGGTTGACGAGCAATTCCTTCTACTGTACGACCAACGATTAAACCGTTACCAATACCAGCACCAAGTGCTGCTAAACCTACCGCAATGGCAGCTGCAATTAAATTCATTGTAAATATCCTCCTTCTATTTATACATGTATTTTTTGATAGAAAAGTTTATTTTTAATGGTCTTGGCTCACTTTATGTGCCATATAAACCATTGTTAACATTGTAAAAATAAACGCTTGGATACAGCCAACGAAAATACTGAATCCTTGCCATACGATCGTCGGAATCGCAGCGCCAAGCGCGCCGAATACTCCGCCGTTTGTAGCAAGACCCGCCAATAGCCCTAGCAAAATCTCGCCGGCAAAAATGTTACCGTAAAGACGCAAGCCCAACGTTAACGTGTTGGAAAATTCTTCAATAATTTTCAATGGGAATAAAAAGGCCATTGGTCTAAAGTAATCACGGCTATACTCTTTAACACCTTTAAGTTTGATGCCATAATAATGCGTCAAACCAACAATCATGACTGCGAGAGTCAACGTAATTGTTGGATCGGCTGTCGGAGATTTCCACCATAGGGTGTCCCCCATGCGGATGGAAAACGGAAGTCCTAACATGTTAGCCACAAAAATATACATGATGAGCGTAACACCTAATGTCAAAAAGCGGCCACCTGTTTGCCAATCCATCGTGCTGTTGATGATTCCCTTCACAAAATCAAACACCCACTCTAAGAAGTTTTGCATTCCCCGAGGGCGAAGCTGAAGGGATCTCGTTGCCGCAATGGCGATGATTAACACAATCAAACTTGTCACCGTTGTCATTAAGACGTTGGACAAGTTGAACGTTAATCCAAACAATTCATAAATCGGCGCTTTATGTTCCAACCGTTCTTCACCTCTCTTTCATGGATGTTGTTTATTTTTGCACAAAAGAAAATCTATTATAATGACAGTATAGGATGTCATTAATCCTATCACAACAGGAATAATGGAGAAGTATTGTGGGTATTCGACGGCGATAGCGGCTGCAAGGACAGCTGCTGCCAAGCGCGAAAATGTTCCGATGGAACGGACTTTTTTTCCTTGAGCGACCGCTCGTCCGAATTTTTCGACTTTCCGAGCCAGGTTCCACGAAAGGAAGAGGCTAATCACTGTGCCAAGAATCAGGCTCAAAAAGAAGGTTTTGTAGCTAGTGAATCCCCAGCCTAATGTGTAGAGAGACAACAGGTAAAATACGTATTTTTGTTGTCTTTGAAACATTTGCTGCATGTCATTACTCCTCTGGGAAATATTGACGGATTGAGCGAAGCATGGCGTATACGCCTGCGGCCAGTCCAACAAATAGGCCTATGATGAGAAAAATCGGGTCGGTGCCGAATTTTTCGTCAATCCATTTCCCACCAAAAATCCCTATTAAAATGGATCCAACTAATTGAGATACGATTGCGGACATTAAGCCGATCGCTTGGAGAGGATGACGCTGTTTAGGGCGCATACACATACATCCCTGCATAAAAGTTTTTTCACATAAGCCTCATGAAAACCTTATCATCATATCCCCTGTAAGCATACAATAGGGACAAGTCAATGTCAACGTGTTTAGCCAATAAATTCAAACAAATTATTAATATTTTGTGACATTTATTCATTTATTTTTTATATAATTATTGTATAATATAATATTTATTTTTTTCATTATTTATTTTTTCCCACTACATAAAAACGCCAAACATCCATAAAGGATGCTCAGCGTTTGAATAGCATATTATTTAGTTCCAAATAGGCGATCCCCCGCATCGCCGAGTCCCGGAACAATATAACCATGATCGTTCAGTTTTTCATCAAGTGCAGCAATATAGATGTCGACATCTGGATGTGCTTTTCTTACCGCTTCTACTCCTTCAGGCGCAGCGATAAGACACATGAATTTAATATTTTTTGCCCCGCGTTTTTTCAATGAATTGATCGCTTCAACCGCAGAGCCGCCCGTCGCTAACATCGGGTCGACCACAATGAAATCACGTTCCTCTACATCCGTTGGCAACTTGACATAATACTCAACCGGTTTTAACGTTTCCGGGTCGCGATACAGACCGATATGACCGACTTTTGCCGCTGGGATCAATTTCAAAATGCCATCTACCATTCCGATTCCTGCACGCAAAATCGGAATGATTCCTAGCTTTTTCCCCGCAATCACTTTTGACTTTGCTTTGCTGACTGGCGTTTCAATTTCTACTTCCTCAAGCGGAAGATCGCGCGTAATTTCAAACGCCATTAGCGTTGCAACTTCTTCGACTAGTTCACGAAATTCTTTTGTCCCCGTTTGTTTGTCGCGAATGTATGTAAGTTTATGCTGAATAAGTGGATGGTCAAATACATATACTTTGCTCATTATGTCTTCTCCTTTTTACTCAGGTTGCATTTCTTTACATTTTACCGAAAAAGTGACCTACGTTCAATAACGGCACCGGATGTGAGTGAAACGAATTTCACTGGATTCGTAACGTTTATCTTTTCATCAGAAGGTGCGTGACTTAGCAAACCTGTTCATTTACCAACTCTGTAGTGTTGCAAGGTGACATCAATGCGAACCAATTCATTTTACAACCAAAAAACAGCCCCGTATCTCTCATGCGATACGGGACGTTTGTGCTTATGCATATAGCGGGAATTTTTCAGTTAAAGCAGCAACGCGACGGCGCGCTTCTTCGAGTTTTTCTTCGTTATCAGCATTTTTAAGCGCAAGAGCAATGATGCTTGCAATTTCATCCATTTCTTCAAGACCGAAACCGCGGCTAGTAACCGCTGCTGTACCGATGCGGATGCCGCTTGTAACAAACGGGCTTTCTGGGTCGTAAGGAATCGTGTTTTTATTCACTGTAACTCCGATATCATCAAGCACTTTTTCCGCTACTTTACCCGTTAAGTTTAGCGAGCGCACATCAACAAGCAACAAATGATTGTCCGTACCGCCCGATACGAGCGTAAATCCTTCCTTAATTAACGCTTCAGCCAGACGCTTTGCGTTGTTGATAATGTTTTGCGCGTATGTTTTGAAGCTGTCATCCAGCGCTTCGCCTAATGCAACAGCTTTTGCTGCGATCACATGCATTAAAGGTCCGCCTTGAATACCTGGGAAAATTGATTTATCAATTTGTTTTGCAAATTCTTCCTTGCAAAGAATCATGCCGCCGCGCGGACCGCGCAACGTTTTATGTGTTGTTGTCGTTACAAAATGCGCATAAGGCACCGGATTTGGATGAAGACCTGCCGCAACAAGACCTGCAATATGCGCCATATCGACCATCAAATAGGCACCTACTTCATCGGCGATTTCACGGAATCGTGCAAAATCAATGACACGCGGGTAAGCGCTCGCTCCAGCAACAATGAGCTTTGGCTTATGTAAGCGCGCTTTTTCTAATACATCATCATAGTTAATGAGATGTGTTTCCGGATCTACACCGTACTCTACGAAGTTGTATTGAATGCCGCTGAAGTTGACCGGGCTTCCGTGCGTCAAGTGACCACCGTGCGACAAGTTCATCCCAAGAACTGTATCACCATGTTGTAAAACCGTAAAATAAACAGCCATGTTCGCTTGAGCGCCGGAATGCGGCTGAACATTCACATGTTCCGCACCAAATAGCTGTTTTGCCCGTTCGCGAGCCAAATCCTCAACAACATCAACGTATTCGCAGCCCCCATAATAACGACGGCCAGGATATCCTTCTGCGTATTTGTTTGTTAATACGGATCCTTGCGCCTCCATTACAGCACGGCTGACAAAATTTTCTGACGCAATCAGCTCGATTTTCGTTTGCTGTCTTTTTAATTCGTCTTGAATTGCTTGAAACACTTGCGGATCTTGTTGTGGCAAGTAGTTCATCACGTGCTCCCCCTTCTTTCGAGATATGAAAATATTCCTCTTTATTTTAACAACTTTTTAGTACATGATTCAAAGAAAAAATGAACAAAATCATTAAGATGTGCAAGAAGCATTCGGTTTTTCCTTTGAATACACGGCCCGAGCCCCGCCAATTAACTTCGGTCTCGTTTTCGCTAATGTCACATGGGCATGCCCGATTTCTCGAATCGATGTACGCACAGGCACAGCAACATGCTTCAAATGCATGCCAATGAGCGTATCACCAATATCGATACCCGCGTCCGCTTTAATAAATTCAACCACGACTGGATCGTCCATATGCTCATATGCATATTCTGCCATCGCTCCTCCTGCCGAGCGCACCGGAATGACTGAAACAATTTCTAAATTTTTAGCAATGGCTGTTTTCCTTTCAACAACGAGAGCTCGGTTTAAATGCTCGCAGCATTGAAACGCAAGCTGAACACCGGTTTGATTTTGCCATGCTTTTAGTTCCGCGAAAATCATTTCCGCAACTTCCGTGGTGCCCGCGGTACCGATCTTTTTTCCGGTCACTTCGCTCGTGCTGCAGCCAATGACAAGAAGATGCTCAGAAGCAAGGGGGACTTGCTGTTGAAATTCTGCTAAAATCGTTTGCCACTGCTGCTTCCATTGCGAAAGCATTTTTCATTCTCCCCCTTTTTATAGACGTTCTTGTTCATATTTCTCAATTTTATTGACTCGATTAGCATGGCGGCCGCCTGCAAATTCTGTCGTGAGCCAAACTTTGGCAATCTCTCGCGCCAAACCAGGGCCAATGACGCGCTCCCCCATTGCTAATACGTTACTGTCATTATGTTCGCGCGTCATTCTAGCGCTGTAGAGGTCATGAACAAGCGCACAACGCACTCCCTTCACTTTATTGGCAGCGATCGACATACCAATTCCTGTACCGCAAATTAAAATGCCGCGATCGACTTCCCCGCTGGCTACCTTTTCAGCAACCGGAACTGCATAATCTGGGTAGTCGACCGACCCTTCGCACTCACAGCCTAAATCGATATACTCAATCCCCATTTCCTCCATAAGTTTTTTAATTTCTTGACGAATGTTCATTCCGCCATGATCAGATGCAATCGCTACTTTCACCGTGTTTTCCTCCTTACTTTGTTTTGCCGGCGGTGATAAAAAAGCCGCCCTTGTTTTTCATTTTAGCGACAAAAGGCGACTTTTTCATTAACTTATTATGTTCCTTTATCTTACACAAAAACGCTCAATCGTATTTTTTAAATTTTGCGCTTGTTCAGCAAGCTCCCCTACTAGTTTATTGACATGGTGGATTACCGTTGCCTGTTCTTGTGTCGCAGCCGTCACTTCAAGAGCCCCTGCCGACGTTTCCTCAGCGATCGCAGCCACTTCCTGTGACTGAATCGATGTTTTTTCAATATGTTTCATTTGTGCTTTCACTAGTTCGGCAATTTGGTGAACGGCATTAGCAACTTCATGAATAGAGTTCGTCATCTCTGTAATCGCTTGATTCGTATCATTTCCTTTTTCCGCCTCTTCATTTGCGGCCTTTACTTGCTCATTAATTTGGGCCACGACATGGACGACTTCCTTTTGGATATTTTTAATCAATTCAGAGATCCCTTGCACAGCCCGGGCGCTTTCGTCAGCTAATTTCCTCACTTCCTCAGCGACAACAGCGAAGCCTTTCCCATGCTCGCCAGCGCGGGCAGCCTCGATTGAAGCGTTAAGCGCTAATAAATTCGTTTGGCCGGCGATATCGCCAACAAGCGAAATAATATTTTCTACTTCTTTTGCATGTTGCTCAAGACGATGCACAGCACTTAAAGAAGCTTGATTATTGCGCGCTAAAAGTTGAATGCCGTTAACAAGCGAATGGATGACTTCCTTGCTCGTATGAAGAGTATCTACCATCTCGATCGCAAGCTGCTCTGATTGTTCCGCTTTTTTCTGAACCTCGTTCGCAATTTTTAATACATCTTCTACAGATTCAGCTGTCGTCTGCATTGAAACAGCAGAATCGGTTGCCCCTTTAGAGATTTCCTCAATCGTTCGGGTAATACTTTCCGAGCGCTCGACAGCAACACTGGAAGCATTCGTAATTTCAACTACTTTTTCGTTCGTATGAGCAAAATTCTCTTCAATATTTTGTACCATCATTCGCAAATTTCTTAACATTTCATTAAAAGCAAGCCCTAATGCGCGAATCTCGTCATCAGATTTCGCTACCGGCACATCTTGATCAATTTTTCCGTTTGCTGCTTTGATCGCTGCCTGCTTAAGCTGATGCAGCGGTCGCGTAATAAAACCAGAAGCTACATAAGCAAGAACCCCGGACCAGAAAATTCCAAGCAGCAATACCACGATAGTGAATACGCTTTTATTAAATGCACTGAAAAGAAAATCGTATAATACATAAATGAATACCGCGCTTGTAGAATAAGTAATGATCGCTAAAATCGTCGTAAACACAACCAACTTTAGCCGCAAGCTAAACCGATACTTCTTTTTATCATCCATTATCTATATCCCCCTTATATCCCACTATAGCTTTTGAACGAGTTGTTCGATTAGCTGTTCCAGCTCCTCCCTCGTTTGGCGATACATTTCGACGGAACCGCCAAACGGATCGACTACATCCCCCTCTTGTCCAGAAACAAATTCTTTAAACGTAAACGTTTTGCCCTTTGCTTCCGGAAACCGCTCAATAACATGCTGCTTATGACCGGTCGTCATGGTTAAAATATAAGTAGCCCAATCAACATCTCCCTTTTTTAAGAAAGAGGAACGGTGGACGATTTTAATCCCCTTCTCTACAAGGACTGTTTTTGCATGTTCAGAAGCATCGCTTCCTTCATTGGCAAATACACCTGCAGATTTGACTTCTACATGCGAAAGCTGCCTACTTTTCAGCAACGCTTCTGCCATTGGACTGCGGCATGTGTTTCCTGTACAGACAAATAGAATCCGAATCGACATAATAACCCCCTTATCGCTAAGAACTTTATAACATTATTATAATAGAGTCCGTTTTTTAAAGTATATCACAAAAAAAGGCAGCAAATAGCTGCCTTCCTAAAGAGGAAACATTAACTTTAATCCAAACACTAAGAGAATAGCGCCTCCTAGTACCTCGCTATAAACACCGAGCCAATGTTGAAAACGATGCCCTAACAATAACCCGGCCCAAGTAAGAAGCATGCTAAAAAAGCCAAATAGAAAAATTGTCAATAATGTGCGCGCGCCGTAAATTCCGAGGCTCAACCCAACAGAAAAACTATCTAGGCTGACGCTAAGGGCAAAAAAAATTAAACCAAGCCCAACTGGTGAAATAAGGGGACCGCTATCCTGTTTAAAAGAAGCGATGATCATTTGCAGACCTAATAAAAGCAGGAGTGCACCACCGATGTATGATGCGATGCTGCCAAATCGCTCGGATAAAAACCGTCCAACAAAAATACCTAATAAAGGCATCACAATATGGAAAATTCCAATGGTGAATCCTATATAAAACATTTGCTTTAAACGCAAACGAAAAAAACCCATCCCTAATCCTACAGAAAACGCGTCCATGCCTAATGCAAATGCCACCATGCATAATGTTATAAGTTCCCCCACTACTGCATGCATTTTGTTCCCTCCCCGGACTTGCCTCATTGGTAACATATGCAAGTCCTAGAGGGTTTAGAATGGTTATTTTTCACGAATCAACTGATAACCCGCTGCTTTATTCAGCCGGTTCATAATCGCTGTGCCAATTCCCTCTTGAGGAAATCGTTCGCTATAGATGACCTCTACATCCGTTTCATCGAACGCTCGAAGCGCTCCGTATAAACAGCTCGCCACTGTATACAAATCCGCCCTTTTTCCGCACGCAAGCACGACATCAGCTTTGTAAAAATGCTCGTGTTCTTCGGTCGTTAATACCCCTACTTTCTTTCCAAGGGCGCGCTGTTGATCGACAAGCTGCTGCAAAAAAGACGGACTGCCGTCCACGATAATTAACGGCGATTTCGGTGCATAATGCGTATACTTCATTCCCGGTGATTTTGGAACCTTGTCTCCGGCGAATAAGGCGGCATCCATGTTCACATGTCCAATTATTTTTTCTAGTTCCTCTTTTGTGACGCCTCCCGGACGCAAAATCGTCGGAATTTCAGCTGTGCAATCCAAAACGGTCGATTCCACTCCGATCCCTGTCACCCCGGCATCCACTACACCGGCAATTTTTCCGTTTAAATCGGTCAACACATGCATCGCACTTGTTGGACTTGGCCTTCCTGATAAATTGGCGCTCGGAGCCGCAAGAGGGAGACCGCTTTCTTGAATAAGAGCCAGAGCTACTGGATGGTCGGGCATACGGACTGCGATGGTCGAAAGTCCTGCTGTCACCTCGTCACAAATAACGTTTTCTCTCTTTTTTAAAATCAATGTCAAAGGTCCCGGCCAAAAATGCTCAATTAAAGTATTAGCAACCGGCGGGATATCAACAGCAATTTCTTCAAGCTGTTTGCGATCTGCAATATGGACAATCAGCGGATTGTCGCTCGGACGACCTTTCGCTTGGAAAATTTTTTTTACCGCTATTGTTGATGTGGCGTTCGCCCCTAATCCATAAACCGTTTCAGTAGGAAAAGCAACCACTTCATTCTCTCGAAGCAGCGTGGCAGCTTGTGAAATTTGTGAGTAACTGCCTTTTTTGTCCACAGCATTGTCCACAATCCAAACTTTCGTTTCCACTCTACTCACCACCATGATTAATATCATTACGCGTAAAGAAATCTACTCTTCTATCAATATTTCTGCAGATACAATCATCATAAATAAGAAAAAAGAACGGCACTGCCGCTAAATTTTATCCACAATTTGTGAATAACTTATTGTTTTTTGTTTATAACTTTGTGGATATTATTATGTTTTTTTGCACATATACCTTACTTATCCACAATCATGCTAAGGCAAAATCTTCTCCAACAACTCAGCAAAGAAAGATTTGACTTCCACTTTTTCTTCCTTTTCGTTTACGACAAAATCGGAAGAAGACATCATATCACTAGATGGTCCGGACGTACTAAGCGCTGGCGGGTTTTTTTCTTTCTCCGATTTTGGCGCCGCTGTTTCATTTTCTCTTTTTTCCTTTGTCTCTTTCTTCGTTGCCTGTACTGCGTCACTATTTGAAAAATCTAGAAAACATAGAGGCGGAAACAGCACACACCACCAGTTCGCCCCTTTTCCCTCGCCAAGGGTAATTAAAACTGCTTCATACTCACCTGCTGGATAAATGTAATTTCCGTAAATTTTTGTTGGAAAATGAACATTTCCAAATTGAACATGGTAAGCTTGATCGCTATGCTCCTCTTGCAATACCTTTGCCACCGTTTGTTCGATATCAGGCAAATGCGATTTAATGACTTGCTTCGCTTGATCGAAAGAGCTTAAATCCGCCACCCACTTATTAATCTGAGCATTGACTGCATCGCGAACCTTTCGCTTTAACGCTTGATCTTTATCGGAATCGCTGTTAGCTAAAATGCGAAGCCGAATCGCCTCATTCGGAATCATCACTTGCGCGTTCGCTCCGGCTTCCGTTTGCTGGCCATATACGTTGACAAGCACACCAATCATCAATAGAAATATATATAAAATAATTGCAATTTTTCTCATTTGTTTGCACCGTCCTTTCATTCATCATTTTGGACAGCACAAACTATTTTTAAACTATGAATCTAAAAAAATGCAAAAATAAATTCTAAAATATCATTTTCTTTATTTGCTAGCAGCGTGGCAGCTCATATAAAAAAGAAAAATAGCCCCCTCGCTCTTTGCTCCTTTCATTCGTTGGAGGGCTATAGGTGCTATTTTCATTCATCATTGCTCTATTTCCGCACAAACAATCCGGTCTTTTCCATTAATATCAAAAACAACATCAACTCTTGCTTGTGGGAATGTTTGTTTTAGCAGCTCAGCTACCGCTTTTCCCTGCCCCGCACCGATTTCAAATGCAACAAGAGCACGTTTTTTTAAGACAAGCGGCAATTCATTCATAAAACGGCGATAAAAATCAAGACCGTCTTTTCCTCCAACAAGCGCCCTTAGTGGTTCATGGTTTTTCACAACAGGCGAAAGGCAAGCAATGTCACCTTCGGGAATATAAGGGGGATTGGAGACGACGACATCAACTTTGCGTTCCGCCTGAATGAGCGGCTGCAACAAATCCCCTTGTAAAAAATCGATTTCCGCCCCGAAGCGGTCAGCATTTTCCTTCGCCACCCGCAATGATTCACGGGAAATATCGATCGCGCTTACAAGCAAAGCCCGATTTTCTAGCGCAATAGTTATCGCAATGGCTCCGCTGCCCGTTCCGACATCGACCACATCAATTGCTTCTTGTTGCGGAAAAAACCGCTCGATCCGTTTCAACACTTCGTCAACGAGCTCTTCTGTTTCCGGCCTTGGAATTAGAATTTCCCGATTGACAAGAAACTTGCGTCCATAAAATTCTTCTGAACCAATAATGTATTGTACCGGTATATGCTCATAGACATGTTTTTGTACATCTTGAATGAACACTTGCTTAACACGTTCATTCATCTCTTCCCGCAAGCACGCGAACAGTTGTGCCCGCGTTATTCCTAAATGATGAAGCATTAATAGCTCCGCTACCCGCGCTTCTTTTCCGTTCTCTGTTAAAAAAGAAGAAGCCCAATGAAGGACTTCGTAAATTTTGTTATGATTCATGGTTCGCCTGCTCCAGCTTCTTCGACTGGTCGTCTAAAATTAGTGCATCAATGATCTCATCAAGCTTGCCTTCTAATATTTGATCGAGTTTTTGCAATGTTAGACCGATACGATGATCGGTTACGCGGTTTTGCGGAAAATTGTAAGTTCGAATACGCTCAGAGCGATCTCCCGTTCCCACCGCCTGCTTGCGCGTTTGGTCGTACTCAGCGCGCGCTTCTTGTTGATATTTATCGTAAATGCGAGCGCGCAATACCTTCATCGCTTTTTCTTTGTTTTTAATCTGCGATTTCTCATCTTGGCAAGAAACAACGATTCCTGTTGGAATGTGCGTTAAGCGCACCGCTGACATTGTCGTATTGACACTTTGCCCACCTGGACCGCTCGAAGCGAAGGTGTCGACGCGAATGTCTTTTTCGTTAATTTCAATTTCGATCTCTTCCATTTCCGGCAAACAAGCCACCGTGGCTGTCGATGTATGAATGCGACCGCCTGATTCCGTTTCCGGTACACGCTGAACACGATGGGCGCCGTTTTCAAACTTTAATTTAGAATAAGCTCCTTTTCCGTTAATCATAAAGATAATTTCTTTATAACCGCCCAATCCGGTTGGACTTGCTTCGATCACTTCCGTTTTCCAACCTTGCGACTCAGCATAGCGCGTATACATACGGTACAAATCGCCGGCAAACAACGCGGCTTCTTCACCACCAGCCGCACCGCGAATTTCCATAATAACGTTCTTATCGTCGTTCGGGTCTTTTGGCAACAGTAATACCTTTAACCTTTCGACAAGCGCTTCTTCGCGCTCCTCGAGTTCACTAATTTCCTCTTTCACCATTTCGCGCATTTCAGGATCCAATTTTTCTTCTAACATCGCTTTTGCATCTGCAAGCTGCTCGCGAACTGATTTATACTCCCGATAGGTATGCACCGTTTCCTCTAAGTCAGCTTGTTCTTTTGAATAATCGCGGAGCTTTTTCGGATCATTGATTACTTCTGGATCCATTAATAGTTGATTCAATCGTTCATAGCGCTCTTCTACCGCTTGAAGACGTTCAAACACGTGATTCACCTCTGCCTTTGTCCATAACACAGTCTAATTTATAATTATACTACTGTTTTCTAAATAAAAAAAGCCCTACTAAAGGGCATTATAGTCAATCTATGCGAACACGCATGTTATAATTTGGAATTGATTTAGTAAGCAGTTTGTATAGGCGGGCTTGTTCTTTTTCTCTTTGGCTATCGGACATATTGCGGCGGGTATGGACGGTGACCCACATGTCGTTACCGTTGATCCATACCGATCCCGGTTCATAATTTGTATATTTTCTAACAACCTGCACCGCCTTGCGAACATCGGCACGATTTGTTTCGCTTCCATGCGTTATGCCGATAAAATTCGGATTTTGATTGGTCTTCTCCGGATCGTCAAAGTGATTATATATCCGATCATAATTAGGCTTTGCTTCGTTTCCTGTCATTAACTTTCTTCCATTTTTATCTTCGTTCTGAGCGTGATATTGTGAATCCGTTGGGTTTATCGTACACGCTGAAAGAACGATAGCGAAAAGTAACGGCAGTACATATTTCATCATTCGTCGCCTCCCTGCCGTTATCTTTTCCAATCATTGAAGAAATATTGATGGAGGAATGTTCCATCATCGAGCAATACGCTCATTTGCTGTTTCGTGATGATGCTGCATTTCCGGCTTGTCAGGCACTTCATGATGATGACGGCAGCGCGGCTCGTATGATTCGCTTGCGCCGACTAAAATGATAGGATCGTGATAAGAAGCCGGTCTGCCATTAATTAATCGCTGCGTGCGGCTTGCTGGGGAACCGCATACAGTACAAACTGCCTGAAGCTTCGTAACCGATTCAGCAATGGCCATAAGAGTCGGCACCGGACCAAACGGCTCGCCGCGAAAATCTTGGTCAAGTCCAGCCGCAATAACACGATAGCCCCGATCAGCTAACTTTTGCACAATTTCGACAATTTCTTCATCGAAAAATTGGACTTCGTCAATTGCGATGACATCTGTCTGGTCTGAAATATATTTCGATATTTCGCGTGCTGAGGCAACAGGAGTCGCGATCACCGATGTGCCATTATGCGATACAACCGCTTCTTCGCTATAACGGTTATCGATCATCGGTTTAAATACTTTTACTTCTTGTTTCGCGAACGTTGCACGGCGGATGCGGCGAATCAATTCTTCTGATTTGCCTGAAAACATGCTGCCGCAAATCACCTCAAGCCAGCCTGACTGTTTCATTACATACATCGGGGCTTCCCCTTTCTTTTCCAACCTTTACGAAAAAACAGGCAAGTGAAAAATTTTCGCTTGCCTGTTTTTTGTGTTTATTAATGGACGGTCATTATTAGCGCAGCGTAAATCAATTATGCTGCCTTCGATTTTTTATTTAAGGCCGTATTTTTTGTTGAATTTATCAACACGTCCTGCAGCAGAAGCGAATTTTTGACGTCCTGTGTAGAATGGATGGCACTCAGAGCAAATCTCTACTCGCACTTCATCTTTCACAGAACCGCTTTCGAATTCGTTTCCGCAAGCACATTTTACCATGACTTTTTTGTACTCAGGATGAATTCCTGCTTTCATTTCTTTTCATCTCCTTCCGCCCTGAATCATTTCGAAACAGAGTTTCTCTATCGTTGTGAGTCATTTCTCACCGTTTAACAAAACACACATGACAAAATTATAGCAAGGGTGCCTTTGTTTTGCAACTGGTTATTTTTTTATTCCCACAGTTTTCCATTCCTCATCTAACATGCTGAAAAATTCCTCGTTTGTCTTTGTTTGGCGAAGCTTATTTAAGAAACGGTCAGTAAAGTCCGGTGTGTCTGACATCGTTTTTCGAATAGTCCACAACTTTTCTAAATGTTCTTTTGGAATAAGCAATTCTTCCTTGCGCGTACCGGAGCGGCGAATATCAATAGCTGGGAAGATTCGCCGTTCAGCAAGCGAACGGTCTAAATGCAATTCCATGTTTCCAGTTCCTTTGAATTCTTCATAAATGACATCGTCCATGCGCGATCCGGTATCGACAAGTGCTGTTGCTAAAATCGTTAAGCTGCCGCCTTCTTCAATATTGCGTGCTGCTCCAAAAAATCGTTTCGGTCGGTGGAACGCGGCTGGGTCGATTCCCCCGGAAAGCGTGCGTCCACTAGGCGGAATGACTAAGTTGTAGGCGCGTGCAAGGCGGGTAATGCTGTCCATCAAAATAACAACATCACGCTTATGTTCGACGAGACGCATAGCGCGCTCTAATACAAGCTCAGCCACCTTAATATGGTTCTCCGGCACCTCATCAAATGTAGAACTTACAACGTCCCCCGCAACTGAACGCTCGATATCTGTAACCTCCTCAGGACGTTCATC
Source organism: Anoxybacillus tepidamans PS2 (assembly GCF_000620165.1). GTDB lineage: Bacteria > Bacillota > Bacilli > Bacillales > Anoxybacillaceae > Anoxybacteroides > Anoxybacteroides tepidamans_A. Next base: position 392,754 of record NZ_JHVN01000001.1, read on the forward strand.
AATAAGAAGAACGATAAGCTCCACATCCGGATGATTCGTCGTAATGCTGTTAGCAATTTCTTTCAAGAGCATTGTTTTTCCTGCTTTTGGAGGGGCGACAATCAGTCCGCGCTGTCCAAAACCAACTGGGGCGATCAAATCCATAATTCGCGTCGATAATTTATCGGATGTGGTTTCTAATTTCATTTGGCGGTTCGGATAAAGAGGAGTTAGTGCAGGAAAATGAACGCGTTCTTTGGCAATTTCCGGGTCTTCCCCGTTGACCGCTTCAACATGAAGAAGTCCGTAATAGCGCTCATTTTCCTTTGGAGGACGAACCTTTCCAGAAACTTTATCCCCATTTCTTAAATCAAAGCGGCGAATTTGCGATGCAGAAATGTAAATATCTTCCGAGCTCGGTGAATAGTTGATTGGACGCAAAAACCCAAAGCCTTCTGATTGAATGATTTCGAGCACGCCTTCCATAAACAATAGTCCATCTTGTTCTGCCTGTGCTTTTAAAATAGCGAAAATAAGCTCTTTTTTTGTGAGTTTGCTGTAGTAAGAAATTTTATATTGCCGAGCCAGTTCATACAGCTCTTTTAGTTTCATATTTTCTAATACCGAAATTGTTAAGTCCATTTCGACACCACACTTTTACTATTTTTCGTTTTCTCCCATGTATACCAAAAAGGGTTTATGAAATAAGTTATGGATGGGATGAAAGAAGGTCATGAAGGTTTACAGTTTAAGAAGCAAAAATCGCAGAGCTTATTTTATGTACACACAGCATGACTATTTTACCCTTTTTCCTGTTTTTTAATCAACACATTTTTATTTTATTGCTCTATATTAAGAAAGAAGCGAGGGAGATATTGCATCTGCGCCTCGCTTACATCGTTTATGGTTTGATGACTAAGTTAGGTTTTTTCTTCAAGCTATGGCGTCCATCTATAAAACGAACCGTTCCTGATTTAGCTCGCATGACAACTGAATGAGTCTCCCCGTAAGATCCTTTAAATTGCACTCCTCGTAGCAACTCACCATCAGTAACTCCCGTTGCAGCAAAAATCGCATCATCACCTTTTACTAAATCTTCCATGCGCAATACTTTGTTGACGTCGAGCCCCATTTTTTTGCAACGTTCTAATTCGGCATCATTCTGCGGTAACAGCTTTCCTTGAATTTCGCCGCCTAAACATTTGAGTGCAACGGCCGCCAGCACTCCCTCCGGCGCACCGCCCGAACCAAACAAGATGTCAACACCAGTATGATCAAATGCTGTATTAATCGCTGCTGCAACGTCTCCATCATTAATAAGTTTAATGCGAGCACCAGCCTCACGCAATTGGGCAATAATATGTTCATGGCGCGGACGGTTTAGCACGATAGCCACTACATCTTCAATATCTTTGTTTTTTGCTTTAGCAACCGCTTTCAAATTATCAATAATTGGTGCATTAATATCAATCATGCCAACAGCTTCCGGTCCAACCGCAATTTTATCCATATACATATCAGGGGCGTGAAGCAGGTTTCCATGATCAGCTACAGCTACTACAGCTAACGCATTCCATCCTCCCGAAGCGACAATGTTTGTTCCTTCAAGCGGATCCACAGCTACATCGACACGCGGTCCATAGCCGTTTCCAAGCTTCTCACCAATATATAACATCGGTGCTTCATCCATTTCCCCTTCCCCGATGACGACAGTCCCTTTCATCGGGATCGTATCGAACACATCGCGCATAGCCGATGTAGCCGCGCCATCCGCTTCGTCCTTTTTCCCCCGCCCCATCCAGCGGGCAGCAGCTAATGCAGCTGCCTCAGTCACACGAACAAGTTCCATTGATAAACTTCTTTCCATTGTAACTTCTCCCTCTCCCCTTAGTTGTCTAAGAATTTTGCATTTGTTCGATTTCTTGATCAGTCATTTTTTCCCGCCAAATTGTTGCTCCTAACCCTGTCAGTTTCTCGACAAGACGGCTATATCCGCGGTCAATATGATCAATGCCAGTGATTTCCGTTAATCCTTCCGCCATTAAACCAGCAATGACAAGCGATGCACCAGCCCGCAAGTCACTTGCCTTCACTTTCGCTCCTTGCAACGATACAGGGCCTGTCACAATCGCCGAGCGTCCTTCAACCTTAATGTTAGCATTCATTCTGCGCAATTCGTCAATATGCTTAAAGCGCGCATTGTAAATCGTGTCAGTAACGACGCTCGTCCCATTTGCTTTTGTTAATAGAGACGTAAATGGCTGCTGCAAGTCGGTTGGAAATCCAGGGTAAACAAGCGTTTTGATATCTACCGCTTTCATTTGGGACGCACCCATTACCAATATTTGATCATCATTTGTTTCCACATGTACGCCCATTTCGCGCAATTTCGCTGTCAGCGACTCCAGATGTTGAGGAATAACATTATCAATAATCACTTCTTTGCCCATCGCTGCTGAGGCGATCATAAAAGTTCCAGCCTCGATTCGGTCAGGAATAATAGAATGACGGCATCCAGATAATCGCTCTACTCCGTCGATGCGAATGATATCTGTTCCAGCACCTTTAATTTTTGCACCCATATTCGACAAGAGTGTTGCGACATCAATAATTTCTGGTTCTTTAGCGGCATTTTCAATAATAGTGCGTCCTTTGGCGAGCACAGCTGCCAGCATAATGTTAATGGTCGCCCCTACGCTCACCACGTCTAGATAAATGCGGGCGCCGTGCAATTCATCCGCACGCAGGTAAATAGCCCCTTGCTCATTTGTCACCTTAACTCCTAATGCTTCAAATCCTTTAATATGTTGATCAATTGGGCGCGGGCCTAAATGGCAGCCACCGGGCAAGCCGATGACCGCCTTTTTAAATCGCCCGATCATTGCCCCCATCAAATAGTAGGAAGCGCGTAGCTTTTTTACTCTCCCGTTTGGAAGAGGCATCGACACAATATTTGTCGGATCAATTGTCGCTTCCTTGCCGTTAAAATGAAACGTGCCGCCAATTTCTTCAATTAATTCTCCCAATACACGAACATCTGAAATATCCGGCAACCCTTCAATTGTCACTGGCGAGTCAGCGAGAATCGTCGCTGGAATTAATGCAACAGCACTATTTTTTGCCCCGCTTACCCTCACCGTTCCTTGCAAAGGGTCGCCTCCGATGATTTTTAACTTTTCCATTATAGTCTCCCTTCCAGCGAAGATGCCTTGCACTTGCGCGAATTTTAAAGGAAACATTTACAGTTTAGACAAAAATGGACGATTTCTATCGTTGTTTTTGCTGATTCCAGTCAGCTAAAAATTTTTCGATTCCTTGATCGGTAAGCGGATGCTGGAACAATTGCATTAACACTTTGTAAGGAACGGTCGCAATATGCGCGCCTCTTAATGCAGCTTCCGTCACATGAAGCGGGTGGCGGATCGAAGCGGCGATAATTTCCGTATCGATGCCGTGAATATCAAAGATGTTGGCAATCGTTGAAATGAGCTCTAAGCCATTATGACCGATATCGTCGAGGCGGCCAAGAAACGGCGATACGTATGTTGCTCCTGCACGTGCTGCTAACAACGCTTGGTTTGCTGTAAAAATAAGTGTAACGTTCGTTTTAATTCCTTTTTCACTAAACACTTTAACTGCTTTAAGCCCTTCTGGTGTCATCGGCACCTTAATTGTAATATTCGGGGCAATTTTCGCTAACTCTTCCCCTTCCTCGATCATTCCTTTTGCGTCTGTGGAAATAACTTCAGCGCTCACTGATCCCGATACAATAGCAGTGATTTCACGAAGGCGGTCATGAAAAGAAATATTTTCTTTCGCCACAAGGCTCGGGTTTGTCGTTACTCCCGCCAAAACCCCTAATTCATTCGCTTTTTTAATCTCTTCTAAATTAGCCGTATCAATAAAAAACTTCATCGACTTATCCTCCCAAATGACATTGTAAGGAAATGAAACAAAACCGCTCGTTTCAGCGCGCGGCCAAAACGATGCGGCTATGCGATTACAACGCTTTTCCTGAAGAACCGAACTCGCGCATTTTGCCGATAACCGTTGCTTTAATCGCGTCGCGTCCCGGACCGATATATTTGCGCGGATCGTATACTTTTTCGTCTTTTGCCAATATTTCACGAACGACCTTTGTGAAAGCTATTTGGTTTTCTGTATTGACGTTAATTTTTGAAGTGCCAAGCGAAATAGCACGTTGAATTTGTTCTGTCGGAATGCCAGTGCCGCCATGTAATACAAGCGGAACATTCGTTAAGTCACGAATAATTTCCATTTCTTTAAAACCTAATTTTGGTTCTCCCTTGTAAGGGCCGTGAACAGAACCGAGGGCAGGCGCTAAGCAATCAATGTCTGTACGTTTCACAAGCTCTTCGCACTCTTTCGGGTCAGCATAGATAATACCGTCAGCAACAACATCATCCTCTTGTCCACCGACTGTACCAAGTTCTGCCTCTACCGATACGCCACGTGCATGAGCATATTCGACAACTTGTGAAGTAATTTGGACATTTTCTTCAAATGGATGATGAGAGGCGTCAATCATAACAGATGTAAAACCAGCATCAATAGCGGCTTTACACTTTTCAAAGCTAGAGCCATGGTCGAGGTGAATCGCAACAGGAACAGAAATATTCATATCTTCCATTAAACCTTTGACCATGTTGACAACTGTTTTAAAGCCGCCCATGTAGCGAGCCGCTCCTTCTGATACGCCGAGAATAACTGGAGACTTCTCTTCTTCAGCAGCAGCTAAAATGGCTTGTGTCCATTCCAAATTGTTAATATTAAACTGCCCCACCGCATATTTTTCCGCCAACGCTTTGTTTAGCATTTCTTTCATTGACACTAAAGGCATGATAAGATCCTCCTTACTCATTAGACTTCGCCCTTCACAAAAAGGGAGGCTATGCGTAGCATCGCCGAAATGAGCCAAAATATGTATAAAAGAAAGGCGTGCTTCGTTCTTACGTTATAAGCATACCAACTTACGAACGAAACAGCAACATTATGGGCCTGTTCGAATTTTAAAAAAGTTTGTTGAAGTTATGCTGAAATATATTTTTTGACCGCCTCGCGCAGCTCATCAATATCAAACGGTTTGGCAAAATGCATAATCGCCCCTAGTTCCTTTGTTTCTTGGATCATATCAAGCTCGCCGTATGCTGTCATGATAATCACCTTAATGTATTGATTCATCGCTTTAATTCGTTTTAATATTTCAATGCCGTCCATGCCAGGAATTTTCATATCTAACAATACTAAATCCGGTTGGTGCTTTTGAACAATTTCTAACGCTTGTACTCCATTGGCTGCCTGAAAAGTTGTATAACCTTCCCTTTGAAACACTTCATTTAATAAAATTCGGATTCCATATTGATCGTCAACAATTAAAAGCTTGTTCCCCATCTGTTATGCACCTCTATTCTTTGTTTTCCTATCTGTAATAAATTCGCATTTTGTTTTATTTTTCCTTCCTTTTCTTATACGATTATCAATAAATAACATACAGTAAAATGGTTGTTTTCCTAAACAAATGAAGTATACTGTAATCGTTAGAAGGAAGGTGAAACAATGAAGATTTTTATGACACAATTAAACGGCTATTTAAAAAAACTGGCTGAAGAAGAAGACATAGCTATCGAAGATGGAGCTCGGTTGCTTTCTCAAGCGATTATGGGTGCTGGACGCATACTTATCCACGGGTTTGATGAGATGGAAGCAGTCGTCCTTGAAGCAATAAAAGGAAAAGAAACATTGCCAAAAGTAGAGAGATTAATGGAAAATGGACAAGTTCGCACTGACATCGACCACACGGACCGCGTTCTCCTTATTACACGTTTTTCAAATGATGAACGGGCCATTGCATTGGCCGAGCAATTACAAACACTAGGAGTTGCCACTGTAGGTATTTCGGCCGCTATCAATGGAGAAGAACAGTCCCTTGTTGACGCAGTCGACATACATATCGACAGCAAACTCACAAAACCGCTCATCCCGAAAGACGATGGTACACGGTTCGGCTTTCCAGCTGTTATGACGGCACTGTTTGCTTATTATTGCTTATTTTTTACAATTATTGAGATTTTGGATGAGTATAATCAATAAGGAAAGGACGGTCTCGGGTCGAAGCGAGACCGTCCTTTCTTTCTATTAGCGCTGTAGCGATGCCTTAACAAACTCACGGAACAGCGGCTGTGGTCTTGTCGGGCGCGATGTAAATTCCGGATGGAATTGCGCTGCCACAAACCAAGGATGATCTTTCAACTCAATAATTTCAACTAATCGGCCGTCTGGACTTGTACCAGAGAAAACAAATCCATGCTGCTCCATGATTTGGCGGTATTGATTGTTAAATTCATATCGATGGCGGTGGCGTTCATAAATCACTTCATCCTGATATGCCTCATAAGCGAGAGTACCTTCTAATAACTTACACGGATACAATCCTAAGCGAAGCGTTCCGCCTAAATCTTCAATATCTTTTTGCTCTGGCAATAAATCAATCACCGGATGAGACGTATTTGGGTTAATTTCCGATGAATGAGCATCTTCTAATCCAACAACATGGCGGGCAAACTCAATCGATGCTAACTGCATGCCAAGACAAATTCCGAGAAACGGTACACGACGCTCACGCGCATAGCGGATTGCCTCGATTTTCCCTTCAATTCCACGGTCGCCAAAGCCGCCTGGAACAAGAATGCCATCCGCATCCTTTAATAATTCCTCTACATTTTCGCGGTGAACATGCTCGGAATTAATCCATTTAATTTCCACTTCCGTGTCAAAAGCGTATCCAGCGTGGCGAAGCGCTTCAACCACTGAAATATAAGCATCTTGTAATTCGACATATTTTCCGACAAGCGCAATTTTTGTTTTATGTGAAAGGTTGCGTACTTTCTCAACAAGTGCTTTCCATTCAGTCATATCTGCTTCTTGGCAGGTAAGTTTTAAATGCTCGCAAACGATTTGATCCAGTTTTTGTTCTTGAAGCATTAATGGAACAGCGTATAGCGTATCAGCGTCACGAGCCTCGATGACCGCTTTTGGATCAATATCGCAAAACAGAGCAATTTTATCTTTCATCTCCTGTGACATTGGCATTTCAGTGCGAACGACAATGACATTTGGCTGAATGCCTAAGCTGCGAAGTTCCTTCACACTATGTTGCGTCGGTTTTGTCTTCATTTCGCCAGCTGCTTTAATATATGGGACGAGCGTACAATGAATATACATGACATTTTCTCGTCCAATATCGCTTTTAATTTGGCGGATTGCTTCTAAAAATGGTAGCGATTCAATATCACCAACTGTTCCGCCTATCTCAGTAATAACGACATCCGCGTTCGTTTCCTTTCCAGCCCGGAACACCCGCTCTTTAATTTCATTTGTAATATGTGGGATGACTTGTACTGTACCCCCTAAATAATCACCACGGCGTTCTTTTTTTAATACAGTAGAATAAATTTTTCCAGTTGTCACATTGCTATACTTGTTCAAATTAATGTCAATAAAGCGCTCATAGTGACCTAAATCCAAATCCGTTTCTGCCCCATCATCCGTAACGAATACTTCCCCATGTTGATATGGGCTCATGGTCCCTGGATCGACGTTGATGTATGGATCGAACTTTTGAATCGTTACATTCAATCCGCGGTTTTTCAACAAACGACCTAATGATGCCGCTGTAATACCTTTCCCTAATGATGAAACGACGCCGCCTGTTACAAAAATGTACTTTGTCATTTTGTTTCCCCCTTGCCGATATATATAACACTTAAAGTGTGCTCAAAGCTTTAAAATAAAAAACGCTCCACTTACATCTGTAAGGGAGCGATATGATTTATACATTATTTTTAAAAGAGCCCAAATAAGATTCTACATAGTTCATCATATAAAGTCAAGGGGATTGTCACTCTTCCTCTTCCTCTGCTTCATCCATTTCTAAAAGTTCATCGTCTAACTCTTCATCCCCTAAATCGAACTCATCGTCATCAATTAGTTCATCGTCAAATGTATCTGCCTCGTCAAGATCGAATTCGTCTTCATCAAGAAGTTCATCATCGAGATCGACATCTTCCTCGTCTTCATAATCATCGAGATCATCATAATCCAACTCTTCGTCATCGATGATTTCATCGTAGTCATCGTACTCATCAACCGCTTTTTTCTTTTTCTTCGGCTTAATCGTTGCGGTGACGTTTTCATCTTCCGTTTGATCATATGGGTACCAAGCACGCAAGCCCCAGCGGTTTTCCCCGATACAAATAAAGCGTCCATCAATATTCAAATCTGTATAAAATTGCGCAAGGCGCGTCTGTACTTCTTCTTCTGTTAAATTTGCTAGAGCAGCAATTTCATGGACAAGCTGTTGAAACGGCAACGCTTCCTTTTTCTCTGTCATAATAAGATAAGCGATTTCAACGAGCGACATTTCTTGTAATTCCTCGCGAGAGTATTGCTGCAAACTCAAATCCGGCACTCCCTTTCTATGTAATAAACTTCATCACCCAAAAAAATAAATAATTGCACTTAGAATAACATACCATTCATTATAAACAAATTCCTTTTGTTTATGCTAGTTCTGAATCAATAGTTTCTAAAATTTTTTCAGCGAAAAAGGGGCTGATCCAACACAAATGGATCAGCCTGCGATCGTTTGATTACATGTTGCGGCGATATTGACCGCCCACTTCATATAATGCTTTTGTAATTTGCCCAAGGCTTGCAACTTTGACCGTTTCCATCAATTCTTCAAAAATATTGCCGCCACTTACCGCTACATGTTTTAAACGCTTGAGGGCTTCCTCTATTTTGTCTTTATTGCGTTCCTGGAATGCTCGTAAATTCGCAATTTGCAATTCTTTTTCTTCGTACGAAGCGCGCGCCAGTTGAATGTTGTTGAGTTCTTCTTCCGATGGCGGATTCGGATTCAAATACGTATTGACGCCGATGATTGGCAGTTCTCCGCTATGTTTTTTCATTTCATAGTACATTGATTCATCTTGAATTTTACCGCGTTGATATTGCATTTCCATCGCGCCTAACACGCCGCCGCGATCGTTCAAGCGTTCAAACTCTTTTAATACCGCCTCTTCGACTAAATCGGTCAACTCTTCAATGATGAACGACCCTTGCAACGGATTTTCGTTTTTCGTTAATCCATGCTCTTTTGTAATAATGAGCTGGATCGCCATTGCGCGGCGGACCGACTCCTCGGTCGGTGTTGTGATCGCTTCATCGTACGCGTTCGTATGCAGAGAGTTGCAGTTGTCATGAAGCGCCATTAAAGCTTGAAGTGTTGTACGAATGTCGTTAAAATCGATTTCTTGTGCGTGCAAAGAACGGCCGGACGTTTGCACATGATATTTTAATTTTTGGCTTCGTTCGTTTGCCCCATATTTTTCGCGCATGACGACCGACCAAATGCGGCGAGCCACACGTCCGATTACCGTATATTCAGGATCTAAACCGTTGCTAAAGAAGAATGAAAGGTTTGGCGCAAAATCGTCAATATGCATGCCGCGGCTTAAATAATATTCAACATACGTGAAGCCGTTCGCCAACGTAAACGCGAGCTGTGTAATCGGATTCGCTCCTGCTTCGGCGATATGATAGCCGGAGATAGAAACGGAATAGTAGTTGCGCACTTTGTTTTTAATAAAGTATTCTTGAATATCTCCCATCATTTTTAACGCGAATTCTGTTGAGAAGATGCATGTGTTTTGTCCTTGATCTTCTTTTAAAATATCTGCCTGCACCGTGCCGCGCACTGTTTGCAACGTCCACGCTTTCACTTCTTCATATTCTACTTCTGTTAATGGACGGCCTAATTCTTGTTCTCGTTTTTCCACTTGCTGTTCAATGGCCGTATTCATAAACATCGCCAAAATAATTGGTGCCGGTCCATTGATCGTCATTGACACAGATGTCGATGGATGACATAGATCAAAGCCTTTATATAGCTTTTTCATATCGTCTAGCGTACAAACGCTGACGCCGCTTTCACCCACTTTTCCGAAAATATCCGGACGATATTGCGGGTCTTCCCCATACAACGTGACTGAATCAAATGCCGTGCTTAAGCGCTTTGCTGGATCATCTTTACATAAATAATGGAAACGGCGGTTCGTCCGCTCTGGCGTTCCTTCACCAGCAAATTGCCGCTTCGGATCTTCCCCTTGGCGCTTGAACGGGAATACGCCAGCTGTATATGGGAAGGAACCTGGTACATTCTCCTTATATACCCAGCGTAAAATTTCCCCATAATCTTTAAATTTCGGAAGTGCCACCTTCGGAATATCCAAGCCAGCTAAGCTTTTTGTTGTTAATTCCGTCACGATTTCTTTATCGCGAATTTTCGTAACAAACTGCTTTGCAGCATATTTCGCTTTTAACTCCTCCCACGAGGAAAGGATTTGTTTTGATTCTGTCGTTAGCTCGTTTTCATAGTGTTGTTTTAACGCTTCAAGCGATGTAAGCACCTCTTCATTTCGTTCGCGCTCTTTAACCGCTTCAATGGCCCCTTCGAGCTGGAATAAACGACGGGCGATGCTCGCTTGATGCTCGACCTTTTTATGATAGTTGCGTACCGTATCCGCAATTTCACGCAAATAGTAGCGACGGTCATTTGGGATAATGACGTTTTGTTTTTGAACGTCCGTTACCTTTTCAAGCGTTGTTGTCCAGTTTGTGCCCGCCTTTTTGTTAATTAAGTCCACTAATGCGACAAATAGCGTGTTCGTGCCCGGATCGTTAAATTGGCTTGCAATTGTTCCGTATACAGGCATTTCTGATAAATCTTTATCAAACAATTGATGGCTGCGCTGATATTGCTTTTGCACTTGGCGCTTTGCATCTTCAGAACCTTTGCGCTCAAATTTGTTGATCACGATTAAATCCGCATAATCGATCATGTCAATTTTTTCAAGCTGAGTCGGTGCCCCGAATTCGCTCGTCATTACATACATGGAAATATCGCACACTTCGGTAATCGCTGCATCCCCTTGCCCGATGCCGCTCGTCTCAACAATGATTAAATCAAATCCAGCCGCTTTGACGACTTGAATCGCATCTTGAATCGCGAGTGACAATTCGGAGCGCGAATTACGGGTCGCTAAACTGCGCATGTATACTCTTGGTGAATTGATCGAATTCATGCGAATGCGATCCCCTAAAAGGGCTCCACCTGTTTTTTGCTTTGTTGGATCAACTGATAAAATCGCAATCGTTTTGTCCGGAAGCTCGTTTAAAAAGCGGCGTACTAATTCATCGGTGAGCGAACTTTTCCCTGCTCCACCAGTTCCGGTAATACCGACGACCGGAACTGGCTTTGTTAATTCTTTTACTTTATCAAGAACATTATCAACGGCTACAGCAGCTTCTTTTACCATATCCATGCGATTTTCACACACAGTGATGAGACGTGCAATGGCCTGCACATCCCTATTTGGCAGACGCTCCAACTCGTCTGTAATCTCTTGAATTGTTGGGAAATCGCATTCTTCCATCATTACATTAATCATGCCTTGCAAACCAAGAACACGCCCATCCTCTGGTGAAAAAATACGGGCAATTCCATAGTCGTGCAATTCTTTTATTTCCCTAGGAATAATGACGCCGCCCCCACCGCCATAAATGCGGATGTGGGAAGCCCCTCTTTCTTTGAGTAAATCGTACATATATTTGAAGAATTCGACGTGACCACCTTGGTAGGAAGAAACAGCAATGCCCTGTACATCCTCTTGAATAGCAGCATTGACGATTTCTTCCGCGGACCGGTTATGTCCTAAGTGAATGACTTCTGCGCCGCTTGCTTGTAAAATACGGCGCATAATATTGATTGAGGCATCGTGGCCATCAAATAAACTAGAGGCTGTCACAAAGCGAACATGATGTTTCGGACGATAAATATGAGCCATCCTCTTTCCCCCTTTGTTGTCTATGACATTATGACCGTTTCTCCAAAATACCCCTTAACAATAAATCTGTTTGCAACTCAATATACTCATCAAGCGTGTACATTTTGTGCAATGCCCAACGGCGAAACGCCCACATTTGCCCAAGCACAAAAATGTTATGGGCAAACAACTTGATTTCTTGTTCTGTTAATTGAAAAACCCCATTTTGCACACACGTCTGCAAAATTTTTTCAAACATCGCGACCATTTGAAGTTCCTTATTGAGAACATATGGCAATGAATCTTTCGTCAATGATTTGACTTCTTGATACATGACGAGCACTTCGTCTTGCAAGTCGTCAATAACCTTGAAATAACGGGCAATGGCCAGTTTAAAACTTTCGATGGTTCCATGATGGGTGCCAATATCTTTTTCCATCCGTTCGTGCACCTCATCATAAATGCGGTCACACACTAAATACAACACATCTTCTTTTTGGCGGATATACTCATATAAAGTCCCGATGCTAAAACCGGACGCTTTCGCGATTTCCCTTGTTGTCGTGCGATGAAATCCTTTTTGTTTGAAAAGAGCAATCGCTCCTTTAATCATTTCGTTACGCCGCTTCTTTACTAGGCGCTCATCTTTAACAGATGCAGGCACTTCGCGTTTCTTCATATTCATCGCTGTTCGCCCCAATTATTCTTTTGTCAGCATTCGAGAAATAACAAGTCTTTGAATTTCTTGCGTTCCTTCGTAAATTTGTGTAATCTTCGCGTCGCGCATGAACCGTTCCACTGGATAGTCTTTCGTGTATCCGTATCCACCAAAAATTTGCACCGCATCAACCGTTACTTTCATCGCTGTGTCACCAGCAAATAGCTTGGCCATCGCTGATGCTTTTCCATATGGAAGCCCTTCAGATTCTAACCATGCTGCTTGATATGTCAATAAACGCGCCGCTTCAATCGCTGTCGCCATGTCTGCTAACTTAAAGCCAACCCCTTGCTGCTCAATGATCGGCTTGCCGAACTGCACACGTCCTTTTGCATATTCCACGGCAGCATCCAATGCGCCTTGAGCAATACCGACTGCCTGTGCGGCAATACCGTTCCGGCCGCCGTCCAATGTCATCATGGCGATTTTAAATCCTTCCCCTTCCTGTCCAAGAAGGTTCTCTTTTGGAATACGGCAATCTTCAAAAATTAACTCCGTCGTCGGCGACGAACGAATGCCAAGCTTCTTCTCTTTTTTACCGATCGAAAACCCTGGCGTTCCTTTTTCTACGATAAATGCGCTAATGCCTCTATGTTTCTTTTCCGGATCTGTGACAGCGAATACGACATAAATTTCTGCTTCGCCACCGTTCGTAATCCAGACTTTGGAGCCGTTTAAGACATAATGGTCTCCGTCTAATACTGCTCTCGTTTTCATCGAAGATACGTCAGACCCTGCTCCCGGCTCAGAAAGGCCGTAAGCGCCCAATTTTTCTCCCGTCGCTAGCGCACGCAAATATTTTTGTTTTTGTTCCTCGTTGCCAAATTTATAAATCGGCCAGCTCGCGAGGGAAATATGCGCTGACAATGTGACGCCGGTAGAAGCACACACTTTTGAAAGTTCTTCCACCGCAATGACATAGGCTAAATAATCGCTGCCAATACCGCCGTACTCTTCCGGCCAAGGAATACCTGTTAAGCCAAGCTCGGCCATTTTGTTAAAAATCTCGCGATCAAATCGTTCTTCTTCATCGCGTTCTGCTGCGGTCGGCGCGACTTCATTTTTCGCAAAGTCGCGTACCATTTTTCGTATCATTTCATGCTCTTCCGTTAATTGAAAGTTCATCGTCCGCTCCCCCGATCTCTATATAATTTGATCAAAGTGTATTAACTAACTAATAGCAACTACTACTTGCACTTGCTGGACAGTAGTCACCAAACCATTTGATTGCAACCGAGATACTACCTAAATGTAGAAAACCTTTAGTCTAGAATTACTATTCTGAATTCTTCAACGGCACTTGTTGTGTCCTTTATAATTGTTTGCTGATGACTAGGCGCTGAATTTCGCTTGTTCCTTCGTAAATTTCGCAAATTTTTGCGTCGCGGAACAGGCGCTCCACTGGATAATCTTCCGTGTAGCCATTGCCGCCAAAAATTTGTACAGCTTCGATTGCATTCTCCACTGCTGCCCGCGAAGCGAACAATTTGGCCATCGACGCTTCTTTGCCGCAAGGAAGACCGTTTGCGCGCAAGAACGCCGCACGGTACACTAATAGCTTCGCTGCCTCCACTGCTGTAGCCATATCGGCGAGCTTGAACGCCACCCCTTGTTGTTCAGCGATTGGCTTGCCAAATTGAATGCGTTCTTTCGCATAAGCTGTCGCATGTTCAAGCGCCGCTTCTGCGATGCCAAGCGATTGTGCGGCAATACCGATGCGCCCAACATCGAGATTTGCCATCGCAATTTTAAATCCTTGACCTTCTTCGCCTAACAAATTTTCTGCCGGCACTTTGGCATCTTCAAATGAAATTTGTACCGTTCTTGATCCGTGCAAACCCATTTTCTTTTCATCTTTGCCGATGATAAAACCTGGCGTATCTTTTTCAACGATAAATGCCGAAATGCCTCGGCTTCCTTCTTCTTCTGGATTCGTGCGAGCAAACACGATATACGTATCCGCTTCTCCTCCGTTTGTGATAAACACTTTCGAGCCGTTTAAAATATAGTAATCTCCTTGGCGAACCGCTTTTGTTTTTAAGCTTTTCGCATCTGAACCAGCGCTCGGTTCCGTTAAGCAAAACGCTCCTAAATATTCACCGCTCGCCAGTTTCGGCACGTATTTTTTCTTTTGCTCTTCCGTTCCGAAATAAAGAATCGGGTTCGTGCCGACGGATGTGTGCACCGATAAAATAACACCTATCGTCGCGCTCACTTTCGAAAGCTCATGAATCGCGATAATGTACGATGTAAAATCCATCCCAGCGCCGCCGTATTCTTCTGGAATCGTAATTCCCATCAAGCCGAGCTCCGCCATTTTTTTAAGAATTGGGCGCGGAAACTCGCCTTGCTCCATGTGCTCCACGAACGGAGCGATTTCGGTTTCAGCAAACTCTTTCACCATCTTGCGCATCATTTCTTGTTCTTCAGTAAAACGCAAATTCATGTCTGTCACCTTCTTTGCTGTTTTTATTCGTATGTGTAAAATCCTTTTCCAGTTTTACGTCCAAGCCAGCCAGCTTTCACATACTTGCGTAGCAGCGGGCATGGGCGATATTTGTCGTCGCCGAATCCTTCGTGAAGTGTTTCCATAATATAAAGGCACGTATCTAATCCGATAAAATCGGCCAACGTCAATGGCCCCATTGGATGGTTCATGCCGAGCTTCATCACTTCATCGATCGCTTCTTTTGTGGCAACGCCTTCATAAAGCGCGTAAATCGCTTCGTTAATCATCGGCATTAAAATACGGTTCGAAATAAATCCTGGGAAATCGTTCACTTCTACTGGCACTTTGTTAAGTTTATGAGTCATATCTTCAATCGTTTGATATACTTCTTCAGCTGTTGCCAAGCCGCGGATAATTTCCACAAGCTTCATCACAGGAACTGGGTTCATAAAATGCATGCCAATGACTTTTTCTGGTCGTTTCGTTGCTGCGGCAATTTCTGTGATTGGAAGTGAGGATGTGTTTGTTGCTAAAATGGCATGCGGAGGAGCAATTTCATCGAGTTGTGCAAATAGTTTCGTTTTAACCTCCATGTTTTCAACGACCGCTTCAATCACTAAATCTACGTTGCTTGCGTTCTGTAAATCAAGCGAAGGAGTAATTCGATTTAAAATGCCCGCTTTTTCTTCTTCTGTCAATTTTCCTTTCTCAACTTGCCGTGCCAAATTTTTAGAAATCGTCGCAAGTCCGCGGTCCACATATTCTTGCTTTAAATCATGCAAAAACACTTCATATCCTGCCATCGCACATACTTGCGCAATACCTGATCCCATTTGGCCAGCGCCAACTACCATTACTTGTTTAACGTCCATATTTCAATCCCCCATCTATTAATCTTTGAAACTATTTTTTCTCTCCATCATACTTGAACGAGAACGCCGCCACGGCCAGGCGTTCTTCGTTCATTTAAGTAACAGCATCTAGAATTCAATGCTTTGTATAATGTTTTAATGGCTTCTTAGTCCACTTGCACCATAATCGCGTCGCCCTGGCCGCCGCCGCTACAAATCGCCGCAATACCAATACCGCCGCCACGGCGCTTGAGTTCGTGAATCAACGTAATAATGATGCGCGCTCCGCTTGCCCCGATCGGATGGCCCAATGCCACCGCTCCACCGTTTACGTTGACTTTTTCTGGATCCAATCCAGCGATTTTCATACTAGCTAACGCGACAGCGGAAAACGCTTCGTTAATTTCAAACAAATCAATATCCGCCGCCGTTTTGCCCGTTTTTCTTAACAGCTCGTTAATAACAAGCCCTGGAGTTTTCGGAAAATCTTTTGCCTCTACAGCGATCGATGTATGCGCCACAATGGTAGCTAACGGCGTTCTTCCTTCTCTGAGCGCCCGCTCCTCGCTCATCAATACGAGCGCCGCAGCCCCGTCGTTAACCCCCGGAGCGTTGCCGGCTGTAATCGTACCGGCTGGATCAAACACTGGAGCAAGCTTTGCTAATTTATCGAGCGATGTATCTTTGCGCGGTGCTTCATCATGTTCAATGACAAGCGGTTCGCCTTTGCGTTGCGGTATTTCCACTGGCACAATTTCCTCGGCTAACAGCCCTGCCTCAATGGCTGCAATGGCTTTTTGATGGCTGCGATACGCCCAAGCATCTTGCTCTTCGCGCGAAATTTCTAACTCTTTCGCTGTTTCGCCTCCATATATGCCCATGTGAACACCCGTAAAACTGCACGTAAGACCGTCGTAAACCATTAAATCCTTTACTGTCGAGTCCCCCATGCGAAGTCCCCAACGCGCTTTCGGCAACATATATGGCGCGTTGCTCATCGACTCCATGCCTCCAGCTACAATCACTTCACCGTCACCGGCACGAATAATTTGATCTGCTAATGTGACACTACGCATGCCGGAAGCACATACTTTATTAATGGTTTCCGTCCGCACTTCCCAAGGAATGCCGGCATAGCGAGCCGCTTGACGTGAAGGGAGCTGTCCTTGACCTCCTTGAAGTACGGTTCCTAAAATGACTTCATCCACCTGATCGCCACTAATTCCCGCGCGCTGAAGCGCTTCTTTAATGGCAACCCCTCCTAATTGAGCAGCCGTCAATGAGCTAAGGCCGCCGCCAAACTTTCCGAACGGAGTGCGCACCCCGCTTAAAATAACCGTCTTGCCCATCTTCCTCTCCCCCTTGAAATATGCTAATGTTTAAGTTTTTACAGCCTGTATATACATAGAAAACGGTTACAAAATACAGACTGAACGCTCGCTCGATACAATCGATTAGGAGAAAGGTGCACAAATTCGTACACCTTCACCTTATATTATACTAATTATTTTTAAAAATACGAATTATTTATTCAATTTTTTTTTACGATGCGACATCTTTTTGTTGTTCGCTGCCAAACACCGCTTTTTCCAATAATTCGGCAATATCGTAAGTCGCTACTTTCTCTTCGACTTCTTTCGCTTTTGTTCCGTCTGTCAACATCGTTAAGCAATACGGACAGCCGGAGCTGATAACAGTCGGATTGACCGCTAATGCCTGCTCTGTGCGCGCCACGTTAATGCGCGTTCCTGTCGTTTCTTCCATCCACATTAAACCGCCGCCTGCACCGCAACACATGCCTTTTTCGCGGTTGCGCTCCATTTCTACAAGCTTCACGCCCGGGATGGCGCGCAAAATGCTGCGCGGTTGTTCGTATACTTCGTTATAACGTCCGAGGTAACATGAATCATGGAACGTGACCGTTTCGTTGACCTCGTATTTCGGCACTAAGCGTCCTTCCTCTACAAGTTTGGCAAGAAGCTCTGTATGATGGTATACTTCCGCTTCAAAGCCGAAATCTGGATACTCGTTTTTAAATGTGTTGTAGGCATGCGGGTCAATTGTGACAATTTTTTTGACACCCGCTTTTTCAAACTCTGCGATATTGTTGTTCACTAATTCTTGGAATAAAAATTCGTTTCCTAAACGGCGCGGTGTATCGCCTGAGTTTTTCTCTTTGTTTCCTAAGATAGCGAACTTCACGCCGGCTTCGTTCAACAACCGCGCAAATGCCAACGCAATTTTTTGGCTGCGATTATCAAACGCTCCCATAGAACCGACCCAGAATAAATATTCAAATTCTTCGCCGGCTTTCTGCATTTCTTTGACCGTTGGAATATGCACATCCTCGCGCAATTCGCGCCAGTTTTCTTTTTCCTTCCGGTTCAAGCCCCATGGATTTCCTTGACGTTCAATATTGGTCATCGCCCGCTGAGCGTCCGCATTCATTTTTCCTTCTGTCAATACAAGGTAGCGGCGAAGGTCGATGATTTTATCAACATGTTCATTCATAACCGGGCACTGGTCCTCGCAGTTGCGGCATGTTGTACAGGCCCAAATTTCCTCCTCGGTAATCACATCGCCAATTAAACTTGGCATTTCTAGTGCAGCAGCTTGTTCCTGCATGCCTTGTGCCGCGAAGGCAAGTTGATTGCCCCTAGTATTTTTGAAGGCAAACGTCGGCACCCAAGGAGCTTTAGACGTCACAGCGGCCCCTTTTTCAGTTAAATGGTCGCGCAATTTTAAAATTAAATCCATCGGGGAAAGCATCTTGCCCGTTCCCGTCGCTGGACACATATTCGTGCAGCGGCCACATTCTACGCAAGCATATAAATCAATGAGCTGCGTTTGTTTGAAATCCTCAATTTTCCCGACTCCAAACGATTCTTGCGTTTCATCTTCAAAATTAATTTTTTCAAGCTTTGGACGAGACAAACGGCTGAAAAATACGTTCACTGGACCTGCGATTAGATGTGCGTGCTTCGATTGAGGGACGTATACTAGGAAGGTAAGCAAGATCAACAAGTGAACCCACCATGCGAAGTAAAAAAGAACGATTGCTCCTGTTGTTCCTATCCACGAAAAGGCGCCGGCAATCAATGAGGCGACCGGTTCGCTCCATGTTGCTTCTTCAGCATGCCAAACCATGCTCATTCCGTTTCCAAACAATACGGAAAGCATGAGCCCGCCGATAAAAATAAGAACTAATCCTGCTTTAAGATCGCGTTTTAAACGGACAAGTTTCTCAATATAGCGGCGGTAAAACGCCCATAATACCGCGATTAAAATCAGCAAGGTTACAATCTCTTGGAAAAACGTAAATCCCGGGTAAAGCGGGCCTAATGGAAGATGGCCGCCCGGCACAATCCCTTTAATAATAAAGTCGATGGCTCCAAACTGAACGAGAATAAACCCGTAGAAAAAGATCACGTGAATGATGCCGCTTTTTTTGTCTTTCAGCAGCTTTTTCTGTCCAAATACATTAAGCCAAATTTTCTCGAGACGTTCTTTTACTTTTTGGTCGAACTCGACCTTTTTCCCTAGCTTAATGTAGGCAATGCGCGTTTTCACTAAATACGTAAATAAATATACAGCGTAAGCGGTTACAAGCAAAAACGCAAGTAAATTAATGATTAACAAAGCATTCACCTTTTAACTCTCCTTTCCCCCTTGCTTAGATGGAACAATGAAAATATTAACAAGAGAACAAATTTTCAGAATTATACCCCTTTGATTTCATTTTAATAATGAATGAGCATTCAGTCAACAACGTTTTGCTGGTCTAGGTGCTAATTTTTTTCATTTCGGGCACATTAAAATAAAGAACGATGCGGACAGGAGGAAGATACTGTGGTAGCTTTATGGATAATTATCATTTTATTGCTTCTAATTATTCTTGATGAGCAGGCTGGCCGCAAGTGGAGAGTAGCCATCAAAAAAAAGAAATATCCGATACGTCGAAGCGACGCAACGTTATTTACCAATGGAAAGCATTTGTTTGCTGATTACTTTCAAACCATTCAACAAGCGAAACATCACATTCATATTTTGTTCTATATTGTCAAAACGGACGAAATTAGTCAACAATTTTTTTCACTATTAAAACAAAAGGCCCAAGAAGGAGTAGAAGTGCGCCTTCTCGTTGATTGGGTGGGTAGTTTTGGACTACCTAAACAAACGATCCGTTCCTTAGAGAAAAGCGGGGTACACTTCGCTTATAGCCGAAAACCGACATTTCCTTACTTTTTTTATCAACTCAACCGAAGAAACCATCGGAAAATTACTGTAATCGATGGGAAGATTGGCTACATCGGCGGTTTTAACATCGGAAAAGAGTATATAGGCCAAAGTACCGATTTTGGCGATTGGCGCGATTACCATTTAAAAATAAGTGGCGAAGGAGTTAAAGATTTACAAACAGAATTTCTCTATGACTGGGAAGCGGCAACTAGGAAAAAACTAGCGGATCGTAACCGATATTTTCCAACCACAGAGAAAGGCTCCATCAACCATCAATTTATTTCAACAAACGGAGAGGGACTTGCAGACGATTTCATTGATTTAATTGAGCAAGCTAAGCAACAAATTATTATTGGATCCCCCTATTTTATCCCGGGGAAAAAAGTAATGAAGGCCTTGCTGGATGCCCTTGAGCGTCAAGTAGAAGTCACCATTCTCGTTCCGCTAAAAGCGGATCATCCGTTTGTGAAAGAAGCAGCATTTCCGTATTTTTACCGCTTATTAAAAGCAGGCGCCCACATTTATCGTTTCTACCAGGGATTTTATCATGCCAAAACGATCATTATTGATAAAAAAGTGTGTAGTATTGGAACAGCCAACTTCGATAAACGCAGCTTTTTCCTAAATGGAGAGATGAATTGCTTCATTTACGATCATTCTTTTATAAAGCAAATGAAAAATGTGTTGAAGTATGACCTATCCCGGTCTGAGCGGTTAACGCTCGATGTTTGGAAAAAAAGGACGATATGGGAACGGGGAAAAGAATCGCTGTCAAGTCTTCTTTCCGAGTGGCTATAACTTTTTCGGCATATTGAGTAGGCTTAACAAGAATGATTGATGGAAACACAGCTTCTTCCTGCTACTTCAACATTGTTAACAATACAGTACTGATAGTTGCGTACATGCCAATATACATGATCTCAAAAACTTTCCAATAAATTCCGTTACACCGAATAAAAGCAACAAGCCCATTAAGATTCCCCTAATTTATAATGCAGTATTCTTATATCCGAAAGAGAAAACGTTTATCGTCCATTCCTTTTTGTCGATCTATTTTCAACCATTAAAAAAATGTTGGGGATTCTTTCCCCAACATTTTTATTTCCACAATATGCTAATCCATTGAAAAACTTTCATACCTAAGTATACGCCGACGATGCCTGAAATTCCTGCAAGCGCCGGCGGAGCTGGAATCGGCAAGCGAAATAGAGTAAATAAAAAGCCGACAACCATACCGGTCAATAATGATAAAATAATTTCTTTCATCATATTCTCCTCCGTTCTCTTTCGCTGTCGCATTTTTCGACACACATCTACTTCTATCGACAGACCTTTCACATCTTAACATAATTTATTCAAAATGAGGAGCCAAAAAAAAGCGGATATATTTGCATTGGCATAGCACAAATATACCCACTTCTTTTTATTATGTTTGTTTCACTGTTGCTCGCCTAAACAAGACCTTTCAACCATTGCTTACATTTTTTCTGGAGCCGATACGCCAATAAGCGAAAGAGCATTTTGTAGTGTGATTTGCACTGCTTTTACTAAGGCTAAACGTGCTTGGCTTTTCTCAACATTTTCTGGGTCAATGACTTTTTCAGCGTTGTAGAAGCTGTGCAGCGCCGAAGCCAACTCAAAAATATAGTTTGTAATGCGATGCGGCGTGCGCTTCAGTGCTGCTTCCGACACTGCCATTGGGAACTCGCCGAGCTTTTTCAATAACTCAATTTCTTTTTCCGATTGAATATGAGCAAAATCTAATTCTCCTTCATACGACAGCTTTTGCTCCTCGCCTTGGCGGAGAATGCTGCATACGCGCGCGTGAGCATATTGCGCATAATACACTGGGTTTTCATTCGACTGGGAAACTGCCAAATCCATATCGAAGTCTAAATGCGTGTCGCTTGAACGCATCGCAAAGAAGTAACGGGTCGCATCAAGTCCTACCTCTTCCATCAAATCGCGCATCGTCACCGCTTTGCCGGTGCGTTTGCTCATTTTTACTTTTTCTCCGTTTTGGTATAGGCTCACTAGCTGGATAATTTCAACTTCTAATACGTTCGGATCGTAACCAAGTGCCTCGATTGCAGCTCTCATACGCGGAATGTATCCGTGGTGATCCGCTCCCCAGATGTTAATGAGTTTTGTAAACCCGCGCTGCAATTTGTCTTGATGATATGCGATGTCTGGTAACAAATACGTATACGAACCATCTTGCTTGATAAGAACACGATCTTTATCATCGCCAAATGCAGTGGAACGGAACCACGTAGCCCCATCTTGCTCATAAATATGACCTTTTTCACGCAATGCTTGCAGCGCTTTTTCAATTTTGCCGTTATGATATAAAGACGTTTCAGAGTACCAAACATCAAATTTAACACGAAAATCTTGAAGATCTCGTTTGATTTTGTCCATTTCATAGTTTAATCCGTATTCACGGAATAATTGTAGGCGTTCTTGCTCGTCCAATGACACAAACTTATCTCCGTGTTCATCAGCGAGCTGTTTCCCTAATTGAATAATATCATCCCCATAGTAACCGTCTTCCGGCATCTCTTTGTCGATGCCAAGCGCCTGGAAATAGCGAGCTTCAACCGATTTCGCCAAATTGAAAATTTGATTTCCGGCATCGTTAATATAATATTCACGCGTTACTTCAAAACCAGCCTTTTCTAAAATGTTGCATAACGAATCTCCAACAGCAGCTCCGCGGGCATGCCCTAAATGCAAACTTCCTGTCGGGTTTGCAGAAACGAATTCGACTTGTACTTTCTCCCCTTGGCCAACATTTGTTTGACCGTAAGATGCTCCCGCCTTGATAATCATTGGAACCAAGTCAGTTAAGTAGCTATTATTCATGTAAAAGTTAATAAAGCCAGGACCGGCAATTTCAATTTTTTCGATTGATGCTTTTGTTTTATCAAAATGGTTAACAATCTCTTCAGCAATCATGCGTGGTGCTTTTTTTGCAACTCGAGCAAGCTGCATGGCCATATTTGTCGAGTAATCACCATGCGCTTTTTCTCTTGGCACTTCTAAAATTACATTTGGCACTTCATGCTCTGCGGCAAGCCCTGCTTTTACAACCGCTTGCTTAATCTCTTCCTTTAGTTGTTCTTTCACCTGTTCTACAATATTCACGCTGATTCCTCCCTAAATGTGATCGTCACCGCATGGCGACCGACTCGCTCATTTTGCATTTGTAATATGTAAGATAAAAATAATTGCCCTTTTTTCGTTTTTTCATTATAACAATATTCGATATTATTCGTCTTTGTTTTCATTGCCCACGCACCAAATGGGGTTCGGTAATTTCCCTCTGTTTCAGCATTTTTACGAAACACATGCCGCATATGAACTGCTCCCGAACGAAGCACAGTAACCTCATCTTGGGCGATTTTAACAATTGTTTTCACTTTCCCAATCTCTTGGCTTTCTTCAAATGTTAAATAAGATACATCTCCCTTTACGTAGTATAGACCATCCGCTTCAAATACAATAGTCTCTTTTCTATTTCCATCCCTGATATCCGTTACATGCTTCAGACGGATCGGTGTTCCGCTTGTTTTTTCCATAATGGACACACCCTTATTAATAAACATGTTATAGCTTTTAATAAGTATAAGAAAAGGTTTGACTATATTCAAGGGTGCATGAACGAAAGCAGGTACGCTTTTTTCATAAGCATCAATTTTTGTCAATAAGCTGTCGTTCTTCTAACGAAATAAAACACCAAATAAATATATTATAAAGCAAATCCCCGTCTCTCCTAGAGGTTAGAAGACGGGGATTTTGATTATTTCCGTTTTTGCACCCAACCGAGGATCATTTCACGGATGAGCTTGCTCGCAGTGTTTGCTGTTTGTTCCGAATGGTCGTATACAGGAGCTACTTCTACTAAATCGGCGCCGACTACATGTACGTCCGAACGAGCGATTTCATGAATCGCCGCAAGCAACTCTTTTGATGTGATGCCTCCGCAGTCGACCGTTCCCGTTCCTGGTGCATGGGCTGGGTCTAATACGTCGATGTCAATCGTCACATATACAGGGCGGCCTGCAAGTGTCGGAAGCACTTCTTTTAACGGTTCCAACACTTCAAATTTGGCAATATACATGCCATTATCTTTCGCCCACTGAAACTCTTCTTTCATACCAGAGCGAATGCCGAACGAGTACACATTTTGCGGCCCGATTAGCTCCGCGATTTTACGAATCGGTGTCGAGTGAGAAAGCGGCTCACCCTCATAATGTTCACGTAAATCTGTATGCGCGTCCATATGAATGATCGCTAAATCAGGATATTTTTTATATACTGCCTTCATTACTGGCCAAGAAACTAAGTGCTCACCGCCAAGGCCAAGCGGAAACTTACCAGCGGCCAATACACGGTCAACAAACTCTTCGATCATATCTAAGCTTCGCTGCGCGTTGCCAAATGGAAGTGGAATGTCGCCCGCATCGAAATATTTTACTTCGCCTAGCTCACGGTCTAAATATGGACTGTACTCCTCAAGCCCAATCGACACTTCACGAATGCGCGCTGGACCGAAGCGTGAACCCGGACGATAGCTCACCGTCCAGTCCATCGGCATGCCATAAATAACTGCTTCACTGTCTTCAAAGTTTGGATGACTTTTAATAAAGACGTTGCCAGAATACGCCTCATCAAATCGCATACAGAATCCTCCTTATTTCACTAAATCAGCGACAAACTTCGGCAACACGAAGCATGCTTTATGAAGCTCCTTCGTGTAATATTTTGTGTCGATCTCATGGAAGCGCTCGTCCGCTACCGCGAGTGGGTCGTATTTTTTCGAACCCATCGTGAATGTCCACATGCCGCTTGGATATGTTGGAATGTTTGCAATGTAGAGGCGCGTAATTGGGAAAATTTCGCGCACATCGCGTTGTACATTCGTGATTAAATCCGCTTTGAACCACGGGTTGTCCGTTTGCGCTACAAAGATGCCATCTTCCTTCAGCGCCTTGGCGATTCCTGCATAGAAACCTTTTGTAAACAAATTAACAGCTGGACCGACCGGCTCTGTTGAATCAACCATAATCACATCATACTCGTTTTCGCTTTGCGCGATGTGCATAAAGCCGTCATCGACTTTCACTTCCACGCGCGGGTCATCGAGCTGTCCTGCGATTTCTGGAAGATATTTTTTCGAATACTCAATGACTTTCCCATCAATTTCGACAAGCGTCGCTTTTTTCACGCTCGGATGCTTTAATACTTCGCGGATGACTCCACCGTCGCCGCCGCCGACAACAAGAACATTCTCTGGATTTGGATGCGTAAAAAGCGGAACATGCGCGACCATTTCATGGTATACAAACTCGTCTTTTTGCGTTGTCATGACCATGCCGTCTAAAATGAGCATGTTTCCGAACTCTTCCGTTTCCACCATATCGAGCTTTTGGAATTCGGTTTGTTCTGTATGTAAAGTACGTTTAATTCTCGCTGTAATTCCAAAATGTTCCGTCTGCTTTTCTGTAAACCAAAGTTCCATATCGAACACCCTTTCTTTATTAGCGAATGCACGCCATTATTTTTTCCCTTGAAAAGAAAAACCAAACACGAAAAAGTATAGAGCAATCTAGCAAAATTTCAAGTAAAAATTGCTAGAAAAATGTTTAAAATAGGACAAATCTTTTCATACTAATATAAACAACATCGATGAGGTGATAAACGTTGGAAATCATCCCAAGCAGCCGGTTCCGGGGAACGGTTAAATATATTCGCGCGCTTATATTTATTAGCCTCATCCTAGCAATCTTATTCACCGTCTGCATCGCCGCGGTGATTGCGTTTGCCAAACTTGAAGGCGCCCCGCCTTTAGCGGTGCCGCAAACGACCATTTTCTACGCCGATGATGGCACGAAAATCGGTGAAAGCGATAACGGGCAAAAACGGTATTGGGTGAGCTTACACGACATCTCTCCTTCCGTCATTAACGCAACAGTGGCCGTAGAAGATAAAAAGTTTTTTGAACATCACGGTTTTGATATGAAACGGATCGCTGCCGCTATAATCGCCGATGTAAAAGCAATGCGCAAAGTGCAAGGAGCAAGTACAATTACCCAGCAATATGCGCGCAATTTATTTTTAACGTTAGATAAAACGTGGATGAGAAAGCTGCAGGAAGCGTTGTATACTATTCGCTTAGAAGTGAATTACAGTAAAAAAGACATTTTAGAAGGATATTTAAACACGATTTATTACGGACACGGTGTATATGGGATCGAAGCAGCTGCCAATTATTATTTTGGAAAAACAGCAAAAGAGCTTTCACTAGCCGAGGCCAGCATGTTGGCCGGCATTCCGAAAGGGCCTTCCTATTATTCGCCGTTCGTAAATGAAAAAAGAGCAAAAGAGCGGCAAAAAACGGTGTTAATGTCGATGGTGGAAAGCGGCTATATTAGTCAGAAAGAGGCGAAAAAAGCTTATGAAACGCCGCTTGTTTATTCCCGCCATCACGAGGTCGCCAAGGAACAAATCGCCCCATATTACCAAGACATAGTGAAACATGTATTGCGGACAAAATTAGGCATCGATGAACGGACTATCGAAATGGGGGGATTGCGTGTTTATACATCCCTTGATCCGCGCATGCAGGCCATTGCCGAACAGCAAATTCATGATATCATTGACCCAGCTTCTAACATTCAAGTCGCTCTTGTGGCTATGGATCCTCATACCGGTGAAGTGAAGGCGCTTGTTGGCGGACGAGACTATAAAAAAAGCCCTTATAACCGGGCAGTGCAAGCTGAACGGCAGCCGGGTTCGACGTTCAAGCCGTTCCTTTATTATGCTGCGATTCGGCAAGGGTTCACACCATCAACAGAGCTGCGAAGCGAACTAACAACATTTAGATTTGACGATGGATCAACATATACGCCACACAACTATAATAATTACTATGCGAACGATATGATTACACTGGCGCAGGCAATAGCTCTATCCGATAATGTATTTGCCGTGTCAACCCATTTATTTATCGGGGAAGATCAACTTGTTCGGACCGCCAAAAAATTGGGGATTTCAAGCCCATTAAAACAAGTTCCTTCCCTAGCGTTAGGCACATCGCCGGTCAAAGTGATTGACATGGTCAACGCCTATAGCATCCTCGATAACAATGGAAAAAAGGTAGAGCCCGTATTTATTAAAAAAGTGGTTAATCATCGGGGAGAAATTATTTACGAAAATAAACAAAGCCACGAACAAATTTTGGATCGTGACGCGGCCTACGTGACGACCCAGTTAATGACCGGAATGTTCGACCCGAAACTAAACGATTATACAACGGTAACAGGTCAGACTATTTTAAAAGATCTTACCCGCCCTTATGCAGGGAAATCTGGAACAACTGAAACAGACAGTTGGATGATCGGCTATGCGCCGCAGCTTGTGGCAGGTGTTTGGACCGGCTATGACCGCGGAGAAAAAATTACGAAAATGGCGGAAAAGCAATACGCCAAAAGAATTTGGGCCAAATTTATGGAACAAAGCTTGCAAAACGAACCGGTCAAAGCGTTTAAACCGACTAAAGGCGTTGTTGGGGTCTACATCAATCCGGACAATGGGAAGCTAGCTACAAAAGCATGCCCAGTCAAGCGGCTCACATATTATCTTGCTGGCACAGAGCCAACTGAATATTGCACAGATCATCTTCACAACAAAAAGAAAAAGAAACGGCATAAAGACGAAAACGACAGCTGGTTTGAAAAGCTATTTAAGTGGTTTTAGTCAAAAAGAAAACCCTCAAGCACTAGTGCTTGAGGGTTTTCTTGTCCTAGTTTTATTGTGTTATACATGTAGGTTTAGTTTACTCTTTTTCCAAAAAAAGCTCAAGTCCTCGTCCATACACGTTCACAAAACCGTCACATATATGGATAAATATTCCTATGCATTTAATCCTTTTTTCAATTCTTCACTTGATAAGTTCCACATGTCAAGGTTATGCTGCTTGAGAAAATCCGCTAGCACCCGCTTCGATTTTTCATCCATATGTTCAACGATAATCCGACGTTTCAAAGATTTATCGAGTTTGTTAACATGATCCGGCAACATTTTATACCCGCGCCGCGCTTCGCGATCAACCGTCATTTCGCACGCTGTCACTCCAGCATAATAAGGGCCTTCCTCTTTTCGATCAATCGTTACCCATACAAGCCAATACGGTTTTCCGTTTGGCACCTCCTCGCGGTTTGGGATAAATTTAATTCCTTTCTCAACCGCGCTGCGTGCATGCATCGCACCAATGTCAACAAACGCTTCACCTGCCTCCACGTCAATAATCACTGGCGAAACGTTGTCAAGGCTTAAAGCTCCCGCTCCAAACCCGCCATGGCCAGCTGTCGGGTCGCTTTTAATAATATTAAATCCGATATTTTTCTTTTTTTGTTCCATCAAAACACCCCTTTAAAAAATGATTGCATAAATCCATGTTTGCAGATGATCCAAAATAAACGGAACGGCAACGCTAAAAATAGGATGAATCGTATATCGATCAAGCGGTGTTAGCACAAGAATGAGAAAAATAAGCGCTCCGTAATTTTCCCATTGCGTCATTTTCGCCCGCAAATGACGCGGCGCCATATCTTCAATAATCCGGTACCCGTCCAAAGGCGGGAACGGAAGCAAATTAAATACGAACAATAATGCATTTAAGCCAATAAAAATTTCAAAAAACGTATCAAAACCCGCCGCAAACCAGTCCGGAATTGCCGACATCACGCCGAAACGAATCATGCTGTACCAGACAAAAAAACCTCCTGCAGCCAAAACAAGATTGCTGATCGGCCCCGCAACAGAAACAAGAATGCCCGCTAAGCGAGGGTTTTTAAAATGATGCGGATTGACAGGTACAGGTCTCGCCCAACCAAAACCGGCGATAAAAATTAACAGCGTTCCCAACAAATCTAAGTGAGCAAACGGCGATAATGTCAGTCTCCCTTGATTTTTGGCTGTCGGGTCACCAAATTTATAAGCGACGTACGCATGGGCAAATTCATGCACAGAAAACGCCATAGCTAACGCCATTAAAACATAAGGGATTTCGCTAAGCGAATATGGTAAAAGATTGTCCACTTTGCTTTTTCTCCTTCTTTCTATAATATTTTACTAATAAGTATACATGATTCTTCGTAAAAAGTGGACATTGGCTAGCTTGCTGATGATATAATATAAAGTGATTTTCATAAAGTGATTTTCGGAAAAAAGGAGACGATCTCATGCCTTACGTAACAGTAAAAATGCTTGAGGGACGCACAGAAGAGCAGAAAAAGGCGCTCGTTGAGAAAGTGACGGAAGCTGTATCGGAAACGACCGGTGCCCCAAAAGAAAAAATTGTTGTCTTCATTGAAGAAATGTCGAAAAATCATTATGCAATCGGCGGCAAGCGTCTCAGTGATGAATAATACAGATTATAGTAGAAAGGAAGCCTAGCGTAGGCTTTCTTATTTTTTTGTTGCGTATTCTCTAGAAAACGAATAATATAATATATGGTTTTTATAAATGTTCGTATTTTGGAGGTTCTTATGTTTAAGCTATCTGAATATAACACAGACGTAAAAACAGAAATATTGGCCGGTTTAACGACTTTCCTAACGATGGTATACATCGTTATCGTTAATCCTGTCATCTTATCTGATGCAGGCGTTCCATTCCAACAAGTATTTTTGGCGACCATTATCGCCACTGTGATCGGAACGCTTTGGATGTCTTTGTTCGCTAACTATCCGATTGCGATTGCACCTGGAATGGGGTTAAATGCATATTTTGCTTATTCTGTTGTCGGCTCGCACGGAAATATTTCATATGAAGTAGCATTCTCCTCTGTGTTTGTAGCTGGAATTATTTTCGTTGTTTTATCATTAACACCATTCCGCCGCAAGCTTATTGAAGCCATTCCTGAAAACTTAAAACATGGCATTACCGCGGGCATCGGTTTATTTATTGCCTTTATCGGTTTGCGTCTAACAGGCATTATTAAAGCTCATCCGCAAAATTTAGTAGCATTAGGTGATCTTCATTCGCCTTCTGCTATACTCACGCTCATCGGTTTGGCTGTTACGCTCATTTTCATGTCGCTTCGTGTGAACGGAGCATTGTTTTTCGGAATGATTATAACGGGAATAATTGCTTATTTTACCGGCCAGCTAAAATTTGATAAAGGTTTCGTTTCCACTCCTTCGCTTCCTGAAGGACTAATTATTGCAAATCCTTTATCTGCAATTGGAGATGTCATACATTATGGTTTATACGCCGTCGTGTTTTCGTTTTTGCTTGTCACTATTTTTGATACAACAGGAACAATGATCGGCGTTGCGCAGCAGGCGGGCTTAATGAAAGGAAATACGATGCCTCGCGCCCGTGAAGCGCTGCTGGCAGACTCCGTTGCGACAACCGTTGGCGCCATTTTTGGGACAAGCCCAACTTCTGCTTACATTGAATCATCCGCTGGAGTGGCAGCTGGTGGGCGCACAGGATTAACATCGCTAACCGTCGCCATCTTATTTATCCTTTCCGCCTTCTTTGGTCCGCTCGTCGGGGCGGTTTCCGGAATTTCGGCCATTACAGCTCCAGCGCTCATTATTGTCGGCAGCTTAATGATGGGCAGCATCGCACACATTCAATGGAATGAATTAGATGAAGCGTTTCCGGCGTTCCTTATCATCTTGAGCATGCCGCTTACATCAAGCATCGCAACGGGCATCGCGCTCGGCTTTATCTCTTACCCGCTTCTAAAAATTACGCGCGGGAAGTGGCGCGAAGTGCATCCGCTTGTTTATATTTTTGCAGCTTTATTTTTCTATCAACTTGCATTTTTGCCTCATTGAAAAAAGAAGCCCTTATACGTGGGCTTCTTTTTGTGTTTTATCGCGCAATTGTTCAATATATAAATAGGCTTGTTCAATTTCTTCGTCTGTGTAGCGCTGCTTGCTTTTTAACGAAAATACCTTTTCTTTTACTTCGTCCTTGCTTAAGTTGTCGAAATATAGAACAGTAGATACGAGCTCTAAAAATCTTGAATTTTGTTCGTTCATGTCCCTCAGGCATTCTTGGAGATGCGGCATGTCAATGTCGTAATGGTTTAAAAATTCTTCACCCGCTGCCGTTAACGTATAGCGATATTGAAAATATCCTCCCTTTTTTTCCCGCGCTTCATTTAGAAATCCCAAATTGCAAAGCTCTTCAACGCGCCATGTCAACTCTTCGGAATACGGACCGTAAAAATGGAAATCAAATTTCTCGTAAAAAGGGAATTTTAATTTCTTTGCGATATAAATCATTTTTTGCAGCTTTTTTCGACCGACAATCTCTCCTGCCGCCGCAAACGCCTTCATAATTTTTGCGTGTTCTGTTAACACCCCTCGTCATCTCCTAACCCTCTAATATTTCAATAATTTTTCTCTTTATCGTGCGCTTTGTCGATAAGTCGTATAGAAAATCGTCCGGAAAATACAATTTATGATCCGTTCGGCGCTTTCCGGAAATGGCATCGACAAGCACTGATTCTCTTGAAAGTTCACGAAGTTCTCCGTTCGGCATTAACAAATAAATCGGCAGCCGTTCCCCTTCTTCTCCGGGACGATAAAAATCATACGGCAAATCGGATGAAGAATCGACGACCAAATAATATTCCGGATCAATGCCTGCTTTTTTAAATAAAAGTGTCAACTCCATCAATTTTTTCATTTGTTCGTTCGTCGGACTAAATTCGACATATTTGAATAAACGGCGGTGAACAAAGCGGTTGCATAGATCGCGTAAAATGTCATCTTTTTCGTCCTGCCATTGTTGAAAATAATATAGTATGATCGCTTCATCGAGCTTTAGATAATCATGTAAATCTACATGCCCCATAAAGAGAGAATAAAAGTGGGCTGGTTTCGTTTGGAACGTATACCCGCTTTCATACAGCGTCTTAGCGCGATGCAAAATTTTCGTTAATATCACTTCTGCACTGCGCGTGACGGGATGGAAGTAGACTTGCCAATACATTTGGTAGCGGCTCATAATATAATCTTCGACTGCATGCATGCCGCTTCGCTTAATCACGACTTGATCTTCGCGAGGGCGCATGACGCGCAAAATACGCTCCATGTCGAAGTTTCCATAGCTGACACCTGTATAATAGGCGTCGCGAAGCAAATAGTCCATTCGATCGGCGTCAATTTGGCTCGAGATTAAACTGACAACAAGCTTATTTTGGTACGTTTTCGCGATGACCTCGGCAACTTTTTTCGGAAAATCGTCACCCATTCTCTTGAGTACCGCGTTCACTTCCGTATCTCCTAAAATAATCGCCTGCGTAAAATTTTCATGATCCAAATGAAACACTTTCTCGAACGAATGGGAAAACGGACCGTGCCCTAAATCATGCAATAGCGCCGCACATAAACAAAGCAGCCGTTCGTTATGATCCCAATGCTCCCTGCCGACAAACACATCATCAATAATGCGGCGAATAATCTCATAGACGCCAAGCGAGTGATTAAAACGGCTATGCTCTGCACCGTGGAACGTTAAATATGTCGTGCCAAGCTGCTTAATGCGGCGCAATCTTTGAAATTCTTTTGTTCCTATTAGATCCCATATAATTTTGTCGCGAACGTGTATGTATCGATGAACAGGGTCTTTAAATACTTTTTCTTCGCTTAATTGACCTCCGGGATACGCCATTTTATCCCCTCTTCCATTCATAACCTGAATCTATTATAAGCCGTCTCAATGTGCAAAAAAATACTTGATTTTTATTATTTCCTAAAAATAGAAACAAAAAATCACCTTTCATGAAAATGAAGGCGATTTTTTAACTCTTTTTGATTTTCTGTGCAATTTTGTCAATCAATTCATCCTCGTTTGCGGCCGAAATCGGTCGGTTATTGACAAAAGCGAACGATTTCTTTCGACCAGGACCGCAATATGATTGACATCCAATTTGAATCGTCGCGTCTGGATCGAGTTTTTTAAGTCGAGGCAACAACGTTTTTAAATTCGTTGCTTGGCAGTCATCGCATACGCGAAACTCGTTGCCCATTCTATTTCATCCTTTCCTGCATGTTTGCACTAACGTGTATTCTACCTTTTCTCCGCTTACAATGCAAGCTGAACGCGCATATGACCAGCGAAACTTGCAATTTTCCATTCACGAAAACTAAAAAATTGTATAGACTTTCTTCTTTTTGTCTATGCTACTACTAACAAACAATACAAGTTTAACTTGATACCCGGTTACATTCAACCGCTAACTAGCAAGAGGGAGTTTCCAATTTTTTCAGCTGGCAACTTCGCTATGTAAGCCTGTTGAAAAACCCATTTAATCTTTTACAAAATAACCATTTATAAATCTTATAAGCGAAAGGAAGTTGAAAGTGATGAAACAACGCCAAGATGCCTGGACTGAAGAAGATGATTTGTTGCTTGCCGAAACTGTATTGCGTCATGTGCGCGAAGGAAGCACGCAGTTAAACGCGTTCGAAGAGGTAGGGGATAAACTGAACCGAACATCAGCGGCTTGTGGCTTCCGTTGGAACGCGGTTGTCCGCAGCCGATACGAAACGGCGCTGCAGCTTGCGAAAAAGCAGAGAAAAGAGCGGCAACGGTTGCTTGGTAAAAGCCAGCCTGTTCGCAAAAAACTGCTTTATACACCGCCAATGCCTTCTTTAGAAGAATTGGGAGAACTAACAGAACTTAAAGCACCTGCTGAACAAAGCGCCATGACGCTCGATCACGTCATTGCCTTTTTGCAGTCGCTCAAATCTGCTAATGTTGGCGCTGAGGCTCTCAAACAAGAAAATGAACGACTTAAACGAGAAAAAGAAGAACTATTAGCTAAAACGGAAGAACTAGAAAAGAAAATTGCTAAACTTGAAGAAGATTCTTCTACAATCCGCGAAGAATACGAAACAATGTTGCGTATTATGAACCGCGCACGAAAAATAACACTTCAAGAGGAAGAAGAACGACAAACACTAAAGTTTAAAATGGATAAAAACGGGAATTTAGAAAAAATAGCTGAATGATCAATGCCTGCCCTCATTCATGTAGGGCAGGCATTAGTTTCTTCTGTTATAATACTTTCTCGTTCCTCTCAATCATCCGCTGCAGATAAAGTTCATATAACGGCCACTCTTCTTCCGCTAACGAAGACGGGTAAAGCTCTGCGCCAAATGATCGCAACGTCTGCAACAGTTTTAACATCACCTCGGATATCGCAAGCGGCTCTCCTAGTAACTCGGATAACGATGCCATCGTTTCCGGAACAATGCGCGGGTATACAAATTTTGTTGGTTCCCCCTGCAAGCTGTGCTCATAAAATTGACGAATCAATTCGGCGCGAGCCGAACCACTTCCGTGGACACATACATATATTTGTACAGCCACTCCGCCACGTATACGGCGCTGTGAAATGCCCGCAAATTTTTTTCCACCAATGCTTAAATCATAGCTGCCAGGGCAATACGAACCAACGATTTCTCTTGCTTCAATCGTCGCTTCATACGAAGAGAACATCTGTTTAATCAATTCCCACATTGCCTCATATCCTTGATTAATATCGATCGACTTTTTCGCTTCCGGAAAAATAAGCGAAATATTGAGCACTCCCTCATCAAGAACGACGGCAAGTCCCCCTGAGTTGCGGACAATGACGTGATAGCCCCGCTCTTGTAAAAAGGAAATGCCCTGAGACAAATGCGGAAGTTTCGTATCTTGAATGCCCAACACAATCGTGTTGTGATGCACCCACGTGCGGACCACCGCTTCCGAAGCACCTTGTCCTACCGCTGTACAGAGCGTATCATCCATCGCAAACGATTGCTTCGCATCAAACATTGGGCCTAAATGAGATTGGTCAATAATTCGCCATTTCGGCTGTTGCAACAGCTCATGTCCCATAGTCAATCTCCTTGCTGCAATAATATAGCCTCATTATACCACAAAAAGGGCTTAACTCCGTCGTTAAGCCCTTTTCCATTTAATTATAGATTATAACGCCTGCGCTGCTGTAATGAGCGAGAGCTTGTACACATCCTCCGCGTTGCAGCCGCGCGATAAATCGTTGACTGGTTTGTTTAATCCTTGCAAAATCGGGCCAACTGCTTCAAAGTTACCAAGACGTTGAGCAATTTTGTAACCGATATTGCCCGCTTCTAAACTTGGAAACACAAATACATTCGCATCTCCTTGAATGACGGAGCCCGGCGCTTTCTTTTTCGCTACCGACGGCACAAATGCCGCATCAAATTGAAATTCGCCGTCAATTGTTAAGTCCGGCGCCATTTCTTTTGCAAGGCGAACCGCTTCAATCACTTTTTCTGTTTCCGGTGATTGAGCCGAACCTTTCGTCGAAAAACTTAACATAGCAACACGTGGTTCTATATCAAACATTTTCGCCGTATTGGCGCTCTCAACAGCGATTTCCGCCAAATCTTGGCTATCTGGAGCAATATTAATCGCGCAATCGGCAAACACGTACTTTTCGTCCCCACGTACCATAATAAAGACACCTGATGTCTTGCGAATGCCTAGCTTCGTTTTAATAATTTGCAAGGCTGGCCGTACCGTATCAGCGGTAGAATGGGCTGCACCGCTCACTAAGCCGTGTGCTTTATTCATATATACAAGCATGGTTCCAAAGTAGTTTTCATCTAGTAAAATATTGCGAGCTTCTTCTTTTGACACTTTGCCTTTCCGACGTTCCACAAACGCCTCGGCCAACTCATCCATTGCTTCATAGTTTTCAGGATCGATGATCTGTATGCTATCAGGAAATTCGATTCCCATTTGAGCAGCTTTATCTTTTACGGCAACCTCATTGCCGATAACGATTGGCTTTAATACTTGTTCGCTTGCTAACCGGCTAACCGCCGTCAAGATGCGCTCATCCAATCCTTCTGGGAAAACGATTGTAATGTTTTTTCCAGATACTTTTTGCTTTAATATAGAAAATAAATCTGTCACAAAAGCTCCTCCTCAATTTCAATAAAATCCCTATCTACTAGCATACTCTTATTATAGGGAAACGCAACTAAGGTAAACCCTTACAAAAAATAGTCTTTTTATTAAAATAATTCAGTCATCGATAATGACTATTTGTTTTTCGAGCGTTCTTTGGGCAAACTATGATATAGTAAAGTTAAATCATACATAAGGAGTTGAAAAGCATGAGTGAAGCAGCACAAACACTCGAAGGTTGGTATTGTCTGCACGATTTCCGCACAGTCGATTGGACCGCTTGGAAGACGCTTACAAGCGACGAGCGTCAAGCGGCCATTCATGAATTTTTATCATTAGTAGAAAAGTGGCAAGAAACAGAAAACCGCAAAGAAGGCAGCCATGCGATTTACACCGTTGTCGGTCAAAAAGCAGACATTATGTTCATGATTTTGCGTCCGACAATGGAAGAGCTGAATGAAATCGAAACGGCATTCAATAAAACGAAATTGGCAGAATATCTTGTTCCTGCGTATTCATACGTATCTGTTGTCGAACTAAGCAATTACTTACCTTCTGATGGAAGCGATCCGTATGAAAATCCGGAAGTTCGCCGCCGTTTGTTCCCGATTCTTCCAAAAACAAAGCATATTTGCTTCTATCCAATGGACAAGCGCCGCCAAGGCAACGACAACTGGTACATGCTTCCGATGGAAGAGCGCCGCAATCTCATGCGCGCACACGGAATGACAGGACGCAAATACGCAGGCAAAGTTGTACAAGTGATCACCGGATCGGTCGGGTTTGACGATTATGAGTGGGGCGTTACATTATTTGCAGACGATGTATTACAGTTTAAAAAGCTTGTCTATGAAATGCGGTTTGACGAAGTAAGCGCTCGCTATGGAGAGTTTGGCTCCTTTTTTGTAGGAAATCAGCTTCCAAAAGAAAAGGTATCTCTATTTTTCCATGTATAAATTACAACGGGATGTCTATGGGCAGACATCCCGAATTTTTTTGTCATAGTCCCTCTTTCCTTAACATAACTATAAAATAAAATCTATTTTTCTGTCACCATTTTCCGCTTCTACAATAGCCTATTACTGTCGAGAAAAAAGACGGGATGAGGTGACGAAATGGCTGTTGTTGCCCACAACGCAGAAGATGTGAAATTGTTAGCAAGATTGATGCGGGCAGAAGCAGAAGGAGAAGGAAGATTAGGGATGCTGATGGTCGGCAACGTCGGTGTCAATCGAGTGATTTCCGATTGCCTTGATTTCCGGGGGTTGCGTTCGATTAGACAGATGGTATTTCAAAGCCCTGGCGGCTTCGAGGCAATACAGAAGGGCTATTTTTATCAAGCAGCGAGAGAACTAGACATTCAGTTGGCCCGCCAAGTCATTCGCGGCTGGCGCTACCATCCGGCAACCAATTCACTATGGTTTTTTAAACCGCAAGGCGAATGTCCGCCGCAATGGTTCAACCAATGGAATGTCGGGCGATTCAAAGCGCATTGCTTCTACGCCCCATCGTCGAGCGATTGTCCAAAAGTATACTAATTTATCTTTAAATATAGGAGGGTTTTCATATGACATACGAAGAAGATCGTCAACAACAAAGCTATCAATATCAACAACAACAATATCCATACGGCTACACGTACCCACAAGGTTATTACCCAACTGCTTATCCATATTCCCAGCAAGCTGTTCCGTATCAGACCACTGCGCCACAGATGTCTGGATTTGGTTTGCAGACCCCTTCATTCGCTGCACAGACTCCAGTAACCGCTAGCCAACCGATACCGGGTATGTTACCAATTGAAGAATCTTACATCGAAAACATTTTACGATTAAACAAAGGGAAAATGGTAACCGTTTATATGACCTTCGAGAACAACCGGGAATGGAATGCGAAAGTGTTCCGTGGCATAATCGAAGCAGCGGGACGCGATCATTTAATTTTAAGCGACCCACAAACGGGGCAACGCTATTTGCTTCCGATGATTTATCTGAATTATGTTGTGTTTGATGAAGAAATTAACTATGAATATCCGTTTGCCGGCGGTACAGCGTCTGGATTAAGCTCCTATGCTCCGCGTTAATGAAACCCCATAAAAAGGGCTGCTATTAAAGCAGCCCTTATAAATGTTTCACGGCTACATAGGCAATCATCGCCCAAGCAATTAAAAACGCGACGCCGCCAAATGGCGTAATTGCTCCAAGCGGCTTAATTTGTGTCACGCTTAATACGTACAAACTTCCAGAAAACAATACAATACCGACGAACATGATCCAGCCTGCTGTAGTGAGTTGCTGAATATTTGGGAACTTTCCTAACAAAAGGGCGACGATAAAAAGTCCGATGGCATGAAACATATGATAATGCACGCCTGTTTTCCATATTTCTAAATAACGCTCAGGGATTTTTCCCTCAAGGCCATGCGCCCCAAAAGCCCCTAATGCCACAGCTAGAAACGCATTGATCGCTCCAAGCAATACAAATATTTTCATCTTTCTTCTTCCCCTCACTTATAAATTCCATCATTATGATAACGCATTTACCGACAAAAGAAAAACCCTTCTGCTTCATAACAAGAAGGGCATCATCTTTGCTGCAAATACATTTCTAATACTTTTTTAATTCGTTCAGCAGAATCTTTATCTGTTTTGATCTCATAATGGCTCTTATCTATGTGGGCTTTGGCCTCTGAAAATCCTTGTTTATGAAGAAAATCCTCTAAATCAACGAGTTCTTCATTCTGCTTAGATAATATCTTATATCCGACAAAATCCCCGTTCACATATACTTCATAACGTTCATGAGTATTTTCGGACGAAAAATTGAGACGTCCTTGCATACTTTCACCTCCGCTTCTCTATCATTATTCCCTTGCTGTTCCATTTAATTGGAGGTGAACATTTCCAATTTATCAAAAGTCAAACAAAGACGGTCCGTTGGCATCCTCTCCGATATCAATCCGCTCTGTCCTAGTTTCCAACACGAGAGGTTGTAACGAAGACGGAACAGGATGCTGCGCTGTTTGATTCTCTCCTTCTAAAATCACATCGCAAAGAACGCGGATCGCCGCAATATGCTCGCGAATATGTTGCATATCTTGCGTAGCACGCGCCTTTTGCAGCTGTTCAGCCATTTTTGTTAAAACCGTTGATACTGATATATCCAAAACGTTTTCACTCCCATCTTTCTGTCACGCTGATTCAATGGTATTCTATATATGGAAACATTTCAAGCTAAGAGCGTTTTAGGGGGCGAAAATAATGAAAAAAACATGGTGGAAAGAGGCTGTAGTGTACCAAGTATATTGGCGCAGTTTTTACGATTCCGATGGAGATGGATATGGCGACTTGCAAGGCTTAATTGAAAAGCTCGACTACATCCAGCACCTTGGTGCCAATGTTATTTGGCTTAATCCTTGTTATGAATCTCCTGATAAAGATAACGGCTATGACATCTCAGACTATTATCAAATTATGGACAAAGCCGGCACGATGAAAACATGGGAAATGCTTCTTGCCGAAGTTCATAAACGTAACATGAAGCTGATTATGGATCTTGTCGTCAATCATACGTCAGACAAACATCCTTGGTTTTTAGAGTCGCGCTCGTCCAAAGACAATCCAAAACGTGACTGGTACATTTGGCGCGACAAACCAAACAACTGGCGCTCCTATTTCACTCCATCCGCTTGGGAATATGATGAAGCGACAGGACAGTACTATTTCCACTCCTTTGCCGTTGAACAGCCAGATTTAAACTGGAAAAACCCTGAAGTGCGCGAAGAAATTTATAAAATGATGCGGTTTTGGCTTGATAAAGGAATTGACGGATTCCGCTTAGATGCGATCGCTCTTCTCGCCAAACCGGATGGGTTTCCCGATGCCGCCAACCCAAGCGATATTCGTTACTTGACTAACAATCCAGGGTTACACGATTATCTAAAGGAAATGAACGAACGGGTATTTAAACATTACGACATTTTTACTGTCGGTGAAGTCGCTTTTGTCACTCCAGAAGAAGGGCTAAAATATGTCGCCGAAGACCGTCATGAACTGCATACATTGTTCCATTTTGAAGTGTGCGATGAGATGCCGAGCTGGGATCCACTGCGCTTTAAGCAAATTCAAAAACGCTGGTATGAAGGGTTATGGGGAAAAGGTTGGAACTCGCAATTTTTAAACAACCACGACCATACAAGGCAAGTGACGCGCTATGGCAACGATAAAGAATACCGCGTCGAGTCCGCCAAATTGCTCGGGACAATGCTGCATACGCTGCCGGGAACGCCGTACATATACCAAGGCGAAGAAATCGGGATGACGGGTGTCCGTTTCCCTTCGATTGATGACTATAATGACATCGCGATGAAAAATAAATATGCCGAAGAAGTCGCGAAAGGACGCGACCCGCACGAGGTGCTAGAAAGCTTGCAGCCGTTAAGCCGCGACAATTCTCGGACACCGATGCAATGGGACGACAGCGAACAGGCAGGATTTACAACCGGCACGCCTTGGATTAAGGTCAATCCAAACTATAAAACTATCAATGTTAAACAAGCGCTCGCTGACCCGAATTCAGTCTATCATTATTATCGCAAGCTCATTCAATTGCGAAAAGAGCGGCCGGAAATGGTGTATGGCACGTTCTGCGACTACACGGCAAACGAGCCGCACATTTACGCCTACACGCGCGAATTCGAAGGACAGCGCCTTCTTATTGTCCTTAATCATTGCGACAATGCCAACGATTATGAACTGCCGGAATCTTTGGCAACTGCCAAACGCCAATTATTGCTCGGCAATTATCCAGACATTCGGGAGACAGGGGTCGTCTTGCACATGCGTCCTCATGAGGCGCGGATTTACGAAATGAAATAGAGTTGGCGCGTCAGTCCTGTTGAAACTCAAAATAAAACATAACTGCCTTTTGCATTTGCCGATTCCAAAGGATAAAATGGCGACAACGGTAATTGTTGTCGCCATGTTCAAATATTCTCGATCTGCCAATCGATCGGCTCTTTCCCTACCTTTTTCAAAAACGCATTCGTTTTGGAAAAAGGACGGCTGCCAAAAAAGCCGCGCGCGGCCGAAAACGGGCTCGGATGCGGCGCTTCAATGATATAATGAACCGAATTTGTAATAAGTTCTTTTTTCGCCTGGGCATGCCGGCCCCATAAAATAAAAACCACCGGTTCTTGTTTGCTGTTCACGAGCTCAATGACACGGTCTGTGAAAATCTCCCATCCCTTTCCTTTATGAGAATTCGCTTCTCCCCTGCGAACTGTTAATACCGTATTCAATAAAAGAACCCCTTGCTGAGCCCATTTAACTAAATAGCCGTTGTTCGGGATATAACATCCGAGATCATCCTGCAATTCTTTAAAAATGTTTAACAATGAAGGCGGCAACGGAACACCAGGCTTTACAGAAAAGCTAAGCCCGTGCGCTTGATTCGGACCGTGGTATGGGTCTTGTCCTAAAATAACGACTTTGACATGCTCGTACGGTGTATAATGAAGAGCGTTGAAAATATCATACATATCCGGATAAATCGTTCTCGTCCGGTACTCTTCCTTCAAAAATTCCCTCAGCTTTATATAATACGGTTTTTCAAATTCCTCTTCTAACAAAGGGGCCCAATCATTTTTTAAAATCGCCATAATCACAATCCTTTCTTCATTCATTTACCCTTAATGTATCACAACTCGCCTTATGATATAAATCTTTCCAACACAAAGCAAAGCAGTCCTATCCCTGCGGCTAGATAAAGAAGCTGAATCAAGCCGCCGACTACCCAATTTTCCTGCTTTCCATTTTTCCACATCCTCTGCTTTCGCCCATTGTTCTATCTTTCTTCGTTCACTTTCTAATCAAAAAGGCAATCTCTACATTGCGAGATTGCCTTTTCATAATTAAAATTGAATTTTCTCTTCAAGGAAGCTCTTTAACTCCGCAATCGGTACGCGCGTTTGTTCCATCGTGTCACGGTCGCGCACCGTCACCATGCCGTCTTGCTCGGAGTCAAAATCGTACGTGATACAGAATGGCGTCCCAATTTCATCTTGGCGGCGGTAGCGTTTTCCGATCGAACCTGATTCATCATAGTCGACCATAAAATGCTTCGATAAATCTTCGAAAATTTGGCGCGCTCCATCGGAAAGCTTTTTCGATAACGGGAATACAGCTGCCTTATAAGGCGCAAGTGCCGGATGCAAGCGCATGACCGTACGTGTCGTGCCGTCTTCAAGCGCCTCTTCGTTATACGCGTCGATCATAAAGGCAAGCGTGACGCGGTCCGCGCCAAGCGACGGCTCAATGCAGTAAGGAATGTAACGCTCATTCGTTTCTTGATCAATATAATGGAAATCTTCACCAGAATGTTCCATATGTTGTTTTAAATCGTAATCGGTGCGCGAGGCAATGCCCCATAGCTCACCCCAGCCAAACGGGAATTTATATTCAATATCTGTCGTTGCGTTACTATAGTGCGACAATTCTTCCTCGGAATGGTCGCGCAGGCGAATGTTGTCTTGCTTTATTCCTAATGATAATAGCCATCGTTCGCAAAATTGCTTCCAATAATCAAACCATTTCAATTCTTCGCCAGGTTTGCAGAAAAACTCTAATTCCATTTGTTCGAACTCGCGCGTGCGGAATGTAAAGTTACCTGGCGTAATTTCATTACGGAAACTTTTTCCTATTTGTGCGATACCGAACGGCAGCTTTTTGCGCATCGTCCGCTGCACGTTTTTAAAGTTGACAAAAATGCCTTGCGCCGTTTCCGGACGAAGGTAAATCTCGTTCGCACTCGATTCAGTAACACCTTGGAATGTTTTAAACATTAAGTTAAACTGGCGAATGCTCGTGAAATCTTGGCTACCGCAATCCGGACATGCGATGCTGTGCTCTTTAATAAGCTCTTCCATTTTTACAAATGGCAATCCGTCAACAACCATTTCAATTCCTTTTGCTTCTAAGGCGTTTTCAATCAATTTGTCAGCGCGGTGACGCGCCTTACATTGTTTACAGTCGATCATTGGATCGTTAAAATTGCCTAAATGACCTGACGCTTCCCATGTCTTCGGATTCATTAAAATCGCCGCATCCAAACCGACATTGTAAGGAGACTCTTGGACAAATTTTTTCCACCAAGCTCGTTTAATGTTGTTTTTTAACTCTGTTCCTAACGGGCCGTAATCCCACGTGTTTGCTAAGCCGCCATAAATCTCGGAACCTGGAAAAACAAACCCGCGATGCTTCGCATGAGCGACAATTTGTTCCATCGTAACTGACATATGATCTCCTCCTTATATATTTTTTCAAACAAAAACGCTCTCGCCACTAGGCTTTTCGCCTAGGGACGAGAGCGTAACTCCCGCGGTTCCACCCTAGTTGATGCACATTGTGCACCCACTTTTTGCGAACGCAACTCCGGACTGCCGTTTCGTTGGCCATCTTCGCCAGGCTTCCACCATCCCCGGCTCGCTAAAGAAGAGAGGGACCACTACTATTCATCCATCATCGTTACAATATATGCGTGTTTTGCTATTTATAATAACAAAATCAAAAAACAATCGTCAATGCCGCACACCATTTTTACAATCGATTTTTTAACCGTGATACAATCGGCGCTCCATCCCAAATAATCTCGCTACTTGCCTTTCGTTTTGCCACTTCTGGTTCGGAAAGCAATAGCCAAAAGTTTTTCGTCGGAAGCTTCCCGAGACCATGCTTTTCACCTAACCGATCCAAGTACATTTGCCGTCTGTCCGTCATTTGTCGCGACAGATGGTCCCCTTCATTGGAAAAAGCGTATAGGACGCTTGCTGCTGCGACACGTTTGACGCGAAAGGTCGACGAGACGCGCAAAAAGAAATCCCAGTCCCAATAATTATGAACATATGGATCAAAATAACCGACA
The DNA here is from genome assembly GCF_000620165.1 of Anoxybacillus tepidamans PS2. GTDB lineage: Bacteria > Bacillota > Bacilli > Bacillales > Anoxybacillaceae > Anoxybacteroides > Anoxybacteroides tepidamans_A. The sequence continues at coordinate 436,794 of NZ_JHVN01000001.1, forward strand.
GACTCATGAATACGCTTATGATACAAACTGCCTGATGGGACATACGTGGAAAATTGCCGCATCGCTTCTTTATCATATTCGTAAGCAAATAAAAAACGATTCGTCGGGATGCGATGCCCGTCGTCCATACGATAATAGAAAATCTCGACATCTGAATAAACAAAATCAGCATCGGAAATGGCCGCAACCATTCTTTCAACATGACAAGACAGAAGTAAGTCGTCATCATCGCAAAGCATAATCAATTCACCGCGTGCGGCCTTCACCCCGATATTTCGCGCCTCGACATGTCCGACATTTCGCTCACAATGAATAAGATGAATACGTAATTCTGGATATAACGCGACAATATGATCTACACGTTCACCGCCATCATTGACAATGATGACTTCAAAAGGTTTATATGTTTGCCTGCTTAAAGACTCTAATAATTCCGCAAGCGGATATGGCCGATTGTACGTCGGAACAACGATCGAAACAAACGGATTCATGCGAACTTCACCGCCCTGGTCCTATGATTTTCTTTTCGGAAGACAAGAACAACCTTTCTTCTAACGCCCCGGAAGCAAGTACGACACCTGTAACAATAAAGAAAAAGCCGAACCATTGCGCCAAGTGAATTTTCTCCCCTAAGAAAAAAGAAGAGGCCAACAACGAAAAAAACGGTGATAGATTAATAAAGATGGCCGCTTCAGCCGCGCCGAGTCGCTGAATGGCCCGGTTATAAATCATTTGTCCCAACCCGCTTGCGACAATCGCCGAAGCGAAAAAGACGAGCCATGCTGACATGCTGCCCGCGGCTAACCGCGACAAACCATCTCCCTCAACCGCAAGACCAATCACGAATAGAACAGCCGATCCGGTCAGAAGCATCCAAGCTGTCAATACCTTTACATCTATAGAAGCTGCTAGCTTTTTAATAAAAATAAAGCTGACCGCTTGCGCTAACACCGCTAAAAAAATATAGAGATCCCCCATCGAAACCGTGCCAATTTTTGTGGAGCTATGTGTAACGATAAAAATGACACCTGTAAACCCTGAAATGATTCCAATGAACTTGGCTAAACGCAATCGTTCGCGCAAAATTAAGGCAGCTAATAAAGCGGTCACAAGCGGCGCCATCCCTAAAATAATTCCCGCGTTTGACGCCGTTGTCTTCGTTAAGCCGGACGCTAAAAAATAATGGTGACCTACAACATTACATAATCCTACTGTAAATACTAACATCAATTGCTGGGCTGTTACCCTTTGGCTTTGTCGCGTCACCGCCAGTACAAAAAACACTGTCAATGCCGCAACAAAAAGGCGCAATGACGTAATCATAATCGGTGTAAAAGCACTCACCAATATTTTAATCGCAACGACATTGCCTCCCCATACGACCATGACCGCGACAAGCAACATATAAATCGACCATTTTGCCATTCGATCCAACCTCTTTTCGAAAAATAAAAGAGAAGAAGCAATAATAGTAAAAATATCGCTCCTTCCCTTATTTGTCAATGATTATACCAATTCTTGCTGCTTCGTTTCTTTTCCTAATATCCAAACGGCCAAAGCTCCTACAAAAATGGCAATGCAGAAAATCGCAAAAATAGTGGTAACTCCTACCTTTTGCGCTACGAGATAACCGACTAAAAGCGGGCCTAAAATGCCGCCAACCCGACCGAATGAAGCAGCCATCCCTGCCCCTGTGCCGCGAATGGACGTCGGATACTGCTCCGGAGTATAGGCGTACAACGCTCCCCACGCTCCCAAATTAAAGAACGACAGCAGGATACCGAACAACATTAACAATGCGATTGATTCGGCATTTCCAAAGAAATACGCGCTCACCGCCGTACCAATTAAATACACGACAAGCACAAATTTTCTGCCGACACGTTCAATAAGCCATGCTGCACTGAAATATCCCGGCAATTGCGCAAGGGTCATAATAAGTACATATTGAAAACTTTTAATTAAACTAAATCCTTTGATCACCATGACACTCGGCAACCATAAAAACATGCCGTAATATGAGAAGACGACGCAAAACCACAGCACCCAAAGCATAATCGTTTCTCGTCGATAATCTGAGGACCATACTTTTGCAATATTTGCAAAAACGGTACTTTCCTTTTTAACGCTAGAAAAACGCGGAGAATCTGGCAAACTCCAGCGCAAATAAAGAGCGTAAAGAGCCGGCACCGCGCTTAATATTAAAGCGAGCTTCCATCCGTATGACGGAATGACAAAATAAGAAATCAGCGCTGCTAACAGCCAACCAAACGCCCAAAAGCTTTCTAACAAAACGACCGTTTTTCCGCGTTCGCTCGCTGGCACGCTTTCAGAAACTAATGTCGACGCCACCGGCAACTCCCCGCCAAGTCCCATGCCGACGATGAAACGTAAGATTAAAAACATTGTCAATGTGGTAGCAAGCGCCGACAAACCGCTTCCTACAGAAAACAATAAAAGCGTAAGGATAAAAACATTTTTTCTCCCAATACGATCCGCTAAAAGTCCAAAGAAAAGCGCTCCAACCGCCATACCGATTGAGTTAATACTGCCAATCCAGCCCATCTGTTCAGCTGTTAAATTCCATTCTTTTTGCAGCGCGGCGATAATAAACGATAGCATCCCAACATCCATCGCATCAAACATCCAGCCCAGGCCAGCAATGCCTAACAGCTTTCGTTGAGAAATCGTTTGTTGACTCATGACAAGCCTCCCTTCTTGACAGATGTCAATCTATAACATACACCATTATATTGATATATTCTCCTTGATTCAAACAAAAAAACAAAGGAGGCGAGTCTCCTTTGTTTATTTTGAAAATACTTGTTCGATTACATATACTAACCACTGCTTTACCGTCTCAAACGCAAACGGCACATTCAAACGCTCCGTCCATTGATGCGCATCGCGGCCCACCGGTCCGACGTTGAACACAGGCACTTGAAATTCGGCCAATGCATCAATTGGCAATTCGTAGCCACGGTTCCACATCGGCATATTGGCAGTCAACGCCCACAGCGCAGAAAGAGGCTGATGCAAACCAACGTAGCTTAAATCGGAAATGCCGCCGAAATAATGCTGTTGCACGAGTTCAATGTCGTGCTTTTCTTTTGCGTATTGTTGCAATGTCGCGACAAGATGGCAAACAAGCGAATCATCGCTTGAATTGACGGCTGGATAGTAAGGCGGAGCATAAAATAAGACAATCATTGGAGCGAAGTCTTTGCAAAGAATCGCCAGCTTATCAACGAGTTCAATCGTTCGCTCTCGCTCATCCTTTTTCACTGCATCCCCGAAAACTCGGCTCTCTAATTGTTCAACCGTCTCGCTTCCAAACATTTCGACCGCCTTTTGCCTTAGTTCCGCAAATGTCCATACATTGACAGAAAGCGATTTCGGCGTCGATTGCTCCATTTGCGCAAAACGAACCGCCTGCTCTCGGTAGCGCTCTTCAATTCGTTTTCCGGCCCGCTTCGCTAATTCAAGCAACTCTTCTGTTACTTCATCCATCGACTTTTTCTGTAAAAATAAATTGAACAATGTCACTGCGCGGTGCGGAATTTGCACCGAATAATCTTCTTTCAAATCTGTCTGAAATAAGCCGGTCGGCGGCGGGCTCACTTCACGGCCAAACACCTCACAAAAATCCGTGTTTAATTCTAGTTCATTAACGACTTGTGCCACCATAAAATTAGCGTTCAACCCCGCCAGCGGCTCACCGACATGCGTCTCCTTCCCGTAACAATAAAACCCCGGAAGCACTTTACCGATCGAACCAGTATAAATATAGTTCGTTTGATCTCCCGGATAGCGTGTAAACATCGGCTCAGAGTTGAGCACAAGTTTATAAGACAAATCATATTTCTTAGCCATTTCCACTAGAGCCGGCACTGCTGCGCGCATCCCGACAGAGTTCACCTCTTCATCCGGCACCGTTAAAAGCAGCAAGTTGCCTTCAAATGCGCCGTGACACGCCTGTTCAATGAGCGACATATGCAGCGCCAATCCGCATTTCATATCCATCACGCCGCGGCCAAACAGCCATTCACCGCTCTCTAAGTCAACTTGTACATCTGGCGGCAACTGCTCTTTATTTTCATAAAAACGTTGCGTCAACACTTGCGGCGAGAAAGCAAGTTCCTTCCATGCCCCATAGTCTTGTACATCGACGACGTCAAAATGGCTCACTAAAACGATCGTATCGCGCACTCGCTCGTCTTTTTTTACAAGCGCTGTGACAAAATAGCGCCCATCCCCTGTCGGATGTAATTGAACGAACTCGGGATTTCCCTGAAAATAATCAAGAGTCCGAAGCTGCTCCGCAACGTATTGCGAAAGCGTCACTTCTGCCTCTGAATTACTGATGCTTGCATGCTCTACTAAATTGCAAAGCAATTGGGTTAACTGTTGCTTCGTCTGCCATTTCATCCTATTTCCCCCGCTTTTCTTATAGTCCTTTATTATTTTAGCAAATATTTGTGCTAAACTGTACAATAACAAGTGTCAATTTTCTTGTTCTGTTTCTAAATTTGGCGACAAAGCCCATTCACTTTCAAAGCAGCTTCAACTATATTGACATTTTGCTACAATAACAGGTGTGTTGATTATCCAATAAAAACCAATTGACATTGCTTGATTCCTAGCTTTTCTGCCGCAGTCGGCGAAGCTCTGCTTGCCGACTGGACATGCATATCGCATGCCCTCCTCGAACAACGAACGCTTTGCGGGCAAATGCATTTGTAGGCTAGCGTTCTTGTTCGAGGGAAGAGACAGAAAAGCTTGTGTCTAGCTATATCATTCCACATTTTTAGTAAAATAATGGATCATCAACACTTGTGCTACAATAAATATATCTCAACCAAACATTTCTTTTGAGAGCGGGGATTATATGACACTCAAAGAAGACCCTTTCAAAGCGAATTTCGATAGCCTTGAAGAATTTGCAGACCGCATTAGCGACTTGCTGCAATGTCCGATTACGATCGAGGATGCGAATCACCGCTTAATCGCCTACAGTGCACACGACGACTATACCGATCCGGCGCGAACGGCGACAATCATTAGCCGCCGCGTTCCCGAAAAAGTAATTAATAGCCTTTGGAAAAAAGGCGTCATTCCGGCGTTATTAAGCAGCGAAGAGCCATTACGCATCGATACGATCTCCGAAGTCGGCCTCGGAAACCGCGTCGCCGTCTCCATTTGGAAAAACAACGAAGTCATCGGATTTATTTGGGCATTGGAAACGGAACGGACGTTATCGAAAGAGGATATGGAATTGCTCAAAAAAGCGGCTAAAGCCGCCAAAAATAAAGTGCTACAGCTGTATATGCGCAAAAACAAGCGGGAAGAACGGGTGCAAGAATTTTTTTGGAAGCTCTTAACAGGACATATCAAAACAAATGAAGAAATTAAAGAGAACTTTGATATGATGCAAATTCCAACCGCTTCACTTTTTTCTGTATTCGTTTTTCGCTTTGCAAGCGACATTACAAACGATCTCGAAAAACAAATTTCCTATGTTTTGCAGACGACACAACAAATTCAAGTGCTTCTTTACACAGTGGACCGGAACGATTTTATCCTATTAGCTGCTCCAAAATCACCTAATCAACCGCTATATGAGTTTAACCAATTCATCGCATCGTTTGCGACGAAAATGAAAGAGCGGTTCCATATTAACAGCATTCAAAGCAGTTTCGGCGGCATTTATGAAACATTTGAGCATATTGAAAAAAGCTACAAAGAAGCGTTGACCGTTTTATCAATGAAAGAAAAATTCCCTGAGCAAACTTCTTCCATTTATGGATATCAACAATTGGGCATGTATCAATTTTTTGATTTGTTATTAGAAAAAAAGCGGCAAGGGGAATTTACTAATTCATCACTCGCAAAATTGCAGGCCTATGACGACAAACATCATACAAACTTAATCGAAACATTCGAATCGTTTTTTGACCACGATAGTAATGTAAACGAAACAGCCAAAGCGCTGAACATTCACCCGAACACGCTCGCCTATCGTTTGAAGCGCATTGCGGAGATCGGTGAAATTGATTTGCACGATATAAATCAAAAAGTAAAATTATATATCGATATTAAACTAGCCAAATATGAAGCGCTGCATTAGTTTTGTGGAAATCCACAAAACAATGGCGCTTCTTTTTCTTTTCTAAACAAAGAAAAAATAGTACCGACTGTGTATACTGCAAGTGAGGACAATATGAGGGAGGAACTCAACCCATGATTATTGGTGTACCAAAGGAGATTAAAAATAACGAAAACCGCGTGGCGATTACTCCTGCTGGGGTGTTGTCATTCGTTCAAGCTGGTCATACAGTTATTATTGAAAAAGACGCAGGACTTGGAAGCGGTTTCACTAATGAGGATTATGTAAGTGCTGGCGCACAAATTATTGACAGCGCAAAAGACGTATGGGCACAAGCAGATATGGTCATGAAAGTGAAAGAGCCGCTCGCAAGCGAATATGAATATTTCCGTCCAGGATTGATTCTATTCACATACTTGCATCTTGCAGCGGAGCCTGAATTAGCTCGTGCGTTAAAAGAAAAAGGCGTTATCGCCATTGCCTATGAAACAGTGCAAGTCGGCCGTACGCTTCCGCTTCTTACACCGATGAGTGAAGTCGCAGGACGTATGTCGGCACAAATTGGCGCGCAATTTTTAGAAAAACCAAAAGGCGGAAAAGGTATCCTTCTTGGTGGTGTTCCGGGAGTAAGCCGCGGCAAAGTGACAATCATCGGCGGCGGTGTCGTTGGAACGAACGCAGCGAAAGTTGCAGTTGGTTTAGGCGCCGATGTCACAATCATTGACTTGAGCGCAGACCGTCTTCGTGAATTGGATGACATTTTCGGCCATCAAATCACAACACTTATGTCTAACCCAATGAACATTGCCCAAGCGGTCGCACAATCTGACCTTGTCATCGGTGCCGTTTTAATCCCAGGAGCAAAAGCACCGAAGCTTGTGACAGAAGAAATGGTAAAAGCGATGAAACCAGGCTCTGTCATCGTGGACGTCGCGATCGACCAAGGCGGCATCGTGGAAACAAGCGACCATGTGACGACACACGACAATCCAACATACGTGAAGCATGGCGTCGTTCACTACGCGGTTGCGAACATGCCTGGTGCGGTTCCAAGAACATCAACAATCGCATTAACAAACGTGACGATTCCATATGCGCTGCAAATCGCGAATAAAGGCGTGCGCCAAGCGATTGCCGACAACGCAGCGTTAAAACTTGGCGTCAACGTCGCCAACGGCGAAATCACATACGAAGCAGTCGCTCGCGACCTTGGCTACAACTACGTTCCTGTTGAAGAAGCATTTGGAAAACAGCTTACAGCTAACTAATTGAAAGAAACGACACAAAGGATAGGCACAAGCAGAATGATTAGCTTGTTCTATCCTTTTTTATTTTGACGACAACATCGCAACCATTTATAGTAAAATAGAGAGAAAAGAACGACAAAAGGAAGTGTGAACCCTTTGCGTGTATCAGCTGTCCAATATCATCTTCATACGATTCATTCCTTTCAACAATTTGCCGACCAAGTCACTCATTACGTCAAGACGGCGCAGGAGTTCGAAGCTGAGTTTGTGCTGTTCCCCGAGTTTATGACGACACAATTATTGTCGATTCCGACAAGTAGCGGACAAGCGGGAACTATCAACGATTTGCCCAACTATACTGAACCATACTACGAGCTGTTTACTGCACTGGCAAAACAAACGGGTATGCACTTAATTGGCGGCACGCACGTCATCCGAAAGGACAATAAGTTGTATAATGTCGCCCATTTATTTACGCCTGATGGAGATGTTCATCAACAAGCAAAGCTCCATATTACACCGACGGAAGTAAAAGAATGGGGAATTACGCCGGGGGAACATGTAAATGTATTCCAGACCGACAAAGGCACGATCGCCCTCTTAACGTGCTATGATATCGAATTCCCTGAGATTGTGCGCATGGTCCGTGCCAAGGGAGCAGACGTCATCTTCTGTCCATCGTGTACTGACGACCGGCACGGATTCCACCGCGTGCGGTATTGCTGCCACGCCCGCGCCGTAGAAAACCAAGTGTATGTCGTAACGACCGGCACCGTCGGCTCTTTGCCAACAGTCGATTTTATGCGCGCCAATTTTGGCCAAGCGGCAGTTATTACACCAAACGACATCCCGTTCCCGCCGCGCGGTATTTTAGTCGAAGGCGAAATTAACGACGACATGGTCGTCACTGCTGACCTCGACTTGTCGCTTTTATACAAAGTTCGCGAAAAAGGCTCGGTCACGACATGGCGTGACCGTCGCGTCGATCTATACCCGGACTGGAATTGACACGCTAAAAACGACGCGACAGCCCTACACTTACCTAGTAATAAAAACGCCTTCCCGTGATGGAAAGGCGTTTTGCATTATCAAGCCTGTTTACAAATCAAACGCAACAATTTCGATGCATCACCAAAGCGGTTCTCCCAAAACTCTGAAATCGTAATGGAGTTGTTTGCGACCTTCCATGTATATGTGCAAGACACGGTGCAACACATCACCAGTTCGCATACGCTTCGAGCGTCAAACCGATGACAATCCAAGATGCGCTTAACCCCTATACATACATCGCTCCCGGAAGCTCCACCAGGAGCCATTCACTCATATCGGAAGCTCCTGCGCTAAGCACCTACCGCTAGACCTGGCGTGCGCCCGCCGATCACCAATTAACAACATTCCGATCATATAAATCGAGACGGAAAGTAATACCATGGTCTCTCCCCTTTCCATGTTATCCGTTTGTCGATAAAATAATAAATGAGAGAATATTATTAAAAAAATAACAATTGTATTTGTATATTTGTAATACAACGCAAATAAAATCAAGCATTTATCTTCCTGAGAGAAATTTATTTATAAAATATTTCAATAAATCTAAAATTACAAACAATTATAAACAATATTTTTTCCAAATGTTGTTTTCATAAAAATATATTTTTCTTCTTTTTAATTTTTTTAGAATTTACCGTATATTTCATATGAAATATATGTATAGATGAACATGATATGTTTTAACTTTTTTTCTAAATGTTACAAAAAATTATTTTTATAAAAAGTATTGCATAAATAAATAAAGACTGGTAGTATGATAATCGTCTTAGTTAGTGTCTCACATTTGATTAACAAAAGACACTGAGTCAATGTTAAAATTTATTTATTTTTTAATAAAAAGGATGTATAAGGGGGAAGGAAAACGATGAAAAAAGGAATGGTGTTTGCTGTTATCCTTGCTTTGTTTGTAGCTTTAGCAGGATGCGGCGGTAAAGCATCGGAGCAAACTTCAGGAAGTGGAGAAGGGAACAAGAAAATCGTTGTTGGTACCGACGCTTCATTTGCTCCATTCGAGTACATGGATAAAGGAAAAATTGTTGGGTTTGACGTTGATTTGTTAGATGCTGTCATGAAAGAAGCCGGCATTGACTATGAATTGAAAAATATCGGCTGGGATCCTTTATTCGCAGCAGTACAAGGAAAAGAAGTAGACATGGCGGTTTCTGGTATCACAATTAACGATAAACGTAAACAAACATACGATTTCTCTATGCCTTACTTTGAGTCTACTCATATGATTATGGTCAAAGAAGATAGTCCGATTAAAAATGCGCTTGATCTAAAAGGAAAAGTGGTCGGCGTACAAAACGGAACAACTGGACAAGCAGCCGTTGAAAAATTGCTTGGCGCAGAAAACAAAAACATTAAAAAATTCGAAAACACAGTTGTTGCCATTATGGACCTTTTAAACGGCGGCGTTGAAGCAGTTGTAACAGACAACGCGGTTGCGAACGAATATGTGAAAAACAACCCAGATAAAAAGTTAAAAACGATTGAGGATCCAACAAACTTCGAGTCAGAGTTTTATGGATTTATGTTCCCGAAAGGAAGCGACTTAAAACCAAAAGTAGATGCAGCGATTAAAAAAGTCATCGAAAGCGGCAAATATGCAGAAATCTACAAAAAATGGTTCGGTAATGAACCGAAAGTCGACAACTTGCTCAAACAGCAATAACATACAGGTAAAAAATTGCGTAACTATTCGGCATTAGTTACGCAATTTTTATAAGAAAGGTGAGGAGAATGGATTTTCGTTTTGATATCATCCAGGAATACGCCCCGTTTTTCCTGAAAGGTGTATTATTGACGATTGGTTTATCTTTAATTGCCATCATTGTCGGCTCGATTCTTGGACTGGCGATTGGACTTGGTAAAATGTCTAACAATCGACTTGTTCGTCTTCCATTTGAATGGTACATTAACTTTTTCCGTGGAACACCTTTATTTGTACAAATTTTGCTTGTTCACTTTGGACTCATGCCGATGTTCTTTACACAACCGAGCCCAACGGTTTCGGCGGCTGTATCGTTATCATTGAACTCTGCGGCTTACATTGCTGAAATTTTCCGTGCAGGGATTCAATCGATTGACAAAGGGCAAATGGAAGCAGCACGTTCGCTCGGTATGACACACGCCCAAGCTATGCGTTACGTGATTTTGCCACAAGCGTTAAAACGGATGATTCCACCGTTTGCGAACGAATTTATCGTCTTAATTAAAGATTCGTCTCTTGCTGCGATCATTGCTGCTCCTGAGTTAATGTATTGGGGAAGAGCGGCGCAAGGACAGTATTACCGCGTATGGGAGCCGTATTTAACGGTTGCGTTCATTTATTTGATTTTAACCCTTTCCCTCAGTAAATTACTACATTATTTGGAAAGGAAGTATTCGAACCAATGATTACAGTCACGAATTTAAAAAAATCATTTGGCGATTTGCAAGTACTAAAAGGAATCGATGCTCATATTAAAGAGGGCGAAGTGGTCGTTATTATCGGCCCATCTGGTTCAGGAAAATCGACATTTTTACGTTGCTTGAATTTGCTTGAAAACTTCGATGAAGGCGATGTTGTCATTGATGGATTCCATTTAAAAGATAAAAATACCGACATCAATAAAGTACGCGAAGAAGTCGGCATGGTGTTCCAGCGCTTTAACTTATTCCCGCACATGACCGTGCTTGACAATATTACATTAGCCCCTGTGAAAGTGCGCAAATGGCCGCTTGAAAAAGCGAGAGAAAAAGCGATGGAGCTATTGAAAAAAGTCGGCCTGCAAGACAAAGCAAATGTTTACCCGGACTCGTTATCCGGTGGACAAGCGCAGCGTGTCGCCATCGCACGGGCGCTCGCAATGGGGCCGAAAGTGATGCTGTTTGACGAGCCGACTTCTGCCTTGGACCCAGAAATGGTTGGGGAAGTATTAGCCGTTATGAAGCAGCTAGCAAATGAAGGGATGACGATGGTTGTCGTCACCCATGAAATGGGCTTTGCCCGCGAAGTAGGCGATCGCGTCATCTTCATGGACGGCGGCTACATCGTCGAAGAAGGAACGCCAAGCGACATTTTCGACAATCCGCAGCACGAACGGACGAAGTCGTTTTTATCAAAAGTACTATAAAGCTTTTTACATCCGCCTTTCACGGAACATGTTCCAAAAGTCTTGTTTCGTGAAAGGTGGATTTTTTATGAAATGAGCTCGTTATGAACCAAATGCCAAAATATTTTTCATACTTAACCAAAAAATGTAGAAAAATAAACAGAAAAAGAGGTGCAACGTGATGAAGGAAAAAGACCCACAATTCCAAAGCGGCAAATTAGTCAAAGACAAACTAAAAGGGTATTATGGAATGGATTCTGAATCCAGCCTACAATCAGTAAATTTCGCTACGACAGACAATCCGCTCCTCAGCGAGCATTACCAAGAAGACACAAAAGAATTAGAATAAGCGCCGAATGACATGGCGCTTATTAATCTTTATACCATTTTACTTTCAACGAACAATGGACGAAGAGCATGAGAATCATCAAAGTAAATAAACGCATCATACCGATCAGAGATTTGCGATGGCACATAATTTCCTAAATGTTCGAGATGTGGATGATAAACAACCCCGATGGCTCGATGTCCAATAGCCGGTTGGAATTCCTCTTTATTTTGCTCATCGAACAGGAGTATTTTATTTTCGCTTCCCGCTAGATGCAAATAGTATTCCCAACTATCAGATACAGCCTCGAGCACAGGCATTACTTTATACGGCTCCCCCCACTTTGTGGCAGCTATAACTGTTCCTTTGTAGGCCCCGAATCCAACAGCATAAATATTTTCTCTTTCGTATTTTTCACGGGTTAGCTGTCCAACATTGACAAGCCCTTCTGTCGCCATATCGGTAAACCGGGCATCCCCGATGTGTGTATTATGCTCCCACACCACGCCTTTTGCCTCTTTTCCGTAAAAATCCGCTACTAAACCAAGCACCTCAACCATATGCCGATCGCGAATGTTCCATGATTCATTGTCATCTGTAATCATCGTATGGTAATAATGCTCAGCATTTGTTGTCACAAGTGCATTCACAAGCAAATTCAAATCTGCTTCATCATCTTTATACATATTTCGATCCCACTGAATCGCATTAAGAAGATCGATGACCTCATCCATACAGTCTTTCCCATAGAAGACAGCGGATACACCGTATTGTTCCCCTCTCCGACTAAACGGCTCGAAACATTCAAACGCCCTAATGGCTTTGTCTAAATAAGGAGATTGAATGTTACGCAAATGTTGAACAATCGCTTCCATCGACTCCCAAAGACTGTATACATCAAGCCCGTAGAATCCTACTTTTTTCTTGCTTCTCTGATTATAAGCTCGAAGCCACTCTACTAACTCTAAAACCTCTTCATTTGCCCACATCCACGATGGCCAGCGGTGAAACGCTTTAAGCACTTCTTTTGCGTCTTTGTATTCGGAAGTATAGCCCTTAATATAATGATTCACTTCATAACAGGAAGGCCAATCGCCTTCAACCGCGATAAACGAAAAATCAAATTTTTCAATAAGCTGCTTCGTAATTTCCGTCCTAGTCGTGTAATACTCCGAAGTGCCGTGGGACGCTTCTCCAAGCAGGACAAATTTAGCTTTGCTTGCCCTTTGAATGAGCGGGTTTAGATCATCCATTCGTTGAAATGGAAGAGCATATTTCTCGATGCTAGACTGCAAATGATGAGTGGTAATCATTTTAGTTTTCACCCTTTTGGATTTATGTAGCAGCCTTATTATTTTACTTTTCATATATAAGTATTCTTTGTTTTGCCCTCATGAACCTCTCCGATCGCTTAGAGGCGGGAGACTTCTCGGTGAATGTGTTAAATAAATAAACCGGCCCCCCTTTAAAGGAAGGCCGGTTTTTATCATAACACGAACGCCATCGTCCAAATCGAACCTGCCACGACAACAATCGCGATAAAAAAGCTGTATGCCATATTGATCGTTTGGATTTTGCCGCTGTCGCTTTCAGTTACATGCATGAACATAAATAGCTGCAACACCGCTTGCAAGACAGCGAGTACCACGATTCCGACAAGAATCGCCTTTGTCGCAAGCCCTGAAGAAAACGCAATCCACAATGCGGCAAACGTCAAAACAAGCGATAAAATGAACCCGACAATATGTTTCCAAGGAAATGTTTCATGGTGATGGTTTGCTCCCATCTTACATCACCATCCCTGTCAAATAAACTAGCGTAAAGATGAAAATCCATACAACGTCAAGGAAATGCCAGTACAAGCTGACAATAAACACTTTGCGTGCCGTTCGCGGAGTGAATCCCCGCTGCAAAAGCTGAATAATAATCAGCGTCATCCAGCCAATTCCGAGGCTAACGTGCGCTCCGTGCGTCCCAACAAGCACAAAGAAGCTTGAAAGAAACGCGCTCGTTTGGATCGTTGCTCCTTCGTGAACATAATGGATGAACTCACGCACCTCAAATGTGATGAACCCGGCACCTAAAAGCAGCGTCACTAACAGCCATACTAGCAACCCTGTCAATCGGCGGCGGCGCATTTCAAATACGGCAAGCCCGCATGTGAAACTGCTCGTCAAAAGAAGAAGCGTTTCAATCATGACATCTTTGATTTCAAATAAATCAGCCGTTGTCGGTCCATGACCAGTTCGCTGGAATAGGACAAGGTAAGTGGCGAACAAGGTCGCAAACAGCGCGACCTCGGCGCCAAGAAAAATCCAAAATCCTAAAATATTGAGGCGGCTTTCTTCTGTTCGATACTCTAATGGCATCGTTTCATCATAGTGATGAGCTGTATCTGCCATTCTCTATGCCCCCTTTCCCGTCAAACGCTCCGTACGTTTGATCTCGTCTACACTGATATAGTAACCGTCGTCATCATCAAACGAACGAAGAATTAAACCGAGAATGATGAATACCGCAGCGATAATCGCTAGCGTAAACCATTTAAACACAAGGCCAAACCCTGCAAAGAAAAAGGCAATCGAAATTAAAAACGGGCGACCGGAATTGCTTGGCATATGAATTGGTTTCAATTTCTCCTCGTCAATTTCAAAGCCTTTTCCGGACTTCTTCATCTCCCAATATGCATCTAAATCCTTCACTTCTGGAATCACAGCAAAGTTATAATGTGCAACCGGAGAAGATGTCGCCCACTCAAGAGTACGGCCATCCCATGGGTCCCCGGTCATGTCGCGCTCACCGTAACGTGCGCTATAGTAAATGTTATAGCAAAGCACAATAAAACCAATTCCCATTAAAGCGGCGCCCACTGACGCGACAACGTTAAGCGGCGTCCAGCCAAGTCCCGCCGAATATGTGTACATGCGTCGCGTCATCCCCATGAGTCCTAAGAAATACATTGGGAAGAAACAAATGTTAAACCCAATCATAAACAACCAGAATGTCCATTTTCCTAATCGCTCGTTCAAAATATGGCCGAACATTTTTGGATACCAATAATGGAGTCCAGCAAAGCAAGCAAACACTGTACCAGCAATCAATACATAATGGAAGTGAGCAATTAAGAAATAACTATTATGGTATTGATAATCCGCCGCTGCCATCGCCAGCATCACCCCAGTGACCCCACCGATGACGAAGTTTGGAATGAACGCGAGCGACCAAAGCATCGCGGTCGTAAAACGAATTCTTCCTTTGCGGAGCGTAAACAACCAGTTAAAAATTTTAACACCTGTCGGCACCGCGATCGCCATCGTCGTGATCGAGAAAAAGGAGTTAACTGCTGCGCCTGCACCCATTGTAAAGAAGTGGTGCACCCAGACGATGAAGCTTAAAAACGCGATTCCGACAATGGAATATACCATCGCTTTATAACCGAATAGACGCTTGCGAGCAAACGTACTAACAACCTCGGAGAAAATTCCGAATGATGGAAGAATAACAATATATACTTCAGGGTGTCCCCAAATCCAGAACAAGTTCGCCCAAAGCATCGACATACCGCCGTTTGCCATCGTAAAGAACTGCGTATCAAACAAGCGGTCAAACGTCATTAACGCCAACGCTACTGTCAACACCGGGAAAGCAAAAATAATCAACACGCATGTGATAAGAATTGTCCACGTAAACATTGGCATGCGCATAAGCGTCATCCCCGGCGCACGCATTTTTAAAATGGTGACTAAAAAGTTAATCCCGGTCATCAGCGTACCAATACCTGAAATCTGCAAAGCGACCGCGTAATAGTTGTTCCCAACCCCCGGGCTAAACTCGTTCCCAGCAAGCGGGAAGTAAGCTGTCCAACCCGCATCCGGTGAGCCGCCAATGACAAATGCAATGTTAAATAACATCGCTCCAACGAAGAACAACCAAAAGCTTATCGCGTTCAAATACGGATACGCGACGTCACGCGCTCCAATCTGCAGCGGCACGACAATGTTCATCAATCCGATAATAAACGGCATCGCCATAAATAAGATCATGATCGTACCGTGAGTCGTAAAAATTTCATTGTAATGCTGCGAATCAAGAAATTTCATATTCGGTGCCGTTAATTGGGCGCGCATTAACAGCGCATCAACGCCGCCGCGGAATAACATCAACACCGCTGAAATGATGTACATGACACCGATTTTCTTATGATCAACCGTCGTTAACCATTCATTCCAAAGCCATTTCCACTTTTTAAAGTACGTAAGAACGAAAACGATGCCGATCATCGTTAACACGATGGATACATCGGCTGCATAAATCAGCGGCTCTCCCGTTACGAAAAATTCGCTCCATTTCATCCGCCTGTTCCTCCTTCCCTACAATGAATGGATGCTATTAATGGCTATGATGCTCCATGTCCATTCCTTCGTGATGTTTTGTATTCTCACTATGTTCTTCTGTTTTGCCCATATGATGGCTATTTTGTTTTGCATGATCGATCCATTCAAGATGTGTATTCGAGAATGTCATTCGGCCAACAAGACCCGGTTTTAAAATGGTTTCATATTTTCCCTTGCTTAGTTTCGGTGCTGTTTGCTGCACTTCTTTTACCCATTTGTTAAAGTCATCTTTTGTTTGCGCGACGACTTCAAATTCCATGTGCGTAAAATCTTTTCCTGTGAAGTTCGCGTTCCGTCCCATATATGAACCCGGCTCATCTGCTTCAAGGAACAATTCTGTTTCCATGCCGTCCATCGCATATTTTTGTCCGCCTAACTGCGGCACCCAAAATGAACTCATTGGACCGACTGATGTTAACTTGAATTTTACAGGAACGTCTTCTGGAATATTGACATAGTTCACTGTTTCAATATTTTGTTCCGGATAGCTAAAAATCCATTTCCAGTTTGCCGCCGTAACATGAATCGTTAAAGGTTTCACACTCTTCTGGGACGGCTTTTCTAAAGCAAATGTTGCTTTTACTGTCGGAACAGCGAGCGCTGTAACAATCAAAATCGGAATCGCTGTCCAGACGATTTCTAACAACGTGTTTCCTTCCTCTTCAGGAGGCTCGTAATTGTCCCTTCCCGGTTTTTCACGGTAACGAACTAACACCACAGTAAATAGTACAAATACAACAACAATAATTAACAACATAAACCCAATGGACCACATAATTAGATCATACTGCGTCTTCGCAACAGGTCCTTTTGGTTGTAACACCAACATATTTTCGCTGCACCCGCTTAATAACAGCAACAAAGATAACGGAAGCAACGAAGCCCATTTCCACATTTTCTGCTTCATCGCTTTGCTTCCCCCTTTACATCGCAAAATAACGCTAGAAAAACTACTAATATGTTTTGTTTTTAACATATCAAAAGTAGAAACATTTGAAACCGATTTAAGCAAAAGTTCATAAATCAGAAAAAGATTTGTCACAATGTGTTCAAAAACTATTCAAGAAATATTCACTTGTATGGATACGTCCCCCAATGAAATGTTTTCCATAAAAAAAGCCGATCCTCCTCATAAGGATCAGCCCTGTTTTTTACCAATATAAAACGATATTATTTTGTGAGACGCGCTTTCATCATCTGTCTTGTCCGCGGATGAAGCGTTTGCCACATCCATGCTTCGTATAGCTGCTTCTTCTCGCATACAGGCAAATAGTACGCCTCACCTAGCTGTCTTCGTGCCCGTCCGGTGACATCATACAGCGTTAATGCCGCCGCGACAGATATATTAAAGCTTTGCACAAAGCCATGCATTGGAATCATGAATGTCCCGTCGGCTAAGGAAAGCGCCTCATCCGATACACCGCAATGTTCATTACCAAATAAAAGCGCCGTCGGTCGCGACACATCAATGTCATGAAGCGAGATCGTTCCTTCTCCTAAATAGCTCGCCAGTACTTGATAACCGCTTTCTTTTAATTCTTTAATAGCGGTTTTAATATCGGGCTTTTTATGAATGGTAAGCCACTTATCCGCATTACGCGTCACAAATGGATTTGGCTGAAACGGTGCCTGCCCCGTAACGACGTACACATCTTGTAATCCAAATGCCTCCGCTGAACGTAGGACCGCCGCCTGATTATGCGGATCATCGACCGCCTCTGTTAATATAGTAATATGGCGAGTTCTTTCATTTAATACATCATACATCCGCTTCAATCGCTCAGGTACAATCATTTCCCAAATGGGTTGGTTTTCTTCTGTTAATAATCCCTCTTGTTTTAATTGTTCAATGAACGTTTTTGCTTCTTGTTCGTTCATTGTGTTCACCTTCGTTCTATTGAAATTTCTAAGAACGAATTTCATTGTACAAAATTTCGAAACATCCGGCAAATAGTAATCACAAATCAAACTCTTAAAACCTTGTTGATCCATTGAAGCTCTCTCCCACACCGAAATAAGTATCATTATACGCAAGACAAGATAATAAAGCCGAATACCTGTTGACCCATATTGATCCAATATCTCAATAAAAAAGGACTCCTTTCATTGGAGTCCTGTTTATTATGCCAAGTATGCCTCACGCACCTGCTCATTAACAAGCAACTCTTGGCCGAGTCCAGCCATCACGATTTCCCCTGTTTGAATAACATAGCCGCGATGGGCAATTTGCAGCGCTTGGAACGCGTTTTGTTCAACGAGCAAAATCGTCATGCCTTCGTCATTTAATTCTTTAATAATTTCAAAAATTTGCTCGACAATGATCGGTGCAAGCCCCATCGAAGGCTCGTCAAGCATGAGCAGCTTTGGCTGCATCATAAGTGCCCGGCCGATCGCGAGCATCTGCTGTTCCCCGCCGCTCATCGTGCCGCCTTTTTGATGAAGGCGCTCTTTAATTCTCGGGAAATAATGAAACACTCGCTCCATCCGCTCAGCAATCAATTTTTTATCTTTTACCGAAAATGCGCCCATCTCTAAATTCTCTTTTACAGTCAACCGCGGAAAAATGCGGCGGCCCTCCGGCACGTGGGCAATCCCTGACAAAGCTGTAATATGCGGCGGTGTATTTGTAATATCTTGACCGTTGTATAAAATTTTTCCGCTTTTTGGTTTTACTTGCCCGCTGATCGTTTTTAACGTCGTAGACTTACCAGCACCGTTACTGCCGATTAACGTCACAATTTCCCCTTCGTTAACTTCAATCGTAACTCCTTTTAAGGCGTGAATTCCACCATAGAACGTATTAATATCCTCTAGTCTTAACAAACTCATCGCGAGGTCCCCCTTTACGAAGCCGTTGCGGCAGCGCCTTTTCCTAAATAAGCTTCAATGACTTTTTCGTTATTACGTATTTCATCAGGTGTCCCTTCCGCAATTTTTTCGCCGTGGTCCAAAACAACGATATGTTCGGAAATTTCCATGACAAGTTTCATATCGTGTTCAATTAAGATAATGGTTAAATCAAGCTCTTCTCTCATATTATAGATGAGTTTCGTGAGCTCGTTTGTTTCCTTTGGATTCATTCCGGCTGCCGGTTCGTCAAGCAACAATACTTTTGGTTTTGTGGCTAACGCCCGGGCAATTTCTAATTTGCGTTGCGCCCCGTAAGGTAAATTGCGCGCCTCCTCATTAAAAAATGATTCTAAACCGACGTATTCAAGCAAGCGGTATGCCTCCCGTCTTGCTTCTTTCTCTTCTTTTTTGACACGCGGTAAATTGAGAATAGTGCTGAATAACCCGCCTTGAAGATGGTTGTGCATGCCAACCATGACGTTTTCTAACACTGTAATTGCTCCAAATAAACGAATGTTTTGGAACGTACGGGCAATTCCTTTTTTTGTTACTTGATGCGGCTTTAATCCAACAATCGACTCATTGTTTAATAAAATTTCCCCGCTTGTTGGCTGGTAAACGCCTGTCACCATGTTGAAAAATGTTGTCTTGCCTGCACCGTTCGGACCAATGACCGCTGTAATTGATCCTTGCTGCACTTCCATATTGATATTACTGTTGGC
Organism: Anoxybacillus tepidamans PS2; assembly: GCF_000620165.1. Lineage (GTDB taxonomy): Bacteria > Bacillota > Bacilli > Bacillales > Anoxybacillaceae > Anoxybacteroides > Anoxybacteroides tepidamans_A. The sequence goes on from NZ_JHVN01000001.1 coordinate 456,589, forward strand.
CACAAGCCCGCCGAACTGTTTCGTTAAATTTTTAACTGTCAAGATGGACATGTTGCGTCCCTCCTTTATGCACGCCTGTATTCATTGGATGATTACTATCCGTATCTTTTAGATCTTTCTCATCAAATACAGGATTTTTCGCCGGCAATAGCCCTTGCGGACGATACAGCGCAAACAAGATCAAGATAATCCCGAAAATAAACCGTTGCATCTTCGCTGGTGAAAGCGCGTCTGGAACATGGATGACACCGCTTAAGCTGAGCTGGTTCAACCAGTTTGTAAGCTCCGTTAACACTTGTAAGTTCAAAATAGTTACAATCGCAGCACCAAGAATAACTCCCGGAACGCTACCCATTCCACCTAAAATAACCATAACGAGAATCGTAATCGACTCTACTAATGTAAAGCTCGTTGGATCGACGAACGTTTGCTTTGCCGCAAACACGACGCCCATCATTCCTGAGAACGATGCTCCAACTGCAAATGCCATTAATTTTGTGCGCACAAGATGAATTCCCATCGCTTGAGCAGCAATTTCATTTTCCCGCACCGCTTTCCACGCGCGGCCAATTTTCGAGTATTCAAGACGACGTACTGCAAAAATTACAGCAATGAGGATAATCAATACAATGTAATAGAACTGACTTGGATACATAAATTGGATGCCGAATAACTCCGGTGGCTTAACAGAGGCAAGCCCCATCGCACCGTTTGTAATGTTCACTGGCTTGTCTAAGTTATTGAAAATAATGCGGATAATTTCCCCGAATCCTAACGTAACAATGGCTAGGTAATCACCTTTTACGCGCAATACTGGAATCCCTAACAACACTCCAAATAATGCCGCGACCAAGCATCCGATGAAAATAAATACCCAAAAGCTTTCCCCGGAAAGAGGATAATGACCGAACGGCATAAAGTTATTCGCTTGAGATGTCGCAAAAATTCCGTAGGTGTAGGAACCTAGGGCGAAGAATGCGACGAATCCGAGGTCCAAAAGCCCAGCTAAACCAACAACAATATTTAGCCCTAGAGCCATTGCGATATAAATACCAACTAACGTTGCGACTTCCATGTAAGACTGATACGCTTCGCCTTGGCTAGCGGCAAGAGGAAGCAACACAACCAGCACCAAACCGCCGACGAGCCATTTCACTCGATTAGAAAAACTTGTAAAATACAACAGCAAAAGAGAAGCAAGAAGCAACAAGAAAGCAATAACTGACTTTTGCGCCAAATACAAACTCGCAAATGTAACGACAATATATAGACCGACAATTATTGCCTGAAGGCGTTTGTTTGCCTGAATCGTACTGAGCAAATTTTTCACGTCCATCACCTACACTTTCTCTACAGACACTTTTCCAAATAAACCTTCCGGCTTGAAAATCAACACGATAATTAAAATCGCAAATGCAAATACATCTTTGTACTCGGCACCCAATATTCCATGCGACACGACTGGTAAATTTGCCGCAGCAAACATTTCAAGCAATCCAATCATGATACCGCCAAACATCGCTCCCCGGATGTTTCCGATGCCTCCTAAAACCGCTGCTGTAAACGCTTTTAACCCTAAAATAAAGCCGATGTATGGATCGATTGTTCCATACTGAACTGCAAATAATACTCCTGTTGCGCCTCCTAGCGCTGAACCGATAAAGAATGTAAGAGCGATGACTTTATTCACGTTTACCGTCATTAACGCCGCTGTCTCCCGATCTTGCGCAACGGCGCGCATCGCCATTCCCCATTTTGTTTTATTGACGAAAAAGTCGAGGGCAACCATCATGATCACAGCTAGGATGAGTACAATGAAAAATGAGGATTTTACTGATGCATCGTTAAATACTGACGAAATCGCAGAAGCTTTAACGCCGATTTGTTTGCTAAATAAGCTTGGCCCTGTTAGAATGTAGTTTCCATTTTTCAATTCCGTAATAAAACGAACGATATCCTGAAGTAAAAACGAAATACCGATTGCTGTGATTAATGTGATAAGCTTCGGCGCATTGCGCAATGGGCGGTATGCGACCCGTTCAATTCCCATTCCAAGTAAACCGGTAGCCACCGATGTAACAATGAGTACTAAAAGAAGAGCGAGAATCGCTGGCATCGACGCCATCCAACCCAATCCAGAAAACGTCAATAAAATCGCCGTTCCTACAAATGCCCCCGTCATAAAAATTTCTCCGTGGGCAAAGTTAATTAACTCCAAAATCCCGTAAACCATCGTGTATCCTAACGCAACAATCGCATAAACAGCTCCTAATGCTAAACCGTCAATCAGTACTTGCGGCAATGTTTGCAATACTTGTTCAATCATTTTATTCACCTGCCTGTTTTGCTACTTTTGCACAGAAAAGCGCCCAGCTTTGTTGCCTCGGACAACAAATATTTGTTTTCCATGAAGAAACCAAGCTAGGCGCGAAATGTTGACTTAAGAAAAGGGTACGGCAAACCTGTCATACCCTTTTCCTTCCTCTTTCATTATTGTTTGCTTACTTCGTCCTCTAACTTAGCTGGATATTTTGCTTCATCAAACTTGTAGATGTAGATTTTCGCATATTTATTGTCGCCTTTTTCATCAAAGCTTACTTTTGTTACAACACCTTGGTAGTCTTGTACTTTACGCACTCCCTCAGCCGCTTGTTGGCGTGTAGGAAGTTTGTTTCCATTTGCCTTGATCGCTTCTTCAATACCTTTTAGCAATACGCCCATTGAGTCATAACCGTAAGCAGAGTAAGACTCGATTTCTTTACCGAATTTTTGCTTATATTTCTCGGCAAATTGCTTTCCTGCATCCGTTGCTGTTGTGAGACCAGCTGCTGATGTCATATACGTATTTTTCACAGCATCTCCCGCAATTTGAACAAGCGTTGAAGAGTCTAGGCCATCGCCGCCCATAATTGGCACGTTAATGCCTTTGTCGCGCGCTTGTTTGATCAATAAGCCGCCTTCTGTGTATAGACCGCCGAAGTATACAAGGTCAGGCTTTTTCGCTAATACTTGGTTTAGAACTCCGTTAAAGTCTTTCTCGCCGATAGTAATTCCCTCAAAACCTACGATTTGAGCGCCTAGGTCTTCAGCACCTTTTTTGAACGCTTCTGCCAAACCAGAACCGTATGCAGTTTTATCTTGAATGATGAAGATTTTCTTCGCCCCAAGTTTCTCGATAGCGAATTTTGCTCCCGCTGGTCCTTGGAAATCATCGCGGGCACAAATACGGTTTACAGTTTTCAAGCCACGGTCTGTGACTTCTGTAGCCGTGTTTGCTGGCGAAACCATAGGGATGCTGTATTTTTCATAAATTTCTGACGAAGGAATCGCTACGCCAGAGTTTAAGTGCCCAACTACACCTAGGATTTGTTTATCTGCTCCAATAAGTTGAGCGTTTGCTACCCCTTTTTTCGGGTCGCCTTGATCATCATAAGGAACAAGTTCTAGCTTAAAACCAAGTTTTTCAAAATTCGCTTTTTGTTCTTCTAACGCAAGCTGAGCACCCAACTTAATAGATTCGCCCAACGTTGCACTTCCACCGGAAAGTGGCGTTTGTGTCGCAATTTTAATTACGTTGCCACCTCCGTTACCTCCACCGCCTCCGTTGCTAGCATTTTGTTCCTTTTGTCCTCCAGAACATCCTGCCAACAAACCGACTGCTAGTGTCGTTGTTGCTAAAATAGAAAACGTTTTCTTTAGGACCATTCGTATCCCCCTTTTTTCACTTTTAAAAATTTTTTTTATTTTAAGAAAAATATAATATGAATTCTCGAAATACACAAGCTTTATTTTTTTACTGGAAAAAACTTTTTTCGGCAAAATTCTTTTTGTAAACCCGAAAAACACGCATCCACAGCACATTATTCTTGTAATATTTCGATATTCGAAATATTATTCTTACAAAATTTACTAAATATTTTTCTATTATAAATGTTGATATGATCTTTTTTCATCATTCTTCCTTCCATTTAATTTAAAAAATTCCATATAAACCAATAGTCCCAGTAACACGTCTATCTTTTTTCTCTCCCTACCATTTCATAATGAGGATGGTTTTGTTGTGGAAACTTTTCCATGCGGTATTCTATCTAGTACTTGCTACAAAAGATCTTTTGGAGCTTAACTAATGCACATTTACTGAAACTGTCGCTTTCCTTTATATAAAAAAGAAAAAGCAAGCCGTTCTTGAAACGGCTCGCCTTTTCGCAGCTAGTATTTACATGCAATAAATATAGGCACACGTCAAAAATAATACATCAACTACATAGATTAGGTCAGCTGTAGGTTGGATCTAGCCTTGTTCCATAAATATATTGGTAATTTTTACATTTCGAATAACCCAACACGTTTTCATAAATCATAGATCTTGTTTTGCCATATACGCTTGTTTCGGATGGTTCGGCTGATCCGGATATTTTAATTGAATTTTCTCTTCCTCTAACAGTTTAGCTAAATAATTGTTTCTCAATCCATCTGACGTTCTTTCTAACAGATGTGCCAACTCTTTTAGCATAAGTGGCCTTTTTGAACAAAGCTGTAGAATGATTTGCTCCATTACAGCTGGATGCAGACGTTTTTTCTTACGGGCTAACTCTGCAATACTCCATAGTTGTTCGTCGATCTCCTCATTATTTAAGGTTGTATGTGTATCATGTTGCTTATTTAAGGAGTTAGTCCGTTTATTTACGGAGTTAACCTCTTTATTTACGGACTTAATCTTGTTATTTACGGAGTTGGTCTGTTTATTCACGGAGTTAGGGTCGTTATTTACGGAGATTCCCTCTCTATTTATGGAGTTTAGATTGTTATTTATAGAGTTAATTTCGTTATTTATTAAGTTAATCTTGTTATTTACGGAGTTGTCTATGTCCTGATTGATCCATTCATCGATTTCGTCGTTTTCAAACTGTATTACAGGATGCTCGTAATCTGTTTCATGTGATGCAGCAGTTTCATCTGGAAAAAACATTAATGTAAAAATGGTTCTTTCTGGACTTTGATGCTCAGAAAATTCCGGTGGTTTCCAATGATGCTCTTCCCACGCTGCTTTAATGTATTTCAATCCTGATCCTGCCCGCTTACAAAGGCCGATTAAAATAAACATTTTAAATAAATTCGGATTGCGTAAATGACTCATTCCCCCAGAAAATACGGCATCAGATGAAGTACGTAGCAATCCAGGGTTCGAAAATCGAATGATATTTTGTTCTTTTTCAATCACAATGCCGCCTTCTCCCGAATAATCAGCATGAACTAATGTATTGATGACTGCTTCATGTAATGCCGATTGTAAAGAGTTACGGTCTTCAGCTATATGAGCCATTACCTTAAAATAAAAATCATACACGTTTCCCGACCATGTCCCATCCTGGGAAGTAAATCGCTTGGTCCAACTGTTTCCTTCAAAATCACCCCTATTTTCTCGATATTCAAGAAAATACTGCGGCAATACCTCTGTAATGATCCTCTCTTCGCTAAACATAAGTAATCCCGCAACCGTAACGCCTTCTTTACTGCTGTTTCTTAGCTTTCCCCATGCACCAATTTTGTATAAAAATTCTTTCGTCTCAAGCCCATTCCAAGGATGGTGTGGCTTTGCTGCGGCAAATTTTTCACGATAATGGTTCACTGATTCGAAGCTCAATTCGTTTAATCCGTAATGTTCCAGAATTAAATTATCCGTCAATATCATTGAATGACTATCTGAAACGTTTGTATATTTATTCACTTCCAATCTCCCTCTTGTATTATTTTATAAAAACAAAACCGCTTTCTTATGATTTTTATTTTATCACCTTTCCTGTTCCTTGCGGATAATAGCAAACAAAAGAAAATCAAAATATTCATATAGAGAGCGGATAATTTTTTTATTTTAAGGAAATTTATGTATATAACTTAGATGAAGATGAATAGGAGGTAAAAATCGTGCAATCTCTCCCTGTATCTGTTGAACCTTATTGGCGAACATCGGTCTCACTCCCGTCGTTTCCAACGTTAACAGAAGATATTCATGTTGACGTGGCCATTGTCGGTGGAGGCATTTCTGGCATCACCACTGCCTATCTGCTTGCAAAAGAGGGGTTAAAAGTTGCAATTATCGAAGCCGATCAACTTCTAAACGGAACAACAGGCCATACGACGGCAAAAATTACCGCCCAACACGACTTGATTTATGATGAGTTTATCCATCACCTCGGCGAGGAAAAAGCCAAGCTGTATTACACAGCTTGCACAGAGGCATTACATTTTATTAAAACGATCGTGACAGAACAACAAATCGATTGCGATTGGCTGGAAGAAGATGCTTACATATACGCCAATTCTTCAACATCCTTGAACAAGCTTATTAACGAATGGAAAGCTTATGAAAAACTTGGCATTAACGGTGCTTTTGTTGAAACGATTCCGCTTTCCATTCCAGTAAAAGCAGCGATCGTCATGAAACAGCAAGCGCAATTCCATCCGTTAAAATATCTGGTACATATGGTGAAAGAAATTACAGAAAACGGTGGAATGATTTACGAACATACCCCAGCGCGGGATGTCGAACAAGGGAACACATTAACTGTCATCACTCGCAATAAAAAGCGCATCGCATGCGAACATCTCGTCATCTGTTCCCATTTTCCATTTTATGATGGCGGATTTTATTTTTCGAGAATGTATGCAGAACGTTCGTATGTACTTGGGGTGAAAATTGATGGAAGCTATCCTGGCGGCATGTATTTAAGTGCCGACGATCCAAAACGATCCATTCGCTATGCCGCAACAATAGATGGCGAAAAACTGATCTTAGTGAGCGGTGAAAATCATAAAACGGGACAAGGTGTACCAACCATTCAACATTACGAAGCACTGCAATCGTTTGCATTAAATACGTTTTCCGTTACGTCCATCCCTTACCGCTGGTCAGCACAGGATTTAATAACATTGGACAAAGTCCCATACATCGGAAATATGACGGCCAACACTCGCAACATCTATGTCGCGACAGGGTATCGAAAATGGGGTATGACAAACGGAACTGTCGCGGGTCTATTATTAACCGATCTCATCATGGGCCGGGACAACCAATATCGCGACCTTTATACGCCTTCGCGATTTTATGCTGATCCAAGCATTCAGCATTTCATTACGCAAAATTTTGATGTCGCGAAACATCTCATCAAAGGAAAGACTGAGACAGTCGTACGGACACCGGAAGACCTGTCAAACGGCGAGGGAGCGGTTGTTGTCGTCAATGGGAGACGTGCCGGCGCCTACAAAGATGAAAACGGGACATTATCTATTGTCGATACGACATGTACTCATATGGGATGTGAGTTAGAATGGAATAGCGGTGATCGGACATGGGATTGCCCTTGCCACGGCTCCCGTTTCTCAGTATGCGGGGACGTTATTGAAGGCCCAGCAAAGCAACCGCTAAAAAAAATCGAAGACCAATCCCTACAATAACGAACAAATAACTTAGGAACAGCTAGAAAGCTTTATCTCATGCATATAGCAACAGAGGACATCCCTCACCTAGCTTTCGGGACGTCCTCTGTTTGTTTCTCACTGCTGAAGCCGTTATACAACGATAGGTCCTGTAGCGACTTCTCCAATGATTTACATTCCTTTTCCCAAAACTCAGCATTATCGATTCCCATTTTTACGGAATCAAGCATTGGATTCTTTTCCGCCTTTCCCCGATTTTCACCATCTTTAAATATTCGCAGCGCTGGGATAGCTAAGAGGCGAATAGCAATCATATTAAGCTCCGTCATACTCCCGACACTAATATTACCAAGCGCCCATAGTTCGGCTGTTTTGACACTCCTGTAAAAACCATAACCAAAATAATGTTTTTTAATGTGTATGAAAGCAGCCTTATATTCTTTTTTCGCGTAATAAGAATAATAGGCTATGATAGTAGAAAGGCAAAGAAAAATAACGTAACAGCAACAAAAATATTTTTTTGTAATAATAATGAAATTGAATATTACAAAATATATTTTCTATATTTGGATGAGTAATAATTATAAAACATATTCGATTTCATGAATGTTTTAACCGATGTTCATACCAATTCTACATGTTGCTGCAATATTTTTTGCTGTTTTTTCAATATAATATCGGGCGTGTTCAAACGCTTTGTCCAACGGAATAACGCCTGGCACGACACTATATAGAGCATCGATTCCATGCATTAAAACGATGTCGCTGTCGTCTGACAATGTCCCAGCTAAAGCAATGACCGGAACACCATATTTTTTTGCTGCTTTCGCGACACCGATGGGCGTTTTCCCATATGCTGTTTGACCATCAATACGCCCTTCACCGGTAATAACAAGAGACGCTCCCTTGACTCGTTGTTCAAATTGGACCGTTTTCAAAACAATATCGATACCCGGCTTTAGATCGGCATCTAAAAAAGCTAACAAAGCGGCGCCAAGTCCTCCTGCCGCCCCAGCGCCCGGAACATTACGCACGCGTTTTCCTGTCGCCTGTTCGACTATATCTGCATAGTGCCGTAAATTGTCATCCAGACGCCGCACCATTTGCGGCGTTGCTCCTTTCTGTGGTCCAAATACGACCGATGCTCCTCTCTCTCCAGTTAAGGGATTCGTGACATCGCAAGCCACTTCAATTTTTACTTTCCGTAATCGTTGATCAAGCAGGGAAAGATCGATAGAAGCAAGCTCGCCTAAGCTCCCACCGCCAGGTTCAATTTCCTTTCCATGCCTATCTAACAAACGCGCGCCAAGCGCCTGCACCATCCCCGCTCCTCCATCATTTGTCGCACTTCCTCCAATACCGATAATGATATGTTTGACTCCATAGTCAAGGGCCGCCTGAATGAGCTCACCTGTTCCTCTTGTTGTCGTAGTGAGCGGATTTCGTTTCTCGCGCGGGACTAGATGCAGCCCTGAGGCGGCCGCCATCTCAATAACCGCTGTGCTACCGCCGCCGAGCAGTCCGAAAAAAGCATCAACAGGCTCGCCCAAAGGCCCCGTTACCTTCTTTTCGATCATCGTGCCATCTGTCGCGTCAACAAGTGTTTGGACTGTCCCTTCCCCTCCATCAGCCATAGGAATGGTAATATACTCCGCCTCGGGAAATATGTCGCGAAATCCTGTTTCAATCGCGATAGCTACTTCGCGGGCAGATAAACTTTCCTTAAATGAATCGGGTGCAATCACAATTTTCATTGTTCTCACCTTCCACTTTTTCGAAGTAAAAAATAAAACATCTATCTACATTACAAACCAAATATGCCCATATTGCCTCGAAAAAACCGCAACTGTTACAAAACGCTTTTATTTGCATACTTCTATGATAAAAATGGAAAAGTTATAAAGAAAGAAAAATATTTGCGACTTATCCTATTTTCATCCCCTGAAATAGCGCTATAATTATAATTAAAATAAACGGCACAACATTTTGTTCTCAAGTAGAACATTCTCTTTACCACTCTAGTTCAACACAACAAAATGAATTATCGATCCACGTTAAATTTCTATTAGAGCCTTATCTTTAACTATTTCGTTTTTTCTCCCATGGCGGAGATTGCTGTCAAATAAGATTTTGCTGTTCCTCTAGCTGTCAGAGGTCAGGCAATAGGAGAGAAAGTAGAGATGCTATTAAGAGCACAAAACATTATTTTTACCATTTTGTTCATCGCAGTGATTATTGCTGTTTGTTCATGGCCTTTTATTCCAGATAGCACGTACATAATCGCCTTGGCCCTGTATTGGTTATTTTCTAGTCTATACAGCCATTTGCGCGTTGTAGAAAAAACAAAAAGCAACGTCCCGATCGATTATGGCATCAACTATAGTTTATCGTTTGCGCTATTTGCTGGACCGCTTGGCTTACTGCTGTTTGAAACATTATTCCGCTTAACTGAGCATGTTACCAAAAAATACTTAAAAACAGCAGAGCCCGATGAATGGCTCCATACTACGTATAACATCGGCGCTTTTGTTACCTCTAACTCCTTAGCATTCTACTTGTATCATGCTCTTGATCCTTTGTTTGACCGCATTCCATTTGGCTTTTGGTTGCTCCTGCTTTTGTTAATAGTGTTTGTTTCGTTATTAAGCGACATTTGCTTAATTGCCGTGTTTCGTGCAATTGGCGACATTCAGACATGGCAGGAAGCAATCGATTTTATTAAAACGAGAAGCCTGTTTGATATGGGAAAAGTGGCGCTCACTAACGGCCTTCTTTTCATCTTTTTGCAGGAACAACGTTGGGATATGCTTATTAGCTTGTTTTTGCTCAATTATTTCGTCAGCCACTCTTTTTTCTCCAAATCGCAAAGTATTCAACATAAAGCCGAGCGCGACCAATTTGAAAAAATGGCCTATACCGATTTTCTTACCGGTGTCCATAACCGTGCTTTTATGGATAAAAAAATTGCTGAGTTAAATGACAAAAAAGAATGGATGGGCGTTATCGTCGCAGATATCGATAATTTTAAAACAATTAATGATACATATAACCACGCAGTCGGCGACCAAGTAATTCGACACTTTGCTTCGACTTTGCGACGCTTTCTACGCGAGGAAGACTTTCTATTTCGCAGCGGCGGTGAGGAGTTTACAATATTTTTGCGCCATCGCTCATTCGAAGAAAGCGTCCAGCTCGTAGAAACGATTTTGCAGGCCATCCGCAATAGTTTCGTATTGGCCGAATACGGAAATAAAGAATGTCTTGTTACATACACATCCTCATTCGGCTTATACTTTTTTCAAACAGGTGGAGCTATTTCGATCGAAAAAGCGTATGTATATGCTGACCAGCTATTATTACAGGCGAAAAGCAGCGGAAAAAATAAAGTGGCGGCCAAATGCGGATAGGATGTACAAAACAAGGCGCTGTATAATTTGTTTGAAGAAATAACAAAAAATCCTTACCATGTGGGTAAGGATTTTTTAGTAGTCATATGAACCTCCCCCTCCTACATTCCATTTAGAGGTGGGAGACTTCTCGGGGGATACTAAAAATACGCAATGTACTTATGCGGGGGTCTTTTTGGTTGAACTATCGTCTTTTTCATCAGTGTGTAAATACTTCCTGTATACATAAGGCGATGTCATAACAGACATCATCGCCCCATAGTCAAGAGAAAAGTTGATCTCATCACCAGGTTTTAAATCTACATTTTTCGCATCAAGAATAATATGGTCACTGCTTGAGCCTAGTATCTCAACGGGCAAAAGTGGCCTTAAGCCGCTCACTAGTACATCCTGCCGTCCCATCGCGACAATGGCTCGCCGAATCACTCCGCGTTCCTTAAAAGATACCGTTTCACCAAACGCATTTCTTCCTCGATCGCCAAAAGGGACGGATGGCTTTAATTTCGATTCAATCACTTCCGCCACTAGACAGAATGCGTCTTGATATAGGCCCGGAATAGGTGCTCCATGCACCGTTTCTCGTCCCAAAAAGATCGACTCTCCAAGGCGAACATGATTAATCGCTCCTACATCTTTTGTATTTTTCAGCCATTGGTAGTTGGCTGAATTGCCCCCTGAAACATAAGGAAATATCAAAGAAAACCGCTTCTGCATATTCCTTGCGAGAGTGGAAAATTCGCGCATCTTTTGTTCGGTCGGAATCACTCCGCCAAAACAAGCAAAGTTGGTACCAATTCCTGCGATTTGAATCCCGGGCAGTTTTAAAACTTCTTCAATAAAAGCCGGAAGGTCCTGAATCATAATGCCTTCGCGTAAATCGCCCATTTCGACCATTAAAATGAGCGAATGGACCTTACATTGTTTTACCGCCTCCGCTGACAACGCTCGAATCACTTCCAGTTCGGTGTTCATGCTAATATCAGCAAACTGAACGACTTGCCCGACTTCACTTAGCGCAGGCGTGCGTAATAAAATGAACGTTGCTTTTAAGCCGGCCATTCTCATCTTTTTAATGCGAGAAATATTCGTATCTGCCAAACTAGTAATGCCGCTATCAATTAAAACTTTAGCAATCTCAAGGCTAGCGCCGACTCCTTTCACCACTCCGGTCACTTGAATTCCTTTCTCTTCATGTAGTTTTTTAAGCATTTCAGCATTGTGCCGAATTTTCCTTAAATCAATTTCAACTCTCGGGGTGATTTCTTTCATCCGATAGCCACCCCTGATTTTTCTTGCAAAGATGGGAAGTATTCAATAATACGATTGATGACTTTATCAGGCCCCATTTTTAAAACATCAGTAACCGGCAAATAAAACTTCCGCTCGTACTCAGCGATCGTTCTTTGCAGTTCATAATCGGACATCCCTTCATGGTTTAACGTAATAGCAATCACTTTCGTTTGACCAAAATGTTCAATCAAATCGATTTCGCTTTCAACTGTCGGCATTTTCATAAAAGGAAAATCCCCTAACACCTTTCGTTTCGGCGGATGCTGCAAAATAACAGCTTTAGGTCTTGCTCCCTTCAAAATGCCGCACGAACTCACATAAGCGGGATGGCTTAATGCACCTTGTCCTTCCACAATAATGATATCAGGCTGCTCTGTTTCATTTGCTCTCACAATCTCTCTCTCTAACTCTCCAATCATATACTGAAGCGGAAAAGCGTCCATAGCAAAACCGTAAGAAGCTCCTTGAATGAGTCCTGTCTGCCCTGTGGCAATAAAAGCGGTTCGATAGCCTCTTTCTTGCAACCCTTTATCAATGATCATAGCAGTGGTTCTTTTTCCGCAAGCCCCATCCGTGCCAAGAACAGCAATGATAGGCGTTTTAATGTCGAGTATTCGCCCGGTAAACAATGTCCATTCTTTTTTCGGTCTCGGCTTGCGGACGTCACGAATCTCAACGCCGCATCGTTTCGCAATTCGCATCATTTCTTCGTCGTCTGTAAGAAATTCTTGAAGCGGATTGATGATGTTCATTCCAGCTTCCATTGCTTGAATAATCACTTCTCGTTCTTCTTTTTGCAGGAATGCATTGGCTGGAGCAATCCCAAGGATAAAATAATTTGGCTTGGCTTTTGAAGAGGCAATGGCGTCTTGAAGATTTCTACAAATCGGAATGCCGTTTCTTTTTTGATCTAAAAACTCTCCTGAATCCTGTCCGGCTTTTGTGCTATCGATGACTGCCGTAATCTCGTACATTCCTGAATTGCGAATCAGTCCGTTTGCGGTTTTTCCGTCCATGGACCCAAATTGATTTTCACAATAAATAATGGCATATTTCTTCATCAAGAAACTCCCTCCATTTTTTAATGTGAAATCAATTTTTCTCCATGAAAAAGAACACCTGATCAGCTTCTCAAAGCAACATAATCACTTTGAGAAAGAAAAGATGTTCTTTGTGAAAGAGGCATTTATGTTTATAGTGGATGAATGAAATGTAGAAAAAGACCGTTCTATTAATAATTATAATAAAATTACGGAAATATGTGAAATTTATTGCTTCTTGGTCTATTGCTAATTGCATAAGAAGAGCGACACCCAATGAACTTCTCCCACCTACACTCCGTTTAGAGGTGGGAAAAGCTCATGTTAAAAAATAGCCATAAAAATCGTCTCGAACCTTCATGCCCGGCGCATATATACACGTACCGTCAGAGGCGCAAAGATGGCGACAATGACCGCTGCTCCAATCAAAGAGAGTGCGAAATCTTGGCCCATCGTTCCTGCATTCGTCAAATCTCGAACAGCCGTTATCATATGCGAGACCGGATTGATCTTCGCCAACCATTGAAGCCAATCAGGCATCGTCTCGACCGGTACAAAAGCGTTCGAGAGAAAGGTCAGAGGAAACAGGATCAGCATCGAGATTCCTTGCACGCTGGATGCCGTTCGTCCCACCACACCAAAGAAAGCGAAAATCCAGCTGATCGCCCAAGAACATCCAATCACAAAAAGGGCGGCGATCACAACGTGCCCTAAACCTCCGTCAGGGCGATATCCCATAAGATACCCCATCAAGAACGTCAGCGTGGTCGCAATCGTATACCGAACAGTGTCCGCCAATAGCGCTCCCGCCAGCGCCGCGATTCGCGCAATCGGCAACGACTTGAATCGGTCAAACACGCCTTTGTCCATATCTTCGCGCAGCTGGACGCCAGAGATAACAGATGTTCCAATCACCGTCTGCACGAGAATGCCAGGAATGATAATTGGCAAATAATTATGCACATTCCCTGAAATCGCCCCGCCAAAAATGTAAGTAAACATGAGAGTAAAGAGAATCGGCTGAAGCATAACATCAAAAAATTGCTCGGGTGTACGCCGCATTTTTAACAAACTCCGGTAGGCCATTACCAATGAATGATGCACCGCTTGACCTACACTCGCTCGATTTTTCAGTTCACGGCCCACCGTTAGATTCGAAATATTTTTCATACTCTGACCTCCTCTACTGCACTCGATGAATCCACTGCAGTATCTTTTTTCACACCATGACCCGTAATCGTGAGGAACACCTCATCGAGGGTTGGCTTTTGGACACTGAGCTCGGCCAAGTGGATTCCCGCCTCGCGAAGAGCGATCAGCAGATCGGTGACTCTGTCGGCTTCCGTCATTGGGGCTGTGATCCTCCCTGTCTCTGTTGATGTATTAGACCGGACTTTCAGCACCTGTTCAACGATCTGACGCGCTCTCTCCATATCATAAGAATGTTGAATCTTCAACTGTAATGACGAGTTCCCCACTGACGCTTTCAGCTCATCGGCCGTCCCCTCGGCAACGACTTTGCCGCGGTCAATCACTGCGATCCGATCCGCCAGTTCGTCCGCCTCTTGTAAGTACTGTGTTGTTAACAGCACCGTCGATCCGTGATTGACTAACTTCCGGATAGTCTCCCACATTTGATTGCGCGTGCGCGGATCGAGCCCTGTCGTCGGCTCGTCTAGGAAAATGAGCGGCGGCTGCGCGATGAGGCTGGCGGCCAAATCCAGACGGCGACGCATACCTCCGGAGAAATTTTTCAATGGACGGTTGGCAGCTTCGGTTAAACTGAATTCCTCCAACAGCTCTTCTGCCCTTTGCCGCGCCTCTTTACGTCCCATTCCTAACAAACGGGAAAAAATGACCAAATTCTCGATCGCACTAAGCGACTCGTCGACCGACGCGTATTGACCGGTCACACCGATCAATTGACGCACGATATGCGACTCTTTCACCACGTCGTATCCAAAGATACGCGCCGAACCGTCATCCGGACGCAATAAGGTCGTCAACATGCGGATCGTTGTGGTCTTGCCCGCTCCATTTGGCCCAAGCACCGCATAGATCGTACCGGTGCGCACCTTTAAATGGACGCCATCCACCGCTCGATGGTCGCCGAACGTTTTGACAAGTCCTTGTGCCTCCACGGCCCAATCGCAACCGGTCGGCACCGTTTGATATAAACGTTTCATTCCAAGACCCCCTCCAAACTTTGTATATGGCAATGGTAGCACATGTTTATGAACGGAATATGAACAATGCATCAATGAATATCTTTTTAAGAGCCTGTTCAACGAAACCATAATGACCGAAGGGAGACCATGAATTCATAATCAAAAAGCATATAATAAACTTTGACGGACGATACCTATCGGTACAAGGGTTCTAATTTATACCTGAATGAATCTCTTCCATCTGTCCTTGTTTAGAGGTGGGAGACTTCTCGGAGAATATGTTAAAATATCTCCATTCGTACAGTCACTTCACTCATCCATTAGCATTCGTTTGATGTGGATGATATCTGTTAAATACCTCGACTTTGTGTTGAAGTTATTTCTTACCTCTATTTTAAAAGCTCCTTCGCCCTTACTTTTTTGAAACACACAAACGGGAAGTGTATAATGAAAGGAACAACTGCGAGTATTGAGGTGGGGATGGATGAACCTACAACAGCTACGTTATTTTCTTGCTGCGGCCAAGCTTAAGAGCTTCTCGAAAGCCGCAAAGGCCATGTATGTCTCGCAACCGGCATTAAGCAAACAAATCGCTTTGTTGGAGAACCAACTACAAATCACCTTGTTCGAGCGAACATCAAATGGGGTGCAGTTGACAGAAAAAGGGGCACAGTTGTATCAACAGTTGACTCCCTTGGTTAACCAATTAGATGCCATTTTAAGAGCATTTGCGGAACCAAAAGAAATTCGTCTGGGCGTACTCCCGAGCATTGGGACATACTATCTTCCGGAATTGGTTTCTCGTTTGACATTTTTGAACCTGACACCAATTATTAAAAACACGAGTGCAGAACTGATAAAGTTGATGGAAGCAGGAGAAGCGGATGCCGCCATTGTTCAGGATCGACCTCAATTGGGAACGATGCGTCAAGCGCTATTATTTGAAGAAACGTATCTGGCAGCCGTTCCGATCGGGCACCCGCTCTCCCAACAAACGGAGATTCGTTTGACTCATTTCAACCAAACGAACGTTATCTTGCAACAAACAGCTTGTGACAGCAGAGAATACTTTGAACTAGAGTTTCGTAAGTTGGGACTAAAACCGAAAATTACGTTGGTTCATGGCCTGTTTGAATCACTACTGGCATATGCCGTGAGCCTCGAGGGAATTGCATTTATTCCAAAAATGATGGCTTCCAGTATCACGCATCGTCAGATCGTCTATAAACCGATTGAAAATCAGTATTTCAGGCGCAGTATTCATTTGCTTGCTCGATCCGATGCTATTTTCAACCGATTGATGGAAGAATTCTCAATGCTCCCCTTTATCCCAAATGAAGCACCCCCGCAATTGTCTTAACCGCTCTTCCACCGATACGAATCACCGGTGCAGGGGTAGATGGCTCAATCTCGGCAAATAATGTTCCAGGGCGACCGATCGCATCCCCTTGACCAATAATTAGTTGATGGCTACGGTTTGGTTCGAGAATGCCTTCCAAGTATAGGTAGCCGGTCAATGCCCCATTCGCAGCGCCCGTAACAGGATCCTCCGCAATTCCTACGGCCGGAGCGAAATCACGGGTATAGAGGTCATACCCTTCTTTCGCATCAAAAGTGAAGAGGTGCGTGGTACTAATCCCACTGGCCCGATTAGCTACATCGAGATCGTCAAGTTGTGGTTGTGCTGCATCAATGGCTGCCCGAGATTTGACGGGGATGAGCAGATGCCAGTTTCCCGCAAACGCTTCCCGAATGGGATAGCGATCATCTACTTCTTCGACAGGAATACCTACCATTCTTGCCGCTTCGTTTATACTCAGCTTTGCGTCACGTACCTTTGGCGCAACCAATGTCATCGTAACAGCTTCTAGGTTTTTATCCTGTTTTGTCCATTCTACCGGCACAGGTCCATTGTTCGTTTCGAAAACAACTTTATTCGCTTTATCTGCCCAACCGTATTCAGTAGCTAAGATCCAAGCAGATGCTACGGTTGCATGACCACAAAAGTCGATTTCTGTAGTTGGAGTGAAATACCGCACACGGAAATCCGTTGCTCCCTCATCGGTTCGAAACAAAAACGCCGTCTCTGATAAATTCAGTTCCCGAGCGATGTTTTGCATAACTTGATCATCCAATCCGACTTCATCAATAACTACACCGGCAGGGTTCCCTCCGAATGGTTTGTTTGTAAACGAATCCACGTGGTATACAGGAATTTGCTTCATGGAAATTGTTCTCCTTTCTAACCGTGTTCACTTGTCATCATACCGTATTAGGCATGTCAACATGAAATACATCTTTGTTATCGAGTGATAACTAGAGGTTATACCCGTGCTTTGCGTATTTAAACCATTCCTTTTTTGTCCCTATTTATGATACGGTTCCCCCCGATTAATACGGAACGCCCGATAAATTTGTTCAAGAAGAATAAGTCGCATAAGCTGATGCGGGAATGTCATTTTTGAAAACGAAAGCGATTCATTCGCACGTTGCATCACTTGCTGGCTAAGGCCAAGCGAGCCGCCAATAACAAAAGCAATTTTACTTTTTCCATAAGTAGCAAGCTGATCTAAGCTAGCTGCAAACTCCTCAGACGACTTCATCTTCCCTTCAATCGCTAGAACGACGACGTATGCATCATTTGGAATTTTCGCCAATATACGCTCTCCTTCTTTTTCTTTCACTTGTTTCATTTCCTGCTCGCTCAGATGCTCGGGTGCTTTTTCATCAGCAACCTCGACGATTTCTACTTTTGCATACGCCGACAATCTTTTTATGTACTCATCGATTCCTTGTTTCAAATATTTTTCTTTTAACTTACCAACAGAAATAATCAAAATATGCACAAATCATCCCCACTTTACAAACATTATATCAACAATACTTATCCACATATTCACAACACATGTCCACATATTGTGTAAAAACATTAGTTCCCTACCACATATACGCCTTGTTTTTGACAAAATTGACACTTCTTCTCTTGTTTATCCACAGGTATATGTATAATTTCAGGTGCCCGCTCGATTTCATCCACATACATATCGATGGCCAATTCAATATGCTCCTCACAACAGATAAACATATGTCTCCCTCCCTTATCCTCTTGTGGACAAAGAAAACCAGGAGCGCATCGGTCCACTCCCGGTTTTTATTTTATCCACACTGTTTGAATTGTACAGTTATTATTTTAGAGCGACTCTTTTGCCAGTTTCATGGTCACTTTCGCTTTTCGACCATCACGGTAAAACGTTACTTCCATTTCATCGCCAATCGCTTTCTTTGTATATAAATACTTTCTAAGATCGAGCACGTTTGAAATTTTTTGCCCATCTAACGCAACAATCACATCAAATTGTTTTAAACCTGCTTGGGCTGCTGGAGAGCCTGGTCTCACTTGAATAATTGCGACTCCCCCCGTTACATCTTTCGGCAGATGTAAAGTCTCCTGCAAATGATAGGAAGAAATATCGCTTAAAGAACGAAGCTCAACCCCCATATAAGGACGGCGTACTTGCCCGTATTTTTCTAAATCAGCTATAATAGGGCGCGCTGCATTGATTGGAATGGCAAATCCGATGCCTTCTACCGCCTCTTGGGCAATTTTCATCGAATTGATGCCGATAACCTGTCCCTCTATATTAACAAGAGCTCCGCCGCTATTCCCTGGATTAATAGCTGCATCGGTCTGCAATACTTCTGCATTCCAATCCGGTAATCCATCTTGATCTACATCGATCTCAATTGTTCGGTTTTTTCCAGAGATAATGCCTTGTGTCACAGATCCCGCAAATTGTAAACCAAGCGGATTTCCGATGGCTACGACCGGCTCTCCTAACTTAATAGCATCTGAATTACCAAACTCCGCCACTTTTCCAACATGTTTTGCATCGATTTCAAGTACGGCTAAATCGGTCAGCGCGTCGCTTCCTAATAAGTTGGCGGGCACCCTTGTTCCGTCTTTCAAGCTTACTTCTAATTGGCTTGCGTTTTCGACAACGTGATGATTTGTTACAATGAATGCTTTCCCATTGGCTTTTTTATAAACAACTCCTGAACCTGTGCCAGCTTCGCCGCCTTCGTCACCTTCCGACCAAAAACTTGCTTCTTGAATATTAACGACACCAACCACGGCATCAGATGCTTTTTTAATTGCCTCGGTAACTTGGGAAGTAACGTTGACCGATACATTTTCTTGAACAGCCGGGTGCTGCTTTGTTGTCTGCGTTTCCCCCGTTTCTGCCTGTTCATCGTCTTTTGGGGTAATATGATATGGGAGAACGTCCCATCTCGAAAGGGTTGGAATGGAAAATGTCACTAATAATGCACCTAAAATCGCCCCAACGAGTCCTGACAAAAATGTGCCCCCACGATTTCCTTTTTGCTTTCGTCGGTATTGTTCGTAATGATCGTCGTAATATCCCATGCGCGACTCACCAATCCTTTCACTATAAAAGGTCGTGCTCTACCATCAAACGAGGATACCTGTTGATGCTGATAGCCCGTTTTAACATACTGCCCATCCTTCCCAAACATCAGCTAAACATACATTAACCCCGTTGGGATTTTCGGGTCGGTATCATAAATATCAAATTGTTGTCCAACTTCAAATCCCTTGCTTGACAACGTTTGCTCGACTGTCATTCGCGCTAGCTCTTTCATGTTATTATCTTGACTCAAATGCGCTAAATAAATTCGCTTCGTCTGATCCCCAATTACATCAGCTAGCGCTAAGGCAGCATCCTCGTTCGATACGTGGCCGACATCGCTCAAAATGCGCCTCTTAATACTCCAAGGATAGCGGCCCATGCGAAGCATTTCTACATCATGATTACTCTCAAATACAAACACATCAGCATGCTTAATAATGCCCTTCATCCTATCGCTCACATATCCCGTATCTGTAATTAATACGAGCTTTTTTCCTTTATGGTGAAATACATAAAACATTGGCTCCGCCGCATCATGGGATACGCCGAACGACTCAACATCTAAATCGCCAAATGATCGAACCGTTCCTAAAGGAAACACGAATTTCTGATCGGTTGGAATATCCCCAATCAATCTTTCCATTGCTTTCCATGTTTTTTCGTTCGCATAAATAGGCAACTGATACTTTCTAGCGATAGTTCCTAATCCTTTGATATGATCGCTATGTTCATGCGTTACTAGAATTCCAGTTAGTTCATTTAACTGACGATCAATTTGCTGAAAAAGCTGCTCCATTTGCTTGCCACTCAATCCAGCGTCCACAAGCAAACGATGTGTATCTGTTTCTACATAAAAAGCATTTCCTGTACTGCCACTTGCAAGGACGCTAAACTGCATCATCTCATTCACTCCAACGCATTTCCTTCATCGTTAATAAATTGTCCTTCAAATGCATGAATAAAATAATCTTTCTTTCCATTTACAACAATGTGCCATGTAGGGGTTAGCACTTGTGAAGCGGTAAAATGAACAAGCGCGTAATACCCCAATTCAATCGTCGTAACTCGGTCACCTGGTTTTAAATAGTCTTTCTTATATAGCGTTTCAATAGCTTTGATCGCAGGGATAATATCTTGCTTTTTGTCATATTTCTCCAAATCATATAACATTGTCTGCTTATAAGAAACAACTTCATCTCTTTCGTTCAAACGCAACAATAACATACTACTTGCATTATTATAAATCATTTTTTGATCATATTTCTGAAAACAAATAATCGTCCGCTTTTTTTCATCAAACATCCAAAATTCATAATCTTTTCCATGAATAATGTTTTGACGCAAAAATTCATTCAAACTGTCGGGATCCCTAAAGTTCGCAAGTGGAATTGGATGGACAAATGTAGCTTGTAAAATCGGCTGATCGCTCGCAGCTACTTTCTGATTTTTCAATTTTTGAATGTCTGCATGTGAAAAAATTTTGCTTTTTCCGCTTACATATGATGCTTTTGTAATTTCTTTCGGTATCTCGACATACGTAATTCCATTTGCTTCTAGCTGTTCTTCAATAGTTGCCTCTAAAATGACGTCCAGTTGGCTGCTATTTCGTTTTTGCATAAGCTGATAGCCTAAAAAGAGATCGAGGATGAGGAAGGTAATAATAAAGATCGTCTTTGTCTTATTCCAGTCCAATTGCATTCCCTCCTCGAATCTCGTCTGTATCTTTGATAGAAATTTTTTTCCACGCTCCGCCATACAAACAAAACCATGCCGGTTCTAGAATAACTACTTTTTCTCTTTCTTGATCCTTGACAAGTTCGTATCCTAAAGTAATGCCATTGACAAGTTCCTTCTTAAACCCTCTCATCTTCTCCAATTGCTGAACGACCTGTTGACCGGACAATAGTGTTGTTTGCACACTCACACGATCTGGGATTTCTAGCCTAAATAACGGTCGCTGATATTTATTAATCTCATTGGTTCCCCATATTTGAACGATTTCCGACATTCCATAATTATTAAACACCGGATGATTATTCACAACAAGTCGAAACACAACTTTCCGCAAATCGCGATTCCACTCTGCAAAGCGATAAACATCGGTCCATCCGCCATGTCCATTTACAAAATCAATACTCTTTTGAATTAATGACGAACTTTCCTCATTTGATTGACTTATTGAACTTCCCGCTGCTGGGTTCACATACAACAATAATTTCTGCAAAAAGTCCACATCCATTAACCTTGACCCGTCCGTATATTCTTCACCAAATGTTAATGTGTCTTTTTTTACAAAACTCGGATCGCTAAATAATGCTTCTTTGAATTTATCTGGATCTAATTCATCCGTATAATACTGCAGACGTCTCATAGTCACTTCCTTTTCCGGAAGGAAAATGGATTTTGTTTCACTCACATTATAAGCGAAGTAACGAGGGAATTTTTCGGCTTTTTCATAAAATTGCTCAATTCCCCCTAATGAAGCACCACTCACTGTAGCTTTATATATTTTTCGATGGTTAACCGAAACAAAATAAGCAACAAATTTTTGCCGTTTTTCAACGGGGACAATAATTGTATCAAAGGTTAGGCTATCAAGAACTTTATCATCAATCCGAAAAAGGTCTTGATAAATATTCATTGGAATTTCATCAGAATAAATAATTTCTATTTTTCCTTTTCCATGAATAAAAGATAAAAAGTTCTGTTTCGAAACGGTGGACGAAATGTTCTCAAAATCATCAAACGTCCACCTTTTCATTTCTTTTAATAACTTATTTACATCCGCTTCTTCAACCATTCCATAATGATTCCCGTTTTTATGAATAAGTATTTGCGAAGGGCGAACAATCATAGATGTGTCGACTTGGGAATTGCTGACGGAGACGTTTTGCACATATTGATCGTTCGGAATGACATCATATTTTGGGTGGTAAGTCCATAGTCCCCATGTGAAAACAATGCTTGTTAACACTAAAAACGTTAAAATGATCGTTTTCGCTGTTTCATACTTCATCCCAGTCATCCTCTTGAATCCGCTCAAGCGGTAATGTAAAGAAAATTGTTGTTCCCTTATGTTCTTGGCTTTTCGCCCAAATTCTCCCTCCGTGAGCTACAACCACCTCTTTTGCAATTGCCAATCCTAATCCCGTTCCTCCCAGCTTGCGCGATCTTGCCTTATCGACACGATAAAAACGATCAAATACTTTAGCCAACTCTGATTTTGGAATACCTACCCCTTCGTCTGTGACACTTACCAAAATTTCATCACTTAATTCCTTGGCACGAAACGTGATGTTTCCCCCTTGCGGTGAATATTTCAGCGCATTTGAAATGATATTATCAAGCACTTGTGTAATTTTATCTTCATCAATTTCAATAAAAATGGCTTCTTCAGGAATTTTTCGGATAAACTTTATGTTTTCATTTTTTGTTAATTCAAAACGGTCAATGACCTTATGGAAATATCGTGAAAAGTTGACCCATGATTTATTGAGTTTGTAATCTTTGCTATCTAATTTTGAAAGCTGCAATAAATCATTGACTAATCGGATCATCCTTTCTGTTTCCGTTTGAGTAACTTCAATAAAGCGCGGGGCGATGTTCTCATCCCTCCATAATCCTTCTCCAAGCGCTTCTAAATAACTTTTCATCGTGGTTAACGGCGTTCGTAGTTCGTGTGAAACATTTGCTACAAATTCTCTCCGCTCCTGGTCAATCTTTTCTTGTTCGGTAATATCGTGCAATACAACAATTAAGCCGTTCACAAAGCCGGTTTCTTTCTGAATCACAGACAGCGAGGCGCGCAAAACGTATAATTCCTCATCCGTACTAAAGTCTAAAATAAGAGAATCCGGCTCCTCAATTAACGTCTCAAATGTGTATTGCTCTTCTAGCCCAAGTACATCGATAATTGAACTTTCTAGAACTGTTTCACGTGAAACATTCAAAATATTCAACGCGGCATCATTAATTAAAATGATTCTTCCGCGTCGATCAGTGGCAATGACACCATCAGTCATATGAGCGAGCACAAGTGCCAATTTGCGCCGTTCCCCCTCTGTTGTTGCCTGCGCTTCCTGTAACTTTTTTGTCAAATTATTAAATGTCATTGCTAATTGGCCAATTTCGTCATACCCATATACTTTTACTTTTCGAGAAAAATTGCCTTTGGTCATTGCTAGCGCTTGCTTTCTCATATCGGAAATTGGGCGGGTAATCGTCCGGGAGAGAAAAACACCTAAAACAGCTGTAATTGCAAGAGCAATTCCAGTTCCCGTTGCAAAAATGGTGTTGATTTGTTTCATCTGCGAAAATACATTTTCCATCGATGCGATGACATAAATCGCACCTTTAATTTCTCCATTGACCTTGATTGGTGTTGCGGAAATATATATGCGATGACCTGTTTTCCGGTCAATGAACATCCGATCAACCATCTCTCCAGTAACAAGCGCTCGCTTTACAAAAATTTCGGTCGTTCGTTTTCCTACAATGTTTTGCATATAAGGATTGGATGTTGCAAGCACTTTACTTTTATCATCAATGACTCGCACTTCCGAAATATCTTGCGAAACGAAGTCATGCAAAAGAGAGCGTATCTCTTCTTCTAATGTTGGGCTTTTTGAGTCACGATCCTTATTCATCGCTTGCTCTACATTATAGGCAAGCAAGGTCACTCTTTCATTTAAAGAATTTTTAAAGTTTTGGACGAGCTGAGTTTCCAGCTCTCTTACAAAGTACACCCCAATAATCTGCATCGCCACAAGAATTAATAGAACATAAATAAGCACAAACTTAAAGTGAATTGAACGAAATGGTCCTACTTTTTTCATGTTGCCTCTTTTACTCCTGTTCCGGATTGCGCAAATAGTAACCTACGCCCCGCCTTGTCACAATCCAAGTCGGGTATGAAGGATTATCCTCGATTTTTTCTCGTAAGCGGCGAACGGTAACATCGACTGTACGGACATCCCCATAATAATCATATCCCCACACTGTTTGTAATAAATGCTCCCTTGTCATCACTTGTCCGATATGTTTAGCTAAATAGTGAAGCAATTCAAACTCACGGTGTGTTAACTCAATCGTTTCTCCTCTTTTCAAGACAACGTATGCATCGGGGCGAATGACGAGCGATCCAATTGTAATTTCGCTCATGTCATTTTCCTCATCTTCTTGAGCGCCTGCATTCGGTTGGTGTCGGCGTAAATTCGCTTTTACACGTGCTAACAGTTCCCTTGTACTAAATGGTTTTGTAACGTAATCATCGGCTCCTAACTCTAATCCAAGCACTTTATCAATCTCTGAATCTTTGGCTGTCAACATAATAATTGGCATATCGTACTTTTTCCGCACCTCTCTGCATACTTCCATTCCATCTTTTTGCGGAAGCATAATATCAAGTAAAATAAGGTCCGGAACAATTTCCTCCACTTTTTGTAGTGCTTCTACTCCGTCGTATGCACAAATAACTTCATAGCCTTCCCTCTGTAAATTAAACTGTAAAATATCTGCAATTGGTTTTTCATCATCAACGACTAGAATTCGTTTTTCCATAAAAGTTCACATCCTTTCTTTATCAATGGATTCATTCCAAAGAAAAGACCCATATTAATAATGTATCATGTTATCTACGGGAATTCACTTATTACCCATTGCCAATTGATAGGCAAACGAAAAAGCATAGATACATGTCCGTATCTATGCTTTTCGTCATCGTGATTAAGCGTACACGCTGCGAACGACATTTGTTTGCGAGCGATCTGGACCGACAGAGAAAATGGACAGTGGGATGCCTGTTAATTGGGAAATACGTTCTACATAATGGCGGGCGTTAGCTGGCAGTTCATCCAAGCTTTTCACGCCTGTAATATCTTCCGTCCAGCCTGGAAGTTCTTCATATACAGGCTCACATTCTGCCAGGACTTTTAAACTTGCCGGGAATTCCTCTATAATTTGTCCTTTATAACGATAAGCGACGCAAATTTTTAACGTTTCAATTCCGGTCAATACATCAATCGAATTTAACGATAAATCGGTAATTCCGCTCACCCGGCGGGCATGGCGGACAACCACGCTGTCAAACCAGCCGACGCGGCGCGGGCGACCTGTCGTCGTTCCATATTCACGTCCAACCTCGCGAATACGGTGACCAATTTCATTATGCAATTCTGTTGGGAACGGACCGTCTCCGACGCGCGTCGTATAAGCTTTCGCCACCCCAACAACATGCTTAATTTTAGTTGGTCCAACCCCCGAACCAATCGTAACGCCGCCAGCAACTGGATTCGACGAAGTAACGAACGGATAAGTGCCTTGGTCAATATCAAGCATGACGCCTTGTGCCCCTTCAAATAATACACGTCGGCCTTCATCCAAAGCATTATTTAGAACGACTGACGTATCGCAAACGTATTGGGCAATCTGTTGGCCGTATCCGTAATACTCTTCAAAAATATCCTCTAATTTAAATCCTTCAACACCGTATACTTTTTCAAAGAGCATGTTTTTCTCTTGCAAGTTGCGCGCAAGTTTTTCTTCAAATACTTCCCGGTCTAACAAATCGGCAATGCGAATGCCGATGCGGGCCGCTTTATCCATGTAAGCCGGGCCAATTCCTTTTTTTGTCGTGCCAATTTTGTTTGCGCCTTTTCGTTCTTCTTCCACCTCGTCCAATTTTAGGTGGTACGGCAAAATAACGTGGGCGCGGTTGCTAATTCGTAAATTATCCGTCGAAACGCCCCGCTCATGTAAATATTTCAATTCTGCTACAAGCGCCTTTGGATCAACAACCATCCCGTTGCCGATGACGCATATTTTATCTTTATAGAAAATCCCTGATGGAATGAGGTGCAGCTTATATTTTTCCCCGTTAAACACAATGGTGTGTCCTGCGTTATTTCCACCTTGATATCTTGCGATTACTTCCGCATTTTCGGATAAGAAGTCCGTAATTTTTCCTTTTCCTTCATCTCCCCACTGCGTCCCCACGACGACTACTGAAGACATGACGAGCACCTCCGCTTTACCTAATTATAAACATAGTTAGTGTAGCACTTTTAGTTAGTAGAGTCAATGAAACACGAACATTAAATACATTGTTTAGTATTTTTATTCGTTTCAAGAGTTTATAAAAAAGATTATTCGTTGCCTTTTTGATTAACAGATTTAGGCTCCAGGCGGAATTTGCGCGTCATCAAATCGCCGTTCTAAATTCACAAATTTATTATATTCTTTAATAAACGCTAGCTGTACGGTGCCGACAGGGCCATTCCGCTGCTTAGCAATAATGATTTCAATAATATTTTTGTTTTCCGAATCTTTATCATAGTAATCATCACGATATAAAAACGCCACAATATCAGCATCCTGTTCGATACTTCCAGATTCACGAATATCGGACATCATTGGCCGCTTATCTTGTCGCTGCTCGACGCTGCGAGAAAGCTGTGATAAAGCAATAACAGGCACTTCCAACTCGCGGGCGAGCGCCTTTAACGCACGGGAAATCTCTGATACCTCTTGCTGGCGGTTCTCCTTGTTTCGTCCGCTCCCTTGAATTAGTTGTAAATAGTCAATCAGCACCATCCCTAGGCCGCTTTCTTGCTTTAGGCGGCGACATTTTGCTCGAATCTCACTGACGCGAATACTTGGAGTGTCATCAATATAAATACCCGCATTTGACAGGCTTCCCATCGCCATCGTCAATTTTCCCCAGTCTTCAGGAGTCAGTTTTCCAGTCCGCAAATTTTGCGCATTAATATTGCCTTCGGCGCACAGCATACGCATCACTAGCTGCTGAGCGCTCATCTCTAAACTAAAAATCGCTACATTTTCATTCGTCTTCGTAGCTACATTTTGTGCAATATTTAGCGCAAAGGCCGTTTTTCCGACGGAAGGGCGGGCGGCGACAATAATTAAATCGCTGCGCTGAAATCCGGCTGTCATACGATCAAGTTCAGTAAATCCTGTAGGGATGCCTGTAATTTCACCTTTACGATTATGGAGCATTTCAATGTTATCATACGCTTGAACAAGTACATCTTTTATATTTTGGAACGTACCGGAATGCTTTCGCTGCGATACCTCCATAATTTTCTTTTCGGCCTCGGTCAATAAAACGTCGACTTCATCTTCACGAGTATAACTATCTTGGGCAATAGAGGTTGCAGTGCGAATCAAGCGCCGTAAAATCGACTTTTCTTCAACAATCCGGGCATAATATTCTACATTTGCAGCAGTAGGGACCGCATCCGCCAATTCACTTAAATATGACACTCCCCCGACTTCTTCAAGCGTTTTGGCATCGGCTAACTCGGCCGTGACTGTGACTAAGTCAACCGGTTCTCCTTTGTCGGCTACTTTTAACATCGCATTGAAAATTTTTTGGTGGGCCGCACGATAAAAATCTTCTGGTATTAAAATTTCAGACGCTGATGTTAAAGCGGAAGGATCGAGAAAAATAGCTCCCAGTACCGCCTGTTCCGCTTCAATGTTTTGTGGAGGAATGCGCTCAGTAAATAAGTCGTCCATCTCCTTCACCACCTTTTCGATGATATTCGACATTAACAAGTCATAAGAAAAATGTGATCATATGGAGAATCTCCTCCATAAAAATCACATTTTGCATTAATTATTTTTGTTCAATTACATGTACTTTCAATGTCGCTGTTACCTCTGGATGAAGCTTCACTGGTACGTTCGTATATCCTAAAGCCCGAATAGCATCTGCCAACTCGATTTTACGTTTATCTACCTTGATTTGATGTTGGCTTTGAAGCGCTTCAGCTATTTGCTTGCTTGTAATAGAACCGAATAAACGGCCTCCTTCCCCAGCTTTTGCGGACAGTTGAACAGTCAATGTCTCCAATCGTTCCTTAAGCTGCTTGGCTTTTGCTAATTCTTCTTCCGCTTGACGTTTTTCTTTGTTCTTTTGCGCTTCGAGCGCTTTTAAATTCGCTGGGGTTGCCTCAATAGCAAGTCCTTGTTTAAAAAGAAAGTTTTGCGCATAACCGTCTGCGACGTTCTTAATCTCGCCTTTTTTCCCTTTTCCTTTTACATCTTTTAGAAAAATGACTTTCATGATTTTTTGCCTCCTTCCAAATACTCATCAATCGCTGCCCGCAAACGGCGTTCCGCTTCCTCAACCGTGACATTGGCAAGCTGAACTGCGGCATTTGTCAAATGCCCGCCTCCCCCTAAACTTTCCATGATAACCTGAACGTTAATGTCTCCTAACGATCGTGCACTAATGCCGATCTTTTCGTCAGTTCGTTTGGAAATGACAAAAGATGCGACCACTCCATTAAGCGTCAAGAGTGTATCAGCTGCTTGAGCAATCAAAACTTGATCGTATGTCTCATTTGGTTTTCCTTTAGCAATTGCGATGCCTCTCGCGCTAATTGTAGCATTTTCAATGATTTTTGCCCTTTTTACATAATTGGCCATATTCTCTTTTAACAACTTTTGCACTAATACAGTATCTGCCCCTTGAGCACGCAAATATGAAGCGGCATCAAACGTGCGAGAGCCGGTCCGCAAAGTGAAGCTTTTCGTGTCGACAACGATACCTGCAAGCAGCGCCGTAGCCTCTAGCATCGTCAGTTTCATCCGTTGCGGCTGATACTCAAGCAGTTCGGTAACAAGTTCGGACGTTGAGGACGCGTAAGGTTCCATATATACAAGAAGCGGATTTTCGATAAATTCTTCCCCTCGACGGTGATGGTCAATAACAACAATATGATCAGTACGAAAAACCAACTTTTCTTCAATCACCAATGAAGGGCGATGAGTATCAACAACAACAAGCAAAGTATCATCAGTTATTAATTCAAGAGCTTGCTCCGGTTGGATAAACCGAGACCAAAGTTCAGGGTGGCTTTTAATTTCTTCAACCAACCGTTGCGCACCAGAATCAATATGATTCGTGTCAAGAACAATAAATCCCTCTTTTTGATTGAGCTGAACAAGTTTTAAAACACCGATCGCCGCCCCTAACGCATCCATGTCCGGATATTTATGTCCCATAATCATAATTTTATCGCTGTCAATAATTAATTCTTTTAAAGCGTGAGAAATCACACGTGCACGCACCCTTGTGCGCTTTTCCATTGGATTGGTTTTTCCGCCATAGAACTTTACTTTCCCGTTCGCTTGTTTAATCGTTACCTGGTCTCCCCCACGACCTAGCGCTAAATCTAAACCCGATTGCGCCAAAGCCCCTAACTCAGGCAATGAAGAAACACCTGTCCCGATCCCAATGCTTAACGTCAGTTGAATGTTATTCTTCATTGTTTGTTCACGTACTTCATCTAAAATCGCAAATTTATTTTTTTCAAGCTGCTGCAAAATTCGCTCATTTAAAACAGCCACAAAACGGTCGGAAGATGTTCTTTTGAGAAATAGTCCGTAATCGTTTGCCCATTTGTTTAATGTAGATGTCACTTGGCTATTAAGCTGACTTTTTGACTGGTCGTCCATTCCCTGTGTGATTTCATCATAGTTATCAAGAAAAATAATCCCTAACACAATTCTTTCTGCTTCATATTGTTTTTCAATTTCCACTTGATCTGTGACATCAAAGAAGTAGAGAAGCTTTTCTTCTCGCCTGATAATAACTTTAAACTTTCTTTCGTGAATATCAATCATTTCTGTATCAATTTCTTGCTTAAGAAGCGGAACTAATTGTTCAGCGACATCGTATAATGAACGACCAACTAATGTCTGCTCCCCAAAGCAGGACGTTAAAAATATGTTTGTCCATTCAATAACATAATCGTCATTGATAAGCATAATTCCAATCGGCATTTCCATCAATGCCTCTTCCCCGACTTTTTTCAGGCGGTGAGATAGATTGGAAATATACTGTTCAAGTTCGGCATATAACGTCCGCTGCGATTTAATAACATAATAAAGCACAAAAACGAGGAGCAAAAAGCTAGCTAGCCCCAAAATCCATTGAAAATAAGACAACATTCCTATTAAACTGAACGAGATAACAGTCAATGCATAAAGGGGGTAGCGATATGCCTTCTTTTTATAAAAATGAGACATTCATGTCAGCTCCTAAATCATTAAAATAATTCACTCGCCTATTGAATGCGTTTCCGTAATTCAAATCCTACATCAATTATACCTAATAGCGCAATAACACGGAAAGTAAAAAACCAAAAAAGAAAGCAAAACAACGTTCCTATAACAACAAACGCTTTTGCTATCCTTTTTTGAGCAGCTACATAGTAAAGGAAAGAGAATCCTTGAATTAAGAACAAAAATTGTAATAATAAATAAAAATTAACAACAATAATAAAGGCAAATGTCCCTTTTTCTAAAGGGAAAAACATGACAATTAAGACGAGCATATAGCACCACAAAAAAGGCTTTGGAAGCGTAAGATGACGAAATGGAGGCCACGCTCCAGTTGCCATGTTCAAACGCTTTAAAATAGGAGAAGATGCTAAAATTGTCAAATAAGCAGCCGCTAGTGCTGATAAAACGAACATCGTCGGAGTAACATATTTTAAAAGTTCCAATCCAAACTGAAAGAACTCTTGCAGCTGTTTTGGAACCTCTTGGCCCATTCCTTGCATAATATTAAAAGCCGTACGAAATGAATGATCCAGCATTGTAATCGATTTCGCAATAATATCGATGCCAAAAAATTTAACGGAAATGATGTAATCAACGACCAGATTCACTAAAAATACTAAAGTGGTCACCATTAAAATGAGATAACGGTTTTTTTGTTTAACGAGCAATACACCGATTACAATTCCAACCGTTCCAAACATGACGGCAACAAGCATAGACAGAAAGGAACCAATCCATGATGAAAGGATTATGGCTGCAACAAGCAGTACGAGGCCCGCTCCATAGCCGCGCCGCATCGTTAAAATGATGAAAGGAAGAGATAAAAAGAAAGGAACAATCATACTTAATAGCGGCACATATAAAAATACTAAAAACAGCACAATAAAAATAGCAAGCTGGATTGCTGCTTCTGTCAGCACATATGTATTTCTCATCGGCTCATGCCCCCCTCCTCGCATCATCAAAAAAAGCAGTAAGGACTGTCCCCCTTACTGCTTTTTTTCTTATTCGCCTGCTACATATGGCAACAATGCCATTTGACGTGCGCGTTTAATTGCTACTGTTAATTTACGTTGATATTTTGCGCTTGTGCCTGTTACACGGCGAGGTAAAATTTTCCCGCGCTCAGAAATAAATTTCTTTAATGTATCAACATCTTTATAGTCGATATGAGTAATTCCGTTCGCTGTGAAATAGCAAACTTTACGACGTTTTGCACGTCCGCCTTTGCGTCCTGCCATTATGAATCCTCCTTCCTTTTTTCATGATCATATCCGAACTTTGCTTACTTTTTTATTAAAACGGCAAGTCGTCATCGGAGATATCAATTGGTTGTCCATCATGAGCAAACGGATCTTCATCGATGCGACTAAAGCCTTGATCGTTTGTGTGACGTGGGTTCTGACTTGGTCCAAATGGGTATGGCTCTCCATGATAGCCACCTGCTGTTGTACCACGTTGCTCTGTTCCACCCTTAGGTTCAAGAAATTGAACACTATCAGCAACCACTTCGGTTACGTACACACGTTTTCCATCTTGACCTTCGTAGCTTCTCGTTTGCAGTCGTCCGTCGACTCCTGCCAAACTCCCTTTTTTCAAGAAGTTTGCTACATTTTCTGCGGGACGGCGCCAAACGACGCAGTTAATAAAATCGGCCTCACGCTCGCCTTGTTGATTTGTAAAAGGGCGATTGACAGCCAACGTGAACGTGGCAACAGCTACTCCACTTGGAGTATAGCGCAATTCTGGATCTCTTGTAAGTCTCCCTACAAGAATTACGCGGTTAATCATCAGAACCACTCCTTAAGATTTCGGAATTATTCTTCCTCTTTTACAACAATATGACGAATGATGTCTTCGCTGATTTTCGCTAAACGGTCAAATTCTTGTACCGCTTTTGGCTCAGACATAACGTTTAAGATCATGTAGTAACCGTCACGGAAATCTTTGATTTCGTAAGCTAAACGACGCTTACCCCATTCTTTCACGTTTGTAATTTCCGCACCATTTTCTGTTAAGATGTTATTGAAACGCTCAACAACCGCTTTTTTTCCTTCATCATCCATGTTTGGGCGGATAATATACATAATTTCGTACTTTCTCATCCGAGTCACCTCCTTTTGGTCTAAACGGCTCTATAAAAGAGCAAGGAGCAATATACATTACTCACATTTTCTGATTATATCACGGCCACAAGACGGATGCAATACTATACATTAAAGCGAAAATGCATAATATCGCCGTCTTGTACTTCATAATCTTTTCCTTCTAAGCGCACTTTTCCGGCCTCGCGCGCCGCTGCCATCGAGCCGCAAGCGATTAAATCGTCATAAGAAACAGTTTCAGCACGAATAAACCCACGTTCAAAATCGGAATGTATAATTCCAGCGCATTGTGGGGCCTTCATTCCTTTACGGAACGTCCATGCCCGCACCTCTTGTTCGCCCGCTGTGAAATAAGTCGCTAAACCTAATAAACTGTATGCCGCACGAATTAACTGATCCAAGCCCGATTGCTCAATGCCTAGCTCCTGTAAAAACATTTGTTTTTCTTCGTCGTCCAATTGAGCAATTTCCTCTTCCACCTTTGCACAAACAACGATCACTTCAGCATGATCGTCTTTTGCGAATTCGCGCACTTGCTGAACAAATGGATTTTGCTCTGGATTGGCTAGATCTTCTTCACCTACGTTAGCAACATACAGCATTGGTTTAATCGTTAATAAGTGAAGCTGCTTGACGATTTTCATTTCTTCTTCTGTAAACGACAATGTGCGGGCTGCTTTTCCCGCTTCGAACGTCTCTTTTAAACGAACAAGAATGTCATATTCGAAAGCTGCATCTTTATCTTTTTGCTTTGCCAGCTTGCCAACGCGGTCGATTCGTTTATCGACTGTTTCAAGATCCGCCAAAATAAGCTCCAAGTTAATTGTCTCAATATCGGCGAGCGGATCGACTTTCCCTGCTACATGCGTAATGTTTTCATCAGCAAAACAGCGAACGACTTGACAAATCGCATCGACTTGGCGAATATGCGATAAAAATTTATTTCCTAATCCTTCACCCTTACTCGCCCCTTTTACAATGCCGGCGATATCGGTAAATTCAAATACAGTAGGTACTGTCTTTTTCGGATTGACCAATTCTGTTAATTTTTTAAGCCGTTCATCCGGCACCTCGACAACCCCAACGTTCGGTTCAATCGTACAAAACGGATAGTTGGCAGACTCCGCCCCTGCTTTTGTAATCGCGTTAAATAACGTTGACTTCCCAACGTTCGGCAAACCAACGATTCCTGCTGTTAATCCCATTGTTTCCACTCCTCTTAACCGTCAACATCTTTCCTCATTATAGATACTAAAAAACGAAATGACAAGCACGTTCATTCGCTTATTTTCTCAATGTTTACTAAACAATCATAGAGCGTGCTCCCTTGGCCGTTGTCCGATTCCCGGTCAGACGTCAATACATTGACGCTTCCCCCAAATTTTTCCCATTGGCCCTCATCGATATTGATAACTTTTCTATGGGCTTTCTTTAAAATTTTCACTGTTCCCACAAGCTGACCACGATCATTGAACACTTTTGCTTTGTCGCCATCTTCTAATCCTTTTTCCTCCGCGATATCTCGAGATACTTCAATTTTAATCGACTGCATCGACTCAATTAAATGGTAGTGCTGCGAATGATTGGAACGAAGCGGATGAATCGTTAACAAGCGATACGGATATTTTTTCGCTAGTTCCTTGTTTTCCGCTTCCGACTCAGCAGGATACATCATTTTAAGTTGTCCGTCTATTCCTTTCTTCTTAGCCAACAAAGATGTAAATTCAAATTTGCCGCTTGGTGTTTGGAATGTGTAATCGTCCCATGGTACCGGTTTTACCGGGAGAAGTAAATGTTTTTCTTTTTTCAGTCTTTCTAGTGTAATACCGTACTTTTCAAGACCGCTGAGCCCCATTTGCAAAAATTCGTCCCTTGAAAAAGAAAAATCGGCGCCAAAACCTAATCGATTCGCTAATTGCGTCCATATCCAAAGATCCGGTTTCGCCTCTCCCGGCGGCTGTACAAGCGCTGGTCCGTAATTGACATAAGCGTGATACATGGACGAATAATAAATGTCCTCTTCTTCAAATACAGTTGTCGTTGGCAGCACATAGTCGGCCAATTGCGCCGTATCGGTCATAAACTGTTCCAAAACAACGACTGTTTCCACTGACTGAAACGCTCTTTTAACAACATTCGTGTTTGGTACTTGGGTCAATGGATTACCGCAAGTAACAATAATCATTTTTATTCCCGGATCGGTCGCTTGCAAAATTCCTTCCGCCTGCTTCATCATGGTGAATGTTCGAGATTTTGTCTTTCGTTCTGGTAAAGTTAATGCAGCAATGTTAAAGCTTTGCCCAACTTGTAAATTGCCAAAATTGGCCCCGCCCCCACGAATGCCGATATTCCCACTCATTGCTACTAACGCATCAATAAGTCGAATCGTATTTCCACCATTGGCATATCGTTGCATTCCAAGCCCTAGGTATGTCATCGTTGGGCGGTTTCCGTATATAAACGCTAACGAAGTAATCGTATCGCGTTCAACTCCAGTTAATTGTTCAATTTCCTCTATTGTAATACTTTGCAATAAGGTTTGGACATCCTCAAACCCGATTGTATAGTTCTCAATAAAATTCCGGTCTTCTAGTCCGAGGCGCAGCAACTCTTTCATGATTCCGATCGCTAAGAACCCATCCATTCCTGGTGTGACTGACACATACATATCAGCCATTTGTGCTGTTTGGTTAAAAATAGGGTCAATAACAACAAGTTTTATCCCTTGCTTTTTCGCAGATTGGAGATGGCCGAATAAATGCATGTTGGTTCGCGCCACATTTCGCCCCCATATGATGACATGCTTGCTGTTATAAATGTCTTCGGGAGCGTGGCTATAAGAGTTTCCGAAATCCCATGTTTGCGCCTCTATTCCTGCCCCCCAACAAAGACTCCCTGTTAATTCAGTGACTCCTCCATAACAATTAAAAAAGCGTCGATCTAAATTTTTTAATAGCCCGTTATTGGCATAGTCGTGACTATGGAGAACAGCGGTTGTTCCGTATTTATTTTTAATCTTGCGCATTTTCTCTGCAATTTCGTCTAACGCTTGCTCCCAAGAAACGCGAGTCCATTCGCCGTTCACTTTTTTTAGAGGATAAAGCAACCTTTCTTTCGAATTTGTGCGTGCCTCTAGCATTCGCCCTCGCCCACAAATTTTTCCTTGTGTAATCGGATGAAGGTCATCTCCCTCCACTTTTATTACCTTTCCGCCGTCAACCGTCACTTTAAATCCGCATGTATCCCAGCAGTTTAAAGGACAGGACGAAATATGAACTTCCGCCATAATCCTTCATCCCCCTTATACAAATAACATGAGGAGTTACTCCTCATGTTTTTCTAACACCTTTTTTAGCTTTCGAACAAATTCTTTGCGAGGAAGCAGGACACTATGTGCACAACCTTCACATTTAATGCGAATATCCGCTCCCATACGGATTACTTTCCAGCGATTTACCCCGCACGGATGCGGCTTTTTCATCTCTACAATATCATGCAACCCAAACTCTTTCTCCATCGTTCATCCCCCTTTTTATGCATCTCCTTTTGAGCGTTTAGGTGCCGGTTCTTCTTCCCCTTCGCGATTATAGAGAACAAGCCGAGGAAATGGAATCTCGATGCCTTGTTCATCTAAACGAAGCTTAATTTCTTTACGCAACGCACGAGCAACAAAAAAATGGCGCATTGGTTTTGTTTCGCAAGTCACTCGAAGTACAACCTCCGAACTTGTCAAATTCTGAATACCTAAAAGTTGAGGAGGCGCAACCATATCTTCATACTTCTCCGGAAGTTCAGTAAGTAAATTACGAATAGCTTCCTCTGCCCGTTCAAGATCCCCTTCGTAAGAGACACTCACATCAACAACGGCTACACTATTATGCAGCGAAAAATTAGTCACTTGGGCAATACTTCCATTCGGAAGGATATGAATTTCTCCTGTCCAACTTTTAATCTTCGTCACTCTTAACCCAATCGCTTCTACGTAACCTTCGAAATTGCCAATACGGACATAATCGCCTACTGAAAACTGATCCTCAAAAATAATAAAAAATCCTGTAATGACATCTCTCACTAAGCTTTGTGCGCCAAATCCGAGAGCAACGCCAACAATTCCCGCACCTGCCAGCAGCGTCCTAACTTCTACGCCAACCGTGTCTAAAATCATCACAAACGCAATGAAATAAATCACATATGTAATCACATTATCAAGCAATTTTAATAATGTCGCTTCCCTTCGTTCAGAAATGCGAATCGGCGCTTTTTGCCGCACTTTAAAAATATTGTGGACGGCAATCTTTAATACTTTTGATGCAACCATTGCAATAATCATAATCGTTATTATTCTCAAGATTCCGCCGCCAAGACGCAACCAAAAATCTTCATTGGACAAAAATGAAAGAAGATAGTCATAAAAAGTTTTTGCACTCTTCACCTTTTGTTTCACCTCGACATACGTTAAATTACTCCTTTGCAGGTACGATACACTATGAATCATTGTACCAAGATTTCAAATGGATTTGTAGCATTCCGCAAGCAAGGGGGACCATTTATATAAATTCTTTAATATTTCGTCTTTTGGGTAAGAACAAATACTTAGGCTTCAAGTAAAGTTCGTATAGTACACCTCACTATATACTCAATCAACCTTCCGCCTCGTTCCTACCCTTTTGCAAGCAATAAGCTATAACTAAGATGTATATAAATTCTGTTTTTTCCGTATACTGTTTAATACTTAACCGATATCAGGAGTGAATACTATGAGTATACCTTCGATTTTTTTTCATTCCAAAAATGAAAAAGAACGAGTTTTCTATGATGAACAAGGTGCCGCCACTTTAATAGCGGGTCGTCTTATTTCATTGCTTCCCTCATCTTTAACACAACCAGTAGCAATCGTCTGTATCGGAACCGATCGTTCAACAGGGGACGCACTCGGCCCCCTTGTCGGAACGATGTTAAAAGAAAAAAACTTATCATATTTTCAAGTCTATGGCACATTGGAAGAACCAATTCATGCAGTCAATTTAGAAGAAAAAGTCGCTGAAATTCGCTCCCTTCATAAAAATAGCTCTATGGTTGCAATTGACGCTTGTTTAGGGCGACTAAAAAGTGTTGGAGCCATCACAATTGCCGAGGGACCTGTACGACCAGGAGCTGGCGTAAATAAGCAACTTCCTCCCGTTGGTGATTTCCATATTACAGGTGTTGTAAATGTCAGTGGATTTATGGAATTTTTTGTTTTACAGAATACACGTCTTCATTTAGTAATGAGTATGGCTAAAACTATTGCCAACGGCATATACGAGGCCGATCGACATTTCAAACGAAAAGAATATTTATCAAATTTAACGATAAAACAAGAACAATATAAATCATTTTAAACTAGAAAATCCCCTCTTTGTTACAAGTAACAAGAAGGGATTTTTTGTTTACCAAAAATACATTATTGTTACAGCAACAGCCGTTATAATGATACTTGGAAGCAAATTGGCTACTCGAATCGATGTTACTCCTAATAAATTTAAACCGATAGCCGTAATTAAAATACCGCCCGTTGCTGTCGATTCGGAAATGAACGAATCCATCAACTCTTTTGGCACCCATACTTGAATTTGAGTAGATAATAGAGCGATTGTTCCCTCATACAACATGACTGGAATGGCAGAAAAAATAACACCTATTCCGAGGGTCGTTGTTAAAATGACGCTTGTAAATCCATCAATAATTGATTTCGTATATAACACACGATGATCGCCCCGTAAACCACTATCCAATGCCCCAATAATGGCCATAGCCCCGATGACAAACAGCAATGTGGCTGCAACAAATCCTTTGGAAATACTGCCTTGTTCACTGCCTCCGACTTTTCTTTCTAACCAATGACCGAGTTTATTTAATTGATCGTCAAGATTCCATAGCTCTCCCAAAATACCGCCAAATACAAGGCTGCAAATAACAATGAGAAAATTCTCGCTCTTTAATCCCATTTGTATCCCCAATAACATCACCGCCAAGCCAATTCCGCTCATGACTGTCATTTTCATTCGTTCGGGAATACGATGAAATATTTTTCCTAATAATGCTCCTATAATAATACAGATTCCGTTCGCGATTGTTCCTAGCAGTATCAAATGGTATTCCCCCTTAAAAAAATAAAACCATCAAAAGATGATGGCTATTCATCAAATTTAACATTCAGTAATTGTAAAATTCTCTCTAAATCATCGTCGGAAAAAAATTCAATTTCAATCTTTCCTTTTTTCCGATTTTTTTTAATTGTTACATTTGTCCCGAATTTTTCTCTTAATAATGATTCACTTTGTTTAACAAAAACGCTCTTTTCTTTCTTCGCTTTTGTTGTTTCACGTGAAACATTTTGATTTGTTTCTTGGATCAACTTTTCAAGTTGGCGGACATTTAGTTGTTCGGAGACAATTTTATCAACAATGGCTTTCATTTTTTCTTTTTTCTTTAATCCTACCAGGGCTCGTCCATGTCCCATAGATAGAGTTCCATCTTTAATAAGATCTTGTATCTCTTTTGGCAAAGATAATAATCGCAGATGATTAGCTACGTGAGGGCGACTCTTCCCAATGCGTTGGGCTATCTCCTCTTGAGTTAATTGAAGGTGTTCCATTAATGTTTGATACGCTAACGCCTCTTCAATTGGCGTCAAATCTTCCCTTTGTAAATTTTCAAGCAGCGCAAATTCCATCATTTGCTGCTCAGTTAAGTTGCGAACAACAACGGGTACTGTTTTTAACTTTGCCTCTTTAGCGGCACGATAGCGCCGTTCCCCTACAACAATTTCATATCCTTTGATGCTTTTTCGGACAATCAATGGCTGTAAAATCCCATGCTGGATGATCGACTGCTTTAATTCTTCAATCGCTTCCGTACGAAATGTTTGCCGCGGTTGATAAGGATTGGGTCGCAATTCTTTAATATTGACTTCTTGTATTGATTCGCCTTCGCTTATTTCTAAATTGGAAAACAGCGCATTAATGCCTTTTCCTAATCCTTTAGCCACGTTCTAACACCTCCCGTGCCAGTTCTAAGTATACTTCTGCCCCCTTCGAACGCACATCATAAAGAATAATTGGTTTTCCATGGCTCGGCGCTTCGCTTAACCGAACATTTCGCGGAATAATCGTATCATATACTTTTTCGCGGAAGTATTTTTTAACCTCCTGAATGACTTGAAGACCTAAATTCGTCCGCGCATCCAACATCGTTAGGACGACACCTTCAAGTCTTAATTGTGTGTTTAAATGCCTTTGTACAAGCCGAATCGTATTTAACAGCTGGCTCAAACCTTCAAGGGCATAATATTCACATTGTACAGGAATCAGCACTGCATCAGCAGCTGTTAAAGCATTTAACGTCAATAACCCCAATGAAGGGGGACAATCAATTAAAATAAAATCGTATTGGCTTTTTAAAGGCTCAAGGGCATTTTTTAATAAGATCTCCCGTGAAACGACCGAAACCAGCTCAATTTCCGCCCCGGCTAACTGAATCGTGGCTGGAATCATATATAAATTTTCAATGTTAGTAGGCCTAATAACGTCTTTCGCTTTCATATTTTCTACAAGAACATTATAAATGCACTCATCGACATCGCCTTTTTCAATACCGATACCGCTCGTTGCATTTCCTTGAGGATCGATATCAACAAGCAGTACTTTTTTTCCGATATGTGCCAAGCAAGCGGCCAAATTAACAGCTGTTGTCGTTTTGCCTACTCCGCCTTTTTGATTTGCAATTGCAATAACTTTGCCCACGATGACACCTACCCCTGATTTCGTACTTACTTATATGTTTTATTGTAACACGAAACAAAAGAAATGGATGTATTTTCTATAAATTGAATGAAACAAAAGACCTCATCACATCTACTATGATGAGGTCTTTACACAACCAGCTATTTTTTAGGAATACGAATCGTAATTTGATAGTAGTCTTCAAATTCTTCTTCTTCCGAGTCAACAGAAAGTCCACTATCAGCCACCATGGCTAACGATTGGCGAATAGTGTTAACAGCAATTCTCATATCTTTGCTAAAAGCTTTTCGCTTTGGTTTCGGTTTCGTTTGGCTTGCCTCTAACATTTTTAGCACACGGTCTTCCGTCTGTTTCACATTCAATTGCTTTTCAATAATTTCTTTTAATAGTTTCAATTGTTTTTCTTGGTCTTTTAGCACGATAAGTGCTCGGGCGTGCCTTTCAGTAATTGTCCGCTGCAAAAGCGCCTCTTGCACTTCTTGGGGCAACTTTAACAATCGAAGTTTATTCGCGATTGTCGACTGGCCTTTTCCTAATCGCTGAGCAAGTGCTTCTTGTGTTAAATGGTGCAATTCTAATAGCTTAGCGTATGCCATTGCTTCCTCGATTGGAGTCAGTTCTTCCCGCTGCAAGTTTTCGATCAGCGCCACCGAAGCCGTTTCCTTGTCATTTAAATTTTTAATAATCGCAGGGATTTCTGTCCATCCCAATGTTTGGACAGCACGCCAACGCCGTTCCCCAGCAATGATTTCAAATTTTCCATCTTCACATTCACGGACAACAATTGGTTGAATAATTCCATGCGTTCGAATCGTTAAAGCGAGCTCCGCAATTTTTTCATCGTCAAAAATTGTACGCGGCTGAAAGCGGTTCGGTACAATTTGTGAAACCGGAATTTTTCTAACTTCCTCGCTTTCATTTTTTTCAATCATTTCTTCCTGCTCTTTTTCTCCGAAATTAAAGAAGCGTGAAAAAGGATGCTTCATTCCCCTACACCACCTTTAAAAACTCTCCCCTAATTCTAAGGCATTAGTCGTAAAATGCTTACTCAATCGGAAGTTTGTTCGGTACCCCAGGTTTCCGAGGATATTTATTTGGTGTTTTCCGTTTTTTATTAATCAAAATAATAGTGCGCTCACTTTCCTCAATCGGCAAATTAAACCGATGAACCTTTGCAATTTCTCCACCCAACACTTTAATAGCAGCTTTCCCTTGTTCTAATTCTTCTTCGGCAGCAGCTGCCTTCATAGCAATAAATGTTCCATTGACCTTTACTAGCGGCAAACATAACTCACTTAAGACCGACATTCGAGCGACTGCCCGGGCGGTAACGATATCAAATGATTCGCGAATCCCCTCTTTTCGACCGAAAGTCTCGGCCCGATCATGATAAAATGCCACATCCTCCAATCCAAGTTCTGAAGCCAAAGCGTGAAGGAACGTAATGCGTTTTTGCAGCGAATCCACTATCGATAACTTAATATGCGGAAAGCAAATTTTTAAAGGAACGCTTGGGAACCCTGCTCCCGCACCGACATCACAAAGAGAAATAGGCTTTGAAAAATCAAAGTAAAACGCTGGAGAAATGGAGTCGAAAAAATGTTTCAAATACACGCTAGGCTTGTCTGTAATGGCTGTCAAATTCATTTTTTCATTCCATTCAACCAACAACTGATAATACCTTTCAAACTGTTCTAATTGCCGAGGAGAAAGGGATATTCCCTTCTCTCCTAACAATCCATGAAACTGTTTTGTATCCATAGACAGATCCCTTCACTAATGTTATTCATTCGACACGCGAGCGATTCTTCCTTGTTCTAAATACACTAATAATATCGAAATATCTGCAGGATTTACTCCGGAAATGCGCGAAGCTTGAGCAATAGAAAGCGGACGGACTTCTTTTAATTTTTGTCGCGCCTCTGTTGCCAGACCTGTGATTGCATCATAATCAATATCTTCCGGAATTTTTTTGTTCTCCATTTTCTTCAAGCGCTCCACTTGTTGAAGCGATTTCTCAATGTATCCTTCGTACTTGATTTGAATTTCCACCTGCTCGGCGACATCTGATGGAATCTGTTCATCCGCTGGCGCAAGCATTTGAATATGTTCGTAGGTCATTTCTGGACGCTTCAATAAATCGGAAGCACGAATTCCATCTTTTAATTCGCTGCCCCCTGCTTGGCGAATGACCTCTTGCACTTGGGCGGTCGGTTTAATGATATATGCTTGAAGACGCTTTTTCTCTTTCTCAATTGCGGCTTTTTTCTCTAAAAACTTTTGATAACGCTCCTCAGAGATTAACCCCATTTTATACCCGATTTCTGTAAGGCGCAAATCAGC
Organism: Anoxybacillus tepidamans PS2; assembly: GCF_000620165.1. Classification (GTDB taxonomy): domain Bacteria; phylum Bacillota; class Bacilli; order Bacillales; family Anoxybacillaceae; genus Anoxybacteroides; species Anoxybacteroides tepidamans_A. The sequence continues at coordinate 499,684 of NZ_JHVN01000001.1, forward strand.
ATTATCATGGCGAAGCAATAGACGATATTCCGCACGAGATGTCAACAAACGATACGGTTCATTTGTTCCTTTCGTAACAAGGTCATCAATTAAGACACCAATATAAGCGTCCGAGCGGCTTAAAATGAGTTCTTCTTTTCCTAACGCTTTTCTAGCCGCGTTAATTCCAGCAATTATTCCTTGACCAGCGGCCTCCTCGTAACCAGAAGTGCCGTTAATTTGCCCCGCTGTGTACAGATTTTTGACAATTTTCGTTTCCAATGTCGGCCATAGTTGTGTTGGAACAACCGCATCATATTCAATAGCATATCCCGCTCTCATAAGCTGCGCCCGCTCAAGCCCTGGAATTGTTTCTAGTATTTTTCTCTGAATATGCTCTGGTAAACTTGTCGATAGTCCTTGTACGTATACTTCTTCTGTGTTCCGGCCCTCTGGCTCAAGGAAAATTTGATGACGCGGTTTGTCGTGAAAACGAACAATTTTATCTTCAATCGACGGACAATAACGTGGGCCAGTTCCTTTAATCATTCCGGAATACATTGGCGACAAATGCAAATTCTCATCAATAATTCGGTGCGTTTCTTCGGTCGTATAAGTCAACCAGCAAGGAAGTTGGTCGGTAATATACTTTGTAGTTTCATAAGAAAATGCCTGTGGAACTTCGTCTCCTGGCTGAATTTCTGTTTTGCTATAGTCAATAGAACGACTATTCACTCGAGGAGGAGTTCCCGTTTTAAATCGCACTAATTGAAATCCTAATTCTTCGAGGTGTTCAGATAGCTTGATCGATGGTTGCTGATTGTTTGGACCGCTTGAATATTTAATGTCCCCAATGATAATCTCTCCGCGCAAAAACGTTCCTGTCGTAATAACGACGGTTTTTGCGTAATAGTGAGCACCCGTATGTGTAATAACCCCTTTGCACACACCGTCCTCGACAATAAGACGCTCTACTTTTCCTTGAAGAAGCGTTAAATTTTCTTCGTTTTCAAGCGTTTTTTTCATTTCATGCTGATATAAAAACTTATCAGCTTGTGCCCGCAGCGCACGAACGGCTGGCCCTTTCCCCGTGTTTAACATTCTTATTTGAATGTATGTTTTATCAATATTTTTTGCCATTTCTCCGCCTAAAGCGTCAATTTCGCGGACAACGATGCCTTTTGCCGGTCCCCCGATCGACGGGTTACACGGCATAAAAGCGACCATGTCAAGATTCAACGTGATCATTAATGTTTTTGCTCCTATGCGTGCAGCAGCTAATCCTGCTTCGCATCCCGCATGACCCGCGCCAACGACGATCACGTCATAAGAGCCTCCTTGATACTCCATCTGTCAACAGCCTCCTTCTTACTTTCCTAAACAAAACTGCGAGAACAGTTGATCAATTAAACTTTCATGCACCGTATCTCCAATAATTTCTCCAAGTAATTCCCATGCTCTCGTTAAATCAATTTGCACAATATCAATCGGAACGCCCTCTTTAATTCCGGAGATAGCTTCTTCCACCGCTTTTTTTGCTTGATGAAGCAGCGCGATATGTCGCGAATTCGAAACATATGTTAAATCATTCGCCTCTACCGATCCAGTAAAAAATAATGTCGAAATCGCTTCTTCTAACTCTTCAATCCCTTGTTCTTCCAAAAGGGAAGTGGTCACAATAGGACGGCCGTTAGCGAGTTGCTTAACTCTCTCCATATCAATCTTCTGTGGTAAATCGGTTTTATTGACAATAACGATAATATCCTTCCCACTTACCATTTCAAAGAGTTGCTCATCCTCTTTTGTTAACTCCTCATTAAAATTGAGCACAAATAAAATTAAATCCGCCTCTTTTACCATCTGCCGCGAACGTTCGACACCAATCCGCTCCACAACATCTTCTGTTTCACGGATCCCCGCTGTATCGATTAATTTTAACGGAACTCCGCGAACATTAACATACTCCTCAATCACATCTCTCGTCGTTCCTGGAATATCTGTTACAATTGCTTTATTATCATGAACAAGGTTGTTTAATAAGGAAGACTTTCCGACATTCGGTCGACCGATAATAACGGTCGCAAGTCCCTCACGTAATATTTTACCTTGCTGTGCCGTTTGTAAAAGCCGATTAATTTCTTCACAAACATATCGTGCCTTTTCCATAAGAAGCTGGTGAGTCATCTCTTCCACATCGTCATATTCCGGGTAATCAATATTTACTTCCACATGGGCAAGCGTTTCTAAAATCGTTTGCCGCAGGTGGCGGATCATTTTCGATAACCGACCTTCCATTTGACTGAGCGCTACATTCATTGCCCGATCGGTTTTAGCACGGATTAAATCAATGACCGCCTCGGCTTGTGATAAATCGATTCGTCCATTTAAAAAGGCGCGTTTTGTAAATTCTCCTGGCTCTGCAAGACGGGCTCCATTTGTAAGGAGAAGTTGCAAAACCCGATTGACCGAAACCAGTCCACCATGGCAGTTAATTTCAACAACATCTTCCCTTGTGAAGGTTTTTGGTGCCCTCATAACCGATACCATAACTTCCTCTACCGTCTGACCATTTTCCGGATCAATAATGTGGCCGTAATGAATCGTATGCGAATCGACATCTTGGAGCCGCTTACCTCCTGCTCTCTTAAAAATGCGATCCGCAATCGGAATGGCCTCATTCCCGCTCAAACGAACAATTGCAATAGCTCCCTCACCCATCGGTGTAGAAATAGCGGCAATTGTATCAAAATCCATGTGTTTATCACCTCTCTTTAGCCGCATTCGTCTATATTTATATTGTGAACAAAATAATAATCCCCGATAACAAATATTCCACAGTTTTGAAATTAATCATTATCAATTTTAACTTATCCACATGTGAATAACAATAATGAGAACAACGTTTTTCCATTCTGGATGATAGCAAAAAGCGAACAGAAAAAGAGGCTGTCTCAAATAATGAGATAGCCCCTTTCCCCACATCCTATATAACTCCAACACACATTTAACGACTCATTCGTTCATGCATAGGAGCTATAACAATATACCGGTGTGGTTCTGTTCCAACAGAAAAGGTTTTTACCTGTCCATTATTAGCCAATGCCGCATGGATGACTTTACGTTCATAAGCCGGGAGCGGCTCTAGTTTCACTTCTCTTTTCGTTTTTATTGCCTTTTCCGCCAATTTTTCTGCCAACTGTGTTAATACTTCCTTCCGCCTTGTCCGATAGTTTTCCGCATCAACCGTAATGTTGATATAATCTTGAGTATATCGGTTTGCAACAAGCTGTGCGAGCAGCTGTAACGAATTTAAGGTTTGTCCATGTTTTCCAATTAACAACCCTATCTTTTCTCCAGTAATAGAAAATAGCACTTCTTTGTCATTTTCAACCTTCTCAATGGTTGCCTTGATGCCCATCTTTTCGATAACATTTTTCAAAAATGTTTCTGTTTCTTCAATAGGATGTGGTACTACTGTTACTTTTACAACCGCTGGTTTATTTCCAAAAATACCCAAAAAACCTTTTTTTCCGTGATCCAGTATATCGATTTCCACGCGATCTCTTGAAACTCCTAACTCATTTAATGCCGATTGAATTGCTTCATCGACAGTGGAAGCGGTCGCGGTTATTACCTTCACTTTTTCTGTCCCCCTGAATGAGTAGATTTTAAATCAGGACCTTTAATGAGATACGTTTGAATAATGGAGAAAATATTTCCGACCACCCAGTAAAGTGACAAGGCAGCTGGGAAATTAATACCGAAAACAATAATCATGATTGGCATCAACCAGAGCATCATTGCCATTTGCGGGTTTTGTTGTTCCGTTCCAGCCATCATAAGTTTTTGTTGGATAAATGTTGCTACCCCAGCGACGATAGGTAGAATAAAATACGGGTCTTTAGCCCCTAAATCAAACCATAGAAAATTGTGGTCCGCAATTTCTCTTGTTCTCATAATTGCGTGATAAAAACCAATTAAAATCGGTGTTTGAATGATAAGCGGGAAGCAGCCAGCTAGAGGATTTACACCGTGTTTTTGGAACAACAACATTGTTTCCTGCTGTAATTTTTGCTGAGTCTGCATATCTTTAGAGCTATACTTTTCCCGAAGTTTTTGCAATTCCGGCTGTAATGCCTGCATTGCCTTGGCATTTCTTGTTTGCTGAATCATCAACGGTAAAATAACCAACCGAATAAAAATCGTAACAACAATAATGGATAGGCCATAATTTCCACCAAATAAATGTGCCACGTACTTAATTAACCAAGAAAGAGGATAAACGATATATTCGTTCCAAAATCCTTTACTCTCCGGGGTAATTGGCTGGTTCACTTGCGAACAACCCGCAATAAGGGCTACTAACATAACGAGTGCGATTGTTAACCAAATTCGCCTTTTCACCACATTTTCCTCCTAACATTTAAAAAATCTGTTCCTTTGTTTATATGTAGCTCATCATGGAGACGAAAACGGTTGTTTTATTAATACGCCCGCTTTTTTCAGTACATGTACTAAGCTTTTTTTCACCTCAGCATAATTCATTCCAGCAACAGGAATCCTCGCAATAATAACATAGTCGTGTCCAATAGCTATATGTTCACGCAGCTCTAAAAAAACTTGTCGAATGTATCGTTTTACTCTATTTCTTACAACCGCTTTCCCAATCTTTTTGCTCACCGATAGGCCAAGACGGAAGTACGGCTGCTCGGGACGATCCAAAACATAAACGACAAACTGCCGGTTTGCTGTTGATTTTCCTTGTTGGAAAACCTGCTGAAATTCTTCATTTTTTTTGATCCGATATTTTTTTTTCATCCCAAGTTAATACACTCCATATTCTTTTGTATAGCTTAGAAAAAAGACCACTGAGGTTTCAGTGGCCTACGCGGATAATACTTTTCTTCCTTTACGGCGACGGCGTGCAAGCACTTTACGTCCGTTCTTTGTGCTCATACGCGCGCGAAAGCCGTGAACTTTGCTGCGTTTTCGCTTATTTGGTTGATATGTGCGTTTCATTATATGACACCTCCCTGAGGAATAACTGTTACAGGCAGTCTTTCTAATTATAGTGAACAATCTAGTAAAATGTCAACCGTTCCAGGTGAATCGCGATATGATTTTTGGTTGTGGATAGTTTTTTTGCGCTTTTTCATCTATCAACAACATTTATCGACACTTTTTTCACAACTTCCTAAGGTGTGGATAATATTTTTTCCACAAGATATGAGTGTTGTGGATATTTTTCAAAAAACATTGCAACACAATAGTTTATTTGATATTATATTCTTGTTTTCACTCTGGATTATTTATGTGGATAGTCCGATTATCCACAGTTTGTGGATAATGTGTGGACAGATTTATTCAAGGTTGTAGAAAATTTTATCCACATAAAGTGGATTTTGTCGAAATGTCATATTTCTTCATTAATATTATTTTTCCACATACCACTTTTTATTTGATTCATAAATATACATCTATATGTTTAAAAAGTTGTACAAAGGTTGAACAACCCTTTGTAAAAGGAGGGCCAACGGGTGGAAAATATCGATGATTTATGGAACCAAGCGCTGGCGGAGATTGAAAAAAAAATTAGCAAACCTAGCTTCGAAACATGGCTCAAATCAACAAAAGCTCATTCTTTAAAAGGAGATACACTCGTAATCGTAGCCCCGAACGAATTTGCTAGAGATTGGCTTGATTCCCGCTATGCGCACTTAATCAGCGAAACAGTTTACGATATTACTGGTGAAGAATTCAACGTTAAATTCATTATTCCCCACACCCCAAACGAGGGAGAAGTAGATCTTAAATCAGCAGCAAAGAAACAGCGAAAAATCGACGACGAGCAGGCGGATTTCCCGCAAAGTATGCTAAATCCTAAATATACATTTGATACATTCGTAATAGGTTCCGGAAACCGCTTTGCACATGCAGCTTCGCTCGCTGTAGCAGAAGCACCTGCCAAAGCTTACAATCCGCTCTTTATATATGGTGGGGTTGGACTAGGAAAGACCCATCTAATGCATGCAATCGGTCATTATGTCATCGAGCATAATCCATCTGCTAAGGTCGTCTACCTATCGTCTGAAAAATTCACCAATGAATTTATTAACGCTATTCGTGATAATAAAGCGGACGATTTTCGCAACAAATATCGAAATGTCGATGTTCTATTAATTGATGATATTCAATTTTTAGCTGGAAAAGAACAAACACAAGAAGAATTTTTCCATACTTTTAATACGCTTCACGAGGAAAGCAAACAGATTGTCATTTCCAGTGATCGGCCGCCAAAGGAAATCCCAACTCTTGAGGATCGGCTTCGTTCGCGGTTTGAATGGGGGCTTATTACAGACATCACCCCGCCGGATTTGGAAACAAGAATTGCAATTCTTCGTAAAAAGGCAAAAGCAGAGGGTTTCGACATTCCAAATGAAGTAATGCTTTATATTGCTAACCAAATTGATTCAAATATTCGCGAACTAGAAGGAGCTCTCATTCGTGTTGTTGCTTATTCATCGCTCATCAATAAAGAAATTAATGCGGATTTAGCCGCAGAGGCGCTAAAGGACATCATTCCGAGTTCAAAACCGAAAGTTATTACAATTCAAGATATTCAAAGAATTGTAGGACAGCATTTTAATCTAAAGTTGGAAGATTTTAAGGCAAAGAAACGAACAAAATCGGTCGCGTTTCCAAGGCAGATTGCTATGTATCTTTCTCGAGAGTTGACGGATTGTTCACTTCCGAAAATTGGTGAAGAATTCGGAGGGCGTGACCATACGACTGTCATTCATGCGCATGAAAAGATCTCTACTTTATTACAGACAGATGTTCAATTACAAAAACACATTAAGGAGATTCAAGAAAAATTAAAACATTGATTCATAGTGTGAATAATATAAAAGGATTGCGCACAGTCTATCCACATGTGGATGACTGTGTTTCCTTTGCTTTTTATCACTTATCCACATGTCAACAGACTCTATTACTATTACTATTATTTTTTTATAAAAATATAAAAATACTTTCTAAACAATTTAGGGGGCGTTAGTCGTGCGACTTACTATTCAACGGGACCATTTAGTTCGAAGTGTCCAAGATGTCATGAAAGCTGTTTCTTCTCGTACAACGATTCCTATTCTATCTGGGATCAAAATTGTAGCGAACGATCAAGGAGTTACATTGACAGGAAGCGATTCCGATATATCCATTGAATCATTCATTCCGGTTGAAGAGGATGAAAAAATTATTGCCGAAGTATCACAGCCAGGTAGTATCGTATTACAAGCACGATTTTTTGCTGAAATTGTAAAAAAACTTCCTCAAGATACGGTAGAAATAGAGGTTGGAAACCAATTCGTTACCGTTATTCGTTCAGGAAAAGCAGAATTCAGCTTAAATGGTTTAGATGCAGAAGAATATCCACGCCTTCCGCAAATTAAAGAAGAGCACGTATTTAAACTTCCAACGGACCTATTAAAAACGCTTATTCGTCAAACAGTGTTCGCTGTATCTACATCAGAAACGCGACCGATTTTAACAGGTGTGAACTGGAAGTTAGAAAACGGCGAATTAATTTGTATTGCGACAGATAGTCACCGCTTGGCTTTGCGGAAAGCAAAAGTAGAAACGGACCATCATTTGTCGTATAATGTTGTCATTCCAGGAAAAAGCTTGAACGAATTAAGTAAAATTTTAGATGATAGCAATGAAAGTGTGGAAATTGTCATCACGGAAAATCAAGTTCTGTTTAAAACAAAGCATCTATTGTTTTTCTCACGATTGCTTGACGGGAATTATCCGGACACATCGAGACTGATTCCGGCAGATAGTCAAACGGACGTGATTGTTAATTCAAAAGAATTTTTCCAGGCAATTGACCGCGCTTCATTACTAGCAAGAGAAGGAAGAAATAACGTGGTAAAATTAACAACGTTGCAGGATGGGATTATTGAGATTTCTTCTATTTCCCCTGAGATTGGGAAAGTAACTGAAGAAATCCAAAGCGAATCCATTACGGGAGAAGAATTAAAAATTTCCTTTAGCGCTAAATATATGATGGATGCATTGAAAGCATTAGAAGGAACAGAAATTAAAATCAGTTTTACAGGAGCGATGCGCCCATTTATTCTCCGGCCGCTTCACAGTGATTCGATGCTTCAACTGATTCTTCCTGTAAGAACGTACTAACTGAATGATAAAGCTGCTAGGATGATGTGAATTCTCTAGCGGCTTTCTTTTCTATTGTTCAATTTTTGGGTAAAATATAATAATAGACATTTTTCCTAAAGAAAGCGAGCGGTGAATCAATGAAACAAAATATAGAAATCACCACAGAAACGATTACGCTGGGCCAATTGTTAAAGCTTGCACAAGCCATTGACACGGGCGGTATGGCAAAATGGTTTTTGCAAACCAATGAAGTATATGTCAATGGAGAACGAGAAAATCGCCGAGGAAGAAAATTGAAGCATGGAGATATCGTTGATATTTATGAGTTCGGTACCTTTATTGTAAAAGGTATGGAGTAGGTGAAGAATCTTTGCTTTTAACACATCTATCGTTAAAAAATTATCGCAATTATACAGTTCAAGAAGTCGAATTTACGAATAGCGTTAACGTCATTTTAGGAGAGAACGCACAAGGAAAAACCAACTTAATGGAAGCGATTTATGTTTTAGCGATGGCTAAATCCCATCGAACATCGAATGATAAAGAATTGATTCGCTGGGATGAAGAATATGCTAAAATAGAAGGGAAAGCTGTTAGACGGAGCGGTCCACTGTCGTTACAGCTTGTGATTTCAAAAAAGGGGAAAAAAGCAAAAATAAACCATATTGAACAACAGAAACTAAGCCAGTATATAGGTAATATTAATATCGTTCTGTTTGCTCCAGAAGATTTGCATTTGGTCAAAGGAGGACCACAAGTTAGGCGTCGTTTCATTGATATGGAAATGGGGCAAATCTCTCCTGTTTATATGCATGATTTAAGTCGCTATCAAAAAATATTACAACAGCGCAATCATTATTTGAAATTGCTACAAATGAAGCAGCAGCATGATGAAACGGTATTGGATATACTAACGGAGCAATTAATTGAGCTAGCTGCAAAAATCACGTTAAAACGCTATGAATTTTCGCAGTTGCTTCAAAAATGGGCTGAACCAATCCATTATGAAATTAGCAGAGGGTTGGAAAAGTTGCAAATTAAATATCACCCTTCCGTAGATGTATCAGAAAAAATAGAATTGTCGAGAATAATAGAAGCATATGTCGAGAAATTTGCTAAAATAAAGGAGAGGGAAATCTATCGGGGAACAACACTCGCTGGCCCACATCGCGACGATTTATCATTCCATGTAAATGAAAGAGATGTACAAACATTCGGATCGCAGGGGCAGCAAAGAACCACTGCTTTATCTATCAAGTTAGCCGAAATCGAACTTATTTGTTCAGAAACAGGCGATTACCCAATTCTTTTACTAGATGACGTGCTTTCGGAACTTGATGATTTTCGACAAACTCATCTGCTTAATACAATCCGCCAAAAAGTTCAAACATTTGTTACCACGACAAGTATTGACGGAATCGAGCATGAAGTAATTAAAGAAGCGGCTATTTATCAAGTGCGTTCCGGTCATATTTGTACTCCCTAGCAGTGAAGCTTCTTGACTGTTTTTCAAAGGAAAGCGTAGGTGATTAACATGACAATGGAACAAAAAATCGAACATATGTATGATGAGAGACAAATTCAAGTATTAGAGGGGCTTGAAGCTGTTCGAAAACGACCAGGCATGTATATAGGATCGACTGGATCAAAAGGGTTGCACCATCTAGTTTGGGAAATTGTGGACAATAGTATCGATGAAGCATTAGCTGGGTATTGTACGGAAATTTCTGTGACTATCGAGAAAGATAATAGCATTACTGTTGTCGACAATGGCCGCGGAATTCCGGTCGGTATCCAAGAACAAGTGGGACGACCTGCTGTGGAAGTTATTATGACCGTTCTTCATGCTGGTGGAAAATTTGGAGGGGGCGGCTATAAAGTATCAGGGGGGCTCCACGGTGTTGGGGCGTCCGTTGTGAATGCCCTATCGCAAGAATTAGAAGTATTTGTTTATCGTGAAGGAAAAATCCATTACCAAAAATATGAGCGGGGTGTTCCTTGCACAGATTTGCAAGTGATCGGTGAAACGGATCGGACAGGCACTACCACCCATTTTAAACCGGACCCGGAAATTTTCACTGAAACAACGGAGTACGATTATGACACGCTCGCAAATCGGTTGCGTGAATTAGCGTTTTTGAACCGAGGCATTAAAATTACGTTGGAAGATAAGCGCGTGAACAACCGGAAAAATGAATATCATTACGAAGGCGGAATTAAGTCATATGTCCAACATTTAAATCGGACACGTGAAGTACTTCATGAAGAGCCGATTTATATCGAGGGAGAACGCGACGGCATCTATGTTGAAATCGCTTTTCAATACAATGACAGCTATAGTAGCAATATCTATTCATTTGCCAATAACATTCATACACATGAAGGTGGAACGCACGAATCAGGCTTTAAAATGGCATTGACTCGCATTATTAATGACTATGCTCGGAAGCATCACATTTTTAAAGAAAACGATGCCAATTTGGTTGGCGAAGACGTGCGAGAAGGTTTGACGGCGATTGTTTCTGTCAAACATCCGGCGCCGCAATTTGAAGGGCAAACAAAAACAAAACTTGGAAATAGTGATGCAAGAACCGTAACAGACGCTATTTTCTCAGAACAATTTGAAACGTTTTTACTTGAAAACCCGGCTATTGCCAAAAAGATTGTTGAAAAGGGAATGATGGCGGCACGGGCTCGCCTAGCAGCGAAAAAGGCCCGCGAATTAACAAGAAGAAAGAGTGCCCTTGAAATTTCGAATTTGCCAGGAAAGCTAGCCGATTGCTCTTCAAAAGACCCTTCCATTAGCGAGTTGTATGTTGTGGAGGGAGATTCGGCAGGCGGATCGGCAAAACAAGGACGCGATCGTCATTTCCAAGCGATTTTGCCACTGCGCGGAAAAATTATTAATGTTGAAAAAGCGCGATTGGATAAAATTTTATCCAACAATGAGGTGCGGGCAATTATTACCGCTTTAGGTACAGGGATCGGTGAAGACTTCGACATTACCAAGGCCCGCTATCATAAAATTATTATTATGACTGATGCCGATGTCGACGGAGCGCATATTCGCACGTTACTCTTGACGTTTTTTTACCGCTATATGCGCGAAATTATCGAACGAGGTTATGTTTATATTGCCCAGCCGCCTCTTTATAAAATTCAGCAAGGGAAACGGATTGAGTATGCATATAATGATCGACAGTTAGAAAAGATTCTTTCTGAACTTCCTGAAAATCCGAAGCCGACGATCCAACGCTATAAAGGACTTGGGGAAATGAATCCGGAACAGCTTTGGGAAACGACGATGAATCCAGAAACGCGCACGTTACTTCAGGTAAGTCTAGAAGATGCTATTGAAGCTGACGAAACATTTGAGATTTTAATGGGCGATAAAGTGGAGCCAAGAAGACAGTTTATTGAAGAAAACGCGAGATATGTCAAGAATTTGGATATTTAGGATAGATGTTCGTATCTATCCTTCTTGCTTATGTATTGGAGAGTGTTCATGTACCACCCTCCCCCGGGAAAAAAATAAGTTTATTAAGGGAGGTTCTTTGAGAAATGTCTGAAAATCTTAACTCGCGAATTCGCGAAGTAAATATTAGTCAGGAAATGCGTTCATCATTTCTTGATTATGCGATGAGCGTCATTGTTTCGCGTGCATTACCGGACGTTCGTGACGGATTGAAGCCTGTTCACCGTCGGATTTTATATGCGATGCATGACTTAGGAATGACAGCGGACAAGCCTTATAAAAAATCGGCACGTATCGTTGGTGAAGTAATTGGTAAATACCATCCTCACGGCGATGCTGCTGTTTATGACACGATGGTGCGTATGGCACAGGACTTTAACTACCGGTATATGCTTGTTGATGGGCACGGTAACTTCGGCTCTATTGATGGTGATGCTGCGGCTGCAATGCGTTACACAGAAGCGAGAATGTCTAAAATATCCATGGAACTATTACGTGACATCAACAAAGATACGATCGATTATCAGGATAACTATGATGGATCGGAAAAAGAGCCGGTTGTTTTACCATCTAGATTTCCGAATTTACTTGTTAATGGCTCGTCAGGTATCGCTGTCGGTATGGCGACTAACATTCCACCGCATCAGCTTGGGGAAGTAATCGATGCTCTTTTAGCTTTAAGTAAGGACCCTGAAATGACAATTGCTGAGTTAATGGAATTTATACCGGGACCTGATTTTCCTACTGCCGGACAAATTATTGGCCGCAGCGGAATTCGAAAAGCTTATGAAACAGGGCGCGGTTCCATCACATTGCGTGCAAAAGTGGAAATTGAACAAAAAGAAAATGGGAAAGAAACGATTATTGTCCGCGAACTTCCATACCAAGTAAATAAAGCGAAATTAATTGAACGAATCGCTGAACTTGTGCGTGAGAAAAAGATTGACGGCATTACTGATTTGCGCGACGAGTCGGATAGAAGCGGAATGCGAATTGTTATGGAGGTCCGCAGAGACGCTAACGCTAAAGTCATCTTAAACAATTTATACAAGCAAACGGCTTTGCAGACAAGTTTTGGAATCAATATGCTGGCGCTTGTAGACGGAGAACCGAAAGTATTGAATTTGAAAGAATGCTTAATGCATTATTTAGAACACCAAAAAATTGTGATTCGCCGTCGTACAGCGTATGAATTGAAAAAAGCGGAAGCGCGCGCCCACATTTTGGAAGGATTGCGCATTGCCCTAGATCACCTAGATGAAGTCATTCACTTAATTCGCCATTCGCAAACGACGGAAATTGCAAAAGAAGGGTTGATGCAGAAATTCTCGTTGACGGAAAGACAGGCACAAGCAATTTTAGATATGCGCCTGCAAAGGTTAACCGGTTTAGAGAGAGAGAAAATTGAACAAGAGTACCAAGAGCTAGTCCGGCTTATTTCAGAACTAAAAGCAATTCTAGCAGATGAAGAAAAAGTGCTCCAAATTATTCGTGATGAATTAACAGAAATAAAAGAGCGTTTTAATGATGAGAGGAAAACCGAAATCGTAAGCGGTGGAGTCGAAGAGTTTGATGATGAAGACTTAATTCCTTGTGAAAACATTGTTGTTACATTAACGCATAAGGGATATATTAAACGATTGCCTCTTTCCACCTACAAAAGCCAGAGACGCGGCGGTAGAGGGATTCAAGGAATGAACACAAGCGAAGATGATTTTGTCGAGCATCTCTTGATCACTTCTACACACCATACGATTTTGTTTTTTACAAATAAAGGGAAAGTGTATCGCGCAAAAGGTTATGAAATTCCTGAATTCGGACGAACAGCAAAAGGAATTCCAATCATCAATTTATTAGAGATCGATAAAGACGAGTGGATCAATACTATCATCCCGATTGATCAATTTGATGATAATTCCTTCTTATTCTTTACGACAAAAGAAGGAATTGCTAAACGTTCCCCATTGTCTTCTTTTGCGAATATTCGCAACAATGGTTTGATCGCTGTGAGTCTGCGTGAAGGTGATGAATTAATTTCTGTCAAACTGACAGACGGCTCCAAACATGTGATTGTTGGAACAAAGAACGGGATGCTTATTCGTTTTCCTGAAACAGATGTAAGGACAATGGGAAGAAACGCAACAGGAGTCAAAGCAATTACGTTAGAGGGCGATGACGAAGTTGTTGGTATGGAAATTTTAGAAGAAAACCATGATGTATTAGTTGTAACGAAAAACGGTTATGGAAAACGAACCAAAGCATCTGAGTATCGAGTACAAAGCCGCGGTGGGAAAGGATTAAGAACGTGCAACATCGTAGAGAAAAACGGAACGGTTGTAGCTGTTAAAACAGTTACCGATGAAGAGGATTTAATGTTGATTACAACAAAAGGAATTTTAATTCGTATTGCGGTCAGCGACATTTCCAGAATGGGGAGAAATACAAAAGGAGTCAAGCTAATTCGCCTGTCAAGCGATAACGGACATGAGTATGTTGCTACAGTAGCCAAGGTGCCGAAAGAAGAAGGAAAAGAGTTAGAAGAAAACGAAGAGAATTAACCGGCTTGCTGATTCGAAAGTTAACTATTAACGCTTTCGGATCAGCTTTTTCATAAATAAAGGGGAAATTTGTTGTAAGACTGGGGGAAAAAAATGATTCGGGTCAAGATTAATCAATTGCAGGAAGGATGCATTCTCGCGGAAGATGTAACAGGAAAAACAAAAAAAACGATTATTCCTAGAAATACGGTGTTAGATTCAACACTTTTAAATATACTTGTGAAATTTTTGATTGAAGATGTCTATGTGGAACCAGTGTTATCGAATGGTCAACCATTTAAGCCATCAGAAATCATCGAACCAAAGTCGCCGAAAAATGAAATAGAAAATAAAAAAGAGGATGTTGTTACATTATATTTAAGGGCTGTACAACAATATAAAAAGTTTTTTCAAGCTTGGCAATTAGGGTCTCCAATTGATATTGGAAAAATTAGAGAATTAATCATTCCTCTACTTGATCGGCTTATCGAAAATCGGAGGGAGTTGCTCACCTTATATAGGTATACTACGAAAGAGGATTATTTATATCATCATGCTATTAGCGTTGGGCTACTATCGGGTTTTTTGGCTAAATATTTAAACTATAGCAAGGGAGATTGTTATCAAATAGCCCTTGCGGGAGTTTTATGCAATTGTGGAATGTCTAAAATTGATGAAAAAATCATTACGAAAAAATCGGCTCTTACGTCGGAAGAGTATAAAGAGATGAAGCAGCACACCGTATTAGGATATAAGATGGTTCAAAAAATACCGGTGTTGCAGGAAGGAGTTAAATTAGCAGTTCTACAACACCATGAAAGAAACGATGGAAGTGGGTATCCATTTGGAATTAGTGATAAACAAATCCATCCATATAGTAAAATTGTTTCAGTTGCAGATGTATATCATGCGATGGTTTCCGAACGTCTTTATCGAAAAAAGGAGTCTCCATTCAAAGCACTAGAACAAATACAAGTTGATAATTTTGGAAAATTAAGTATGGAAGTTGTGCAAGTGCTACTAGACAGTTTGACAACATTTAATAATGGAACAAAAGTAAAACTATCAAATGGAGAAATGGCAGAGATTGTGTTTATTCAAAGAAAAGAGCCAACTCGTCCAATTGTAAAAACGATGAACACAAACCAGTTTATTTCTCTAAATGAACAGCGTAATATCTTTATTGAAGAAGTTATTTATACCTCTTAGTTTCCTGCATTAGTACATTAGATTAAATACCTCCCCTACCAATAAATAATATCTTCCAGCGGGGGAGGTATAAAAAATGCTTGTCAAAACTAAAACACATATGTATAATAGACAATGTCTGAAATCGATGAATCAAATTTTAAAAAAAGATTGACATCGATTTTCGAAAATGTTAATATGTAATAGCTGTGTTAATTGAGAAGTGTTCTTTGAAAACTGAACAAAACGAAGCGTCCACTAAGAAAAGCGAAGGCGAGCGTTGAACGACGAAAGGAAAATGTTCTTCCGACGAGACATGCTTGCATGTCGATGGAGGAAGGTTATTTTCCGCGAGGCGTTGCGAGCCGAAGCTAGACAATAAAGAAAAGCTGAGGACGTCCGATAATCGGCGAAACGCGCTGTAGGGCCTGCGAGGAGGCTATTGCCGCCGCAGCAGGACCGAAGCGTCGCGAGCCGATGGCGTCTGAAGCTAGACAAATTAGCCAATCAAATTTCTTTGGAGAGTTTGATCCTGGCTCAGGACGAACGCTGGCGGCGTGCCTAATACATGCAAGTCGAGCGGACTAAAAGGGGCTTGCTCCTTTTAGTTAGCGGCGGACGGGTGAGTAACACGTGGGCAACCTGCCCGTAAGATCGGGATAACTTCGGGAAACCGGAGCTAATACCGGATAACACTGAAGACCGCATGGTCTTTGGTTGAAAGGCGGCTTTTGCTGTCACTTACGGATGGGCCCGCGGCGCATTAGCTAGTTGGTGAGGTAACGGCTCACCAAGGCGACGATGCGTAGCCGACCTGAGAGGGTGATCGGCCACACTGGGACTGAGACACGG
>NZ_JHVN01000002.1 GCF_000620165.1 Anoxybacillus tepidamans PS2
CTTCCGAGTATCCGTTCATCAAGACATCTATGATCGAATGAGGAATCGTCGGTTATCGGCAAGGGGCAAGGTGTTGCGATCAGTTCGTCCCGCCACGATCGAGCGAAGTTTCGCAGAAAGCAAAGAACTCCACGGTCTTCGCTTTGCGCGGTACCGAGGAGTTCGATACGTACAGATTCAGGTTTGGATCACCGCCATGATCCAAAACCTAAAAAAATGGGCCAAATTACGATCCCTTCAACTCTATGGCCTATCTTTAACGTATCAAATGTAAAGCCAAAAGAAAAGAAAAAGTTCACATGTTCCGTGAACTTTTTCTTGACGCCTGACTTTTTCAACACTTTGTAAAGCCCGTTTATTTCGGGCTTTATGGTTTTTCAAAGCTAAGCCGTCCGAGCTTTTCTGTGCGAATGTCCCGCAACACAAGTTCTGCCACTTTGTCATAATCCACCGTTCCGCCGCCTACAAGGCAGCCGCGGCGGGTACCGATGGCGTCAAACAACTCAACAATGTCATCTGAAATATCATCAAGCGAATAGCGCTCTTTTAAGCGATCCGGATAATGCTGTTTTAAAAAACGAAGTGCATATACCGCAACATCTTGCAAATTTAAAATGGCATCCTTAATCGCGCCGGTTGTAGCGAGCTTTAATCCAACCTCTTCATCTTCAAACTTCGGCCATAGAATCCCTGGTGTATCTAAAAGCTCCATTTCTTTTCCTACCTTAATCCACTGCTGCGCTTTTGTCACACCAGGCTTATCACCGGTTTTAGCAATATGCTTGCCAGCAAGGCGGTTAATAAGCGTCGACTTGCCGACATTCGGAATGCCCACTATGAGAGCACGCAACGGCCGAGGGTTTTTAATGCCTTTAGCGGCCATTTTGGCAAATTTATCTTTCATCATATCTTTAGCCGTAGCAACAATCTGTTTGACGCCTGTTCCCGCTTGCGAATCAATGGCTAACGCTCGCACACCTTGCTGTTCAAAAAAGGAAATCCATTGCTTCGTGATAGCGGCGTCGGCCATGTCGGCCTTATTAAGTAAAACGATGCGCGGCTTGTTTGCCAAAATGTCATCGATCATCGGGTTTCGTGACGATAGCGGAATGCGCGCGTCTAACAACTCAAATACGATATCGATGAGTTTTAATTTTTCCTGCACTTCCCGTCTCGCTTTCGCCATATGACCCGGAAACCATTGAATTGTCATTGCTTCCACCTACTTATTAATAATGCGGGCATCAGAAAGCGGCCAATATACAATATTTGTTTTGCCTACTACTTTATCCATCGGGATAAATCCGATATGGCGGCTATCTTTGCTAAATCGACGGTTGTCCCCCATAACAAACAAATAGCCTTTAGGTACCGTCTTCTTCCCCGTGATTTCCTCTAGTGTAAAAGGTTCTGTTAGCGGTCCGTCAACAAGCTGTTTTTTGTATTGGTCTAAATACGGCTCTTTATAAGGTTTCCCGTTCACATATAATGTATCGTTTTTATATTCAATATGGTCGCCTGGCAAACCGATGACCCGCTTAATATAATCTTTCCCTTCTTCGGCATGAAACACAATAATATCAAAGCGGTGCGGTTCACCAATTCGATAAGACAATTTATTGACAATCATTCGATCATGGTCATGCAAAGTCGGCATCATCGATTGACCGTCAACAATAATAGGTGCAAAAACAAAATAACGGATACCTCCGGCTAACAGAACAGCAATGGCGATCGCCTTCAGCCACTCCCATGTTTCATTCTTTTTTGTCATCGTTCTCCCACCTAGCGTGTGATTTGATTAGAAAAAAGGAGCTTGAACACCAAGCTCCTTTTTTCATCTTACCATCCGATGTTGTATCTTTCCATTCGCAAACGAATTTTGAGACGAATGGAGTTGATGGATTAGCGAATTTCTTTGATGCGTGCAGCTTTACCACGAAGTTGACGCAAGTAGTAAAGTTTCGCACGGCGTACTTTACCGCGACGAACCACTTCAAGATTTGCGATTTTTGGCGTATGCACTGGGAATGTGCGCTCAACACCTACACCGTAAGAAACTTTACGAACTGTAAATGTTTCGCTTACACCAGCGCCGCGACGCTTAATCACAACGCCTTCAAACACCTGAATACGCTCGCGGTTTCCTTCAACGACTTTCACGTGTACACGCACTGTGTCGCCAGGACGGAATTCAGGCAAATCTGTTCGCAATTGCTCTTTTGTGATTTCTTGAATTAAGTGGTGCATCCTATTCAACTCCTTCCAACAGATGCTCATACCAATGCTTTTTCATTAGCAGCGGAACATCGTTTTAACGACTTAAGCAAGCCTAAGTCACAAAGATTATACTAGCATAAAGGGGTATTGTATGCAATAGTTACCGTTCGTTTTTTTGAAATTCTTCCAGCCATTTTTTTTGCTGTTCGGTTAATTGATATTGTTCAAGAAGATCAGGCCGGCGCAAAAACGTCCGGCGCAGCGACTCCTTTTGCCGCCATTCGTCAATTAAACGGTGATTGCCGGATAAGAGAACCTCCGGCACTTTAAGACCGCGAAAATCAGCCGGGCGCGTATAATGCGGATGCTCCAGCAAACCTGAGCTATATGAATCGTGGACGGAAGAAGCTTCATTGCCAAGAACTCCTGGCAACAAGCGGACCACGCTGTCGACAATCACCATCGCGCCCAATTCTCCGCCTGTCAGCACATAATCGCCAATCGAAATTTCATCCGTTACTAAATGTTCGCGTATACGTTCGTCATATCCCTCATAATGTCCGCAAATAAAAATCAAGTGCGATTCTTTTGAAAGCTCCTCAGCTTTCTTTTGCGTGTATCGTTCTCCTTGCGGGCAAAGCAAAATGATGCGCGCACTTTGCGACTCTTTTGCCAAATGGGCAACCGCATCAAAAATCGGTTGCGGCTTTAACACCATCCCCGCTCCACCGCCATAAGGGTAATCATCGACGGTTTGATGTTTGTTATCGGCGAAATCACGAAAATTGACTACGTTAATGGAAACCGCCTGTTTTTCTTGCGCTTTTTTTAAAATGGACTCACTAAACACACCTGTAAACATATTAGGGAATAATGTAAGGATGTCAATTTTCATCATTCAAGCAATCCTTCCATTGGACGAATCGTAATCTTTTTCTCATTGACATCGACATTGATCACGACATCGGAAATATATGGGATAAGGACATCTTTTCCATTTTTTTGTTTAACAACCCACACATCGTTCGCACCAGGCGTTAATATTTCTTTCACTACACCAATCGTTTCGTCATTTTCCGTTACGACCGTGCAGCCAATGATTTCGTGAAAATAATACTCTCCTTCGCCTAATGGGCCAAGCTGACTTTCCGGCACCTTTAAAACCGATCCTTTAAATTTTTCAACATGGTTAATGTTATCGTATCCTTCAAAAGACAATAAATCGAATGATTTGTGGACACGATGGCTTTTCACTTTGACTTCGATCGGCTCTCGCGCCCCTTCCGTAAAAATGTAAAGTGTATTCCCGATTTTGTAACGCTCCTCGGCAAAATCGGTTTTAGAAATGACCCGAACTTCTCCGCGAATACCATGCGTATTCACAATCGTTCCAACATGAAACCATTTCGTCACTTTCCGTTCACCTCTTTTCAGCGAATTTCTTCGACAATGCCATTTTTTACAATAATCGCCCGCTTCGCCATAATATCCTCCCAACGATCCCCTACCTTCACTTCAACGAGCGCTTGCACCTCACGTTCTTTCAATTCACTTCCTAACGGTAGAATATGTAATTGTTCCATTTGAAAATCAAGCAGTTTTATTTTTTCAACTCGATCGTCAATTTCTTTTGTAAAATATTGCTTCAGAACGGTTGGCGAATATTTTGCGCTTTTTTCAAGCTTTTTCTGCTCAAACCGAAGTTGGTCACATTCTTGTTGAAGCTGCCGTTTTCTCGCCGCAAATTTTTCGCGCAGCTCCGCTCTGCTTTTTTCTGTTAAAATTTGCTTTACTTCAACGGTTTGGATAATTTTCATAACGCCACCCCTAAAGCGGTAATAAGAAAAGCACAAAACGCCCGTTTACTAGTGAAGGTCGTGCTATCTCCATTAACTCAATGCCTAGACTTATGTTTAAATAAAGAACACAACTTAACGTGTCGCTGCCGCATTGCAGGACAGCGCCACTTGAGCGGATCGAACTTGAAGCTAAACAGCGATTCAGAAATTTATGCTTTATTATATAAAAAAGGCGAGGATTTCCCCTCACCCTTTGTCTTTCACTTGCACGACAACACGCTTCGGCTGATCGGAAGCTGCAGCGTACACAACCGTTCGAATGGCATGGATGGTGCGCCCTTGCTTTCCGATTACCTTTCCGATGTCTCCTTCGTGCACAGATAAAACATAAGTAATAGTACTCTCATCCGAAGACTCTGTTACGACTACGTCTTCAGGATAGTCGACAAGCGCCCGCACAATCGTTTCAATTAACGCTTTCATTTACATCCCGGCTATTATTTGCCGTATTTTAAGTTGTGGAATTTCTCTAAAATTCCTTGCTTAGAAAGAAGGTTGCGCACTGTGTCAGATGGCTTCGCGCCGTTTTGCAACCATTTTAACGCCAACTCTTCGTTGATTTTTACTTCTGCTGGCTCAGCAACCGGATTGTACGTACCGATTGTTTCAATAAAGCGGCCGTCGCGCGGAGAACGAGAGTCCGCTACTACAATACGATAGAAAGGTGATTTTTTCGCACCCATGCGTTTTAAACGAATTTTTACTGCCATTTTTTCTAGCACCTCCGTAAATAGTTCACACAAGATAGTATATTAGCAATAATCATCTAGTTTGTAAAGTGTTTTTTCTTAACACATTATTCCCTACATAAATGGGAACTTAAACCCTTTTTTCTTGCCTTTTGTCATCGTCGTCATCATTTTCATCATTTTCTTCATTTCATCAAACTGTTTTAATAGGCGGTTCACCTCTTGAACCGACGTGCCGCTTCCTTTCGCAATCCGCTTTTTACGGCTTGCGTTAATAATTTCCGGATTCGTCTTTTCTTCCTTCGTCATTGAGCGAATGATCGCTTCGACGCGGCCGATTTGTTTTTCATCAATGTGGATGTTGTTCAAGCCTTTAATTTTATTAGCGCCCGGGAGCATTTTTAAAATTTCATCAAGCGGGCCCATTTTGCGCACTTGTCCGAGCTGCTCAAGGAAGTCGTCAAACGTAAACGACATTGTGCGCATTTTTTGTTCGAGTTCCCTTGCTTTTTCTTCATCAACAGCAGCTTGTGCTTTCTCAATCAGCGTCAGCACATCCCCCATGCCTAAAATGCGCGAGGCCATCCGCTCCGGATGGAACGGCTCAAGTGCATCCATTTTTTCGCCCATTCCGACGAATTTAATTGGCGTATTCGTCACTGCTTTAATCGATAAAGCGGCACCGCCGCGCGTGTCCCCATCGAGCTTCGTTAAGATGACGCCCGTTAGGCCGAGCTGTTCGTTAAAGCTCTCGGCGACGTTGACAGCATCTTGTCCCGTCATCGCATCAACAACAAGGAAAATTTCATCCGGCTTGGTAAGTTCTTTAATCTGTTTTAACTCATCCATTAATGCTTCGTCAATGTGAAGCCGGCCCGCTGTGTCGATAAGGACATAATCGTGATGGTCTTCTTTCGCTTTGGCAATCGCTTGCTTCGCGATCTCGACTGGACTGACTTGGTCGCCAAGGGAAAATACCGGCATGTTCAGCTGTTTTCCTAGCGTCTCTAGCTGCTTGATCGCCGCTGGGCGATAAATGTCAGCCGCTACTAAAAGCGGTTGGCGATTATACTTTTTGCGCAAAAGGTTGGCAAGTTTCCCTGTCGTCGTCGTTTTTCCGGCCCCTTGCAAACCGACCATCATAATCACGGTCGGCGGACGGTTCGCGACGGCGATTTTGCTTTGTTCGCCGCCCATGAGTTCGGTTAATTCTTCCTTGACCACTTTAATGACTTGCTGGCCAGGTGTTAAGCTCTTTAATACTTCCTGCCCGACAGCGCGCTCGCTCACGCGTTTGACGAAATCTTTCACGACTTTAAAGTTGACATCTGCCTCTAACAGCGCGAGACGGACTTCCCGCATCATTTCTTTAACGTCGGTTTCCGTTACCTTTCCTTTGCCGCGAATTTTGCTCATCACGCTTTGCAGACGGTCGGCTAATCCTTCAAACGCCATTAATTACCGCCTCCTACTCTAATTTCTCTAGCGATTCAATCATTTGCAATAGTTGTTGATCATCAGCATATTTTTGCGAAACTAGCTGTTTTAACTGCTTAATCAGTTTTTGTCGCTCCTGGAATTTTTGAAATAACAGAAGCTTTTTCTCGTATTCCTCAAGCATCGCTTCTGTCCGTTTAATATTATCATAGACGGCCTGTCGGCTTACTTCATATTCTTCTGCAATTTCGCCGAGGGAGTAATCGTCTAAGTAATAAAGCGCCATGTAGCTTCGCTGCTTCGGGGTTAACAACGATTGATAAAAATCGTACAAATAATTCATTCTCGTTGTTTTTTCAAGCATCGAACTCCCTCCCCGCTTGTTAAGTAAAATACCTTTACAAATTTTTAGTGTATCGTCTTTTAGAAGGAGTGTCAAGTTTTTTACCTTACAAAAAATCGGATAGCATTTATCTATCCGATTGTGGTTCCTCTAGCAAATCAGCAAATAGCCCGTATACGTATTGCTCTGGATCGAACTCCTGCAAATCGTCCATTTTTTCGCCGAGTCCAACAAGCTTCACAGGAATATTTAACTCGTTGCGAATCGCAAGAACGATGCCGCCTTTCGCTGTTCCATCGAGTTTTGTGAGCACGATCCCCGTGACATTCGTCGCCTCTTTAAAAATTTTCGCTTGGCTCATCGCGTTTTGCCCGGTCGTCGCGTCCAACACAAGCAATACTTCATGCGGCGCTCCCGGAATTTCGCGTTCAATGACGCGCTTCACTTTCTCAAGCTCTTTCATTAAGTTGACTTTATTTTGCAAGCGTCCAGCCGTATCGCACAACAACACATCTACGCGCCGCGCTTTTGCCGCTTGGATCGCGTCATACATGACCGCCGCCGGATCGGAACCCGCCGATTGCTTAATCACTTCTACTCCAACGCGTTCGCCCCATACTTCCAACTGTTCAATGGCCCCAGCGCGAAACGTGTCTCCCGCCGCCAGCATGACCATTTTTCCTTCTGATTTCAGTTTATGAGCCAGCTTACCGATTGTCGTCGTTTTTCCGACGCCGTTGACCCCGACAAATAAAATAACGGTAAGCCCGTCCGGCTGAATGTTCAACGTCGCAAGCTCTTCAGCGCCGCCGCGGTAGATGTCGACGAGCTTTTCTGAAATGACTGCTTGCATCTCTTTTGTATCTTGAATGTTGCGTCGCTTCACTTCCATCTTTAGCTCATCAATCAGCTCCATTACTGTCGTGACGCCAACGTCGGCCGCGATTAAAATTTCCTCTAACTCTTCAAAAAACTCCTCATCTACTTTCCGATAGCGGGCAATTAAATCGTTCACCCGCCCGGCAAATGAATCGCGCGTTTTCGAAAGCCCTTGTTTAAACTTTTCGGTTACCGCATCTGTTTGCTGTGTAATTTTTTCTCTTAGCTTTTTAAAAAAACTCACCGCTAATGCCACCTTTCTACACTACGATTTTACAAGTTGTTTTGAGTCCTCCAAGCGAACGGATACGAGCTTCGACACGCCGGACTCTTGCATCGTCACACCGTAAAGCACATCGGCTTCTTCCATCGTTCCTTTTCGGTGAGTAATGACAATAAATTGTGTTTGGTTGCTGAATCGCTTTAAATACTGGGCATAACGATGCACATTTGCTTCATCAAGCGCCGCCTCCACTTCATCGAGGACACAAAATGGCACGGGGCGCACTTTTAAGATTGAGAACAATAAAGCGATCGCTGTCAGCGCCCGTTCACCACCGGAGAGCAAACTTAAATTTTGCAGCTTTTTTCCTGGCGGTTGCGCCACAATATCGATGCCTGTATTTAACAAATCGTCCGGATCGGTCAGCTGTAAATCAGCTCGTCCACCGCCAAACAATTGCTGGAACACGTCACCAAAATGCGAACGAATCTGCTGGAAAGTAGAAAAGAAGCGCTTTTTCATTTCCTGATCCATTTCATCGATGACTTGGTATAAAGTTTCTTTCGCTTGCTGTAAATCACTTTTTTGACTTGTTAGAAACTCATATCGCTCCGATACGCGTTCATACTCATCGATCGCGCCTAGATTGACGGTTCCTAACTCGTCGATCGCTCGTTTAATCAGTTTGACCTTTTTTCTCGCATCATTGGCATCCATCTTTAGCGGATATTTTTCTTTCGCTGCTTCAAATGTAAGCATATATTCTTCACGAAGGCGCGCAAGCAGGTTTTCCAGTTCGACATCAAGCCGGTTTAATTTGACTTCTTCATCTTTAATGATATCGGTCAATTGTTTATACTGCCGTTTTTTCTCTTTTAGCTCGCGCTCAAGATTTTCAAGTGTTTCTTGGCATTGCAGCCTTTGTTCACGACGGCTCGCAATAAGTTCCACTGTTTCGTTTTTATGTTGCAGTTTTTGTTTTCTTAAATGTTCAAGCTGTTCCTCGCCAGAATGGTTTGAATCCATTTCACTAACTAGTGCCGCTAAATCCTCTTTGGCTGTTTGTAGCTGTGTTTCTGTTTCCGCCTGTTCAAGTTGAATTTGCTCAACTTTCTCTTCGATATGCTTCAGCAACTGTTGTTTTTCGGCAAGAGCAATTTTCTTCTCCGTAATCGCTGTCTGCAACGCTTCCTTAGAGCTTTGTTCATCTTGTTTTTTTAGCGCGAGCTGCTCCATTTGTTCATCGATCTCAGCAAGTGTTTTTTCAATTTGTTCAAGTTTTTTCTCGACAATTATCATTTTCTCGCGTGTTTGTGCCATTTCTTGTTCGTCATGCGCCTTTTCATGGTCGTACAACGCAAGGCGCTCATTCATGTGCCTTTCTTGCCATTCAACTTCGCGCCACTCGCTTTTGATTTCTTGAAGAGCGAAGCGGCATTGTTCTGTTTCATTGCGAAGTTCTGCCATTTCCGTCTCTCGCTCGGCCGCTTCTTTCTTTTTCTTTTGCACATATCGTTCGAGCTGCTCTGTTTTTTCCTCCATTTCTCGGAGTTTGTCGGAAATCGTTTCAAGTTCACGGTTGCGCCCTAACAGCGAGTTCGTCTTTTTCGCAACGCCGCCGCCCGTCATCGCGCCGCCAGGGCTGACGACATCACCGCCTAGCGTTACAAGACGGTAGCGATAATGAAGCAGGCGCGCTAACTCGTTCGCTCCTTTCAAATCGGTCGTGACAATGACATTGCCGAGCAAATGCGACATAACCGCATGATACATTGAATCGTATGCAATCAGTTCACTCGCCACACCGACAAACGCCGGATGGTTGCGCACGAGCGCTAGCTGCTCTATCGGGATGGTTCTAGACTGAATAACATTCAACGGCAAAAACGTGGCCCGGCCATATGCGTTCGTTTTTAAATACTGGATGGCCGCGCGCGCTGCTTCCTCGTTGGCCACGACAATATGCTGCGTCGCTCCTCCAAGTGCTATTTCTATCGCTGTCTCGTACTCGCTTGATACGCGGATCAGTTCAACGACCGCTCCGTGAATTCCAGAAAGTTGTTCGCGCGCTTTTAAAACCTCTTTAACGCCTTGAAAAAATCCAGCATAATCATGCTGCATTTCTTCTAGCATTTCCTTTCGCGATTTCGTCTGTTGCAAATATTGATATGCTTGATAGAGCATTGCTTCCTTTTTCTCAATTTCTTTCTTTAATTCAGCGATTTGGGCGCTTTTTTCGCGAAGCAGCGTTTCGCGTTCTTCAAGCGCGCGTTCTGTTTGTTTATATTTTTCTTCTAAAGCTGCATGACGCTCTCGAACATGTTGTCTTTCAAGCAAATTTTTCTCGTTCTCTTTTGCCAGCGCCGCTTGCTTTGTCTCAAGCTTTTCGAGCAATGCCTGCAAATGGGAGCGCTCATTTTTTAATGACGCTTGCTCGTGAACGATTTCGATATAGTCGCTTTTTAGTTTCTCCATTTGCTCTTCAACGCTTACATCATAAGAAGAAAACGTTTGCTGCTTTTCCTTCAGCTCTGTTTGAATCTCGTTCATTTCTTTTCGAATAGTTGCAAGCGACTCTAGTTCTTTTTCAAGCGTTAACACTAGCCGTTCCTTTTTATCAGAAAACGAAGCAATCGCTTCTTCAAGTTGTTTTTTATATTGAGCGGCATTTTTCTTGCGTTCTTTTAATACTTCTTTCCGCCCTTCAAGCTTTTCAAGTTCTTCGCTGACAACAAGCAATACTTGTTGGAGACCGTCGATCGATTCATCGAGTGCCGTCATCTGGTCGCGCAATTGCTCAACAGTCGCCTCCTCTTTTTGTAACGTTGCTGACAGCGACATTTCGTCTTGTTGATGGATAGACAGCTGCTCGCTCAAATTCGCCCATTGCTGGTGCAATTCCTCAATTTCATGGGCAATAAGTGCCACTTCAAACGTTTCAAGTTCTTCTTTCTTTTCAAGATAATCTTTCGCAATCGAAGCCTGAATTTTCAATGGCTCAAGCTGGCTCTCTAATTCATGTAAAATGTCGTTGACACGATGCAAATTTTCTTGCGTTTCAATAAGCTTATGTTCTGCTTTTTTCTTTCGGATTTTATATTTAAGCACCCCTGCCGCCTCTTCGAAAATCGTACGTCTTTCTTCTGGCTTGCTGCTCAAAATTTCTTCGATGCGTCCTTGCCCGATAATCGAGAACGCTTCTTTTCCAAGCCCGGAATCCATAAATAAGTCAATAATATCTTTTAAGCGACAAGGTTGCTGATTGATTAAAAATTCACTTTCGCCGGAGCGATACACGCGCCGAGTAACGCTCACTTCTTGATAATCAATCGGCAAGAATTGATCTTCATTATCAAGTGTCAACGTTACCTCCGCGATATTTAAAGGTTTGCGTGAATCACTTCCCGCAAAAATAATATCTTCCATCTTTGCTCCGCGAAGCGATTTTGCTGACTGTTCTCCTAACACCCAGCGAATCGCATCGGTAATGTTGCTTTTTCCGCTGCCGTTCGGGCCGACAACGGCGGTCACCCCCGGAACAAACTCAATCGACACACGCTCCGCAAAAGATTTAAATCCAACAATATCTAATCGTTTGAGGAACATCCGTACCCCGCCTCGCTATCTTTCATCTAAAATCTTCATTATTGTATCATAACTTTTAGCTTAAATATAGAATGAGAGAGGAAAAAAGAGCTGACTATCATTTGTTGAGTCAGCCCTTTTTCCACGATAAATGTCACGATTCGCTCATCAACGCTTTTAACTTTTGCAGCGCCATTTGCGCAGCTTTTTGTTCCGCTTCCTTCTTCGATTTTCCGACGCCAATTCCAAACTCTTGGCCGTTTAAAGAAACGCGGGACACAAACTCTTTATTGTGTGCAGGTCCTTTTTCTTGTAAAATCGTATATTCGATGACACCGCTTCCGTCTCGTTGGACGAGTTCCTGTAACTGGCTTTTGTAATCCATCACATGAGAAAAAGCACCTTCGTTGATTTTTGGGAAAATCGTTTGGCCCAAAAATCGAACGACCGCATCCATTCCTTGATCTAAATAAAGCGCACCAATAAACGCCTCAAACACATCCGCCAAAAGCGATGGACGCATTCGTCCTCCCGTCATTTCCTCTCCTTTTCCTAGCAAAACAAGCTGGCCAAATGAAAGATCGTTGGCAAACTTTACAAGCGACGGCTCGCATACAATGGCTGCCCGCAATTTAGTTAACTCCCCTTCACTCATTTGCGGGAAATGTTGGAAAAGATATTGTGAAATGGTCAGCTCTAACACAGCGTCTCCTAAAAATTCGAGTCTTTCGTTATCCTCATGCGGTCGTTTGCGATGCTCATTCACATACGATGAATGAGTAAACGCTTGAATCAACAGCTTTTCGTTTGAGAAAAATATGCCGATTTTTTCTTGCAACTCTTTAAACTTGATCCGCTTTTTTTCACCTATGCGCTGCTCTTTGTCTTTTTGTCTCGACATAAATAAGGACCTCCGGACTTCATTCGCTCAATGTATTCGGCAATGAATGTTAGCTAGGACAAAAAAGCATAGAAAGCCCCGTTAAAATAACGGGACTTTTCTAGTTATATCATTACATGCGGCTTTTTATGTAGTTCACAGCATCTCCAACCGTGACAATTTTTTCTGCTTCCTCATCAGAAATTTCCATATCGAACTCGTCTTCTAATTCCATTACAAGCTCTACTACATCTAATGAATCAGCGCCTAGATCATCTTTGAAAGAAGCTTCAAGCGTTACTTGAGACTCCTCTACTCCTAAACGGTCTACGATGATTTTTGTTACACGCTCTAATACATCTGCCATTACACTCACCTCCTCTCATGATTATAGTAAATTTATCGCAAAAATACTAGCCAATAATAAAGATTCATTACATGACCATTCCGCCATCGACATGAATCGTTTGGCCGGTAATGTAGCCTGCCGCATCCGACACTAAAAATGCTACAACTTTAGCGATATCCTCAGGCTCTCCAAAGCGAGCGAGCGGAATTTGCTTTAGCATCTCGGTGCGGATGTCTTCAGCGAGACGATCCGTCATGTCGGTTGTAATAAATCCAGGTGCCACCGCATTGACGGTGATGCCGCGGCTCGCAAGCTCTTTCGCCGCCGTTTTCGTTAAACCGATAACGCCCGCTTTGGCAGCCACATAGTTGGCTTGCCCCGGATTCCCCATTACGCCAACAACCGATGCGATATTGACAATACGGCCATAGCGCTGTTTCATCATTGGGCGTGTAACAGCTTTTGTGCAATGGAATACACCTTTTAGATTCGTGTTGATGACTTCATCCCACTCTTCTTCTTTCATGCGCATAAGCAAATTGTCGCGCGTTACACCGGCATTATTCACCAAAATATCAACGCGCTCAAAGCGTTCCATCACTTCCTTTACCATTCGATCGACCGCCTCCGCGTTCGATACGTCCGCTTGAATGGCGAAAGCTTCCCCGCCCATTTGTTCAATCGCTTCGACTACTTCTTTCGCTTTTGCTTCGCTGCCAGCGTAGTTGACAGCCACTTTCGCGCCTTGACGAGCTAACTCTAAAGCGATAGCGCGCCCAATTCCGCGCGATGCGCCTGTGACAAGCGCCACTTTTCCTTGTAACATTACGATTCTCCTTTCAATGATGCAATGGTCGTCTCAAGGGAGGCGAAATCATTCACCGCGTATACTTGCACATTGCGATCCACTTTTTTCACAAGACCTGATAACACTTTCCCCGGACCAATTTCAACAAATGTGTCAACACCTAACTCAATCATTTTTTCTACCGATTGCTCCCAGCGAACAGGCGAATACAATTGCTCAATTAACAATTGTTGAATCGCTTCCTTTTCTTGCATTGGCTCAGCCGTGACGTTAGCTATTATAGGAATCTCGGCATTCGCAATCGCCACTCCGTTTAATACATCCGCTAGCTTGCCAGCCGCAGGCTTCATGAGCGAGGAGTGGAATGGGCCGCTCACATCAAGAGGAATAACGCGTTTCGCCCCTTTTTCCTTAGCCATTTGCGATGCGCGCTCAACCCCCGCTTTTGAGCCGGAAATGACAATTTGCCCCGGACAGTTTAAATTGGCCAGTTGAACGGGCGCTCCTGCTTCAGTCACTTCGTTTGTGATGGCCTCAAGTTCCCCAGCCCCCATTCCGAGCACTGCCGCCATTGTTCCTTCACCTGCTGGAACAGCCTCTTCCATGAACTCGCCCCGCTTGCGAACAACATATACGGCATCATCAAACGACATCGCTCCCGCTGCCACAAGCGCCGTATATTCTCCTAAACTATGGCCTGCCACATAATCAGGGGCGATGCCAGCTTCTTTGACCTTTTCAAGCAGCGCAATGCTTGTCGTTAGCAAAGCCGGTTGTGCATTATAAGTGAGCGTTAGCTTCTCCTGTGGTCCTTCAAAAATAATCGATGAAAGCGAAAAACCAAGGCGCTCATCGGCTACCCGAAACACCGCTGCCGCTTTCTCGTCCTTTTCGGCTAGTTCTTTTCCCATACCAACCGTTTGCGATCCTTGCCCTGGAAAAATAAATGCAATTTTCCCCATATAGTTCCCTCCTTAGGAAATATGTCGGAGTTCTTCCTTAATTGTTCCGACCATGTCGTTTATGACCATTTCGCGCGCTTGACGCACCGCATGAAAAATCGCGTTCGCGTCTGAAGAACCGTGCGCTTTGATCACGGGTGCGTTTAGTCCGAATAAAGCCGCGCCGCCATACTCGGAATAGTCCATTTGTTTCTTAAGCCCCATTAACTTCGGCTTTAGTAGAGAGGCTGCTATTTTGCTAGAAAAGCTGCTCGTTAATGCTTTTTTCAACATCGAAAACATTGAAATAGCCGTTCCTTCAATCGCCTTCAATGCAATATTTCCACTGAAGCCGTCCGTGACGACAACATCAGCCACTCCTTGCAACAGGTCGCGCGCTTCAACATTGCCGACAAAATTCACATTGGCCTCTTGAAGGAGTTGAAATGCCCGCTTTGTCAAATCGTTTCCCTTTTGATTTTCCGTCCCAACGTTCAATAAGCCAACACGCGGATCTGCGATTCCTCTTGCTTTTTTCGCATATACTGCTCCCATTAACGCATATTGCAATAAATGCTCTGGGCGGGCATCAACGTTTGCGCCCACATCTAAAAAGACAAAGCCTCCTCCGTCAACCGTTGGCAGCGTTGGAGCTAAAGCCGGGCGTTCGATTCCTTCAATTCGCCCGACAACAAATAACCCAGCGGCCATTAAAGCGCCCGTGTTTCCCGCCGAGATGCAGGCATCCGCTCGACCTTGCTTCACTTCTTCAGCCATTAACACCATCGATGATTGTTTTTTTCGTCTTACAGCACGAACCGGTTCATCAGTTGCTTCAATCACTTCGTCTGTATGTACAATTTGAATCCGTTCTTTGGCAGAAAGGTGCGGTTCGATTTGTTGTTCATCGCCAAATAACACGATTTCAATGTCTTGAAAGTGCTGAACCGCCTGCACCGCTCCCATTACAATTTCTTTTGGGGCATGGTCTCCGCCCATGGCATCAATCGCTATTCTCATCGTTTACTCCATCCTTTTTTGCGATGTTTGATCGGTACATTTCAAATTCGCCTGAAAATACGAGCTCCTGCCCAACGTAGCTGTTAACCTCTACCATCGTTCTTCCGCTTCCATTGACGTCTTTTACCTTTGCTTTTGCTACAACCCGTTCGTTTTCTTTAACTGGACGTGTAAAGCGAATATTTGCCTTTGCCGTTAATGCGAGCTCATCGTTGATAACCGCCACTGCGAGCGAGTTGGCTTGGGCGAACAAGTGATGTCCGCGTGCAATGCGATTTCGCCTAAACACATGCTCCGCTTTAACATCAAAAATAGAAATGGCGCTTTGATCAGGCTCAATGTCGACGATTTCGCCGATCACCTCTTCGATTGGCAGCGACTTCACCTTATCAGCAAACGATTTTTCCGCAACGTGCTTAATTCGTTCGCGCAACTCAGGGATCGATAATTCGAGCCTGTCTAAACGAATCGTTTGAATGCTGACAGAGAATTTTTCCGCTAGCTCTTCATCTGTAATAAAAGGATTTTCTTCAATGGTCTCCCGCAGCATTCTTTGCCGTTCTCGCTTCGTCTTTCGCATGATCGATACACCGTCCACTTCTATGACTAGGTACTAATAGTAGTATATAATTCGAAAACACAGATTGCAAGATGAAGTTTGCAATCTGTGTTTCTCAGTCCAATTTTTCTCCGCTGAACACGCCGGCTTGCTGCAGGTAAAAACGCAACCATCCGTAAGATTCATCGTGCCAAAACGCTTGTGAATCAACTAATCTCGCAGCGTCATTTCGCGCCACTTCAAGAATTCGGTAGTCGTGCACAACATCTCCAAGTTTAAAATCCGGCATGCCGCTCTGCTTCGTTCCGAAGAAATCACCAGGACCGCGCAGCTGTAAATCTTTTTCCGACAACAAAAAACCGTCATTCGTCTCCGTCATAATTCGCATTCGCTCTTTTCCGATCTCCGACTTCGGGTCCGCCAAAAGAATGCAATAAGATTGCTCGCTGCCGCGACCTACGCGTCCGCGCAGCTGGTGAAGCTGTGCCAAACCAAATCGCTCCGCATCGTAAATAAGCATAACAGTGGCATTCGGCACGTTCACCCCGACCTCGACGACCGTCGTCGACACTAAAATTTGTACTTCATTTTGACTAAATGCTTTCATGACTGCGTCTTTTTCCTCGGAGGAAAGCCGTCCGTGCATCAAACCGATGCGATATTTCCCGCGGTAATGGTGAACGAGCATGCTGTGAACATCGAGCGCGTTTTGCACATCAAGTTTTTCCGATTCCTCAATAAGAGGACAAATTACGTAGGCTTG
Organism: Anoxybacillus tepidamans PS2; assembly: GCF_000620165.1. Taxonomy (GTDB): domain Bacteria; phylum Bacillota; class Bacilli; order Bacillales; family Anoxybacillaceae; genus Anoxybacteroides; species Anoxybacteroides tepidamans_A. The sequence goes on from NZ_JHVN01000002.1 coordinate 16,556, forward strand.
CCTTCCCTTCTGAACCTCTTTTTCAATAAAATGTAGAACGCGATCAAGCATATGGTGCTTGACCCAATATGTCTCGACTTTTTTACGCCCGGCCGGCATTTCATCAATAACAGAAACGTCCATTTCCCCAAACGCTGTAATTGCGAGCGTCCTCGGAATCGGTGTTGCCGTCATAAACAACACGTCCGGCGATTCTCCCTTTTCCCGTAAAATGCGCCGTTGTTCAACACCGAAGCGATGTTGTTCATCAGTAATGACGAGTCCGAGCCGATGAAAATTGACTTCATCTTGAATGAGCGCATGCGTGCCGATCACAATGTCAACGCGCCCTTCAGCAAGCTGCTCAAGGAGTTCTTTCCGCCGCTTCCCCTTGACAGAGCTTGTCAACAGTTCGACCTGTACATTTGTTCCAGCCAATAGCTGCTGCAGCGAATGGGCGTGCTGTTCAGCTAAAATTTCTGTCGGCACCATGAGCGCGCCTTGATATCCGGACAATACAGTCGCATATAAAGCGATCGCGGCGACGACCGTCTTTCCTGAACCGACGTCACCTTGAAGGAGTCGGTTCATTCGATACGGGGACCGCATATCTTTGACAATTTCTTGAACGACGCGCTTTTGCGCCCCTGTTAGCGGAAACGGAAGCTTTTGAATGAACTGCTGCAATATCTCCATCGAAAAATCATGAGCAATGCCGCGGGAGTGTTCTCGCTGTATTTTACGGAATGCGTGAATTTTTAATTGAAATAGCAAAAACTCTTCATACACAAGTCGGCGCCTTGCTTGCTTTAGTTCTTCGTGGGAACGCGGGAAATGAATAGCAAAAATAGCTTCTTTCTTCGATACAAGGCGGTAAGCTTGGCGTATAGAGACAGGAAGCGGGTCGTGTATCGCTTCCCCGTATTGTTCAAGCGCTAACTTCATAAAACGCCGCATTCCTTTAACGGTTAGTGCGCCTTTTGTAGAATAGACCGGTTCTAACTCTTGTGTTTCTGTTGGCACACCAATTTTCAAATCGCTGGCTGTAATCGTTTGACGGTGCTGATCCCATTTCCCGATGACCGTCACGGTTTCATTGATGGACAATTTGCTTTTCAAATATGGACGATTAAAACAAACGACCGTAATTAAATAACGGTCGACAAGAAGTCGAAACGTTAAGCGGGATTTTTTGCGGGCATAATACGTAAGAGAAGGTTCGCTATGAACCTTCCCTTGAACCGTTACTCTTTCGTCATGTTTCACATCTGCTAAATCTCGTACTTCATAATCTTCATAACGAAAAGGAAAATAGGCAAACAAGTCTTCAATCGTTTCAATCCCCATATCCCGCAATGCTTCGCCTGTTTCCTCTCCAATTCCTTTAATTCGCGTAACTGGCTCTTGCAATACGTTATTCACGGTGATCGTTAGGAACGCCGAAAATTTTCGCAGCTAACGCGCGTCCAGTCGGCGTTGCCGCTAACCCCCCTTGTGCAGTTTCTTTTAAAGCAGTCGGCATCGTTTCGCCGATGCGATACATCGCCTCGATTACTTCATCGCAAGGAATGCGGCTTTTAATCCCCGCAAGCGCCATATCCGCTGCCACCATCGCGTTCGCAGCTCCCATCGCGTTCCGCTTGACGCAAGGCACTTCCACTAATCCCGCAACCGGGTCACATACTAATCCTAACATATTTTTTAGAGCGATGGCCATTGCCTCCGCAGCTTGGCTCGGCGTGCCACCCGCCATTTCAACAAGCGCAGCAGCCGCCATCCCCGCCGCTGAGCCTACTTCCGCTTGGCAGCCACCAGCGGCTCCAGAAATCGAAGCGTTATTGGCTACAACAAACCCAAACGCTCCTGCCGTAAATAAAAACTCGACCATCTGTTCACGGGTAGGATGCAGCTTTTCTTTGACAGCAAATAGTGTTCCAGGCACAACCCCCGCAGAGCCCGCCGTAGGCGTAGCACAAATAATTCCCATTGCCGCATTCACTTCGTTCGTTGCTACCGCTTTACTAACGGCATCTAAAATCGTTTCTCCCGACAAAAAACGTCCCTCGCGAATATAGTTTTGCAACAACACTGCATCGCCGCCCGTCAGCCCTGAATGGGAAGAAACGCCAGCCAATCCCTTCATGACGGCTTGCTCCATTACTTGTAAATTACGATCCATTTGCGTGAAAATTTCTTCTCTGCTTCTTCCTGTTTCTTCAATCTCTTGGCGAATCATTACTTCTGCAATTTTAATTCCTTGACTTTCCGCAAGCTGCACTAACTCTGCAACATTTCGAAACATCTAAGATGCCGCCTCCTTCTCTCTGTAAACGCTTTCTACTGTTAATCGACAATTTTTGTCACTTGAATAATGTGAGGAAGTTGCGAAAGCTCCTCAATAATAGAAGCATCAATCGGCTGATCGACTTCGATTGTCATTAATGCCTCTTTTCCTTTTTCTTTGCGCGACACTTCCATATGGCCAATATTAATCGCATATTTTGCCAGCACATTCGCGACAGAAGCAATCGTTCCATAACGGTCGTTATGAACAATAAGAAGCGCTGGATGGTGTCCGGATAATTTAAGTTCAAATCCGTTTAATTCCGTGATTTCAATTTTCCCGCCTCCGATCGAGATGCCGACAAGCTCGAGCTCCCCTTGTTCATCACCGATGCGAACTCTCGCAGTATTTGGATGGTTTGGAACCGCTTCCTCTTCATAAAACACTACTTCCATACCTTCTTGCTTTGCAATCTCAAGCGAAGATTTGATGCGTTCATCGAACGTATCAAAATCCAACAACCCACCGACAATAGCTACATCGGTGCCATGCCCCTTATACGTTTGGGCAAACGAACCGTAAAACGAAATATGTGCCCACTTCGGCATTCTTCCAAACAAGCTGCGTGCCACTCTGCCAATTCTCGCTGCTCCCGCTGTATGTGAACTCGATGGACCAATCATAATTGGTCCGATAATGTCGAATACGCTTCTATACTTCATGCTGCCTCTCTCCCTCTAATATCCAATAAAATAGAAGGGGATTCCCCTTCTACTATTCTAACATATTATTCAATTGAAAAGATAAACGGATATAACGGTTGTTTTCCATTATGAACTTCCACTTCTACATCCGGACGCACTTCTTCAATATGGCGAACGATTTCCTCCACTTCTTCTTCAGATGCGTCTTCTCCATATAAAATAGTTACAATTTCCGAATCGTCATCTAGCAATTGATTCATTAATGTCTTTGCTACGTTGATCTTATCTTTCTCCGACACAACAATTTTTCCGTCCGCAATTCCCATGTAATCATCTTTTGCAATCTCTACTCCATCTATTGTTGTGTTGCGAACAGCGAATGTAACTTGACCTGTCTTTACCCGGGATAAAGCGGTGGTCATTGCTTTCTCGTTTTGTTCAGCCGAGACGGAAGGATTGAATGCTAAAATTGCCGACATCCCTTGAGGAACCGTTTTGGATGGAATCACAATGACCCGGTTGTCCACGACTGAGGCCGCCTGCTCGGCAGCCATAATGATGTTCTTATTGTTCGGAAGTACAAAAACCGTTTCTGCATGAACGTTTTCAATCGCTTTTACGATGTCTTCTGTACTCGGATTCATCGTTTGCCCGCCTTCAATGACAGATTGGGCTCCGATGCTTTTGAATAGGTTTGCGATTCCATCTCCCATGGCAATCGTAACAATACCGTACGGTTGCTTTTGCTTTGGCGCCTCCGGCATCGGCTTAGGCGGTTCGTTGACAATATTGGCATGTTGCTCGCGCATATTCTCAATTTTTATATTTAATAAACTCCCGTAACGTTGCCCATATGTTAATACTTCGCCTGGATGTTCTGCGTGAATATGAACCTTTACAAGCTCATCATCTGCGATCACTAATAACGAATCGCCAAACTGGCTTAAATCCTCGCGAAACTGTGCTTCAGAGAACGGGTATTCTCTTAATTTTTCCGCCTCAAACCGTACCATAAATTCCGTACAATAGCCGAACTCTATTTCATCTGTATGGATATGGCTTTGTGCACTTTTATGATGTTCGGCGTTTACAAGGTCGCGCATCGAAACGCTTTCTGCTTCCAGCGTTTCGATCGTTTCGCCTTTTAATTCAGCTAAAAATCCTTCGTATACATAAACAAGCCCTTGTCCGCCGCTGTCGACGACACCAACTTCCTTTAAAACAGGAAGAAGATCCGGCGTCCGTTGCAAAGATGCTTTTGCTTCTTTGACGACTTCCTCCATCACGGCGGCAATATCCGCTTGTTTTTTCGCTACAGTCACCGCTCGTTTCGCAGCATCTTTCGCCACTGTCAAAATCGTTCCTTCGACCGGCTTCATCACAGCTTTATAAGCCGTAGTAACCCCCGCTTCCAATGCTGCGGCAAATTCGCTGCTATTGATCGATTGCTTGTTCTCCACCGCCTTAGCGAAGCCGCGAAACAGCTGGGATAAAATGACGCCAGAATTTCCACGGGCGCCCATCAGCAATCCTTTGGCAAGGGCTCCCGCCACTTTTCCAATATGATCAGAAACGTGATTTCTCACTTCTTTTGCCCCAGATGTCATCGACAAGTTCATGTTTGTGCCTGTATCGCCATCTGGAACCGGAAAGACGTTCAGCGCATCGACTGCCTTTGCATTATTTGATAAATGTTGCGCGCCTGTTAATACCATGTCGGCAAAACGCCTTCCGTCTAACGTCTGAATTGTCACCGATGAATTCCTCCTTACCTATCCTATGGGTTCGTGACGCGAACCCCTTGAACATAAATGTTAATCGACTGCACAGCAAGTCCTAATGTTTTATCTAACGTGTACTTTACTTTTGTTTGCACATTATGAGCTACTTCCGAAATTTTAATTCCATAGCTTACGATAATATACATATCAATATGCACTTCTCCGTCTTCTTCTCGCACAACTACGCCTCTTGCAAAATTTTCCCTGCGCAAAATTTCTGAAATGCCGTCTTTAATTTGATTTTTCGATGCCATTCCTACAATTCCGTAGCAATCAACAGCTGCTCCACCCGCGATCGTCGCAATAACGTCGTTGGAAATTTCAATCCGGCCATACTTCGTTTGCAATTCAATGGACATATGGGCTTCCTCCTTCGGAAATGTTCACATAGCTACAGCCATTTTACTATAACAGTTTCCTTTTTGAAAGCCCCTTCACCCTCTAGTATTATTTAGCCTAAAACAAAATAGATGTCAAGGAATTTTTCTTGAAAGGTTGAAGCTGGGCTATTGCAATCTGCCATTTTGTATGATAAATTATAGTAGTGTTTTTAGCATGCGCAGTCGATGACTGAATTTGTGTTGGAAGTAAGGAGGGAAAAAAATGGCGAAGTGCTTTGTAACTGGAAAGAAAAAATCTTTCGGCAACTCTCGTTCACACGCAATGAACGCTAATAAACGTACATGGAAAGCAAATCTTCAAAAAGTGCGCATTTTAGTAGACGGAAAGCCAAAACGTGTATGGGTTTCTGCACGTGCGCTTAAATCTGGAAAAATCGAGCGTGTATAATACAAAAAGCTAATGCTTTGCGCTCGTTAACCCAAATAAAAAAGCACCAGAGATTGGTGCTTTTTTATTATCCTTTTTTAAACGAGTTTAACATCGCCCGAACAATTCCACCAAGAAACTTTGGCAGCTTAATCGTATAAAACTTCATTCCGATCCCTCCCCAACTATCGTGACGCGCTTTACCTCATTTCCTTATAAGTATATTCCGCCGATGAAAAATAGTACCTACAAGTGACCTCCTGAATCATTGCTTCTTATCATCATTAATATGCCCTCAGAAAAAGAAAAAGTACCAAAAGATTGGATGAGTTCATTACTAATACATAGTGTAGAACCGAGCCGAATATGACAATTTGTTAATGGATATTTAAAACCTTTTAAGTTGATTCCTTTTACTTCAGAGGAAACCGGGATAAAAGAAATGTAGCGATGCTCGTCTTTTGAAACTGTGTATTCCCCAGGAGCGTGGATTGTTATCACATTTTGCTTATCGATGATTTCAATCGGTTTGTCTAAATATTTTACTAGCAACTGAATGTTCCCTAACAAATGGTCGATTCGTCCCCCTGTCGCTCCGAAAATACGAATAAGAGTGACCTTATCTTGCCTAGCTGCCCAATCTAGTGCGATTTCCATATCCGTTTTGTCTTTTTCCGACGGCCATATATCCAAATCGTTCAGCACGGACCGCACATAGGCAAGCTGCTCCGTACTGATGGAATCAAAATCGCCAAATGCCTTGACAGGGCGAATTCCCGCTTCTAATAAAGTCATAACTCCTCGGTCGACACCAACCCATTGAACACCGTCTGTTACGAACTGTTGAAGTGAAGGAAGAAACTCGCCCGGACCACCGCCTACAATATAAATAAACACTTGTTTCTCTTCCTTTCTATTAAGTAATAATGGAGAATTTCGTTTCTGAGCAACATAAAATAGGATGTTTTTTTAAAAGCACCTAACAAAAACGGAAGGCATGCACCTTCCGTTTCTAACGAGCGCCGCGAATCGCCTCGATGGCCGCCTTGCGATCGGCCTGTCCGTAAATAGCTGACCCAGCAACAAGCACGTTTGCTCCTGCCTCTATGCAAAGGCGAGCCGTTTCTACATTGACGCCTCCATCCACCTCGATTTCAAGCGATAGATTTCTCTTTTGTGCCAATTGTGCTACTTGGCGAATTTTAGGGAGCACAGAATGAATGAATTTTTGGCCGCCAAAGCCCGGATTGACCGTCATTAACAGCACTAAATCAACATCATCGATGATATGCTCGATCATCTCTACAGGCGTATGCGGGTTCAAGACGACTCCCGCCTTCACTCCGCATTCTTTAATCAGATGCACTGTCCGATGCAAATGCGGGCACGCTTCGACATGAACGGATAAATAATCAGCACCGGCTTTCGCAAAAGCTGGGATGTAACGATCTGGATGCTCAATCATCAAATGGACATCAAGCGGCAATTTCGTAATTGGCCGAATCGCTTCGACAACAAGCGGTCCGATCGTAATGTTTGGCACAAAATGGCCATCCATCACATCGACATGGATGTAATCAGCGCCTCCTTGTTCCACATCGCGGATTTCATCGCCAAGCTTCGCGAAATCGGCTGATAAAATCGAAGGAGCAATTTTAATCATTAGTAGTACCTCGTCTTTCTTTCCTTAATTTCTTCCATAAAACTTGTATAATGCTCATAGCGATATGCAGGAATTTTCCCGTCTTCGAGCGCTTGTTTTACGGCACATTTCGGTTCTGTCATATGTATGCATCCACGAAACTTGCACCCGTCGCTATGTTTGAGAAATTCCGGAAAACAAAGGGGCAACTGTTCTTCTTCGATATCTTGAAACTCTAAAGCGCTAAACCCAGGCGTGTCAGCAACGAGCCCTCCGCGGATTTCTATCAGTTCGACATGGCGGGTCGTATGCTTTCCGCGCCCTAAATGGGTCGAAATATCATTTGTTTTCAAGTGTAAATCTGGGCGCAGGGCATTTAAAAGCGATGATTTCCCCACACCTGACTGACCAGCAAACACAGAAATGCGCCCCTCTAAATAAGGATAGAGCTGCTCAATTCCTGACTTTGTGACCGTTGACGTTTCGATCACATCATAGCCGATGCGGCGGTAATCACGAATATACTCTTCGACAAGCGGCTTCATCTCTCCACCCAGCAAATCCATTTTATTGACGACAATCACTGGGCGAATATCTTTCGCTTCGATTAGAACGAGAAAGCGATCGAGAAGCACCGAACTAAAATCTGGCTCCACAGCAGAAAATACAAGAATTGCTTGATCAACATTGGCAATCGGCGGGCGAATGAGCTCATTTTTCCGCTCATGCACTTCCATAATATATCCATCCGTTTTGTTGCTTGCTTGAAACGTCACATGGTCGCCAACAAGCGGGGTAATTTTTTGCTTGCGAAACACCCCCCGACCTCGACACTGAATCACTTCCCCTTCGCTTAACACATAATAAAATCCGCTCAACGCCTTAATAATTTTTCCTTCTGCCATAGCCTCACTCCTTTGGATACGGAATTGTTCCTTCTTGCTTAACAACGTTATTCACAATAACTCGGTAGTATCCTTGGCCGCCATATGGAATGACAAACTCTACTGTTTCCTTAGCTGAAGCAGTAAGACGATACGTTTTATACGGCTTTGCCATATTATGATTAGCGTCTTGAATGTATAACTGTGCCTCCACTACTTTCCCAGGCTGTTGTGAATCGTATGGAATTTCAATTTCTTTGACAACGGTTTTATTCGGTAGTTGCTCCTTGCCGCGAGAAATAATAACGGTAATCGTTGCCCCTTTTTGCAATTCCGTATTGGCGCCCGGCGTTTGCGAAATCACAATTCCCTCTGGCACTTGATCGGAATACTCGTGCTTAACAATGACGTTGAGCTGTTGCTCTTCCGCATAATCGCGCACACTTTTTTCCGTATATCCCGTTAAATCCTTTAACATAATTTTCGGTGTTCCTGCGCTGATTGTGAGTTCCACTTCCGTTTCCTCAGGAACAACTTTTTCTCCTGGAGAAGGAAACTGCTCAAGAATCGTTCCAGCCGGTTCGTCGCTATAGCGCTCAATACGTCTAACTGCTAAATAATGTTCATCTTTTAACTGCGCTTCGACCGTCTGAATATCTTCGCCAATGAAATTGCCAAATTCGACTTTCTTTTTTCCTGTGCTTTTATAAATAGTAATGGCTGTCCCTTCTTTAACAACTTTCCCTGCCTCTGGCTTCGTGCGGATCACGTTTCCTTCTGCGATTTCATTATCTTCCATTTCAATTGTATCTTTTATCTCAAAGCCAAGCGAAGAAAGTTTTGCCACTGCTTGATCGTAATCTTGATTCGTAACGTCTGGAACGGTAACATCTTTCGGAAAGAAAAGCGCCGGCACCCACGTCACTACGCTTACACCGACAGCAGCGATCAAAAAAAGAAACGCCATTAACCAGACGAGCCACTTTCTCTTCTTTTTTGGAGTTTGAGGCGGCTGTTCCTTCTTTTCTTCATGCACAATCGTCTGTTCCGTCAACTCTCCATCTTTAATAACTGGAATTGCTTTCGTCGGCTCGTCATCTTCAGGGATGGTAAATTTCTGTTCATTCAGTCGGTCCGGATGAAGCGCTGTACGGATATCTTCGTTCATCGCACGCGCCGATTCGTAACGATAAAACGGATCTTTCGCTGTCGCCTTTAAAATCACATTCTCTACACTTTGCGGAATCGCAGGATTCCATGCTTTCGGAGAAGGAGTTTCTGTTTGTAAGTGCTTAAGTACAATCGAAACCGCTGATTCTCCGGAAAAAGGAAGACGGCCTGTTAACAGTTCAAACATGACAATTCCTAGCGAATAAATGTCGGACTTCTCCGTAGCCACACCTCCGCGTGCCTGTTCCGGTGACAAATAATGAACCGACCCAAGCACAGAATTCGTCTGGGTAATCGTCGTTGAACTTAACGCCACAGCGATGCCAAAATCAGTCACTTTTACCTTTCCACTTTCATCAATTAAAATATTTTGTGGCTTAATATCTCGGTGAATAATGCCATTTGCGTGCGCGTGGGAAATCGCCGATGTGAGTTGCTCCATAATATCTAATGCTTTCTCAACAGCAAGCGGGGCATGTTGCTGAATATATTGTTTCAATGTATAGCCACGTACATATTCCATTACAATATAATAAATGCCTTCATCTTCTCCGACATCATAAATGCTCACAATATTTTCATGATTCAAGCTTGTCGCTGCTTGTGCTTCGCGGCGAAACCGCTTAATAAATTGCTCGTCGCTAGAAAAATCAAAGCGCAATATTTTAATGGCTACATCCCGTTCTAAAATCATGTCCCTTGCTAAGAAAACGTTCGCCATTCCTCCGCCGCCAAGCAAGTTCATAATTTTATAGCGCCCGTTAAGTCGTTTGCCAATGAGCATGTGCTATCACCCGCTTTCACATTCCGATGAAAATTCCACAATCACTAATGTAATATTGTCTTCTCCCCCATGCTCATTTGCTAAATGAATCAATGTTTGCGCCTTCTCTTCGAGCGATTGTTCTGAAACTAAAACATCTATCATCATTTGCTCTGAAACCTTATTCGATAGTCCGTCCGAACATAGCAACAAGCGATCATCTTGTTCAATGCCGATTGTTTTGATATCGAGCTTCACATCTTTTTCCGTTCCAAGCGCACGCAATAACACGTTTTTACGCGGATGATGCTCTGCGTCTTCTTTAGAAATTTGTCCCGTTTTCACGAGCTCATTTACAAGGGAATGGTCTTCGGTAATTTGTTGAAATCCATGTTGATTCAACAAATAACAGCGGCTGTCGCCGATATGGCCGACTGTTGCAAACTGATCCGTGCAGATCGCGCTTACAACCGTCGTCCCCATTCCTTGACATTCTGCATGGCGCGACGAATGATCTAGCAACAAACGGTTGATATTTGCAATTTGCTCCTTCAACCATTGTTCAGCAGCTTCCGGTGAAGAAATTTTTTCCGTCTCTTCCCACTGATTTTTTAAATAGGTGATCGTCATTTCGCTCGCCACGTCGCCCGCGCGATGACCGCCCATGCCATCGGCGACGACCGCTAAATAATAGCCGTCCTTATTTTGAAAGATGCCGCCGCAGTCTTCATTATGAGGCCGAATTTTTCCAACGTCGGTTTGGAAAACGACTTTCATTATTTCACCTCGTCTCTTCTTTTCGCTCCTTCGCGCGAAGCTGTCCGCATGCTGCATCGATGTCGTGCCCTTGTTCGCGGCGAATCGTCACATTGATTCCGTGTTTTTTAAGCGTCCGTTCAAAAGCAAAAATTTGCTCCCTCGGTGTCCTCACATAATTTCGTTCAGGTACATAGTTGACTGGAATTAAATTCACATGGCATTTTAATCCTTTTAACAGTTCCGCTAATTGTTCTGCGTGCTCTACTTGATCATTGACTCCGCCGAACAATCCGTATTCAAATGTGACGCGGCGTCCCGTCTTCTCGATATAATAGCGCACAGCTTCCATCAATTTAGGAAGAGGGTATGCTTTATTAATCGGCATCAGCTTTGTGCGCAACTCTGTTGTCGGTGCATGGAGTGAAATAGCAAAGTTGATCTGCGTTCCTTCATCAGCAAATTGATAAATTTTAGGTATAATTCCACTTGTCGAAACAGTAATATGCCGCGCTCCGATGTGCAACCCTTTTGGATGGTTGACAATCTTTAAAAACTTCAACAATGCATCGTAATTGTCAAATGGCTCACCAATCCCCATCACAACGATGCTGCTCACACGCTCTCCTTGTTCATCGAGCGCCTTTTGCACTTTCACGACCTGGGCAACAATTTCTCCCGCTTCTAAATGGCGCTTTAATCCGCCAAGCGTTGAGGCGCAAAACGTGCAACCGATACGGCAGCCAACCTGGGTCGTGACGCAAATGGAATTGCCGTAATCGTGCCGCATTAAAACGGTTTCGATGGAATAGCCGTCATGGAGCTCAAATAAAAACTTCATCGTGCCGTCTTTTGATGTTTGTTGAACGATCGTTTTTAATGTCGTCACGGTAAAATGCGCGGCAAGTTGATCGCGCAACGCCTTTGGAAGATTCGTCATATCGGCAAATGATGATGCCCTCTTTTGATAAAGCCATTCATATACTTGTACCGCACGAAACGGTTTTTCTCCTTGTTCAGTCATCCACGTTTGCAGCTCTTCTAATGTTAAAGAGTAAATTGATGGTTGATATGTAACCATTTCTCCCTTGCTGTTCGTTTGCCTTTCTGCTGTTTCCAATGAAGCTACACCTTCTTTCTTAATGATGCGATAAAAAATCCGTCCGAACCGAAATAATGAGGCAATAAACGTAATTGTCCGTTCGCCACATACGGGCGCACCTTTTCAGGCAATCGCGCAGCGAGCGTATTGTCCGGCGCAAACTCTGGATGGCGCCGTAAAAATTCAGTCACAACCGCCTCATTTTCGTCTCGGTCTATTGTACATGTACTGTAAACAAGTGTTCCACCTTTTCTTAATAGCGGCGCAACTTTCGTCAAAATTTCTAGCTGCAAGCTTGCTAATGCTGGAAGGTCTGCTTCCGTTTTGGCATATTTAATATCAGGCTTGCGGCGGATGACGCCAAACCCTGAACAAGGAGCATCGACTAAAATTTTATCAAATGACTCTTCGGCAAAACGGCTCGAAGCTCTTCGGCTGTCTAGCACATGGGCAGCGATGTTTGGCAAATGAAGGCGTTTCGCTTGCTCCTCAATTAGTTTCACTTTATGTTCATGAATATCGAGTGAAATGACTTGCCCAGTGCCGTTCATCCGCTCCGCAATGTGCGTCGATTTTCCCCCTGGCGCTGCGCAGCTGTCAAGCACTCTCTCATGCTCCATAGGGTGGAGCGCACGTGTAACAAGCATCGAACTTTCATCTTGGATGGTGATATACCCTTGTTCAAAGGCTTTCGTATGCGCCAAATTTCCTTTTTTCGCTTGAATCGCCTCAGGGGCGATCTCCCCGCGCGCTACCTCCACTCCTTCTTGTGAGAGCATCTTGATCACTTCTTCGACCGTCGTGCGCGCCGTGTTCACTCTTGCGGTTTGTTTCGGTGCCTGTAGATTCGCTTCACACATTTTTTCTGTTTCCTCAAAACCGTATTGGTCCACCCATCGTTTCACAAGCCAATACGGATGGCTCGTTTGAACAGATAATCGCTCGATGTCGTCAGCAATATCATCAATAGAAGGAACTCCTTGTCGCTGAATCGCGCGAAGCACCCCGTTGACCATTGAAGCAACTCCGCGATGCCCTCGCTTTTTCGCGATTTCCACCGCTTCGAAAATAACAGCCCGGTCCGGAATTCGATCGAGATATAGCATTTGATAAAGCGACAAGCGAAGCAGCATTTGCACCCATTTTTGCAATTTGCGAGCTTTTTCTAGGAACGGACGCAAATAATAATCAAGCGTGTCACGGCGCTGAATCGTGCCGTAAACAATTTCTGTCAACAACCCTGTATCTTTTTCCGATAAGCGGGAAGCGCGAATCATTTGATTAAGCTGCAAATTGCTGTATGCTTCTTGTTCTTCAATCGCTAAAAGCGCCTCTAGCGCCACTTCTCGTACATTTTTAGTTTTCATTTTCATCTCCTAACTTCATTCCAATTGCTACGTTTGCACCGGCACCACGCAAAAATTGTTCTGCACTCATTCGTTTTTTCCCTGCCGGTTGCAATTCAGTAATTTTAATTGCTGTCTCGTTTCCGCTCGCGACAACGATGCCGTCATCAACAATGTCGATGACCGTTCCCGGAGCAGCGGGAGACTGTGTTCGCATTTTTTCCCCCCACCATATTTTCCATACTTGTCCTTGGCATGTTGTATATGCTACTGGCCAAGGGTTCAAACCGCGAATATGGTTATAAATGCTTTCACCGGCTTTCGTCCAATCAATTTTTTCTTGTTCTCGTTTAATGTTATAAGCAAATGTCGCTTTTTCCTCCTCTTGCGGGACCGGTGTAATGCTTCCTTCCAGCAAAAGCGGAATCGTCTCTGATAACAGTTTTGCCCCAGCGGCACTTAATTTATCATGGAGCGTTCCTACTGTGTCGGTTTCCGTAATCGACACCTCCACCTGTGTTAAAATATCGCCCGCATCGAGCTTCTCGACCATATACATAATGGTGATGCCCGTCTTTGTTTTTCCTTGCAAAATTGCATAATGAATCGGTGCGCCCCCCCGCAATTCCGGAAGGAGCGACGCATGAACATTGATGCAGCCATATCGCGGTGCTTCTAGCAATTCTTTTGGCAAAATTTGCCCGAAAGCCGCGGTTACAATTAGATCAGGCTGTAGCGCAAGCACTTGTTCATATTGTTCTTTTTCGCGAATTTTCGTCGGCTGCAACACCGGAATGCCGTGTTTTTCCGCCTCGACCTTGACAGGGGGCGGCGTCAATTCTTTTTTACGCCCTTTCGGTTTATCGGGCTGTGTCACTACACCGACAACGTCATATCCGTCCCGAATTAATTGCTGCAATACCGGAACCGAAAAATCCGGCGTCCCCATAAATACGATTCTTACCATTCTCCATCATCTACCCTTCTAATTCCTCCGCTTCATAATAGCGGATGACCTTCGATGTAAATAAAATGCCGTTCAAATGATCGATTTCGTGCTGCAATGCGCGCGCTAAAAAGCCGGTCGCTTCTATCGTAAAGAAACGGCCGCGGCGGTTTTGCGCCCGCACTTTCACATAATTGGCGCGCTTGACTTCCCCAAACAACCCCGGGAAGCTTAAGCATCCTTCAGGCCCGGTTTGCTCCCCGCTCTCCTCGAGAATGACCGGATTCATTAATTCAATTCTTCCATGTTCATCGCCAACATCAACGATAGCAATTTGCTTAGCGATGCCGACTTGCGGAGCCGCTAATCCGACACCGTCCGCGTCAAGCATTGTATCATACATATCATTTAATAACTTGACAAGCTTGCGATCAAATTCAGTTACTTTTTCGCAAACTGTTTCTAACACTTCTGCCGGATATGTTACGATGTTTAGTCTAGCCAAAGTCATTCCTCCAATTTACATCATCATATATGGATTTGTATCAATTGTAATTAATAAGTCCCCTTGCGACATTTCTTGCTGATAACGGTCAACGACGTTTTTTAGCATTTGGGTAAAATTGGCCTCCCGCTTGTATTTTATCATGCATTGGTAGCGATATCTATCATGGAGCCGTGCAATCGGCGAAGCGACCGGGCCAAGAATAATAGCTTCTTTTGATAAGTGAGCACGCAAGTACGACGAAATTTTTTCCGTTATCGAGACCGCTTTCGTTAATTCCGAATGGGAAACAGTGATCAGCGTTAAATAATAAAATGGCGGATAACCATACAGTTTGCGAAGTGACATTTCTTTTTGATAAAACGTCTCATAATCATGACGTGCGGCTAGATTGATGCTGTAATGC
This sequence comes from Anoxybacillus tepidamans PS2, assembly GCF_000620165.1. Lineage (GTDB taxonomy): Bacteria > Bacillota > Bacilli > Bacillales > Anoxybacillaceae > Anoxybacteroides > Anoxybacteroides tepidamans_A. The sequence goes on from NZ_JHVN01000002.1 coordinate 31,592, forward strand.
TCAGGTGTATACGTTTGAATAATCACTTCTCCAGGCAATTGGTGACGCCCCGCTCTTCCGCTTACTTGCGTCAGCAACTGAAACGTTTTTTCGCACGCTCGGAAATCAGGAAGATGGAGCATCGTATCCGCAGTTAGAACACCAACGAGCGTCACTTTCGGAAAATCTAACCCTTTAGCAATCATTTGCGTACCAAGCAAAATATCAGCCTTTCCCTCACCGAACGCCGCTAGCATCCGTTCATGAGCCCCTTTTCTGCTTGTTGTGTCGACATCCATGCGAATGACCCGCGCTTCGGGAAGAAGTTTTGCTAGTTCCTCCTCCACTTTTTGCGTTCCCGTCCCGAAAAAGCGAATGTGCTCGCTTCCGCATGACGGACAACGCTGGGCGATTGGTTCTTCATAGCCGCAATAGTGGCATTTTAAACGCTGTCCCGCCCGGTGGTACGTAAGGGAAATATCGCAGTGCGGGCAACGGATGACATAGCCGCAATCGCGGCACATAACAAACGTCGAGTAACCGCGTCTATTTAAAAAGAGCACCGATTGCTCTCCCTTGTGCAAACGGTCCTGCAATTTTTCAAACAACGTCCGCGAAAACATTGAGCGATTGCCGATTCGCAGTTCTTCGCGCATATCGACAACGCTTACCGTCGGCAACCCGTTGTCGCTCATACGTTTGCTAAGCGTTAAAAGCTCATACACTCCCTTTTTCGCGCGGGCAAACGACTCAAGCGACGGCGTGGCGCTGCCGAGCACAACGGGACATTGATGGAAGCGCGCGCGGTAAATCGCTACATCACGAGCGTGGTAACGCGGCGTTTCTTCTTGTTTATAGCTTGCTTCATGTTCCTCGTCAATAATAACCATGCCGAGATTATCAAAAGGAGCAAAAATGGCCGACCGCGCTCCGACAACGAGCTGAACTTCTTTTCGGTGAATTTTTCGCCATTCGTCATACTTTTCACCGATGGAAAGGCCACTGTGCAACACCGCCACTTGAGAACCAAATCTTCCTTTGAATCGTTCTACCATTTGCGGTGTAAGGGAAATTTCCGGAACAAGTACAATCGCTTGTTTTCCGCGTTTGAGCACTTCCTCAATCGCTTGCATGTACACTTCCGTTTTTCCGCTCCCGGTGACGCCGTATAACAAAAAAACACGATGCTCCTCGGCTCGCACGCTTTCTACAATCGGCGTGAGCGCTCGCTTTTGTTCCTCGGTGAGCGGAAGCGGCCTTGTCTTTGGAAAATCTCGATGTCCATAAGGATCACGATACGTTTCCATTTCATATTCGTGGAGCATTCCTTTTTGCACTAACGTTTTAACGGCAGCATAAGAAGCCCCGCTTTGTTCTAGTGCTTCCTTTAACGGCATGCTCTCTTTGGCAAGAAGCAATGTCAATAATTGCTTTTGTTTAACGGCTTTTGCCGGCAGCGAATCGATCGCTTGTCCGCGCTGTTCTTGCGGAAGCGCAAAAGCGATATATTTGACCGTTTTCGCTGTGCCTTTTTCTTTCACTTGATATACGACTTCCAAATATCCTTTTTGAATATCTTTTTGCAAACGGCTTAATGCGCTTGTATGCTCTATTTCCTTCCATGGAACAACGGACCGCTCAGAAAAAAACGGTTGAATGCTCGAATCTAGCTGTGAGCGGTATTGCTCGCTGACAAGATGAATTTCTTTTTCATATTTCGCTTTCATCGCCGCGGGCAGCATCGCCTGATAAGCCGAAATGGCAAAGCAAAGCGTCGTTTCTGTTAAATATTCGCCTAAACGCAATAGCTCTTCATTCAATACAGGCGCCACATCTAAAATCGCTTCGATCGGCTTTAATGATTTTACGTCGGAGTGGGATTTTATGGCGACGACAAATCCCTGCAAGCGCCGAGCGCCGAACGGCACAGCGACGCGCATGCCGACTTGCAACACATCCTCCCATTTTTCTGGTATTTGATAATCAAACGGCCGATCTGTTTGCCGCGCTGGAACATCAACGATAACTGCTGCTACTTTCATTGAATCGCCTCTGCAATCTGTTTTAAAATTTCTTCCGCCACCTTCTTTTTCGACAACAGCGGAAGCTCAATCATGGAGCCGTCTCGCTTAAAAATCGTCACAATGTTTGTATCGCCGCCAAACCCTGCTCCTTCCTCGGCTACGTTGTTTGCTACAATCATATCTAAATTTTTGCTTTCTAGTTTTTTGCGTGCATATTCTTCGACTCTCTCTGTCTCTGCCGCAAATCCGACTAGAAATTGCTTGCTTTTTTGTTCTCCAAGCGTTTTTAAAATATCGACTGTTCTTTCTAACTCAATCATGAGATCGCCAGGTTGCTTTTTCATTTTTCCACTAAATATATATTTCGGACGATAATCGGCGACAGCTGCCGATTTAATCACGATGTCAGCATCCGGAAACCGCTTCGCAACCTCCTCGTACATTTCCTGGGCGGACTCGATGCGAACCGTTTCCACGTTCCGTGGCGCCGCCAAATGGGTTGGACCTGAAATAAGCGTCACATCTGCTCCCCATTCAGCGGCCGTTTCCGCAATAGCATATCCCATTTTTCCGGTCGATCGATTGGTGAAAAAGCGGACTGGATCAATTTTTTCTCGCGTCGGGCCGGCAGTGACGATCACTTTCTTCCCTCTTAGCGGAGAAAAAGCAGGAGAAAAATGCCGTTCAATTAGCGCGATAATCTTTTCCGGCTCTTCTAATCTTCCTTTTCCAACATATCCGCACGCTAAATGTCCCTCAGACGGTTCAATAAACTGATAGCCGAAACGAACGAGTTTTTCAATATTTTCGCAAACGGCCGGGTGTTCATACATATGGACGTTCATTGCCGGCGCAAGCCATACCGGCGCTTTCGTCGCAAGTAACGTTGTCGTAATCATATTATCTGCGATTCCATTAGCTAGCTTTCCAATCGTGTTGGCCGTCGCAGGAGCAACAAGCACCAAATCAGCCCAATCTGCTAAATCGATATGAGCGATGACAGCAGCATTTTTTTCGTCAAATGTATCCACATACACTTCGTTCCGCGACAACGCTTGAAAGGTCAGCGGTGTCACAAATTTGCACGCGCTTTCGCTCATAATGACTTTGACATGAACGCCTCTTTGCGTAAGCTGACTTGTTAGCGCTGCCGCCTTATATACAGCAATCCCGCCAGTGACACATAGCAAAACACGTTTCCCATCAATCATTCCGCAACGCTCCCTTCACCATTGTAAAAAAATAACAACCTAAAGCTAGGTTGTTATTTTTGCTCCTCTGTTACTAATTCGATATGACCAGCCGCGATTTCCTCTAACGCTTTTCCTACGAATTTCTTCGATACTGGCTTTTCAACCAATAAATCATCTTTTTCTTGCAGCTGGCGCGCCCGTTTTGCCGCAACGCTCACAAGCGTATACTTTGAATCTAATTTCTCCATAAGCAAATCGATGGAAGGATACAACATACTTACTCGACCTCCAACATTTTTTTATAGCGTTGTGCAACCCGCTCACGTTTGCAATGCTCCGCTGTTACAATCGCCTTAATGCGCTCGCATGCTAACTCAACGCGATCGTTTTCCACGACATAGTCGTACGCATCCATCATTTCTAGTTCTTCGCGCGCCGCTTTCATGCGATTATTGATTAATTCTTCGGATTCCGTTCCTCTTGTCACAATGCGATTTTTTAGTTCGCTCAAGCTTGGTGGAGCAAGGAAAATAAACAAGCCTTCAGGGAACGCCTTGCGCACCTGCAACGCCCCTTGCACCTCGATTTCGAGAAACACGTCTTTTCCTTCCTGCAACGTTTTCTCGACGTAATCAATCGGCGTGCCATAATAGTTGCCAACGTATTCGGCCCATTCTAACAATTTGTTTTCGCGAATCATTTGTTCGAACTCTTCGCGCGTTTTGAAAAAGTAATCGACCCCGTCTATTTCGCCTTCACGCGGCTTTCTCGTCGTCACTGAAATCGAATAATGCAAATTGATATCTGGCTGAGAAAAGAGCGCTTTGCGCACAGTTCCCTTCCCAACGCCTGAAGGTCCCGACAATACAATCAATAAACCTCTTTCGCTCATAAAAGTATGTAAACCTACCCTTCCTCTGATAAATCATCGCGTTCATATAGTCGATGCGCAACGGTCTCCGGTTGCACCGAAGATAAAATGACATGATCGCTGTCCATAATAATGACCGCGCGCGTTCGTCTTCCATGGGTCGCATCAATTAATTTTCCGCTCTCCCGCGCATCTTGCACAATCCGTTTAATCGGAGCAGAATCCGGATTAACAATAGAAATAATTCGGGAGGCTGAAACCATATTTCCGTAGCCAATATTGACTAATTTAATTCCCACAAAAATTCCACCTGCCATAAAAATTATTGTTGCCGCAATCCTACGCTTATAAACAGCTACTCGACGTTTTGCACTTGCTCTTTTACCTTTTCAAGCGCACTTTTCATTTCCACTACCTGCAAAGCGATGCGGCTATCGTTCGCTTTCGAACCGATCGTATTTACTTCACGGTTCAGCTCTTGTACCAAAAAGTCCAGCTTGCGTCCAATCGGTTCAGTATGCTGCAACGTCCGCACAAACTGCTCAATATGGCTACGAATTCGTTTCAACTCCTCGTTAATGTCCGCTTTTTCGGCGAAAATGGCCACTTCTGTTAAAAGGCGGGTCTCTTCAACCTCTCCTTGTACAAATTCCTTTATCCGTCTCATCAATCGCTCGCGATATTGCTCGGCGACTTCAGGGGCTAACTGTTCGACCATTTGTACACACTGCCTCACAATCGCCAGTTGCTCCTCTATGTCGCAAAGAAGTGCCTTTCCTTCTTGTTGGCGCATCGCCTTCAGCTGCACAACAGCTTCATCCGCAGCCGACAAGAGCAGATGTTCTATCTCTTGGTTTTCCGCTTCTTCCTCAACTACCTCTGTGACCCCTTCAAGCTGAAATAGTTGCGCGAGCGTAATGGAATCTTGAAGAGCAAAGCGGTCGGAGGCTTTTTTAATCTGTTCGTAATAGTCGCTCATGAGCTGCCAATCGACTTGGAGCTTTCGCTTTGTCCATCCTTCTCCTTCGACAGTAACGAACACTTCTACTCTGCCTCTTTTGATATATTCCGTAATCACTTTTTTTATTTTATCTTCAAATATCAACAATTGTCTAGGCATTCGAACAGAAATTTCACAAAAGCGGTGATTCACCGATTTCATTTCTACCGTTACGCCGATTAAGCCATTCGTTTTTTTGCTTCTTCCAAAGCCTGTCATACTATAAACCATACGATCACACCCATTATGTTAGCATACAAAAAGAAAAGGTCATAGAGAAACTTCTCTATCACCTTGCATATTATAGCATATTTGTAGACGATTTTCTCGTAAAAAACGATCCGGCAAACAAAAATGTAGGTAACGCAGCTAAGCCAATAATCAAAATCCAATCGAACAGCGCGATTGGAACTGTATGAAAAATGTGTTGCAGCGGCGGATAATAAATAACAACGAGCACAAGCAATAACGATAACAATACCGCCCAAACAAGATACATATTCCCAAGCGGATTGCGGTCAAAAATCGAACGTTCACAGCGGCAATCAAATACGTGAATCAGCTGCGCCATCACAAGAGTCGCGAACGCCACCGTTTGTGCGTACACAAGCTCGTTTCCGCTTCGTTCATACGCCGTCATAAAAGCAGCTAACGTAACAATACCAATAATAAATCCACGACTGACAATTTTCCAGCCGAGGCCACGCGCAAATACTCCTTCTTTCGGATGGCGCGGCTTCCGTTTCATTACATTATCCTCCGCCTGATCCAGTCCTAATGCCATCGCCGGAAGCCCGTCAGTGACAAGATTTACCCATAAAATTTGAATCGGGACAAGCGGCAGCGGCAATGCCAAAAGCATCGCAAACAACATCACTAAAATTTCGCCGACATTCGAAGCAAGCAAATAACGAATGAATTTCCGAATGTTTTCATAAATATTTCTTCCTTCATGAATCGCTGCCTGAATGGTCGCAAAATTGTCATCAAGAAGCACAAGAGCAGCCGCCTCTTTTGCTACGTCAGTGCCGGATTTCCCCATCGCTACACCAATATCGGCCGATTTAATCGCCGGGGCGTCGTTCACACCGTCCCCTGTCATCGCTGCGACATGCCCTCTCCGCTGTAACGCTTTTACAATTTTCAGTTTGTGCTCTGGCGATACGCGAGCAAATACGTATACGTCATCAACTACTTCTTCAAGCTCATCAACTGAAAGCCGAGATAATGTCGCGCCGTCCATTACTTTTCCGTTTGGCGGCAAAATACCGAGCTGTTTAGCAATCGCCTTCGCTGTCAACACATGGTCTCCGGTAATCATCACCGTTTTAATGCCGGCTTCTTTACATTGTTGAACCGCCTTTTTCACTTCCGGCCGCGGCGGGTCGATCATTGCCTGAATTCCGATAAAAATGAGCGATTTTTCTGCCTCTTTTTCCGATGCGATGCGCTCTTGCGCGTGAAGCGGACGATAAGCGACGGCAATGGTGCGAAGCGCTCTATTGGCCATTGTGTAAATCACGTCTTGCACCGTTTTTCGCCAAGCGGTCGTCATTTGTTGCTCGCGCCCATTCCACCATATGTGCTGGCTTATTTCCAGCAGTACATCAGGTGCCCCTTTTGTGACAATCCATCTCCGACCATTTCGATCTTTCACGATAACGGTCATCATCTTTCTCTCCGAGTCGAACGGAAACTCTTGTTCAATGACAAACTCCGCATCAAGACGCGTTCTCGTTAGACCAGCCTTTGCTGCAGCTACCAACAGCGCCCCTTCCGTCGGATCGCCGTCAATGTAGCGACGATTCTCTTTCTCCTTAATTTGCGAGCTATTGCAAAGCGCCCCGAATGTCAATAACTGTTGCAAGGTCGACTCCTTTTTGACATCCACAGGTCGGTCGTTTTCGTAAAACTGCCCCTTTATATCAAGCCCAGTGCCGCTGACCGTCCAATGCTTTCCACTCGCCCAAATATCGGTAACGGTCATCATATTTTCTGTCATCGTCCCTGTTTTGTCTGAACAGATAACCGAGGCGCATCCTAATGTCTCTACAGCTGGCAGCTTCCGAACAATGGCATTTTTCTTAATCATGCGCTGAACTCCAAGCGCTAGCGCGATCGTCACAATCGCTGGCAATCCTTCCGGAATCGCTGCAACCGCAAGTGACACTCCTGCTAAAAACATTTCATACAGTTCATGTCCTTGAATAACACCGACAACGACAACAAGAACCGTCAGTACTAAAGCAATGACAATTAAAATTTTTCCTAACTGCTCAAGCTTGCGCTGCAGCGGAGTTGTCACCGTTTCCGCTTCTTGAAGCAAGTTGGCGATCTGTCCCATTGCTGTCTTCATTCCCGTAGCGATGACAATGCCCATGCCGCTTCCCCTCGTCACGAGCGTGCCCATGAACGCCATGTTATGTAAATCGCCGATCGTCGCTTGTTCATTCATTAATGGAGCCGCCAACTTAGCCGTCGGAACCGACTCGCCCGTTAATGCCGATTCTTCGATTTCTAAGCCTTTTGCTTCAATTAAGCGGACGTCCGCCCCTATACGGTCCCCGCTTGAAAATTTAATAACATCGCCGACGACAAGCTCTTGCGAACGCACTTTGATCCATTCCCCGTCACGCAAAACTGTAGCCTGTGGAGCGGACAGTTGCTTCAGTGCTTCAAGCGATTTTTCGGCGCGCCGTTCTTGAAAGAATCCTAAAAAAGCATTCATAATCACGATGACGATAATCGCGACCGCATCGACATACTCGCCAAGAAAGCCGGAAATGACCGTTGCCACAAGCAGCACAAGCACCATAAAATCCTGAAACTGCTGTAAAAATAATAAAAGCGCCGACTGCTTTTTCGCTTCTTTCAGTTCGTTCGGTCCAAACCGCTTTAACCGTTTTTTCGCTTCTTCCGCCGTTAGTCCTTTCGCCAAATCCGTATGCGCTTCTTTCGCTACATCGTTTGGCGCGAGCGTGTGCCATTGCATATTGTATTCCCCCTTCCTCGTTGCTTTTCTATCAAAGCTTATTCAGACATGTCCGAAAAAATGATATGATATTAGCGAAATAAAAATAAGAAAGGTGTTTCATATGTCGTTTGACGGAATTTTTACATATGCGATGACAAAGGAATTAAAAACGGCGCTCGAAGGAGGACGCATCACAAAAATTTACCAGCCGTTTCAGCACGAATTGGTGCTTTATGTGCGCGCGCACGGAAAAAACTATAAACTGCTTCTATCGGCGCATCCAAGTTATGCACGAGTTCATTTGACAGCCGAAACGTACGACAACCCGGCCGAACCGCCAATGTTTTGCATGCTTTTACGCAAGCATTTAGAAGGAAGCATCATCGAATCGATTCGCCAAATCGATTTTGACCGGATTATCGTCATTGAAGCAAAAGGGCGGAATGAAATCGGCGATTTATCCGTCAAACAATTAATCGTGGAAATTATGGGGCGTCATAGCAATATCATCTTAATTGATAAAGAAACGAACACAATCATTGACAGCATCAAACATCTCTCGCCAGCGGTCAACCGCTACCGGACGGTGCTTCCTGGCTATTCATACGTCGCGCCGCCATCGCATGACAAGCTCAATCCGCTTACCGTCAATGAAGAAACCGTGATGAAAAAAGTGGATTTTCATGCCGGAAAGCTAGCAGAGCAGCTCGTTTCCGCTTTTGCCGGCATCTCGCCGCTGTTTGCCAACGAAGCGGTCTTTCGCGCCGGACTTGCCAACCGAACAACGCTGCCGAAAAGTTTTGTTGCCTTGATAGAAGACGTGCGAAATGACCGTTTTACGCCTTGTATTTATGACAATGGCCAAAAACAATGGTTTTACGTGTTGCCGCTGACCCATTTAGATGCGGAAGCGAAACCGTTCGCCACGCTGAGCGAGATGCTTGACCGCTTTTATTTCGGCAAGGCGGAACGCGACCGCGTCAAACAGCAAGCATACGATTTAGAGCGGTTTGTCGCCAATGAAAAAGCGAAAAATGAAAAAAAGCTTGGCAAGCTGAACGAAACGTTAGAAGAGGCGAAACAAGCCGAGCAATACCGGCTTTGGGGGGAACTGCTCACAGCGAACCTTTACGCCGTTAAGCGCGGCATGACAGAAATCGAAGTGATCAATTATTACGATGAAAACGGTTCGACGATGACAATTCCGCTTGATGCACAAAAATCGCCGTCAGAAAACGCGCAAAGCTATTTTCAAAAATATCAAAAGGCGAAAAACTCCATCGGCATCGTGCAAGAACAAATCATGCGGACAAATGAAGAGATCGCCTACTTCGACACGCTTTTGCAGCAGCTTGAAACGGCCGCGCCGAAAGATATCGAAGAAATTCGCGACGAATTGACCGAACAAGGCTATTTGCGGCCGCGCGCATCCAAGCTGAAAAAACAAAAGCCGCGCGCGATTGAACTTGAACGGTATACCGCCAGCGACGGCACGGAAATTCTCGTCGGCAAAAACAATAAACAAAACGATTATTTGACGAACAAACTGGCGCAAAAAGATGAAATTTGGCTGCACACGAAAGACATCCCGGGCTCGCATGTGGTCATCCGCAGCAAAAACCCGTCCGAGCAGACGCTCATCGAAGCCGCCCATCTTGCCGCCTATTTCAGCAAAGCGCGCCACTCCAGCTCTGTTCCCGTCGACTATACGCGCATCCGCCACGTCAAAAAACCGAGCGGCGCCAAACCGGGGTTTGTCATCTACGAAAACCAACAAACAATTTACGTCACGCCGGATGAGGAGCTGGTGATAAAAATGAAAAAAACCGTCTGATGAACAGGCGGTTTTTTCATCTTTCCTTTTGCTTGTATGCTCGCTTCCAATGACCGGAGAATGCTATAATAAAGTTGGAGAAAAGGAGGTGAACGAATGGAGGAAGTGTTAAGTCGGATTTTCGATGAACTGTCGTTTTTGCGTCAACATATGGCGACAAAAGACGATCTGGCCGCCATGAACAAACGCATCGAGCGCGTGGAACAAACGATGGCGACGAAAGAGGATGTCGCTGCGATGGACAAGCGGATTGAGCAAATTGAGGAAGCCATGGCAACAAAAGATGATCTCGCCGCGATGAACAAACGTATCGAGAACATTGAGCAAACGATGGCCACGAAAGAGGATGTAAAAGAGATTCCGTTTATTAAACAAGCCGTGCTGGAAATGCAGGAGGCGGTCAGGGAAATCCCAACAATAAAGCAAACGCTCGCCGAAGCGTTGCGAAAGCTGGATGACGTCATCGCTTCGCAGGCGCGCCAAGAGCTTGTGCTTCAATCGCTTGCGTTTCGTTCTCTTGAACACGAAAATGAAATTCGTTCCTTAAAAGCAAAACAACCCCTCTCCATAACACAACCATATCCCTCTCATGATGATATCATTCCAAAAAACAAATCAAGCAACCGCGAATAGGCGGTTGCTGTTTTTCTGTTAGCTAAATATTTCTTGAACTTCGCCACTAAATCATACGCTTAATTCGATGGACTTAATATTTCCACGATCAAAAAACCATTTTGTCAACAGTCTGAGGGTACGAATAACCTCGTCATTCGTACTCCTTCTCTAGCGTTACTTCCCCCACTCCTCCGGCTGTTTTCGCCAGTCACGCAAGGTAGCGAGGTCTTGTTCGCCCACAACGCCAAGTTCCACCGCCGTTTCAATAAGCGTGTCATAATCCGTTAGCGTATGCATTGGCACACCGCTTTCCGCAAACGCTTGCGTTCCTTTTTCCAAGCCGTATGTAAAAATGGCGACGACGCCAAGTACATGACAGCCTGCTTCTTGAAGCGCGCGGACAGCGTTTAACGAACTGCCCCCTGTAGAAATTAAATCTTCTACAACAACGACTTTTTGCCCGGCTTCTGCTTTTCCTTCAATTTGCTTGCCTCTTCCGTGCGCTTTTGCTTGGCTGCGCACATAGCACATCGGCAACTCGAGGCGCTCGCTTGCCCATGCCGCATGCGGAATGCCCGCAGTCGCCGTTCCCGCCACAACTTCCGCATCTGGAAAATGCGCGCGAATGAGCTGCGCGAGCCCGTCAGCGATCGCGCTTCTGACGTTTGGATAGGCGAGAGTCAAGCGGTTGTCGCAATAAATCGGTGATTTCAGCCCGGATGACCATGTAAACGGTTCATTTGGCTGCAAGGAAACTGCTCCAATTTGCAGCAGCTGTGTGGCAATCTCTTTTTTCATCATGATTCCTCCTCATTCCATTCCCGTTTAAGCCGCGCATACGCCGCATACGGATCAGCGGCACGGGTAATGCTTCTTCCGATAACAATAAAGCTGGAACCAAGCTTCTGTGCCTCTTTTGGCGTTACGACGCGCACTTGATCGTTCGTTTCATCGTCGGCAAAACGGATGCCTGGCGTCACTGTTATAAATGCTGTTCCGCACTGCTCGCGGATGAGCGGCACTTCTCTAGCCGAGCAAACAACGCCGTCTAATCCGCTTTCTTGTGCGAGCGACGCATAGTGAAGCACCGCTTCTTCCATCGGTCGTTCAATCCAAAGTTCATGATGCAGCATTTCCTCGCTCGTACTTGTAAGCTGCGTAACCGCGATGCAAAGAGGGCGCGCCATGCCGCTTGGCGTTCCCGCATCCAATCCTTCAAGCGCCGCTTTCATCATGTTCGTGCCGCCGGCAGCGTGCACGTTTACTAAATCGACGCCAAGGCGCGCGAGCCCTTTCATCGCCTGCTTCACCGTATTCGGAATGTCATGAAGCTTTAAGTCTAAAAAAATGCGGTGCCCCTGTTCTTTTAAAGCGGCGATGATATTAGGCCCTTCTTGATAGTACAGTTCCATCCCGACTTTGACAAACAGCGGCTCATTGACAAACGGCCGCAAAAACGCTTCGACTTCTTTGCGCGATTGAAAATCAAGCGCCACAATAAACGGTTGGTCCACCTTTGTTCCAGCCCCTTCCCGTGCATTCAGATATGTGGTCAAAGCCGAGTTCATCGAGCAATGTTGGCAACTCCGCAATAATGTTCGGGCACACGAACGGATCGACAAAATTGGCTGTTCCAACAGCGACCGCGCTCGCCCCAGCGTAGAAAAATTCAATGACATCCTCCGCCGATTGAACGCCGCCCATGCCGATGATCGGAATTGATACCGCTTGGCTCACTTCGTAAATCATGCGAATCGCAATCGGCTTAATCGCTGGTCCTGACAGCCCTCCTGTACGATTCGCTAAAATCGGCGCTGCCGTTTTCACATCGATTCGCATGCCAAGGAGCGTATTAATCATTGTCAAGCCGTCGGCCCCTGCCGCTTCAATCGCCTTCGCCATCTCGACGATGTTGGTCACGTTCGGCGACAGCTTCACATAAACAGGCACAGCCGATACTTCTTTAACAAGCTTAGTGAGTTCAGCGGCCACTTCCGGCACCGTTCCAAATGTAATGCCGCCTTTTTTCACATTCGGGCACGAAATATTCAACTCAAGTGCATGGACGTTTGGCGCTTGAGAAATGCGCTTCGCCACCTCGATGTAATCTTCCATCGTCGATCCGGCGACGTTGGCGATAATCGGCACATCGTATTGCGCAAGCCATGGCAACTCTTCCTCGATCACCTTTTCTAATCCTGGATTTTGCAGCCCGATCGCATTCAACATGCCGCTCGGCGTCTCGGCCACTCGCGGCGTCGGATTGCCAAAGCGTGGTTCGAGCGTCGTCGCTTTAATCATGATCGCTCCAAGCTTGCTTAAATCGTAAAATTTGGCGTATTCGCGCCCGAATCCGAAACATCCGGACGCCGGCATAACCGGATTCTTTAGCGAAAGTCCCGGCAATTCCACGGCTAAACGGTTCATAGCACTACCTCCCCGGCTTTAAATACAGGACCGTCGCTGCACACTTTTTTATACGCAGTGTCGCTTCCCGGCACGCGGCACACGCAGGCAAAACAAGCGCCAATGCCACAGCCCATCCGCTCTTCTAGCGATAGATACACTTCTTTGTTTGGGAATTTTTGCTCAAGCGCCCGCAACATCGGCTTCGGCCCGCATGCGTACAGCACGTCAAACGAAAGTCCACGCTCATCGATCACGTCGGTTACAAATCCTTTCATTCCATAAGAGCCGTCGACCGTCGCCACGTACGTTTCGCCAAATTCAGCAAACTCGCGCTCGTAAAACACGGCCTCGTTCGTTTGAAAGCCGAGCACGCTCGTTACCTTCACACCTTTGTTCACCAACCGCTTGGCTAATTCATAGAGCGGCGGGACGCCGATGCCGCCCCCGACCAAAAGGGCGCGCTGTCCCGCTTGAACCGCTTCAAGCGGAAAGCCGTTTCCGAGCGGGCCGAGCACATCGACCGCATCGCCTGTTTTCTTTTGCGAAAGGAGCGTCGTGCCCGCTCCTTCCTTTCGGTAAAGAATCGTGCATTCGCTCGCTTCTTTGTTGATATCGCAAAGACTAAGCGGGCGGCGCAAGAGCGGATTTGCTTGCTCTGACACTTTAATGTGGACAAATTGACCCGCTTCATTCATCTGCTGCACAAGTGCGCCTGCAAGCGTCAATTTATAAATGTTTTTGGCGATCGGTTCTTGATGAACAATCGTCATTTGTTCCGTTTTCATGCGTGCACCTTCTTTTCAGACATCGCCGTCATTGAAAATGTCATCGATTCCATCACTTGCAGCATTGCTTTTGCTGTATCAAGCGATGTTAAACATGGGATGCCGTTTTCGACCGCTTCGCGTCGGATACGGAAGCCGTCGCTTTCCGGCTGCTTTCCTTTTGTCAATGTGTTAATCACGACTTGCGCCTTTCCTTGGCGGATGATATCTAAAATGTTCGGCGATTCCAAATGGATTTTATTTACAACTGTTACCGGGATATCGGCAGTGCGCAACGCTTCCGCTGTTCCGGTTGTCGCAAGAAGCTGGTAGCCGATTTGATGGAAGCGGCGCGCCACTTCGATCGCTTCTTCTTTATCTTTGTCGGCTACCGTCAACAGCACCGCCCCGTACGGACGAATGTGGATGCCGGAAGCTAAAAGCCCTTTGTAGAGCGCTTTTTCAAACGTTGTGTCTTTGCCGATCACTTCCCCGGTCGATTTCATTTCCGGCCCGAGCGAAATATCGACGTTGCGCAGCTTCGCGAACGAAAAGACCGGCGCTTTCACATACACCCCTTCGCTTTCCGGCTTTAATCCCGTTTCGTAGCCGAAATCAACAAGCTTCGCCCCTAAAATGACTTTTGTCGCAATGTTCGCCATCGGCACGTCGGTAATTTTGCTTAAAAACGGCACGGTTCGGCTTGAACGAGGATTTACTTCAAGCACAAATACCTCATCTTTGTACATAACAAATTGAATATTAAGCAATCCGACGATGCGCAATCCTCTAGCTAGTCTAATCGTATAATCAACAATTTTCTGTTGGATCTCGCTAGTTAGCGTTTGCGGCGGATAAACGGCTATCGAGTCGCCCGAGTGGACGCCAGCCCGCTCAATATGTTCCATAATACCTGGAATCAATACCGTCTCTCCGTCGGAAATCGCATCAACCTCAATTTCTTTTCCGATTAAATAACGATCAATTAAAACTGGGTGCTGCGGATTAACTTTCACGGCGTTGTCCATGTAATGCAGCAGCTCTTCCTCTTTATAGACGATTTCCATCGCCCGGCCGCCAAGCACATACGATGGACGAACGAGAACCGGATAGCCAATTTCCGCGGCAATTCGCACTGCTTCTTCCACAGAAAACGCCGTTTTTCCTTTCGGCTGCGGGATGCCTAATTGTGATAGTGTCTGTTCGAATTTATCGCGGTTTTCTGCGCGGTCTAAATCTTCGAGCGAGGTGCCGAGGATGCGAACACCGCGCGCCGCAAGCTCCGCCGCCAAATTAATGGCTGTTTGGCCGCCGAATTGCACAATCACGCCGATCGGTTTTTCTAAATCGATCACATGCATGACATCTTCGATCGTGAGCGGTTCAAAATACAATTTGTCTGATACGCTAAAGTCGGTTGACACCGTCTCCGGATTGTTGTTAATAATAATGGCTTCATAACCTGCTTCTTTAATCGCCCAGACCGAATGAACAGTCGCGTAGTCAAATTCGATTCCTTGCCCGATGCGGATCGGCCCCGATCCAAGAACAACAACGCTTTCTCTTGGCGTTACGATCGACTCGTTTTCTTCTTCATACGTTCCATAATAATATGGCGTTTCCGATTCAAATTCCGCCGCGCATGTGTCAACCATTTTATATACCGGCGCGATGCCCGCTTGTTTCCGCAACTCATACACGTCCCGCTCGCTCATGCCCCAAAGTTCGGCGATGGCGACATCGGAAAAGCCCATGCGTTTCGCTGTATGGAGCACGTCCGCATCTCCGATATGCTCGCGCACGACTTTTTCATAAGCAACAATGCGTGCGATTTTCGTTAAAAAGAAGCGGTCGATTCGGCTCCATTCGTGAATTTGCTCAATATCGATGCCGCGGCGGATCGCCTCAGCGATATAAAAGAGCCGCTCGTCCCCTGCTTTGCGAATGCGTTTTTCAATCAATTCATCCGTCGCGTGGTCCGCATCTTTAATTTGCAAATGATACGTATTCGTTTCAAGTGAGCGTACCGCTTTTAACAGCGATTCTTCAAACGTCCGACCGATCGCCATCACCTCGCCGGTCGCTTTCATCTGCGTGCCGAGGTGGCGGTTCGCCGATTCGAACTTGTCGAACGGAAAGCGCGGGATTTTCGTGACGACATAGTCGAGCGCTGGTTCAAAGCAAGCATACGTTTTGCCCGTCACCGGGTTGATAATTTCATCAAGCGTTAGACCAACCGCAATTTTCGCTGCGAGTTTCGCAATCGGGTAGCCCGTCGCCTTCGATGCGAGCGCCGAGGAACGGCTGACGCGCGGGTTGACTTCGATGACGTAGTAGTTAAAGCTGTGCGGATCAAGCGCCAACTGCACGTTGCATCCCCCTTCAATTCCGAGGGCACGAATAATGCGTAAGGAGGCGTTCCGGAGCAGTTGGTATTCCCGATCGCTTAATGTTTGGCTTGGAGCAACGACGATCGAATCGCCCGTATGAATGCCGACAGGGTCAATATTCTCCATATTGCACACAACGATCGCGTTATCATTCGCATCGCGCATCACTTCATACTCGATCTCTTTATAGCCGGCGATGCTTTTTTCCAATAAACATTGATGCACCGGGCTCATTTTTAAGCCGCTTGAAACAATCTCGACGAGCTCCTCTTCGTTCGTGCAAATGCCGCCACCCGTTCCGCCGAGAGTGAACGCCGGGCGGACGATGACCGGATAGCCGATTTTTTCGACAAAGGCGTAAGCTTCCTCCAAACTGTGAATAATGTCACTTTCCGGCACCGGTTCGCCGAGTTCATTCATAAGTGCACGGAACAATTCGCGGTCTTCCGCCTTTTCGATCGCTTCAAGCTTCGTACCGAGAATCTCCACTCCGCATTCTGCAAGCACGCCCGCTTTCGCGAGTTCCACCGCTAGGTTCAGACCCGTCTGGCCGCCAAGCGTCGGCAAAATCGCATCAGGACGTTCTTTGCGTATGACGCGCGAAACAAATTCGAGCGTAAGCGGCTCCATATACACTTTGTCGGCAATTTCCGTGTCGGTCATAATCGTTGCAGGATTGGAGTTCACTAAAATCACTTTGTATCCTTCTTCTTTCAGCGCTAAGCACGCTTGCGTTCCGGCGTAATCGAACTCCGCCGCTTGGCCGATGACAATCGGACCGGATCCGATGACTAAAATCGTTTCAATATCTCGACGTTTAGGCATGAACGATCTCCCTTTCTTTTTTGAACTGTTCGATCATAGCGATAAATTCATCAAATAAATTGTTCGCATCTTCCGGACCTGGAGAAGCTTCCGGATGGTATTGCACCGTGAATGCCGGGTGATCAAGGTGACGCAGCCCTTCAATCGTGCCGTCGTTCAAGGCCACGTGTGTCACTTCTAAACGTGTCCCTTTAAGCGACTCTTCATTGACCGTATAGCCATGATTTTGCGATGTAATCGCCACTTTTCCTGTTGCCAAGTGTTTGACAGGATGATTCGAGCCGCGATGGCCGAATTTCATTTTCTCCGTATCGGCGCCGCTAGCGAGCGCAAACAACTGATGTCCGAGGCAGATACCAAAAAGCGGCACGCGGCCGAGTATTCCTTGAATCATCGCAATCGCTTCCGGCACATCTTTCGGGTCGCCAGGGCCGTTTGATAACATGACGCCATCTGGATGTAATCGAAGTACATCCTGTGCTGTCGCGTTATACGGAAGAACAATGACATCGCAATTGCGTTTATTGAGTTCACGTAAAATGCCGTGTTTCATGCCAAAGTCGATGAGAACGACGCGATGACCACGTCCAGGGCTTGGATACGCGCTTTTCGTGGAAACACGCTTCACTTGATCGGTCGGAAGCGTCGTACTCTTTAAGTAAGCGACCGCTTCCTCCACGTTGACATCGACATCGCAAATCATTCCTTTTAACGTTCCGTACTGGCGAATAATCCGCGTTAATTTTCTTGTATCGACGCCCGCCAAACCTGGAATATTTTTTTCTTTGAAATATTGATCGAGCGTCATTTCATTTCTCCAGTTGGACGGCGCGTCGCATATTTCTTTCACGATGAATCCATGAATATGTGGTTCAATCGACTCAAAATCATCGCGGTTCACGCCGTAGTTGCCGATTAATGGATACGTCATCGTGACAATTTGTCCGCAATACGACGGGTCGGATAAGATTTCTTGATAGCCCGTCATTCCTGTATTAAACACGACTTCCCCAATCTTTTGTTCCGTGCTGCCAAACGCCTCTCCTACGAAAACCGTTCCATCCTCTAAAATGAGTTGTCGCTTCATTGCTCTCTCCCTTTCTTCCATGCGAGTTTTCCGTTGACAAACGTTATCGTTGGCCACCCTTTGCACACCCAGCCAGCAAACGGCGTATTTTTTCCTTTTGAAACAAACGTACTCGGGTCAATCGCTTGCTCCGTATGCAAATCAATCACCGTCAAATCCGCTTTCGCGCCGACCGCCAATGTTCCTTGCTTGAGGCCAAACACTTCGGCTGGCTTTTTCGTCAGCCAATCCACGAGCTGTTTCAGCGTACAAACGTTCTTTTCGACGAAATATGTGTAAAGCAGTGGAAACGCGGTTTCAAGCCCGGCGATGCCAAATGGCGCGAGCTCCATTCCTTCTTGTTTTTCTGCCTGCGTATGCGGAGCATGGTCTGTCGCAATAAAATCGATCGTTCCATCAAGCAGCCCTTCAATAAGCGCTTCGCGGTCTTCTTTGCTTCTTAGCGGCGGATTCATTTTAAAATTCGCATCAAGTCCTGGGATGTCCTCATCACAAAGAAGCAAATGATGCGGCGTCACTTCCGCTGTGACACGAATACCCGCCCGCTTCGCATCACGGACAACGCGAACGGATTCTTTTGTGCTAATGTGACAGACGTGGTAATGGCACCCTGTTGCTTCGGCCAACAGCACATCACGGGCAATGTGAACCGATTCCGACACGGATGGAATTCCCGGAAGCCCGTATTTTTTTGCAAACGCCCCCGCGTGAACACATCCTTTATATGTAAGGGTTTCGTCTTCGCAGTGGGCTACAATCGCCATATCGAGCGCAGCGGCTTCCCTCATTGCCTCGTACATCATTTGCGCATTTTGAACGCCGACGCCGTCGTCCGTAAACGCGAACGCCCCCGCTGCTTTTAACGCCGCAAAATCAGTCCGCTCCTTGCCAAGCTGGCGAATGGTAATAGCGGCATATGGGAGCACATTGACGCGGGCTGTTTCACGAATGCGCTCTTGCAGCCACTCCATTTGCTCTTTCGTATCAGGTACAGGTCGCGTATTCGGCATGGCGGCAATCGTCGTAAAGCCGCCTTTGGCTGCCGCGAGCG
Organism: Anoxybacillus tepidamans PS2; assembly: GCF_000620165.1. Taxonomy (GTDB): domain Bacteria; phylum Bacillota; class Bacilli; order Bacillales; family Anoxybacillaceae; genus Anoxybacteroides; species Anoxybacteroides tepidamans_A. The sequence continues at coordinate 50,608 of NZ_JHVN01000002.1, forward strand.
TGCCAGTAGCAATCGTTTCTTTATGCTCACCACCCGGTTCGCGCAAATGGACGTGCAAATCAATGAACCCTGGAACAAGCAGTTGCTCGGCGACATCAATAACCTCATCGCCTTCGCTCACAGCAACATGCGGCGCAATTTCCTCAATGACATCTCCAGTAATTTTCACTTCTGTTGCGACAAGCTTTCCCTCTTCATTAAGCGAGCGAGCATTTTTTAAAATAATAGCCATGTTCGACTCTCCTTTCGCATGATTCAAGCGCTCGTTTTAAGACAGCCATGCGCACGTATACCCCGTTTTCCATTTGTTTAAAAATACGAGATCGTTCGCATTCAACAAGTTCACTGGCGATTTCCACATCGCGATTGACAGGCGCCGGGTGCAAAATAATACTGCTAGTCTTCATCTTCCGTTCTCGTTCTACTGTTAATCCGTACTGTTGATGGTATTGTTCTTTCGTTAATCCCATTTTCTCACCGTGCCGCTCATGTTGGATGCGAAGCAACATCACAACATCCGCTTCTTTTACCGCTGTATTTAAATCAGCATATGTGCCGTACGGATTTGTTTCGTCTTTCCATTGTTCCGGGCTGGAAAACAGCACCGTCGCACCTAATCTTGTGAGCACTTCCGCATTTGACCGGGCCACGCGGCTATGGCGAATATCGCCAACAATCGCCACCGTTAACCCTTGAAACGTTCCGAACTCCTGACGAATCGTCATCAAGTCTAACAATGATTGCGTCGGGTGATGACCGCATCCGTCCCCTGCATTAATAATCGGAATATGAACTGCATGGCGCAACGATTCAAAATAGCGATCTTCTGGATGTCTAATCACGACCGTTTGCACTCCGATCGACTCGAGTGTGCGAATCGTATCATATAAAGTTTCTCCTTTTTGTACGCTTGACATTTCTACATCAAATGGAATCACATGAAGTCCTAGCCGCCGCTGTGCCACCTCAAAACTGCATTTCGTCCGCGTGCTCGGCTCGAAAAATAGATTCGCGGCAAAACCAGGTTGTTCCATTCGCCAATGCTCTCCGTTGGCAAATCGTTCAGCCTCTTGAAGCAATGCGATAATATCATCAAGCGATAATTCCGATAAGGTAAATAAATGTTTCATCATCTTTCCCTCCTGCTTTATAAAAAAACACCCTGTCATTGGACAGGGTGTTACACCGTTTTGGGCGCAAAAAGGTAGGCGGAAAGAAGCCTGCGCCTAGGCGCTGGCTCGCTCCTTTTTCCGCGAACAGCAACACCCTTTTAAGTCTCACGGGACTTAGTTAAAAGGTGGCATTACGCAATATGATTATCCTTTTCTTCTTCAAGTTCAAACATATTTTCATCCAATTCAGGTCGGCCTGGCAAAATCAGGTTGAGAAGAACACCGATGATCGCAGCCAGAGCCATTCCTTGAATTTGAAATGTTTCTGAGATCTTTAATACCGCTCCGCCAATTCCGATGACAAGAATGACGGACGAAATCACTAGGTTTCGCTTATCACCAAAGTCGATTTTGCTGTCAACAAGCATGCGCAAACCAGAAGAGGCAATAATTCCGAACAACAAGATGGACACGCCGCCCATGACCGGCGTCGGAATCGAACTAATCAAAGCGGTTACTTTTCCAACGAAACCAAAGATGATAGCGAGCACCGCCGCTCCGGCTAACACGTATACGCTGTAAACGCGCGTAATCGCCAACACACCGATATTTTCGCCGTATGTTGTTTTCGGTGGTCCACCGATTAATGCAGAAATCATCGTCGCCGTACCGTCCCCTAAAATCGAGCGATGCAAACCAGGCTTTTTGATGTAATCGCGACCGACAACTTTGCTTAATACGAGCTGATGACCGATATGTTCCGAAAGCGTTACGATTGCAACCGGCACCATAAGGAGAACAATTTGCCCTGTCAAATGCACAGGATAGTCAACAAAAGGCAGCAAGAAATCCGGCATCTCGAATAACTTCGCGCTAGCGACTTTGGATAAATCGACAATGCCAATCGCCAACGCATAAACATAGCCTACTATAATTCCGACGAGCACCGGCACAAGACTAAACAATCCTCTCATATAAATCGCACATACAATCGTCGCAGCAAGCGTCACTAGCGCTACCGAAAAGTAGGTAAGATTATACTTGCCATTTGGCCCATTCATCGCCATGCCAACTGCTGTATTGGCAAGCCCTAACCCAATGACGATAATGACCGGACCTACTACAACAGGCGGCAATAATTTCATAATCCAACGGTAACCAGCTTTTTTAATAATGAGTGCCACAACACCATATACAAGTCCCGCCAAGAAGCTTCCGATCATGGCAGCACCAGGACCTCCAGCCGTTTTTACCGCAATAATCGGAGAAATGAATGCGAATGAGGAACCAAGGTACGCAGGCACTTGCCATTTGGTGATGATTAAAAACGCCAGCGTTCCAAGACCACTTGAAATAAGAGCCATCGCTGGGCTGAGCCCAACAAGATACGGAACTAAAATGGTCGCACCAAACATCGCAAATAAATGTTGCAAGCTTAATGTTAACCACTGCATTGGTGAAGGAACATCTTTAACGTCTAACACAGGTTTGTTCATATTGAAAAGCTCCTTTCGTTACTTGTTCATAAAAAAACCTCTTTGCCCGGAGGGTGCAAAGAGGTACAGTCGTTGCCTACAAATGGCGTAGACAAGCCCAACCCCTTTGTCAGCCTCACGGGACTGCCTTTTAAAAGGGCATTATTTTTCATGAATGCTTACTTGATCAAGTTTATCCACTTCTTTTAATTCTACAACGATAATCTCTGAACTGGATGTAGGGATATTTTTTCCGACAAAATCAGCGCGAATCGGCAGTTCGCGGTGGCCTCGGTCAACAAGGACAGCCAATTGAATTTGGGCAGGACGTCCGAAATCCATAATCGCGTCCATTGCAGCGCGAACCGTTCGCCCAGTGAACAATACATCGTCGACGAGCACGACCTTTTTGTTTGTTACGTCGAACGGGATGTCGCTTCCTTTTACAAGCGGCTCTTTATCGCTTGTTTTCGTCGTTAAATCATCACGGTACAATGTAATATCGAGTTCACCAACAGAAATTGCTGCTCCCTCGATTTGCTCAATTCGCTCAGCGAGCCGCTGCGCCAAATAAATGCCGCGCGTTTTAATGCCGACAAGCACGCAATCCTCAATCCCTTTGTTGCGCTCAATAATTTCGTGCGCGATGCGTGTTAATGCGCGGCGAATCGCTTGTTCGTCCAACACAACTGCTTTTTGCATCGTGTTCACCTCCGCACAAAAAGCCCTCCCGCCGATCGGCGAGAGGGCAGAAAATGGCATAAATTCGCTCACATCCGTCTCCTTCTCAGCCTCACGGGACTGATTTAAAGGACTATCATTCACTTGCTTTCATTGTACGTGTGAAAGCTACGTTTGTCAACGATTATTTCTTAACATGTCCAAAAGCTGTTCAAACTCGATCGGAAGCGGCGCCTCAAACTCTAAATACTCCCCTGTGCGCGGATGAACAAACCCGAGCACACCAGCGTGAAGTGCCTGTCCATCAATCGGAAGCGTCTTTTTCGGCCCGTATTTTGGATCACCTGCAAGCGGATAGCCGATATATTTCATGTGTACGCGAATTTGGTGCGTTCGTCCTGTTTCTAATTGGCATTCAATAAATGTGAAGTTGGCAAATCGTTCAAGCACCCGAAAATGAGTCACCGCTTCTTTCCCATTTTCTACGACAGCCATGCTTTGTCGATCGTGCTTGTCGCGGCCGATCGGTGCATCAATCGTGCCGTAGTCATGAGGAATAACTCCGTGTACAATCGCTTTATATTTGCGAGTGACTGTTTTTTTGACAAGCTGGTTTACAAGCGACTCATGAGCTATATCGTTTTTTGCCACCATCAACAACCCAGATGTGTCTTTATCAATGCGGTGCACAATCCCTGGACGCAATACGCCGTTGATGCCCGATAAATCTTTGCAGTGGGCAAGCAATCCGTTGACGAGCGTGCCGCGCATATGACCTGGAGCGGGATGTACGACCATGCCGCGCGGTTTGTTGACAACGAGAACATCGGCGTCCTCGTAGTAAATATCTAAATCCATTTCTTCCGGTTCGACATCAAGCGGCTCTGGCTCCGGAAGCTCGATAATGACTTCATCGCCTGCAGAACATTTATAGTTTGCTTTAATCGGCTTCCCGTTTACCGCCACAAGCCCGTCTTTGATCCATTGTTGAACTTGCGAGCGCGACCATTCTTCATTAAGAGCGGCAATGACTTTGTCAATCCGCTCGCGATCATACTCTTCCTCAATATGAAACTGTACCACATTCATATCATGAATTCTCCTTTTCCTTCGCTCCAACAACAAATGTTTGTAAAAAAACGAGGGCGACGCCTATGCACAAGGCGGAATCAGCAATGTTAAAGATCGGAAAATCGTACGTAAAAATATATGTATGGATAAAGTCGACCACTTCCTTGCGGATTAAGCGGTCAATAAAGTTTCCGATCGCCCCGCCTAGCATAAATCCTAGCGCAACGCCAAATAGACGCTCCCTGCGCGGCAAGCGCTGAATATATACAACTAAACCAACAACAACGATAATGGTGATTAAATAAAACAACCAAAACTGGCCTTGTAAAATCCCCCATGCTGCTCCCCGGTTTCGGTGGGAAGTAATATACAGCACATTCGGTATAATCGTAACGCTTTCACCGATCTTCATATGCGTTGCGACCAGCCATTTTGTCAACTGATCCACCGCAATCACAAAAAGAGCGATTAAATAATAAAGCACGCGACTCCCTCCAACTCGACATATGTACTTATGAATTGTAGCACAATCGTAGAGAGGTAGACAATGGATGTGGTCTAGCGCCTATAGATTAATACTTTATTTTAATGAATAATAAACGAGGCATTGAATCCACCTGAAAAAAATGGTTTGCTAAAAAACATATGGAATGACACGTCTCTTTTAACAAAAACTATCTTAGATAAAGGAGGTGGTTATTTTATATGAAGCGCATCGTAATTTCTCTTTTCATATGTTTATTATTCTGGAATATATCGTGGCCTTATCAAGCAATGGCCGAGTCAAATCGGAATAGCGAGAAAAAGCATACTGATTTTTATGACGCCGTCTTAGTTCTATTAGACCCTTATGCAAGGAAAGCAATCGAAAATAAGTATCCGACACGCAGTTACGGTTTATGGAATGCAGAAATATTAGAAGTTCATCGGAAAACGGAAGGATTTTCTCAGTATAACTTTATCATAAAAGTTAAATATGATACTTATACGGGTCCCCATAATCCACCAGAAGGCCCAGTCACTCTAACTTTTGATGTAAATTTAGATAGGGTCACAGTAACCGAAATTGAATAATGCCTCCGCTAGTCTAACAAAGAAATCAACAATATTGTTTAACATGCCCTAAGGAAAATGTCCTATGTTAAACTAAAACAGACACTTTGTTAAAAAGCACTTCTAGCCCAAATAGTCATACATTTTTTAGCAAAAAGGCCCGCCATCAAAGCGAGCCTTTCCCTTCTCACGCTGTATAATGCTCTTTGACAATGCTTGCGCAACGCGGGCACAACGTTGGATGGTCTGAATCTGTTCCGACCTCTGGCGTCACGACCCAGCAACGCTCGCATGTTTCGCCGTTTGCTTGCTTCACAACAATGGCCATGCTTGCGAATTTTTGTGCCTCTTCTGGCGCTTCTGTGTAGTCTCCAGCAACTTCAAATCCGGAAACGATAAATAATTGTTTCAAGCTTTCTTCAATCGAATCAAGAAGTTGTTTCGTCTCTTTTGTTGGATAAATAGCTAAATGGGCGGTCAACGATTTTCCGATTACTTTTTCATTGCGTGCCACTTCAAGCGCTTTTAACACGTCGTCGCGCACATTCATAAACGCATCCCATTTTGCAGCGAGCTGATCTGCTCCTTCGATTTCCTTCGCTTCCGGCATATCAACAAGCTGAACGCTTTCCGCTTGCTCTTTTCGATTCGGGATATGTCCCCATACTTCATCGGCCGTGTGCGGCAAAATCGGAGCAACTAATTTCGTTAACGCCACAAGCGTCTCATACAGCACCGTTTGGATCGAGCGGCGCTCTTTATGATTCGGCGCTTCAATATAAAGGACATCCTTTGAAAAATCTAAATAAAATGCGCTTAAATCAACCGTACAGAAATTGTTTACATCATGATAAATCGCGGCAAAATCATATGTTTCATACGAGCGTTTCACTTTTTCAATTAATCCGTTTAATTTAACGAGCATATAACGATCGACTTCGCGCAGTTCCGCGACAGGAACAGCATTTGTTTCCGGATCGAAGTCAAATAAGTTGCCAAGCAAGAAACGGAACGTGTTGCGGATTTTCCGATATACTTCTGCCACTTGTTTTAAAATGCTATCAGAAATGCGCACATCAGATTGGTAATCGACAGACGCAACCCAAAGGCGTAAAATATCCGCTCCTAGCTGCTCCATCACTTTCGCCGGCACGACAACGTTGCCAAGCGATTTGCTCATTTTGCGTCCTTCACCATCAAGAACGAACCCGTGGCTCAATACTCCCTTATACGGCGCTTTTCCTGTTACAGCGACCGCCGTAGAAAGCGAAGAGTTAAACCAACCGCGATATTGGTCAGACCCTTCAAGATAGAGGTCGGCTGGACGCTGCAAGTCATCGCGCTCTTCTAAGACCGCTTGATGCGAAGAACCGGAGTCGAACCAAACATCCATAATGTCCGTTTCTTTTGTAAAGATGCCGTTTGGACTAGATGGATGCGTAAATCCTTCCGGCAACAAATCTTTCGCTTCACGCTCAAACCAAACATTGGAGCCGTATTGTCTAAATAAATTCGACACATGCTCAATTGTTTCATCGGTGATGATTGGATCGCCGTTTTCCGCATAAAAGACCGGAATCGGCACGCCCCATGCACGTTGGCGCGAAATGCACCAGTCGCCGCGATCACGCACCATGTTATATAAGCGTGTTTCTCCCCAGGCTGGCACCCATTTCGTTTCTTGTACCGCCTGCAACAATTCATCGCGAATTTTATCAATCGACGCGAACCATTGCGCCGTCGCGCGGAAAATCGTCGGCTGCTTCGTACGCCAATCATGCGGATAAGAGTGTGTAATAAACTGAAGCTTTAACAGCGCGCCTGCCTCTTTTAATTTTTCAGTAATTGCTTTATTTGCCTCATCATAAAAGAGTCCTGCAAATCCAGGGGCTTCTTCTGTCATATAACCGCGCTCGTCAACTGGACAAAGTACTCCTAAGTTATATTTTTGACCAACGAAGAAGTCATCCTCCCCGTGTCCAGGAGCTGTATGAACACATCCTGTTCCGGCATCGGTCGTGACGTGCTCGCCGCAGACAACGAGGGAATCACGCTCATACAACGGATGCTTCGCCACAACGTACTCAAGCTCTTTTCCTTTCAATGTTTTGACAACGGTTGTCTCTTCCCAGCCAATCTCCTTTTTCACAGATTCAAGCAACGCGGAAGCTACAACATATTTTTCCCCGCTTACTTGAACAACACTGTATTCCAAATCCGGATGTACCGCAATTCCTAAGTTCGCTGGGATCGTCCAAGGCGTTGTTGTCCAAATCACAATTTTTTCGTCTCCATCAAGCACACCTTTTCCATCTTTAACAGAAAACGCAACATAAATCGACGGAGAGCGTTTATCCTTATACTCAATCTCCGCTTCTGCCAGTGCGGATTCGCTTGACGGGGACCAATAAACAGGCTTCAAGCCTTTATAAATCAACCCTTTTTTCGCCATTTCGCCGAACACTCTAATTTGTTGCGCTTCATACTCTGGTTTCAGCGTAATATACGGATTTTCCCAATCTCCGCGAACACCAAGACGCTTAAATTGTTTGCGCTGGCTGTCAATTTGTTCATAAGCGTACTCTTCGCAAAGCTTGCGAAACGCAGCTACGCTCATCTCCTTACGATTTACACCTTTATTTTTGGTAAGCGCCGTTTCAATCGGCAAACCATGCGTATCCCACCCCGGCACATATGGGGCACAGTAGCCGCTCATTGATTTATAGCGAACAATAAAATCCTTTAGAATTTTATTTAAGGCATGCCCCATATGAATATCGCCGTTCGCATACGGAGGACCGTCATGCAGCACGAATAGCGGACGGCCTTTCGTGCGCTCCTGCACTTTTTGGTAAATATTCATTTCTTCCCACTGCGCTTGAATTTGTGGCTCACGCTGCGGAAGGTTTCCTCTCATCGGAAAGTCTGTTTGCGGCATTAACAACGTATCTTTATAGTCCATACCTACACTCCTCCATTTTTTATCAACATAAAAAAACCGTTCTCATCCCCAAAAGGGACGAGAACGGTCTCGCGGTACCACCCTTATTGACTACTCAAACATAGTCCACTCTGCATTCGTAACGGGAATGACGCGCCATTGCCTACTTTCTTTCAGCATGGAACTCCAGGGTGATCTTCACTCTTTCGCTTATGCCAGGCTTCCACCGTCCCCGACTCGCTATCATAAGCAACTGAAAGAACTACTGTCCCTTTCATCGTCAATTGTATGTCAATTTTATTTGTCGTTAGTGATAATTAAACTAAGACAAAACATTTATTTTTGATTATATGCGAAACGGGCAAAATTCGTCAAGATTGGCTTATTTCTTCCTGCTCGTTCAATTCAATTTCTTTGATTTCATATTCCATCAAATGATCCCAATCATCGTTGTTTAACATTTCAAGCTGCGCCTCTACTAACATGCGGAAGCGCGTACGGAACACTTTCGACTGCCGCTTTAGCTCTTCGACTTCCAAAGCGATTTTCCTCGATTTAGCGAGCGCTTCACTAATAATGCGGTCAGCATTTTTCTCCGCTTCTTTAATGATGAGTTTCGCTTCTTTTTGAGCGTTCCGCTTCACCTCTTCTGCTGTTTCCTGTGCAATTAAAATTGATTTATTTAACGTTTCTTCAATGTTAGTAAAATAGCCAAGCTTTTCGGTCAATTCGGCCACTTTTTCCTCTAGCTGTTTCTTTTCGCGAATCATCATCTCATAATCTTTAATCACTTGATCTAGAAACTCGTTTACTTCGTCTTCGTCATAACCGCGAAAACCCTTGCTAAATTCTTTGTTATGAATATCTAATGGTGTTAAAGGCACGAATGCCACCTCCATCTGCATAATTCCTCTTTAACTTGGTGTGTTGATTAGCCAATAACAACGGTCGTCACGCTTTCTGCTAGGACGGCAAGATTTCTTGTCGCCCTAGCATGCGATACGCGTGCCCATCGAACATGAACGCTTTGCGAGCAAATTCATTTGCACGTTGCTGTCCATGGCGATTTTGGCTTCAATGGCTGATGATCGCCATATTAAACATTTTTTCAGAAACAAAATCGTGGATAATCAACACACTTTCCTCTTTTGCTATTATTCGACATATTTCTGCGAATTCCTGCAACAATTCGATTATTTTTGCATTCCTATTTGAATGCGCCACCGATCTTTTTTAGTTTTTCCGTCAATTGCGATAATTTTTAACCGCCCAAGCCCCCGTGCGGAAAGCGTATCGCCTTCCTTGCACTCTGAATGTGCTTGTTCGACAACCTTCCAATTCACTTTGACAAGGCCATTTTCAATTAGCGATTGAACATTTTGCCGCGATGCACCAAACGCTTGCGACAGTACGGCGTCAAGCCTAAGCGACGAAACGGTAATTGTCGTCTCCTTCCATTGCTCCTCCACTGCAATCATATCTGTCAACGGCTTTTCTTGCAGTGAAATTTTCGTTCTTCCTACCGCCTCAAAATGGAGGCGAATGTAATCGGCAATTTCTTTTGCAACAATAAACTGAATGTGGTCATCTTTGACTAAAATATCTCCGAATTTTCCTCGCTTCAAACCAAGAGACATAAGAGCCCCAAGCACTTGTCGGTGTTCGAGCGAAACAAACTTACTCGGGTAGCCAATCGAAAAAAGAGTTAGCGAAAAATCCTCTTCCTCTGGTTGGAAATACGGCGGGTATAAAAGCGCTCTCTTTCGCTCGACTGACGGTGCGCCACCGAAAAAAGAAATATGTACATCCTCGTCATTCCCGATGACAAGTTGGACAATTTGTTGTTCACGCGGGTCAAGAAAATCCGTTAACTTCGGACAATACTGTTCTTTGACAAATTCCCGCCATTCAAGCACTTGATCGATAAAATGGTGCTCTTCTTTTCGGAAATGCTGATATAAATTCATCGTCGCTACTCCTTCTCACAAAGAAGGGAACCCTTTTTTGGATTCCCTACACTAAATGTAACATGTTAAATAGCGCATGCAAACCTCTCGTAGCAAAATTTAGCACAAATAAAGCGGCAATCGGAGAAACATCAATCATTCCAATTGGAGGAATGATGCGGCGAAACGGCTCTAAATACGGCTCGCAAATCGCAGCCAAAAGCTGGCCGATTTTCGTATCGCGCGCATTAGGAAACCACGACATTAAAATGTACACAATTAATGCGTACGAATATATATCAATTAACGTTGTTAAAAACGAAAGGAGACTATACATAAATTACCACCTTTTCATCGATGTTTCGTCCTCAGAAACAATAGAGATTGATCCAGTAACGTCGACATTGTCAGGAGTACACAGAAAAATGCGCGTACCGACTTGCTGAATATCTCCGCCAATGGCGTAAACCGTTCCGCTTAAAAAGTCGACAATGCGCTTCGCTTGATCATGTTGAATTCGCTGCAAATTAACGACAACAGCACGGCGATTTTTCAAATGATCAGCGATTTCTTGGGCTTCGGCATATGCTCTTGGCTCGATGAGTACAACTTTTGATGATTTTTGCACACTTTGCAAGCTTACGACGTTTTGCTTAGCAGTTCCTTTTCCAATCGGCTGAGGAGGTAGCTCGTCCTCATCCACTTCTTCATATTCCTCTTCATATTCCTCGTAATCTTCTTCTAAAAAATAATCTTTAAACTTTTTAATAAGTCCCATAAACTTTACACCTCCTATCATTCATTTCCAACAAGTGATGTTCCCAATCGGATGAACGTAGCACCTTCTTCAACTGCAATCACATAATCGTTGGACATCCCCATCGATAGCTCTGTGCATGGGGCATTTGGGATGCCTAGTGCTTGTACATGTTGCTGCAATGTTTTCAACTCGCGGAAACATTGGCGCAGAAACGGCTCATCATCTGTATACGGAGCCATTGTCATCAACCCGACAATTTCGATTTTAGAAAAATCCCGCAATTGCTCAATAAATGGGAGCACTTCTTCCTTTGCTAGTCCATGCTTTGTTTGTTCCCCTGATACATTGACTTGAACAAAACATTTCATTTTTTGGGCTGCCCGCTTTTCAATTTCTTGTGCGAGCGATAAACGGTCAAGCGAGTGAATATAGTCTACTTTATCTATAATATTTTTCACTTTGCGCGATTGCAATGTTCCAATGAAATGCCATGTTGCTTCCTTACCGATTGCCTCATACTTCCTAAGCAAACCATCATCGCGATTTTCTCCGAGATCAGCGATTCCGGCAGCAAGGGCTTCCTTCGCGCGGTCGATGCTTACATATTTCGTTACCGCAATGATGCGTATGTCGGCAGGATTGCGCCCAGTCCGCTTGCATGCTTCTTCGATGTTGCTACGGATCAATGCTACATTGTCATAAACAGACATCATTTATTCCTCCTTCCTGCCGATAAATGCCATCATTCTTCCCGTCCGGCCGCGATCGCGGCGATGCGAGAAAAATAAATCTTTTGTACAGCTTGTGCAGTAATGAGACATATGAATCTGTTGCTCCGGGACACCCTCTTTTATAAGCAATAGACGATTTAGCTCCTTTAAATCAAGAGCATATTGTCCTATACTTACCTCTCGATAAGGAAGGGCTTCTTTCATTCCTAACGCTTTTTCCGCAGCTTCCATGACACGATCGTCTACAATATAGCAACAAGAACCAATCGATGGACCGATTGCTACTACAACCTCATCTAGTGGAATCTGCTCGTTATGCCGCCATAAACGCACCATTTCCCCAGCAATATTTTTAACTGTTCCTTTCCATCCTGCATGGGCTACCCCTATCATACCGTGATTAGGGGCAGCAAAATAAAGAGGTACGCAGTCAGCGAAACATAATGCTAGCAGAATTCCTGCCTCCTCTGTATACAATCCATCCGTATCAGCAATAGCTGTCTCAAGATGAAGAGCTCCTTTTCCAGCATCGCATCTCGTTACCTTTTCAATTCGGGAGCCGTGTGTTTGCTCGGAGCATACCCACCTCTCGATAGGAAACTGCAACAACCCGGCAAGCTTTCGGCGGTTGCTTTCAACAGAAGGATTGGCATCTCCGACATGCAAGCCGACATTGAACGTCGCAAATGGCGGATCACTAACCCCCCCTTGTTTTGTTGTAAAACCGGCAACCACACCTTGCCAACCGTCCAACAGCAGCAGTTCCTCGCCAACCTGGTGAAAAATTTCCGACATTCTCGACATCCTCTTTGTAGATTTTTATCACTTTTTTTCCTATTTTATCATAGTTTGCTTACAAATGATAATCAATAATTTATTCACCTTCATTGAAACGAACTAAAATAACATCAGCACCAATTTTGACAATGTTGCGCCAAGGAATGACCGTTTCCTCCTCACGGCCGAATAGACCTAGCACTTTTCCGGCACCTAGAATAATTAAAGATTCGATTTGACCTGTCTGTAAATTAATATCGATATCACCAATATTCCCGAGTTTCTTTCCGTTTGCCACATTCACAACATCTTTTGCTTGAAATTCAGAAATTTTAATCATGGCAAGCCCCTCCGCTTTTCGTTTCTTAATTCACTATATGACGTGTTTGTTATGACCTTTCCGAAAAAAAGAACTGTTCTTAATAGAACAGCTCTTCATACTTGAATATTTTTATTCATTTGGCGAATCGCCGCTTTTTCTAACCGTGACACTTGCGCTTGAGAAATGCCGATTTCTTCGGCTACTTCCATCTGTGTTTTTCCTTGGAAAAAACGCTTACGGATAATCATTTTTTCTCGCTCATTTAATCGACGCAATCCCTCTTTTAAAGCGATTTCTTCGATCCAATGGCTGTCTCGGTTCTTTTCATCGCTTAACTGATCCATCACATAAATCGGATCACCGCCGTCATTATAAATCGGTTCAAATAATGAAACCGGATCCTGAATGGCATCAAGAGCAAATACGACTTCCTCATGCGGAACCCCAAGCACTTTGGCGATTTCTTCTGCTGTCGGTTCCTTAGCCGTTTCGCCCATTAATTTTTCGCGTACTTGCAACGCTTTATAAGCAATGTCGCGCAAGGAGCGGGATACGCGAATCGGGTTGTTGTCACGCAAATAGCGACGAATTTCCCCAATGATCATTGGCACGGCATACGTAGAAAATCTGACATTCTGGCTTAAATCAAAATTATCAATGGATTTCATAAGTCCAATGCAACCGACTTGAAACAAATCATCGACGAATTCTCCGCGGTTATTAAAACGTTGGATCACACTTAAAACTAGGCGCAAGTTTCCATTTACAAGCTTTTCCCTTGCTTCCAAATCCCCTTCATGCATTCTTTTAAACAATTCACGCATTTCCTCGTTTTTTAATACCGGAAGCTTTGATGTGTCAACACCGCAAATTTCTACTTTGTTTCTTGTCAAGTCTTTCCCTCCCATCAGGAGATGCTGTCAATGTTCAGTATCCCCTTAGGAAGGAAAAATATGCACAATCAAATAGACGAAAAAGATATGCATGGAAACAGCTGCCTTATGTTCTAACAATCATGCATCATACAATCGTCATGAGCAGATGGTCGCGATCTCTTCTGTGACGCTTTTCAAAAAAAGCCACGAACGGACCACAATCGAGGCAAAAGGACTTTAGAGATTAGCAGGCTACATCATCTTGTTAAATTCCTTGCGCAACCGTTTTATAATGCGTTTTTCTAGACGTGATATGTAAGATTGCGATATACCGAGCAAATCCGCAACATCTTTTTGTGTTTTTTCTTCTCCTCCAGAAAGTCCGAAACGAAGCTCCATGATTTGTTTTTCTCGGTCACTTAGCTGCCGAAGCGCATTAAGTAAAAGATGACGGTCAACATCTGCCTCTAAATCCTTTGTAATAACATCATCTTCTGTCCCAAGCACATCCGAAAGCAATAATTCGTTGCCGTCCCAGTCAATGTTTAGAGGTTCATCGAACGATACTTCCGATCGCACTTTATTATTGCGGCGCAAATACATTAAAATTTCATTTTCAATACATCGCGAAGCATAGGTTGCCAATTTAATTTTTTTGTCTGGATTAAACGTGTTAACTGCTTTAATTAATCCGATTGTTCCGATACTAATCAAATCCTCAATGTTAATACCCGTATTCTCAAACTTCCGAGCTATATAAACAACGAGACGCAGATTTCGCTCAATGAGCAACGACCTTGCAGTTTCATCACCTGATGAAAGCTTTTGCAACAACACCTCTTCCTCTTCTTTTGTTAGTGGCGGTGGTAGCGCTTCGCTTCCGCCGATGTAATAAATTTCATCTGTTTTTATTCCTAATTTCATTAATAGCTTATGCCATAAATAAATAATGCGAAGTTTCCATGCTCTCATAAAAATCCCCCTTCTAATTTAATTAAAAATGCGTATGATATAGTAACAAACTCATGAAGCTGTTAACCGTCTGCCTGTTTGTATCATTTTTGGATGCACAATACACTGGTACTCTCCATCCGTTGATAAACGTGCTTCATTTAGGCCAACAAGACCTTTTGACACCTCAATCCGCTGCGCTTCATAACAAATGACGATTCGGTCCGGTTTTACTGCTAGCATAAATTGTTGCCCCTTTCCAATAACACGATAAGGAATGAGACGCAACCGTTGCGCCCATTTTCCAAGTTGTTCATTATGCAACCATTGAAAGTCTGTTTGCTGCTTTATATTCTCTAACAATAAAGACGGCAAAATATCTTTCATTTCATCCGCATCGATAATCATGACAGGGGTTTTTGTAATCGGATCATATAACTGATTCCCGCTATCAATCAGCCCTTTTAATAAAAGCGAATGGCCATCAAACGTAAGAACAACATCCACAATGCTATCAAACCGCATTTTTTTCTCACGGATTCCATTGATTCGCGATCGTGAAAATAACCATAAAAGCGGAAAACCGATTAAAACGAAAAACCAGCTAACTGGATCGCCTGCTCCTAAAGAATAGGCTGTAAGGGCTCCATTTGTAATTTGCACCTCATTTTGGAGAAAATAGTGAACGGCAATTAATCCCCCGCCGACCATAAAAGTAGCAAAATAAAATGTAAATAAGTTCTCAAAAAAATACCGAAAACGTTTAAATCCAAAAGATGCCCAAACGATAAGGAGAGAGAAGAACAATTTGCCGATCGGTTTTTGCACGTATGGCGAAAACGGCGTGAACATAAACAACACAAGCAATGAGCCGATAAATGCTCCCACCGCGATTCTCCACCACACAATGCTCCTTTTCAGCATAATAGCAGTCAGCCAAAGCAATAAACCATCAAAGCAAAAGTTTAATAGCCAGACAATATCTAAATAAACCGTCAAGCAACTAGCCTCCCTTTTATAAGGAACAAAGCCAAGCAATTTCTGAAAATAGTATATAGCACATCTTATTGGAAAGTCTGTCAATTTATGATGGTGAAAAAACAAATTTTTTGTCAAAGAAAAACGAACAGACAAGCTCTTTAGCAATCCGTTAGCCATTTGCTGCATTTTTTCTCGATTCAATCAAAAGAGGATTTTGTAAAAAATTTATTTTATGAAACTAATCAAGCGATGATTTTTGAGAGTTTGGCAAAAATGGAGGAATACATCCTCTATCGGCCAGTCCATATCTTCCTTAGCATAACAATAACGTTACATACACTTTTTGTGGCAGCAGCACAATCTTGCGAACAAAATAAGGGATATTTTGCGGGGATCAATGAGGACGATAGAACAAAGATAAGAGGAATTGCTGATTTCGATAAAACATTGCTCGCGATATAGCTTTTTAACATCATCTACTGAGAAGTCTCCCACCTTGAAACGAAGTGTAGGTGGGGGAGGTTCATTCGCGAGCCATTTACCCGCTGTTTTCATGTGCCCATAAAAAACTGCTCTATAATGCAAAAATTATATGCTCGAACCGGCAACTGCTATTGATTGATAACATGAGGCTTTGTTTGGAGACAGCGAAGAACTTTGGATTATAACTTCTATTAGTATAAAAGAGCATGAATCGTTATGATCCATGCTCTTTTCGCTGTGACTCTCAGCGCCTTCGCTTTTCTTGCTGTCTAGCTTCGGCGCCTTCGCTTTTCTTGTTATCGGCGGCGATTGCGGTTGCGGAGGAATGCTGGAATATCTAGAGGGTCCTCCACTTGTGGAGAACGGATTGAGCTGTAATCTTGTGCTGGCTCCTCCCGTTTTTCTCGCTTGACTGTCGTTGTGACCTTAGTCGCTGTTCCGATGCCTGAACGAACAGGACGCGATGGTTGTGCTTCCGTTTCGTTAAACCCGGTAGCAATAACTGTCACAACGATCTCATCTTTTAAGTTTTCGTTAATGACGGAGCCAAAAATCATATTAACATCCTGATCGGAAGCAGACGCAACAATATCAGCCGCTTCTTGTACTTCATATAAGCTTAAATTAGTGCCGCCTGTAATGTTCATTAGCACCCCTTGTGCTCCGTCAATCGAAGTTTCAAGCAACGGACTCGAAATCGCCTTTTTCGCAGCCTCAGCCGCGCGATTCTCTCCGCTGGCAATTCCGATTCCCATGAGCGCTGAACCTTTATTTGACATGATCGTTTTCACATCGGCAAAGTCGAGGTTGATAAGCCCTGGGACAGCAATTAAGTCGGAAATGCCCTGCACCCCTTGACGAAGGACATTATCTGCTTCGCGGAACGCCTCGAGCATTGGCGTGTTTTTGTCAACGATCTCTAAAAGACGATCATTTGGGATAACGATGAGTGTGTCAACAGCCTCCTTCATCGCAGCGATCCCATTAGCCGCTTGTACTGCCCGTTTTCGGCCCTCAAACGTAAATGGACGCGTTACAACCCCTACAGTCAACGCTCCTAACTCCCGGGCAATTTGTGCGATGACTGGCGCTGCTCCAGTTCCTGTTCCGCCTCCCATTCCCGCGGTCACAAACACCATGTCAGCACCTTTTAGCGCCTCTTCAATCTGCTCTTTGCTTTCTTCCGCCGCTTTTTTTCCAACCTCTGGGTTTGCTCCAGCCCCCAATCCTCGCGTCAATTTCGCACCAATTTGCAGTTTAGTAGGGGCTTTTGATAAATTTAAAGCTTGTGCATCGGTGTTGACCGCAATGAATTCTACACCTTGTACGCCATGTTCAATCATTCGATTTACGGCATTGTTTCCGCCGCCGCCAACACCGATGACCTTAATCGTTGCTAACTGATCAACAGTAGTGTCAAACTCCAACATGACAAAATCCTCCCAATAATTTCGATCTCTATTCGAAGAAATAACCGAAAAACTTTTTAACTTTTTGTCCTAAGTTTTCTTCCTTGCTCTTTTGTTTTGCTTTAGCCGGTTGTTGTTTAGGCGCCCGCTTTTCCGGCACTTCGATCGCCGCTGCCACAGGGATACCGCGGCCTTGCAATTTCGCATGCCGGTAAGCGAACTTTATCAATCCTACTCCCGTTGTATATTGCGGGTCGCGGACGCCAATATAGTCAGGAATTGCAATGCGCACGCTGCTGCCGAGCATCACTTGGGCCAACTCTAAAATTCCTGGCATATTGGCGACTCCACCCGTTAACACATATCCGCCCGGCAAATCACGGAATCCTAGCTTTCGAATTTCTTGGTACACTAATTGAAAAATTTCTTCGAGTCTCGCTTCAATAATATCAGCAACTTCTAATTGAGTAAACTGCTGATGCTGATCAGTCCCAATGATCGGCACGCTGAAAATTTCTTCCTCAGAAGCAAGATCATAGAAAGCATGTCCATGTTTCAGCTTAATTCTTTCAGCGTCCTCCGTGGATGTCCGCAACCCAATTGAGATATCTTTCGTAATATGGTCGCCTCCGACTGGGAGAACGGATGATGCCTGAAGAAAACCTTGTTCAAACACGCCGATCGTCGTAGAACCTCCACCAATATCCACTAAAGCGACACCCAAATTTTTCTCATCTTTTGACAGAGCAAGGGAACCAGCGGCAAGTGGTTGTAAACAAATATCACTAATTTCTAACCCCGCTCGTTCAACACAGCGCAGCAAGTTATGTAAAACTGTCTTCGCCCCGGTAATCATCGTTCCTTCCATTTCAAGTCGCACTCCGAGCATACCGCGCGGATCACTAATGCCGTCAAGACCATCGACGATAAACTGTTTTGGGATGACCCCAATAATTTCCCTGTCAGGCGGAATTGAGACCACTTGTGCAGAGTCGATGACGCGTGCAACATCTTCATCTGTAATCTCACGATTTTCGCTTGAAACAGCGACGATCCCGCGACAATCTTGCAGCTGTACATGGTTGCCATTTACGCCGACGACGACCTGGTTAATGGTTAAACCGATCATTCGTTCCGCTTGATCAATGGCTCGCTTAATTGACTGCACTGTTTCATCTATATCAACAATGGAACCCTTCTTAAGCCCTTCGGATTTCACATTGCCAACACCAATAATATTCAATGATTCATTCAACATTTCTCCTATAATAACCTTAACACTGGATGTTCCAATGTCAAGACTTACAACGATTTCATTGCTGTTCATCTGTTAGCACCTCCTTCAACAAACTAATATATCAATCGAACAGCGACGACAAGATTTATTCATATATTCAACATGTAAAGAAGCATTCCCTCTTATTTGCATCAACTTTTTAGGATTTTTGCCGCTTCTCCATCCATTTCCCAAGCCAAATTCTGCGAATGACAGCAATGTTTTGAAACAGTCGAACCCCGAAAGCAAACACAGCTGCTAAATACAAGTCTACACCAAGATGAACACCGAGAAAAGCTAAACTTGCAGCTAAAATAATATTAAAAAAGAACCCTGTTAAAAAGACATTTTCATCGTACGTGTTTTGTAAATGGGCGCGAATGCCGCCGATTAACGTATCAAATGCCGCCAAAATCGCGATTGATAAATAGCTCGAATACTCGTCTGGAATGCGCCAGTCGGTGAGCAATCCTAGCGTAATCCCTATAATGAAGCCGATGATTGGGAGCCACACGCTATTTTCCCTCCTTTTCGGCTTGTACCGCTTTCATATAGCGAATGTGCCAATTCCCGTCATATTTTGGAATTACTACTGTTGTCATCGGTTCGGAAACAGTAATTTGCAAATTTTCAATCACAAAATCATCGAAAATGGTTGAAGCTTTTAGCCTGTTATGAAACGTTGTCACATTGTCGGCAATCACTTTTACTTGTATAGGCAATGAAGAAACTTTAGTATTTCCGATTTTTGTAACTCCATTTACATCCCGAATCGCTGTTGTATTGGTGATTCGCTCGTTGGCAATAGCAATTTCCTTTGCCCCATACATATTAAGTTCATTAATAAACCGCTTTAACAATTCAGGGGAAACGGTGTTCACAACCGGTCCTACATAATTGTCAGGATAGAATGGTTCGATCGTTAGAAGAAGACCGGGACCACTTATTTCTGTCAATCCAGCCTCCCTCTTTAACTCGTTAACCGTTTCCTCCAGCGCAGCTCTTTGATTAACAGAACGGCTTTGTTTATAGTTTTGTATTTTTTCATCATTGTGACGAATTTCTAGCAAAAGCTGTTGTTCAAGTTCCTGTTCTTGCTTCAAATCTTTGCGCAATTCCCAAATGTCGCGAGTATCGCGAACAACAGGATGCCGTTTCGTTTGCAACTGAACAGCCAGCATAAAACCGATAATAATTGTAATCAGTGTAAAATGAACAAGTCTTCTTTCCAACGGGATTCACCAAACTTTCCATCTTCAATCGCGATTCGTATGAAAAATCGGATCTAACGTAATTTCCTCTTTTTGCTCAATTTTAACGACAATATGATCATTCGTTAATTGATCCTTCACACCCCCGGCGATATTGAGCGCCGAAGCAAGTACGGCAGGATCGCCGATAGCCGAAATGACAAATGGAGCCGAATGTTGCGTGCCGTCTACTTCAATAACAGGACCGTTACAAACAATATAGGAACGATGGGATATACGTTGGCCGTTAATAGCGATCGCCTCCGCCCCTGAAATAAGCAATTCATGTACCACTTTAAACACATGTTGTTCGTGAACGATGTAGTTTGTAGCATTTTGTTCGCTTGGAATGTAGGACGCATCAGATAGCGTCACTTCCACTCCTTTCCCTTTTACCTTCACTTTTCCAACATACATGCGCAGTTGTTCCGCCTGTTCTACTAAATCAACATACGTCTTTTTTTCATTCGCTAATGACGTTTCCATCTGTCTTACTTTTTCTTGCTTTTTCATTAGTTCTTCCTTTAACTTGCGGTTTTCTTTTTGCGCATGGATGAGCAGTTTTCGATATTCATACTCCTTCTCCCACTGACTATCGGTGATGTTTCGCTTTTCGGATTGACTTTTCGTATATTGATAGGAAAAGGAAAGCATAAAGCCTAAAACTAGACAAACAAAGGAAAGGATGACATCATTACCTCGAATCTTTTTCATCGCCATCCCCCTTTTTCTCTTCATCGTAAGCTTTAAAATAGTTGCTCACTTCTAAATGAATAACACCTTTTACATTTGGATTCAGCTGTTTTACAATCGATGGATACAGAAGCATTTTTTCAGCGAAGTTTTGTACATTCGCGCTTACTTCAAACCCGTCATTCATGTAGACCGTAATATGATATTTGTCTTGACTACGCGGTGTATAATGAATTTCGGAAATGGAGTTTAGTATGTATGGCGGTAATTTGGCGAGCTGTCCCGCCATTTCTTGAATATCTTCTCCTTCTTTCCAATCAACTAAGATCGGTGCATCACTTAGTGCGGTCTCAGATGTGTGCTTCGTTAAAATTTGACCATTCTCAAGAATTGGAAAAAAGGCCTGTTTATGCTTGATATAGGCGACTCTTCTTCGCTCCTTCACATACAACACAATTGTGTTAGGAAAAATTTTCTTAAGCGTTACCATTTTTACTTCCGGGTGATGTTCAATCGCCCTTTCAACTTTTTCTGCTTTTACTCTCCAAAAGCTTGTCCGCCCCGTTAAACCGCTTAATTCAATAACCTTTCTGTCGGAAACATGCTGATTCCCTTTTACTTCAATATGCCTAACATTGCTCAACGGTGATTGAAAATAAATAATTAATAAAATTAACATAAAAAAGAAAGAAATATAGGCTGTTAATCGGCGGTTTACTTTTTGTCTTCGGCGCTCTTTCAGTTTTGGAACACGCTCTTCGAGAACAACAACTTTTCTTTTCTCCAACTCGATCACCGCTTTCCGACACTTCAAACAATAAAACAAACGGCATTTTTCCATGCCGTTGATTTTTTAAGCAATGCTGCTTTCATTATAGCACAATATTGGAAAATAGGGTGACCTAATTTTCAGGACTTCCGACCAATGATTTCTACTTCTGTAGCAAGTTCAATTCCGTATAGACGTTGAATTTCCGTTTTGACATAGGAAATAAGGGCCAATACATCCTGGGCTTTTGCATTTCCGATATTAACAATAAAGTTAGCGTGCTGCTCTGAAATTTTTGCACCGCCAATTGTGTATCCTTTCAACCCTGCCTGTTCAATTAATTTTCCTGCATAGTTTGGTAGCGGGTTTCGGAAAATACTTCCAGCGCATGGGTAGTTCCACGGTTGAGTGTCACGGCGATAATCCTTGTTTTTTTGCATTTTTGCTACAATTTCCTCTCGCTCTCCTTTTTGCAGTTGCAAAATAGCCGCAATGCAAATGCCTGGCCGCTTCTTTTGCAAAACGGATGTTCTGTACGAAAATTCCATTTCCTCATTTGTCAGCCATTCAATCGTCCCGTCTGGAAATAAAATTTGCGCTTTTTTCAAAATATGCGACATATCCGCTCCGTGGGCGCCTGCATTCATGTATACAGCACCGCCAATCGATCCCGGAATTCCACCAGCAAACTCCAGTCCCGATAACCCTTGTTTACTCACAATGGTCGCTAGTTTAATAAGAGAGTACCCTCCTCCGACGGTTACTTCGTCCTCATTAATGCTTAGTTCATCGAGTCCTTCGCCAAGTTTGATGACTGCTCCTTCAATTCCTTCATCTGAAACAAGCAGATTGGAGCCGCGGCCAATCGCTCGCCAATTGACTTGATGTTTCTGAATAATCGACATTGCTTTTTGCAAGTTTTCGATACTGTTCGGCTCTATAAAAACATCCGCAGGCCCACCGATTTTAATCGTCGTATGATGTGCAAGCGGTTCTTTTTCTTTTACTTTTCCAACATTAGCCTCCAATAGTTCCTTTATTAATTGTTGCACGGACATCCTCCCCTTTCCTGGTAATCTCTTGTTGCACTTCACAAATGTTGATGATCCATTATTTTACTAAAAAATATAGAATTACATAGCTAAACACAAGCTTTTCTGCCTCTTCCCTCGAACAAGAACGCTGGCGGACAAATCAATCCATTTGCCCCCCAAGCGTTCGTTATTCGAGGAGGGCATGTTAAGCATGTCAGTCGGCAAAGCTCTGCCTTGCCGACTATGGTAGAAAAGCTAGGAATAGAGCAATGTCAACTAGTTTTTATTGGATAATCAACATACTTGGTTGCACTTACATTTATCCTATGATGTTTCTTGCCTGCCGCTACTAGATGATGCAAACAAAACGAGAGGGGCTATCTCTCCAAATAGGGCAATTGGAGAGCTTCCCCTTTGTCGTTTCAATATCGAGCATGTTTACTAATGTTGAGCAACACACCAATCGCCATTAACATAAGCGTTAGCGAGGAACCACCGTAACTTAAAAAAGGCAATGTGATCCCTGTAACAGGCATAAGTCCCGTTACTACACCAATATTAATCATCACTTGAATTGCGACCATTGAGATAATTCCAATGGCCAAGAAGCTGCCGTATAAATCTGGGGCACCAAAAGCGATTCGCACCCCCCGCCAAAGCAGCAAGCTAAACAAAAGTAGCACGAGCGAACCGCCAATGAATCCTAATTCCTCTGCCAAAATGGCGAAAATAAAATCCGTTTGCGGCTCTGGTAAGTAAAAAAACTTTTGTCTGCTTTGTCCCAATCCTAAGCCAAGCAGTCCCCCCGGACCAATCGCGTATAGCGATTGAATCATTTGAAAGCCGCTCCCAAGGGGGTCTTCCCAAGGGTTCAAAAAGGAAGTGATTCGCTTAATTCTGTAAGGAGCGGATAAAACAAGTCCCGCAAAACCAGCTAACCCAACCATTCCTAATCCAACGAAATGGCTGATGCGAGCTCCAGCAACGAAAATCATTGTAATACACGTACCAACCATCACCGTTCCCGTTCCTAAATCGGGCTGCAACATAATCATACCAAACGCTGCAAATACGAGGGCTAAGGCAGGGAGCATTCCCTGTTTAAACGACGTAATCTTTTTTTGGTGTTCTGACAGGTATTTCGCCAAAAAGGCAATCATCGCTAGTTTCATAAACTCAGATGGCTGAATAGAGAACGCCCCAACACCGATCCAGCTACGTGAACCGTTGCGCACCATTCCAACTCCTGGAATAAGCACAAGAACAAGAAGCACAAAACAAATGATAAGCAGCACTTTTGACCAATCGCGCCACACCCAATAATCAACATTCATGATAAAAAACATAGCGATGATGCCGACCCCAGCAAATAAAAGCTGCCTCTTGGCGAAGAAAAATGAATCGTGAAACTTGTATTCTGCCCATACAGCGCTAGCACTATATACCATAATGAGCCCGATAGCTAGAAGCGAAAACGTCAACAAAATGAGTAAAAAATCAGGCGTAGACTTTTTTTGCGACAATGCCCAACACCTCAGCTTTATGAACGGTATGTCCTTCCTCTACTTCAGCTTATGCACCGCGCTTATAAAAATGTCCCCTCTTTGTTCAAAAGTTTTATATTGATCCCAACTTGCGCATGCTGGCGATAATAAAATAATATCACCAGGGCTTGAGATTTCATAAGCAACAGGCACCGCTTTTTCCACATTATCGACATGATAAACCGTTTCTATTCCCGCTTGTTTAGCTGCCCGCTCTAACTTTGGTGCTGTTTGTCCAAATAAGACGATGGCTTTAACATGTTTTAAATAAGGAATCAAATCATCAAATTCATTGCCGCGATCTAGTCCGCCCGCAAGAAGAATGACGGACTGGCCACCAAAAGCGGATAGCGCTTTTTGCGTCGCAAGTATATTAGTTGCCTTGGAGTCATTAAAAAACTTTCTGCCGTCAACAGTATCTACATATTGAAGGCGATGTTTGACCCCTGTAAACGTCGCTAGTACCCGGGCAATCGCTTCATTGTCTGCGCCTGCTAGTTTAGCAGCCGCAATCGCTGCTAGTATATTTTCAAGATTGTGCTTCCCAGGAAGCACAATATCGGATAATGCAATGATTTGCTCTTCATCCCAGTAAATTGCTTCGTTTTTTACATAAATACCGGATTCAAGCTGTTTTGTTGCGGAAAACAATATTTTGTTGGCACGTGACTTTTCTGCAAGTTGCATAACAATCTCATCGTCCGCGTTCACAATCGCATAATCGCTTTCCGTCTGGTTTTTAAATATATTTCCTTTAGCCTGTGCATACGCTTCTTTCGTCCCATGATAGTCTAGATGTGCATCAAAAATATTAAGAAGCACAGCAATGTGCGGGCGAAATGCTTGAATTCCCATCAACTGGAACGAAGATAATTCAGTTACGACCCAATTATCTCCGTTAGCGGTTTGTGCCACTTCGCAAGCGACTGTTCCGATATTGCCGGCTATTAATGGTTTTCGTCCAGCTTCTTTTAACATTTCATAAACAAGTGTTGTAGTTGTTGTTTTGCCATTGGATCCAGTAATCCCGATAAATGGGGCTTCGCAAATTTCATAAGCTAACTCCACTTCGGTGATGACCGGCAACTCTTTTTCCACCGCTTTTGCCACGAGCGGATTCTTATAAGGAATTCCCGGATTTTTCACGACGAAATCAAATGGCTCGTCGAGCAAATCTAGCGGGTGCCCCCCACAAATGACGCGAATCCCTAATCTCTCTAATTGTTTCGCTGCTTCATTTTCCTCAAGCGGTTTTTGATCGTTTACCGTCACATCCGCTCCTAACTTATGCAGCAATATCGCTGCAGCGGATCCGCTTTTCGCTAAACCAATGATTAACACGCGTTTACCTTCATACATCGTGACTCGTTTCAATTACATCCACACCTCGATATAGATTCCGAGTATTGCAAATAATAAACCAATGGCCCAAAATGTAACAACAACGCGCCATTCAGACCATCCGATTAACTCGTAATGGTGATGCAACGGGCTCATGCGGAATACTCGTTTTCCTGTTGTTTTAAACGAAATGACTTGAATAATCACCGATAATGTTTCAATGACAAATACCCCACCGATGATGGCGAGCAATATTTCAAGCTTTGTTAAAATAGCGACAGTGGCAATCGCTCCGCCTAGTGCGAGCGATCCTGTATCTCCCATAAACACTTTAGCGGGATGGGCATTAAATACAAGGAATCCCAAAACAGCCCCAACAACGGCTACGCTAAAAATAGCCACATCGTATTGATTCTGATTCCAAGCCAGTACCGCGTAAGCGCCAAACGCGATAGCCGCCGTTCCCGATAATAAGCCGTCAAGTCCATCGGTCAAATTAACCGCATTCGATCCTCCTACGAGCATAAAGACAAGCAGAACAATGTATCCCCATCCTAAATCAAACGATACATTTGTTCCAGGAATATGTAAAACGGTAGAAAAATCATGTTGACGGTAAACAATATAAAAAATAAACGCAATAATGAGTTGTCCAACGAGTTTTTGTCTGCTTGTCAGTCCAAGGTTGCGCTTCATGACCACTTTAATAAAATCATCAAGGAAACCTAGCAACCCGTAGCCGATCGTGACAAAAAGGAGCAAATATGTTTCAACTGTTATACTTGCAAACTTTTTCGTCATCAAAAGAGTTGTGATGACAATAGATAACAAAATCATAATACCGCCCATTGTCGGGGTACCTGATTTTTTTTGATGTGATTTCGGTCCTTCTTCGCGTATGCTTTGCCCAAATTTTAATCTTCGCAAGAAGGGAATAAAAATGGGTGATAGCAGCACTGTAATGAAAAAAGCTGTGACTATTGAAAATACGATAACTTGTTCTGTCATGATGGTTCACACCCTTCTTTCTGTTGAACACCGAACCATTTTTGTTCCAGTTGTTGCAATTCATGAACTACCGCTATATCATATGAGCGATTTTCCGCATTATGATGCGAAATATCGACCGTTAAATAAAATTTAGTCATTTTACCGTTCCCCGCATTTGTCTTTCTGTATGTTTGAATAACCGCCGCTAACGCTTCTTGCGGCGAAGGAACGAAAAAGATTGGAAATTGATTAGGGACATAGCGAGGCAACTCTGTCCCCTCTTTCCACAATGAAGCAATCGCTCCGTGCTCGATTGCTATTTTTAACTGCTCGTTCTCATTCAGTAATGGAACGAACAGTCCTTTTTTTACTTGCTGGGAAGGATCGACAAAAACGGAATGAAACTCAATGCTATCGTCAACAATTCCGCGCACACGCGGGAATAATTGCCTTACCATTTGATATGTCAGCATAACAGCTGCCGCTCCTTAATCGCCTCGCGGGCAACAAGGCGATCGTCAAAATGCAATGTGCGATCCCCGATAATTTGGTACGTCTCATGTCCTTTTCCGGCAATTAAAATAACATCACCTTCGCTAGCGTTATGAACTGCATAACGAATCGCTTCTTTTCGATCAACGATTGAAACATAGCGCTGACCAACAACCCCGTTTTCCATATCTTTCAAAATATCTTCTGGACGCTCGGAACGAGGGTTATCAGATGTAAAAATCGCTGTATCTGCGTATTGAACCGCTATTTGTGCCATCAATGGCCGTTTCGTGCGATCACGATCGCCTCCACAACCGATAACGACGCAAACCCTTCCTCTAGCAAACTGCCGGATTGTTTTCAACACATTTTCCAAACTATCAGGCGTATGTGCATAATCGACGATTACTGTAAAGTCTTGCCCTTCATCCACGGTTTCAAACCGGCCGGGAACGCCGCTCAATTCTTCGATCGCCTCTACAATGGTCGATAGAGCAATTCCCGAGACGAGGCAAGCTGCGGCGGCCGCAAGCACATTATATACATTAAATCGACCGATCAGCTTCGTTTTGATTCGAACAGTTTCATATGGCGTCACTAAGTCGAAAACCATTCCTCCTGATGTAACATCGATATTTTTCGCCATAATATCGCTTGGCCGATCGATACCGTACGTAATAATCGTAGCGGCTGTCATATGTTTATATTGTTCCGATGCTGGATCATCATGATTGAGAACCGCAAATTTTGGCCGTCTGTGATCAAAACGGTTTCCAAGTTGCGCAAACAGCAATCCTTTCGCTAGGCGGTATTCCTCCATCGTCCGATGGTAATCCAAATGATCTTGCGTTAAATTTGTAAACACAGCCACATCATAATCGCAGCCGTGAACGCGCCCCATATGCAGCGCATGCGATGATACCTCCATAATGGCTACATCGACATTCTCATCGACCATTTGCTTAAACGTTTTCTGCAACACTAGCGACTCAGGGGTTGTATTTTGCACTTCATACGTCTTGTCGCCAATTTTAATATGAACCGTTCCAATTAACCCCGTTTTCTTCTTCGACTTTCGAAAAATATGTTCAATCATATGAGTTGTTGTTGTTTTCCCATTTGTTCCTGTTACCCCGATCAAGTGTAACTGATGGGTTGGTTGCCCGTAAAACGCATCCGCCAATACCGCCATCGCTCTCTTGCTGTCGCGAACGATAATGACAGGAACGGGAACATCGACGTTTCGTTCAGCAACGATCGCAACAGCCCCATTTTCTACCGCTTTTCTGGCAAAATCATGCCCATCGACGGTAAATCCTTTAATGCAAATAAATAGTGCCCCTTTTGTTACCTTTCGCGAATCCATTTCGATCGATGTAATCGTCGGATTTTCGCCGACGTATGTCGTGAAATCATGCAAATAAGAAAGCAATGTTTGCAGCTTCATCTTATTCATTCCTCTCGTTTAAATTCCCTTAAAGGAAAATACAAACCTTCTTCTGCTTAAAAAATGGAAAAGAAGGGGTCATGGCATCCCCCTTATCATTTTTTTAAATATCAATGCTAGTTTTTATTAACGAGAACCCGACTTCGTCCCCATATAGACCCTAATCGTGGCTCCTTCCTTCACTTTAACTCCTGGCTGTGGAGCTTGGTCAATTACAACATCGCCTTCTCCACTAACATCTAATTTTAAGTTAAAAAGCTGCTCTTGCAAGTCTTTTTTTGTCAAACCTTCTAAATTTGGTACTTCAACTACTTTTGGATCGTTCCAGGCACGCTCTTTTTCGATCTGTCCCTTTCGTGGTTTCACGCCGATCGTGCGCAAGCTATCCTCCATAATTTTTCCAACGATTGGCGCCGCAACAACCCCACCAAACTGTACAGTTCCTTTTGGATGGTCAACAGCTACATAAACGACCAATTTTGGATCGTCTGCCGGGGCAAATCCAATAAATGAAACGATATAATCGTCTTTTAGATAGCGACCATTCTTCGCTTTTTGCGCCGTTCCCGTTTTTCCGCCGACACGGTATCCCTCGACGAAAGCGCCTTTCCCTGTTCCCTGGGCAACGACGCTCTCAAGCGCAAAGCGAACCTGCTTCGAAGTTTCCTCGGAAATAACGCGACGTTTCGCTTTTGGTGTATTGCGGCTGATGACCTCACCTGTTTCAGGATCAATCCACTGTTTCGCGATATACGGAGTATATAAAATCCCTCCATTAACTGCCGCGGCAACTGCTGCCACTTGCTGAATCGGCGTCACTGACACACCTTGGCCGAACGCAGTCGTCGCTTGCTCAACAGGACCGACGCGCTTCATATCAAATAAAATTCCTGTTCCCTCACCTTGCAAATCAATACCTGTTTTTTGTCCGAATCCAAACGCCTTGATGTAATCAAACAGTTTTTCTTTTCCTAAGCGCTCACCTAATGCGACAAAACCGGGGTTGCATGAGTTTTGAACTACCTCCAAAAATGTTTCGGAGCCATGCCCCCCTCTTTTCCAGCAACGCAATGTTGCGCCAGCCACTTTTACATAACCTGGATCATAAAAGTGATCTTTTAACAAATTTACTTTCTTCTCCTCAAGAGCGGCGGCTAGCGTAATAATTTTAAATGTTGAACCCGGTTCATACGTGCTCCATACAGGCAAATTGCGATTATAAATTTCTGACGGGACGTTTCGATAATTCGCTGGATCAAACGTCGGACGGCTGGACATTGCCAAAATTTCCCCTGTATTAGGATCCATTGCAATTGCTATAATGCCGTCCGGATTATATTTAGCCTCGGCAATATCAAGTTCGCGCTCCACAATTGTTTGAATGCGAGAATCTATCGTCAGCTCTAAATTTAATCCGTCCGTTGGCGGCGTATAGCGATCTGCCATGTTCGGCATTCGTTTTCCTTTTGCATCCGAGTAAAACTCAACTGAACCTTTATGACCTTTTAACTCTTTATCATAATATAACTCTAAGCCAGTAAGCCCTTGATTATCAATTCCGGTGAAACCGAGAACGTGCGACAAATAGCTACCAAAAGGATAATACCGCTTTGTATCTTCGGCGATATACACTCCTTTGAGATTAAGATCCCGGATTTCTCTCGCTTTTTCGTTAGAAATTTTTCGGCCTTCTGGAATGCGTTCAATTAACGTTTTTTTCGTCACGTGCTTGTATGCTTCCTCAACAGGCATGTTCAATACTTTTGCTAGTTTCTCAGCAGTCTCTGCCGGGTTTTCAACCTGCCTTGGCACGACATAGACGGTTGGAGCGCTCATATTCGTCGCCAACGGAACACCGTTGCGATCTAAAATTTCTCCCCTTTTCGGTTCAAACGGAATACTTCGACTCCATGAGTTTTTTGCCTTCTCTGTCAAACCATCGCCGAGAATCAATTGAACGTATCCCAAACGGATATCAATAATTGAAAAGATGAGCACCCCAATGAGCAATACAGCAGCGAGCCGCTTGCGAACGGTGACGTTTGAAACGCGCATATTTTGGGAACCCCCCTTATAATAGGCTCGTTCCACTATATGCTTGTACTTTTGTTTATAGAACGCTAGAACAGAATGCGTTCAATATAATCGGTATTTTAATAAACAACATAGTGATTTCACCGATATCGGCCGCTTCTCTTAGTCAACAGGCTGTTCTCTCTTTTTAACTTTTTTTCCTTTCTCTTTTTCTATGCGCTCTTTCCATTTGGAAGGCGCAGCGAGTTCAACGATTAAATAATCATTCTCCTTAACGGTCGTTTTAGGGCGAATGCTTTGCGTCACAACATATCCGCTTCCTTTTATGCTTGGCTTAATATGAAGCAGCTCGACAACTTTCATAACATCACGCAACGACCAGCCTCGAAGATCCGGCATGGTAGCGGTACCGCTCGTTTTTAAAATAATGCGCTCACTAGCAATCACTTCACCGCCGGCTAAAGGAAGCTGTGCCTCTACTTGTTTTCCTTCTCCGAGCACAATCGGTTGCAATCCTTTAGACTTTAAATCCTGCAAAGCAGCCTCGACCGTTTGCCCGGCATATGACGGCAGTTCGACTCCCTTTTTGCTGAAGGTCTGCTCTGTTTTGTCAGACGAAGGATGGATATTCAAATATTGCAAACTATTTTTCATCACGCTATTAAAGATCATTGAAACCGGTGCAGCACCTGTCTCTGTGTACGAAAGCTTCGGTTGTTGAACAGCCACATACATAATAAGTTGCGGGTTTTCTTTTGGAGCCATTCCTAAAAACGAGAAAATATAATTTTCGTAGCCTGTTAAGTATCCGCCCTTCGGAGACGGAATTTGTGCTGTTCCCGTCTTTCCGGCCACCCGGTAACCTTCGATTTGATAAGGGCGACCCGTTCCTTTTTCTGATGTTACAACCGTTTCTAATATATCTAGCACTTTTTGAGCGGTCTCTTTCGTGATTGGTTCCCCAACGGCTTCCGGTTCATTCTTGAAAACGACTTTTTTTGTGTCCGGATCAACAATGCGATCCACCACGTATGGCTTCATCATTTTCCCACCATTTGCAATCGCTGTTGCCGCCTGAATTTGCTGAATCGGAGTCACAGACGTTCCTTGTCCAAACGCAGTTGTCAATTTTTCGATTGGATATCGATAAACAATGTTACCGACTGCTTCCCCTGGAAGATCAATACCGGTCTTTTCTTGAAAGTGGAACCGGTACAAATATTGTAGAAAACGGTCTTCTCCTAGTTTTTCATGCACTAGCTTCGCAAATGCGACGTTCGAGGAACGTTGCACTCCTTCGTTAAAGGAGATAACACCCCAACCGACTTTGTTATGGTCCCGAATTTCGTTCGGCCCCACTCGGTAAGAACCGGAACGGTATAACTCATTTCCATTGTACACTCCTTCATTAATGGCGGCGGCTAATGTGAATATTTTCATGGTGGAACCTGGTTCGTAAGGATAAGAGATCGCATCATTTAAATAGTTCGTAATGTTACGTTGATTTGGGTCGAAACTCGGTCTTGTTCCCATTGCCAAAATTTCTCCCGTCTTTGGATTTGCAACAATTGCAATAATTTTTTTGGGCTGATATTTTTTTTCAGCTTGATTCATTGCATCTTCCAAAAACGTTTGAATTTTTTGGTCAATCGTTAAATATACTTCATCCCCGTTATCCGGAGGAACGATCCTTTCTTTGGTTTCCGGTAAACGAAACCCTTCCTTATCTCCTTCAAAAAGAACATATCCGTCTTTTTCGCGCAGATAGCGATTTAAACTTTTTTCAAGTCCCATCATTCCAACTGTTTTATCGCCGTTTTCTCCTTTTTTTTGCGCATAGCCGATAACGTAAGAAGCAAAGGTCCCATTTGGATAAAACCGCTTCGTATCCCGAATAAATCCGATGCCTGGAAGCTTCAACGCCTCAATTTTTTTCTTGAGTTCATAGCTAATATCGCGTCCATATACACCGAATTCTACTTGTTTTGCTTTTTTCTTTAAAATGTGCTCGGCTTCGCTGACGTCCATATGTAGAAGCGGGGCTAGTTTTCGTGCTGTCATCTCCGGGTCGACTACATGCTTCGGATTACTAGGATCGGTTGTCATTTTTGGATCGAGCACAGCAATAAGCGTATACGACGGCGTATCTTCTGCAAGCACTTCTCCGTGGCGATCTAAAATCGTTCCGCGCTTCGCTTCAATTGTTCGCTTTTTCTTATGCATTTCTTCGGCCTTTACCGCCAGCACTTGTCCATCCGCTACTCCTGTTGCCTGCAATTCAACAAACCGGAACACTAACACAAAAAAGAGCAGGCTAAACAAACAAAATAATAGTGCTGCTCCTTTATGAGTATTCTTATGCTTTTTATGTGCCATCGTCCATCATTCCTGCACGACTTTTACGTTATTTTCATTTAGCGAAAGCCCTAACTGTTTCGCCTTTTCTAAAATTCGCTCATACGTGCTTAGTTGCTGTACCTCTACGTATAAATCGTTATTATGTTTTTTCTGCTCGTTAATATCTCCTTGTAATTGTTGAATTTGCTTATTGACTTGGTAAATAGCCACTTGGTTTGAAACCATTTTCACAGATGCATATATCGCAAATAAAAGAAATGAAAATAGCACGAGTTTTTCACCAAGCGTCAAACGAAGCTTAACTTTTCGTCTTTGTTTTACTTCTGGACGCAAAGAAGAATGCTGTCTTTGTTTTTCCTGAATTTTTACGGCTGTATTATTCACACGTTTCCCTCCCTAAATTGATTTATAGCTTCTCAGCAATGCGCAGTTTCGCCGATCGCGCGCGGTTATTGGCACTTGTTTCTTGCTCTGATGGAACAATCGGTTTTTTCGTAATGAGTTTTAGCTTTGGCTGATATTCCTCTGGAACAATCGGCAGCCCCGGTGGAAGTTTTGGCCCCTCGCTCGCCTCTTTAAATACGGTTTTGCAGATGCGATCTTCGAGCGAATGGAAGGTAATAACGCTGATCCTTCCCCCTGGCTTTAGCAACTCAATCGCTTGGACAATCGCCTCTTTAAAGGCCTGCAGTTCATCATTGACGGCAATGCGTATCGCTTGAAAAATTCGTTTTGCCGGGTGCCCTCCACTTCTTCGCGCAGGGGCAGGAATTGCTTCCTTAATCAACTCCACTAATTCCCCTGTTGTTTCAATCGGCTTTTGCTTTCGGAAAGCCTCAATCTTTCTGGCCACTTGTTTAGAAAACTTCTCTTCTCCATAGTGGAAAAAAATATGTACAAGCTGCTCATACGTCCAGTTATTTACAATATCGTAAGCCGTTAGGTTTGCGTCGCGGTTCATTCTCATATCAAGCGGCGCATCATGATGGTAGCTGAAACCGCGTTCGGGTGTGTCTAACTGTGGGGAAGATACCCCCAAATCAAACAAAATTCCATCTACTTTATCAACGCCGTGCTCAGCGAGCTTCGCAGTCAAAAATCGAAAATTGCTTTTAATGAACACGATTTGTTTCTCATACTGTGCCAATCTTTCTTTCGCATGTTCAATCGCCATATCATCCTGATCAAAGGCAAACAATCGCCCCTGTTCTGATAGCTGCGAAAGCAAATATTCGCTATGTCCTCCACCACCCAACGTGCAGTCAACATAAGTACCATCCGGCTTTATTTTCAATCCGTCCACTGTTTCTTTCAATAAGACTGTCGTATGCTGAAACACAGCCTCACCACCTTTTCCATGATGTATGTCCATGTAAGCAACCGTCAATTTATTATACAACAAAACAAAACAAATTTTTAGGTGTTTTCTGTAAAAAAACGTCTTATCATGTTTTCTTTTGTCGTATTTCGTCTAATGGATCGGAAATACGAACAAATATTCCTTTTCAC
Organism: Anoxybacillus tepidamans PS2; assembly: GCF_000620165.1. GTDB lineage: Bacteria > Bacillota > Bacilli > Bacillales > Anoxybacillaceae > Anoxybacteroides > Anoxybacteroides tepidamans_A. The sequence continues at coordinate 84,913 of NZ_JHVN01000002.1, forward strand.
ATTCTCTTTGTACTATTCTCATTTACAGAAAAAAAATCCTGTATTAGACAGGATTTTTCGTTCGACGTTTTCTGTTATATATATACAATTTTATGCAAACCATTCCATTTATACTCGAGTTGCGTTAACCGGTCAACAATGTCAAATCCATATTTATTTATATAATAGAAAATGTTCCAAATCCGCTCCTGAAGCGCCTGATTCGGATATAGGGAGGTTTCGATGCGAGCAAATTTGTTCCATTGCACTTCGTATTTCCTCTCGATGGAACGTTGCAATGTTTGATGAAGAAAATCGATTTGTGTTTGCAGAAAGGCTGCATTTTTCGTCAATACATTCGCTAAACCACGGTCAATTTCTAGTCCGATTTCCCGCAACGGACGATGAACTTCCTCAATGGTTTCCTTTGCCCGCATGGTCATTTCATCAAGCGGATAAGCAATTTGCCGCAGCCGCCAATCTGATTTTGCTTGTTCCGTGCGACCTTGCAAAACGTCGGAAACGGTTAGCCCTACTTCCTGTAAATCGCTATGAATCGATCGCTCAACAAGTGTAATGTTCAACCTTGGAACGACAGGAGGCATCAAGTAGCCAAATAGCGCAAATGCTTGCTTCAACTCAGCCCAATAAGCAATTTCGCCCGGCCCTGCAATGAAAGCAAGCGTCGGGAATAAAAACTCCTGCATGAGCGGACGTGTTACAACATTATTGCTTAGTTTGCCGGGAGAAGTTTTCGCAAGCGTCAATAACTCTTCTTCGGAAAACGCTATTTCGCCTTTTTTGCTGCGAAAAAGTCCATTTTGCCCTTCCCGTTCTAATAACCACCGTTCCCGCCCATCGTAATAAAAAAGGTTTGCTGACTGCTCCCGTACATCCAGCACTTTAGCATAGCCAAGCTCTCCTAATAATTTTTGCTGCAGCAATACAGCATTCGTCACTTCATTATGCCGTGCGATGAGTTTTCCAAAAAAGTCGCTTTCGATCGCTCTTAGCGATTCATCGGCAGCGTTGATAACGACAATCCCTTCCGAAGCGAATAAGCGCAAAACAATGATGGCAAAAAAATCAACAAACGTGTTCGCTTGTTTGACACAATCCTCTAAAAAGTCGAGCAGTTCGTTTGTTGTGTTCGTTTCCCCATACGTCTCGACGATCTCTTTAATCCATTCAAAACAAAGCGGTTTGTCAATCGAGAGCTCCGCAACCATTCTTTTCTCTTGTGCGGATTGCGGGTACGTATGCTTTTTGACCCTTCCTTTTTGCGCTACATAAACATGGTCCACCTCTGCAATATCATGGTCCTCACCGGCAATCCAGAAAACCGGGATGACCGGAATCCCCAATTGTTGTTCCTGTTCTTTTGCTAAACGTATAATCGATATAATTTTATAAATTGTATACAACGGTCCTGTCAGTAAACCAGCTTGTTGTCCCCCAATAACAACTACGCTCGTTGGATCTGAAAGCTTCCGAATGTTATTTAACGTTTGCTCGCTCGCTTGAAACGATTGATGATAAGATAGCAAATGATCCACTAGCCGTTGGCGCGGATATGTTCGCTCCTGGAGGTCGCGCACACGCTGTTCAAATACAGCGCCCGCTCTCACGTCATATACAAATCCTTTTTCAATCGGAAACGCTCCAGTTATGTAATCAGTCGCCAATGGAGTCGTTGCTCGCAAAGGGATTTCATATATCTCCATATTAGAAAACTTCCTTTCTCGCTCTTTATTTTTAAGCATACTGCCTCTTTATCAGTAGTGAACACTCATGAGTATAGCATTCTTTGCACAAAATGAAAAAACATGCGCTCACAACGTGTTACATATTGTTAGACACTCTTACAAAAATCCCGTAGCTAAGCAAGCCGAAATAAGCAAAGAAAAATAGCAAAAAACTAAACCTCCAAAACAAACGAAAAACTGCTGCAATATGCAAATCACCTTTTCTGCGCCAATACCCGACTGCAAACAGCATATTGACAACCAATAGAAAAATAATTATAGCGGATAAATATGATTTCCCCCAAATTGCAACAATTAAAAAATGAACAGCAATCATAAAAAACAACGTAGAAATATTCACTGCAGCATAAAATGATTTTTTCTTTTTGTTTGTCAGTTTCCTAGCCAACAAATAGATAACGAAAAAGGCAAACAGCGGCATCGTGACAAAAGCAGCTGTTACATGAGCAATCAAATTCCCCATTTATAGTTCCCTTCCTTCCATCCCTTTCACTGCATGAAATAAAAACCGGCAGAGCGGAGTTGGTATATTCCTTTCTTCTCCTTGGTCAACCACATATCCTAAAATGGCATCAACCTCTGTTTTCCGGCCTTGTTCGAGATCAGAGAGCATAGAGGAACGATTGTTTGCCGTTTTTTCGCATATGCTTAAAATATGGTCCCATGCTTCTTTTTTATCATGCAGCGTTAGGACAGTACATATTTCAGAAAATAGCATTCTCATCATCTTTTTATATTCAGCCACCCGCAATAGCTCACCATTTCGCACGCGCAAAATGGCGGTAAGTGGATTGACAACTGCATTGACTATCAATTTTTTTGTCAACATCCCTTGCCAATTATTTTCGCAATTAATAGAAAAATCAGGGATTGGGTCATCTAGCAATTGCTTCAAAAGACCAAAATACCCATTAAATAAAGAAACATTGATTTTCCCGATCCCAGTATGCTCAACCGTCCGATCATCGTGCTTTAACGCTCCGTGTTCAACGACCCCTACTGCAATGTTTCGCTGTTTTAATGCAGACAACAAACGAATATGTCCCATTCCGTTTTGCAAAAAAACGAGCGTTGCTTCTTCTGGCCATTGTTGACACCGTTCTATCACATCGGCAAGATCATACTGCTTCACGGTAATGAATACAACGTCCGCCTTTATATCCTCCTGGTCAATTTGTACAGCGCGAACAGGGATCACACGTTCACAATCTGCCTTAATAAGCCGCAATTTCTCTTGTTTGAGCAGTGCCGCCTGCGATCTGCGCCGCGTATAAATGGTTACATCATGACGATCACACAAATAGGCAGCGATTAATAGCCCTATTGCCCCTCCTCCAACAATCCCTATCTTCATCCCTGTTTTTCCTCTCTTTCCGTCAATAAGCTCATGTTCCTATTTTATCAAATTCTAAATCTGAACGTTAATAGAAAAAGCTGATCGAAAAAGATCAGCTCTTTCTATTACTTTTACTTTTCAATTTTCTCTAAATTACCATTTCTATCCATTTGGAATTTCACCTTTGTTGCCTGCGCCTCTTCTTCTAGCACAACCATTTTGCGCGCCCGTTCCATAATCCCAATAAACGTCCTATAATCTTCCTGAACGGCCTTTAACTCTCTTTGCAGTTGTTCTTTTTCCATTTGCAGCTTCGTAATCATTTGCTGGAGCTGTTCCATGTCTTTTTTCAGCGCGCGGTTTTCGTCAACAACATGCTGATGATGAGCAGAAGCCTGCTGGCATGTTTGTAAAAAAGAAATAACATCTTGCCATGTTATTTTCACCGCTTTTTCTTCAGATAGATTCTCTGCTTTTTGGGCTAGCTGCGCTCGTTCTTTCTTTTTTTCTTTTCGCTGCTTTTTCGCTAATTCAATAGCTTCTTTATACTGCTTTCTAACATATGAATTCCAACGGAATCCACAAGCAGCTGCTGTACGCGAAAGCCGTCTACCAACTTCTTCAAACGCTTGCAGCTGGGTTCCACCTTCCCGAATATAACGCAATACTACTTCAGCAAGTAATAAATCCTCATCCTGCGTCCATGCATCTTGGCGCACACTTGTCATTTTTCCTTCCCCCTAGTCGCTTTTTTCACTAATGTATGCGACTAGTAGAAAAGATAGAAGAAGAATGTTAAGACCGATTTAAAAAAATGCGCACCGCTTCCTCATGTTCTTCTGATTCCCACAGCACGGCACATTGTTCAATTTCTGCAAAAAATCGAGCGCGAAACTCTTCAGTTTCCCATTTTTTTATCGCTGCTTTTTTATAGGCGCGCAGCACCGGAACAGATTGCGATAAATACGGATACAGAAGCTTTCTGCAGTCTTCTTTAACGTTTTCTCCGGAAATAAGAGAATGAATCCATCCGTATTCTTGCATTTTTTCGACAGGAATACGCTCCGCTCTCAGCAACAGATCAAGCGCGCTCGCATACGGAATCTTCTCGAAGAGCATTGTTGCCCCGCCCCAACCTGTCGTAATTCCAAGCGTTCCTTGAATAAACCCCGCTTTCACTCCTGCTTTCGCATAACGGAAATCACACGCTGTCGCCAGCTCACATCCACCGCCCACTGCCGATCCGTTCAACAAAGCAACAGTCGGTTTAGAAAGCGTTAACAACGAATATAAAATGGAGCCCATTTTTGAAAGCATTTGATATGCTTCTTCTTTCGTATGCAAATGATGAAATTCGCTTAAATCGCCGCCCGAGCAAAACGCTTGGTCACCTGCTCCAGTAATAACGAGCACCTTTACTTTATCATTTTTCTCCACAAGACGAATCGTTTCTTGCAAAGCATCCATCACTTCATAATTGATCGCATTCCGCTTTTCTTGGCGGTTAATGGTAAACCAAACGATGCCGTCATAATCACGCTCTAACAAAACTGCACTCATCTTACCTTCCCCCTCTTTGTTATATATGTTAGTCGCACCTTTCCATTTTCCTTCTATTCTACAATAAAAACGGGCATAAGGATTGCTCCTTATGCCCGTTTTTTCATCGTTATTTGTTAACAACATCTTTTCCTTTATAAGTTCCGCAAGATTTGCAGACGCGATGTGCTAATTTCATTTCACCGCAATTTGGGCATGTTACCATGCCAGGTACTTGCAATTTGAAATGTGTACGACGCATTCTCTTTTTCGTTTTGGATGTTCTTCTAAAAGGTACAGCCATTCTTTCCACCTCCTTAACAGGATTTAGAAGTTATAATGAAGGCCGGATCATGCCGGTTCTTCGCTTACTCTTCCTTTTTATCTTTATCAAAAAATTTTGCTAATCCAGCTAGGCGAGGGTCAATTTTATTTTTTGCCTGCTCTTCAGTAATGACCTCCCAGCCAGCCCCTGACTGCGGCGCCCCTTCTTGCCCATCCGCTTCACAAAACACTTGCATCGGAACTTCAAGAAGAACGAGTTCTTTTACAATAGGCAATAAATCAATCGCATCTCCTTGAACGAGGTGCGTATCCTCATCGTTATTGACGTCATAGTCGTTCAAAAAAAACGTTTCCGTTGTCTGAACTGTAAACGGATAGGATACGTCAACAAGCGTCCGGGAACAAGGCAACACCATCGTACCTTCAATCGTTAAATGAAACGTGAATTTAGTCGCACCGATATCCGCTCTTCCTGTTACACGAACAGGTGAAATATCGCGGATTGAACGATCAATTTGCTTCAAATCGGAAAGATCTACTGTCTCATCAATAACAAGTCCTTTTGCTTGCAGCTGATGAAGCTGGTGAATAGACCATTTCATAAAAATCACCTCAAGGCAACAAAGAAAATTATACGTTTCGTTTTCTCGTTTGTCAATATTTTTTCTTTACAGTATAATGATTGTCAGCTTACATACAATTTATCACTTTTCCAATAAAAATACAAAATCGAAAATGGGGAGAAAAAATGAAAGCGGTCGGAATCGTTGTAGAATATAATCCGTTTCACAATGGACATCTGTATCATTTACAAGAAACGAGAAAACAGACGGGCGCAGATTGTATCATTGCCGTCATGAGCGGAAACTTTCTTCAAAGAGGTGAACCAGCGCTCGTTTCTAAATGGGCGCGGACAAAGATGGCTCTTTCAGCAGGCGTGGACCTTGTGATCGAGCTGCCTTATGCGTTTAGTGTGCAATCGGCAGAAATGTTCGCAAGCGGAGCGGTGGCTTTGCTTGATGCGCTTCGTTGCACCGAACTTTGCTTTGGCAGCGAACATGGCGAAATTGAACCGTTTATCGCGGCCGTGCATGCCGTGCAAAAACACGAGCAACAATACAATGCGCATATTCAGAAAGCGATAAAGACTGGAGTGAGCTATCCGCAAGCGATTACTGACACGTGGAAACAACTGCAAATCGATGGTGTCGACTTAACCCAACCTAATAACATTCTTGGTTTTTCCTATGTCAAGGCAATTGTAGAGCAACAAAGCTCTATCGTTCCGCGAACAATTCGTCGCATCGCCGCTGGGTATCACGACGAAACGGTTTCCCACCCGTCGATCGCTAGTGCGACAAGCCTGCGAAAGATGCTGAATGGATCAGCTGAACAATTAAATGATATTTCACGATACATCCCTTCATATACAAAGCATGCACTGAAACAATATTATTCAACATACGGCACATTCCATCATTGGGAACATTATTTCCCTTTACTAAAATATCGAATTATGATTAGCGAAGAGAGCGAATTGCAGCGCATTGCCAACATCGACGAAGGGCTCGAGCATCGATTCAAAGCAACCATTATACAGGCAGAAACGTTCGCGCAATTCATGCAAGCACTCAAAACAAGGCGGTATACATGGACCAGGTTGCAAAGAGCATGTGCGCATATTTTAACGAACTTTACGAAGGAACAAATGAAAGCGATGAAAAAACCGTCTTACATTCGTCTTCTTGGCATGAGCGGCAACGGACAACGTTATTTGCAGTCGGTCAAAAAACATCTGCCATTGCCGGTTGCTACAACGATGTCCCGCTTGCAATCGCATCCTATATATGCGCAAGAAAAAAAAGCGACAGCTGCCTATGCCGCTATTTTTCCTGAAGCGCTGCGCATCAAAATGATGAAAGAAGAATATGCGACCCCGCCAATCTATTTAAGTTTTTGCAAATAGCGAAGCGCATCCGCAAATGTATCCACTGGAACAATCTTCATGGTTGTTCCAATTTTTTTGGCCGTTTTTAACGCTTCACGATAATTCGAGTTTTTCGCCCCTTTTTCGTTCGGAGCGAAGAAAATGTCCGCTCCCGCCTCGTTGGCCGCAACAACTTTTTGCGAAATTCCACCGATCGGTCCGACTTCCCCTTTCATATTAATGGTGCCCGTCCCGGCAATTTTATGTCCTTTCGTAATATCTTCCGGTACTAACTGATTATAGATCTCTAAAGAAAACATAAGTCCAGCGGACGGTCCGCCAATTTTCTCCGAGTCAATACGAACAGGCGGATTCGTCACGATATTATAATCAGTCATTGGTGAAATGCCGAGACCGACCTGTTTCGGAGATTGAGGAAACGAAGCTAAAGTAAGAAAGGACGTCTTTTCTTTTTCGCCTCTTATCCATGTAATCGCTACCCGCTCCCCCTTTCTCTTTTGTCGGACATATTGAATGAGCTGTTCTGCTGTCTCAACTTTCTTTCCATCAATACCGACAATTCGATCCCCTACTTGTAAAATGCGCTCCGCTGGCATCCCGGGCACCACTCCCATAACGTAAACACCATGCGGTCGGTATGACAACGGTTTGTGGGCGTTTTTATATGCTACAACAATTGCGGCCTCTTTAGACTCCTCCATGAGATGCAGCTGACGGATCGTATATTCTTCGTCGGTTTCTCCTTCTTGTTTAATGTCTTTCATTGGGTACAGTTCATAATAAGAACGAATATGGGCAAGCAAATACGATGCTACGTTCGCCCTTCCCATTCGCACTGTTGTCAACATTAGCGTTCCTTGATCCTTATCTCCATTCTCTACATGAACGAGCGGCTCTAGCTTTTGCGCTGTCCCAGGCATCGTAACATAATACGGCAGCTGTACAAAAATAAAAAGAAAACTGACGACGACCCCAAGCAAAAATGTAATCATATAGGCTCGTTTCTTCATAAATGCTGCTCCTTCCATTTCTCGATTGCTTGATGGATTTTAGGCAGTTGTTTGCGCGCTTCCTCTTCCCCTATCTTAATGATTTCTTCCGTATGAGTAAACGCACGAGAATTGTATTGCTCAACCCGCGGTCGAATCATGATGTCAGAAACAATTTCGCGGTAGCGAACGAGCTCGTCTTGCAAAATGTCAAGACTTTGCAAAATCACATCAAAAATAGAGCTAATTTCTTCATTCACTTTTACGTGCGAAACATCTACACCGATGACAATATCCGCCCCCATCTCACGCGCTACCGAGACCGGAATGCGATCAATCACGCCTCCATCGACAAGCATGCGGCCACCTATTACCTCGGGAACAAAAATTCCGGGAATGGAAATGCTCGCGCGTACCGCATCAGCGACATCGCCGCTAGAAAAAACGACTTTTTCACATCTTTGCAAATCGGTTGCAACAAGAGCAATAGGAATTTGCAGCTCCTCGATTTTTTTGCCTTTTGTTACGAGGCGAATAAATTCCTTTATTTTTTTCCCGGAAATCAACCCCATTTTCGGAATAGTGATATCAATGAAATCATTGCGCCTAAAAGCTCTCGCTAACCGATACAAACGATCGCTTCCTAAACCAGTTGCATATAGCGCCGCAACAAGAGCCCCCATGCTACTTCCCGCTATGTAATCAATCGGAATCCGTTCTTCCTCAAGCACTTTAATGACCCCTAAATGGGCAAACCCCCTAGCCCCTCCGGCACCAAGGGCTAAACCAATTTTCGGCTCCATCCCTTTCCCCCCTTTCTTTCATTCTTATGGTCTAAAACGATTGCCTATACTCGTATATTAAACTACATGAGGTTGTACACGACATCAAAATGAAAGGAGAGAAAAGATGTGAACAAACGCCGTACTAAGGAGGCGACACATATATGAAAGCAAAGGCGTATACGCTTCTTTTGGCTTTATCCGTCACCGTTTTTGCCTTGTCTCTTATTTGCTATCCGCAACAATCGCTCGAGGCTTCGATTCGCGGTTTAAATATGTGGTGGGAAGTCGTTTTTCCATCGCTATTGCCTTTCTTTATCGTTTCTGAGCTGTTGATCAGCTTCGGAGTTGTTCATTTGCTTGGTGTGCTGTTGGAGCCGCTTATGCGCCCGTTATTTAACGTTCCTGGTGTCGGGGGATTTGTTTGGGCAATGGGAATGGCATCCGGTTATCCGTCTGGAGCCAAACTTACGGCCCGCCTGTATCAAGAAAAGCAAATATCGACGATCGAAGCAGAACGCCTTTCCTCATTTACAAATGCGTCCAATCCTCTATTTATTTTTGGCGCGGTGTCGATCGGATTTTTTCATAATCCTCGGCTCGGGATGGTTTTTGCACTATCCCATTATATCGGTAATGTGTTTGTCGGCTTGATGATGCGATTTTATCGAAAAACGGAAGAACGACATTCTAAGCCTGTCAAACGTCCCCCTTTTTCCATTCGCCGCGCCTTTCGCATTTTACATAAAACACGTCTTAATAATGAACAGCCGCTAGGAAAATTGTTGGGGGATGCCGTCCGTTCTTCCATTCAAACATTATTAATGATTGGCGGATTTATTATCCTTTTCTCTGTTATTAATAAACTGTTATATATGATCCATATTACTGAGCATATCGCTTTCTTGTTCCAATACGTGCTTCACCTGCTTCAGCTTCCGAAAGAGCTAGGCATCCCGTTTATTTCCGGTTTATTTGAAATTACGCTCGGCAGCCAAATGATCAGCCAAGTTGAGCAGGCAGATCTTTTAGAAAAAGCCATCGTAACAAGCTTTATTTTGTCCTTCGGCGGCTTTTCCGTACAAGCTCAAGTAGCAAGTATTCTTGCAGAAGCTAATATTCGATTTCAGCCTTTTTTCATAGCGCGAATTTTTCACGGTTGTTTTGCTGCCCTTTTCACTTACATTTTATGGGATCCGCTTTATGTCCGGTGGCAATCGACTCATGAAACAAAAGGCGCCATTCCAGTATTTCTAACAGAACATGCTTCTTCATGGGCAGCAAGTTATTATAAATTTTTGAGTGCATACGGGCCTATTGTTACCTTGTTATCACTATGCCTATATATATTGTTGCTTTTTCCTAAACTAAATAATAAAGAGGCTGACTGAAACGAGGGCTTTTTCCTGTTCAGTCAGCTTATTTTGCGTTTATTATTGCTTTGGCACAGAAGGCGCAAATTTTTTACGAAGCGCTTCTTCAACAACAGGCGGCACAAGTTCAGAAATATTTCCGTTATATCTCGCCACTTCTTTGACAATGCTAGAACTTAAAAATGCATATTGGCTATTTGTCATCATAAAAAAAGTTTCAATGTTCTCATCTAATACGCGGTTCATTGATGTGATTTGCATTTCGTACTCAAAGTCCGATACAGCGCGCAATCCTCGCAAAATGGTATTGGCGTTTTTACTGCGCGCATAGTCAACGAGAAGACCGTTAAACGATTCAACAACGACGTTTGGAAACGGTTTTACTACTTCCCTTAAGAGCTCCATTCTTTCTTCTACCGAAAATAGGGGCTTTTTCGATGAGTTATTTAGAACAGCAACATACACTTGATCAAAAACTTTTGCACCGCGCCGAATAATATCTAGATGCCCATATGTGACCGGATCAAAACTGCCCGGGCAAACCGCAATGCTCGCCATTTATTCTATTCTCCTTTCTCTACATATGCATAAATAGACACGGCAGTAATCCCATAAATTTCGTGTTTGACGCGCGCTAAATTTCCTATTTGGGGAGGGAGTTCAATGTCGTGCGCATGCTCCGCAACTACATGTCCATCTCTTTCAAGCAGCATTTGTTCATCTATAAAAGAAATCAATTGTTGCAACTTTTGCTTTCGATAAGGCGGATCGAGAAAAATGAGACGGAATTGGAGCTTTCGTTTTACAATCGCTTTTAATGCTCGTTCAGCATCGTTCCGGTATATTTCCGCTTGGTCTGTTAACCCGCACGTTTTTATGTTTTGGCGGATCGTCTGAACGGCTTTAAAGTCGTGATCAACAAAAATCATACGATCCAACCCGCGGCTTAGTGCCTCAATACCTAGACCGCCGCTTCCGCCAAATAAATCGAGGCCCATCCCTCCAAAAAAGTAAGGACCAACCATATTAAAAATTGCTTCTTTCACTTTATCTGTTGTCGGTCTTGTTGACATGCCTGGAACCGCTTGCAATGGTCTTCCTTTACATTTCCCCGAAATAACTCTCATTATGTTTCACCACGTTTTTAAACGTTTTACCATTCCTATGCTATCATAAACTTATTGATAATACCACACTTTGCCGTTTCAAGTCGTTTTTTGACAAAGGTTTTTCGGAAAGCATGTATACAAATTCAAGCATTGGTCATAATGATTAATGGCAACGTCCATATGGATGTTGTTGCCAACCACGGAGAAGACTTACGTTTCCCCATAAGTTCTTCCTCCGGTTTCTCCTCTCCCTTTTCCTTTGGCTTACCAGCTCCTTTTCGATGCGCAAGGAACGGGTAAGCATCAAAGGCCCCTGCAGGAAACTGCAGGGACTTTTTTTATGAATAGCGAAGTCAAAAGTGTTGATGATCCATTATTTTACCAAAAAATACAATGATACAGCTAAACACAAGCTTTTCTGCCTCTTCCCTCGAACAGGAACGCCAGCGGGCAAATGAATTTGCCCGCAAAGCGTTCGCTGTTCGAGGAGGGCATGCCTATAGTATGCCCAGTCGGCAAAGCAAGAGCTTCGCCGACTACGGCAGAAAAGCTAAGTGTAGAGCGATATCAATTGATTATGATTGGATAATTCACACACCTGTTCACAGCAAATTAACTCATCATTACCTTCACAAAACATTTTTAACTCTTAGATTTACGAAGCTTCTTTAACATAAATATCGCGATCGTTTGTCCACACCTGGACAGAAAACCAACGCTGTATCATATCTGTGCTCATGTATAGCGAGCCGTTAATATCATAAATAATAACAGAACCTTCCCCAAAGCGATCATTTCCTTGCATATATACTGGAGAATTGACAAAAAAACGCCAATTATTGTGATCTTTTTCAATAAACACCGCCTCTCCCGACTGTTTTACACGATACCCTAAATGCCTCATCGTTTCTGTAAATGGTAAAAGAATCTCCCCGTTTCGCAAAATCGATTTCACACCTTTTAATAGTCTGTTATTCACATAAACCCCGCCTTCATTCGTAAAAACGAGAGTGTGCGGTCTTTTCGTTTTTGATAATTCTGTAAAATATGTTGTAGTCCCCTTATGAACTTCCGATAAAGCCGCATCAAGCAAGGCTGGTGTGAGCATCTCTCCTTTATTTTGTAAAACAGAAGATAGGAATATATCCTGCTCCTCCTTTGTCAAGTTTTTTTGAATTTGTTCCATCGCCATTTTTGCTTGAGGGGTTACCGCTTGTTTTTGAAAGATGAGTGCGGTTAATAAATCGCCTACCCACTTGTTGATTGCACCACTCGGCCAAAAATAAGAAGCATAGTATGCACGCCTAAGCTCTGTTTCTATCGAAGAAAGAGAGTTTTTTTCCGGCACAACAATGAGTGTTGGTGATACATGCCGATCATTCCATAGCGACCGCACAATTGTTATTGACGGAGTGTCCATCCCTTTTATCGGCTTAAGATCTGCTTTATCACGTCCGTACACTTCGATATGCTTATATACCCTTTTTGGCAGCTCTCCCGGCTGAAAGTAAAGAGGAAACGACAACAACTTAGTTTGCGACCAAGAATAAATGGTAAACCTTTCTTTTTTTATCCTTTCTTCTAGCGGAGCACCCGCAATCCACATTCCGTTTCTCGTCGCATAATCGACAAGCTGCACGTGAAATTGTTGAGGCTGCTTGGCTAACAATACGACGGACCAGTTCTCAAGCCAAATCGTCTTCGTTTGTGGCAGTGGAATTGTATATTGAAAAACAAGACGATCTTGTCCATTTGTTTTAACAGAAGTTTTTCCATCTTGTCCATACTTGAGTGTTTGCTGTTTCTTACCAACTGTATAATTCAAATGCTTAGCCCCAATCGGTATTATAATTTCATATGATGGATTAAGAGTCCCTTCAACCGTTTGCGTAATTTCCAAAACGGTTCCGGTACGGCGAATATCAATCATATGCACTAATGGGATCTCATCGCTTTGGCTGTCGCTCTGTTCGTAGTCATGCCATTGCATATATACAGTTCCGCCGCTTATGCCTAAAAAAAGAACCATCATCAAAATAGCCGTTCGTATCATGGTGCAATCCCTCATTTAACTCACTTCTTACAAATAAAGATATCAAAAAATATACACCATTTGTATAAAAATGTCGAAATTTGTTTATCTTTTTCAGAAACAATGATAAAGTAGTAAATTGAAGAAAAAGAAAAAGGGGGTATTGCACATGATTCAACGATTTATTGAACTTGGGGAAGGATACTCCGATATTTACGAGTTAGTTGAGTTAGCTAAAGCAAATCGCCACCGTTTATCTGGCCTTTTTGCTTTTCATACCGTTAAAAATGGCCAAGCTGTAACGTCTTGTGTCGTTGTTCTTCATCCGACTGATCCAGGAGAATTTCAGCCTTTATATATTTGCCGCGAGGGAATTCCGAATCCTTCAGTCAAACCGAACAAACGATACGAATTATTTGCTGATCTCGCAAAAGAACTTAATTTGGAAATTATTCATTTAGAGGTTAAGCCGTCAACATTTTTCGCCGAGCGTGAACTATATTATCAGCATTTAATCGGAATTATGCGCATGAACCGCTTTATCCCTCCATTGCAATGAGAAACGAAAAATGCTTCCCGCTACATCAATAAAGCTGACTTTCAAATGAAAGTCAGCTTTATTCTATGGAATATCCTAATTGGAAATCCTTTTCTTTCTCCTTATCACCTTTCGACTCAAACTCCATTTTCAAAAATGGTCGGTACGAAGGCTCTACTTTTTTAACAAACGGCAAAGAAGCAATTTTTTTCATAAGGTGATCTGCCTCTTCCATATTGCAATACAACACTACATATTTAAGCCGTTTAGAAACATAATGAATATTTCCAAATTTCCGCAAATGTTTGCTATGTTTAGTTGAGTATAGCCAAACAATGATTCCTTGACGCTTCGGAAACATAATCCCATTCCCCTTTTGACAAATTACGTACGGCAGCCGCAGCTCCCTCCTGCGCCACATCCGCCCGAGCAACTAGATATTGAAGTAAAATAAGGGTTTCCTGTCGGCACTTTTACTTGTACCGACACCGCCTTCCCAACAAGTACGCTAATTTCATCCAACAATTCTTGCAATTCGTTTTCCGCTTTTTTAAAGGCGGCAACGCTTTCATGCAAATCTAGCCTTCGCTTTACTTCGCGTATCTCTTTTGTCACTGTATAATAATCTGGATGATATCTTCCAAAACGCTGCACTTCCTCATAACGTTCCTTCATTTTGGTAAAATAGGAAATCAACTCTTGAGCTGTGCGATCGTGTTTCAATCGTTGGAAACAATCACGATAGCGCTCGGCTACCTCTGAGTCAGCAATCATTTTTCCCAACGATTCGGCCTTGTTTAAAATCTCGAGCCGCTCGAGCGTTGCAATGATCACTTTATATAAACACCTCCGTTTTCATCATATCATGACAGCAATATGTAAGGAAAGCGAGATACTGCATAAAAAAAAGCAGTCTGACCCTTGTCAGACTTTTGATTACGAAACATCGGCCTCAAAATCATACGATACACCGTATTTACTTCCATCGTTATGAACGAGTTCGAGATGTACCTTATGTTTTCCAGTAGGTAATCCTCTTAGAATGAAAGCAGCAGTAAACACCTCATTTATTTTTTGTCCATTTAAATACACATCAATATGTCCTTCTCCCTCTACTTTGCGTCGCGTCCCCTTTTTAAAGGAAAAATTGCCTATAATGCATTCAATAAATACATCTTTCCCGCGCACATCATGTTTGACGTGTATTGTTTGTACGCCTTGAGCAGAAGCCGTTGGGATTGCCTCATACATCGTCTCAGGCTCTGGTTTATGGTTGGTGCATGCTGCCAAAACTGATAAAGAAATAGCGGCGATGAATAGTTTTGTTCGCAAAGACATCACACTCCTTTAGGGAGTAGTCTTTGCTTTTTTTAAAAAATTAATCGCGTATCGCCTGAAACATATGAAGCATAAGAGATGCCATTTCTAATGAATTTGCTACTTTTTCCACTTTATGCGGCAATGTTTGCTCGTAATATTCAAGGGCCTTTAATTCAAATGATGCAAGCTTGCTTGGGTCACGAGATAATATCCGGTACCATCTCGGCTTCTCGCGGATAAACATTTGTAACATTTTCTTTGATTGAATATATTGCACAACTTCTTTTCTCATTTAAACTCCTCTAATCTTTCCGAAACGAAAATGGATGATGTTCACTCGGAACAGTTGAAGACGGTGGCTTCATTCCTTGGAGTTGCCCGATCATGCTTTGAATGGCTGCTATCGCTTGTTGGACGCTGGCAATGTGCTGCTGCATTTCGTTCGGATCCATGTTTTTTAACGTTGATAAAATTTTATTGATAAAGAGCGGGCTGTTTGTCGTTTTGGTCGCTTGTTTTTTCTCTTCTTCTTTGTACTCATCCCATATCTCGTCTTCCTCGCCAAATAAATACCAATCTTCATAAAACTGCTTCCACGTTTTTGTGCCGTTACGTACTGCTTGAATGATTTTTGGGTGTTTTTTTACAAACTGTTTAAACTGCTCCACGGAAGGATCTAGACGTTTTTCCATACCCCTTCTACCTCCCTTTGCTCATCTACCATATACTATCGAATAGAGCAATGCGGCGTGCGCCCATTTTTTGATACAATAATAAAAAAGGAGGGAATGGGTATTGGTAACAGCCGTTGTAATCCCGCTCTTATTTTGTTATTTCTATTACATCACGCGAAAAGAGCAAAAAGAAATTCGCAAAAAATGGCGGCAAATCGGAAAAGTGGCGGCAGAATCAGTAATAAAAGGAACGATTGTCAACGTTCAAGAAAAAACGGAACATTATTATCACAATTACTACATTTACGTAATTGATCTATTGCTTCAATGCAAAAACGAAAAAATAATCGCGCGAATGCAATTACCAGTGATGCAACATATGCAAAAACCATCGTTTGAAATTGGCGAAACGATCGTCTGCTACGGTCAGCGGAATAACGATTTGTTTTTATTTTCTACTTACCAGACAGCTTCCACGGCTTTAGAAAATCTTGCGTATAATATTGACCAGCCACACCGACACCAAGATGGGTAAATTGCTGACTTAATAGTGTATCACGATGGCTTTTGCTGTTTAACCATCCTTCGACAGCAGCGATTCCGTCAACATACTGCGCTGCAATATTTTCTCCTGCTATTTGAAATGGAATGTGGGCCAGTAATAATCGGTCTTTCAAATCACCGTAAGTAGGCGAGTGATGGGAAAAATAGCGGTTCTCTTTCATATCTTCGCTGTGCGCATAGGCTGCCTGTGCTGCCTTCTCATGCCAGCTTAGCGGCGGAACATTGTAGCGCTTTCGGATGACGTTGGTAATCTCAAAAATTTGCCTTGCATTCGCCATTTCCACCCGCTTTTGCTCCTCTAAAGACAGAGGGCGAGGTGACAGCAGTTTGCCTCGATACATCAACTCGTACGGACGCAGTTTCACAAGTGTTTTTGCATCCATGATACGGATACTTGAAATCCTTCCAGTAAAATGATCAATGTAAAGTTGAGCATATATATCGTTTAGTCTGACAAGCGGTTGAATCGTCATGTCTTGCTCAGATAATTCAAAACGGTAGGTGCCAGTAGGTAGCGATACTTCTATTGTTGGAGAGAGGGAAATACGGTCAAATAATTCTCGGACCGGCTGGCCGATACGAAACGGGGCAACATCAATTTGCTCGCCGCATATAAAAGCTGTAACAACCCGGCCATTCAGCATTCCTAATTGCAAGTACGTTTGCGGCTGCCGATTATAAATCCACCATTTATAGTCATAGGCAGAGTCGTCCGTACGCATCGGCTGACCGAATTGTTTTGTTACTTCCTCCTCTGTTTTTCCAATTAAGTTCATAATTACGGATGTTTTCTTTTTTTCGACGAGGTAATGCTCCTTTTGCGGCTGCGGAGGACTTAATGGAGGTATATGATTAGGAAAAAAATAAAAAAAGCCTATAAATACAAGAAAAAATAGAAAAAACCATTTCACAAGGCCGTCCCACCTTCACAAAATCTCTTTACTGTCATTATATCCTGCTTTGTCCATAAAAAAAACAGAAACCCCTTATAAAAAAGGGATTTCTATTTTTAGTGGAACGGGTGTTGTTCTGAAATAGCACTTAATGCACGACCAGCGCTCTCATCCGAATATTGGTATGTCGCTAAATCGCCAAGCGACACAATACCGACAAGCCGGTCGTTTTCGATAACGGGCAGACGACGAATTTGATGTTTCGCCATTTGCTCGGCTGCCTCTTCAACAGATGCATCAGGTGATATTGCAACGATTTCTTTACTCATCACGTCAGTCACTTGGCTTGATCCCGGACGTTTCTCTGCAATTCCGCGAACGACTAGATCGCGATCGGTAATCATTCCGATGAGCCGCCCGTTTTCAACTATAGGAACAGCCCCGACATTTAAATCGCGCATTTTGACCGCCACTTCAAACACATTATCAAGCGGTGTGCAATAGTCCACGTTTGTGGTCATCACTTCACGTACTCTTTTCATTATTTCACCTCTTTTTATTTTGCGATGAACATTTGTGTCCAATAATGGCCGTATGATCCGCCTTTCGCGTAACCTACACCGATATGTGTAAAATCTTTATTTAAAATATTCGCACGATGCCCCGCGCTATTCATCCAAGCGTTAACCACTTCCTGCGGAGTCTGTTGGCCGGCTGCAATATTTTCTCCTGCTGTGCGATAATTAATACCGAAATTTTTCATCATAGTAAATGGCGATCCATATGTTGGTGATTGGTGCGAAAAATAATTTTTATCGCGCATGTCTGCCGATTTATAGCGGGCCACGCGCGCCAATTCCCAATCAAGTTGCAACGGAGGCAGTCCGTATTTTGCCCGTTGCTGATTTGTTAGACGCACAACTTCATTCTCGATTTGTTTTACAGCATCTAAAACAGGTACATATACCTTTTGACCAGGATAAATTAAACGAGGATTAGGAATTTGGGGGTTTGCTTGAATAATTTCCGACAGTCCTACCTGATAGCGCACCGCTATTTTCCATAAGCTATCCCCTGGTTGGACAATATAAGTCGTTGTCCCTTGTCCATGGGCGCTTGGCGGAACACTAATAACAAACAGAGTTACGCTGCATAATAATGATAACAACACTTTTTTCATTGTTTTCTCCTCCTTTCGCCTTTTAGTTTCACCAAAATTTTAAAAAAATGACGAACTCCGCAAAATTTTTTCCGTCATTGAAACGAAACTAAACTATTGATTGAAAGTTGAACGCTTTCATACTATTATAGATGAAGGAGCATTTCCTATTTATCGGGATATTGGTTCATATTAGGAGGGAATATATCATGAGATTCGAAAACACGGGCATTGAAAACCAAACAGCTGAATTGTCTCGCTTAGACGAATTAATGGAAAGTTTAGGATTTGTGCGCGCAGGTCAATGGGATTACGAGCGAGTTACATACGATCGCAAATTTGAGATTAAAAACGATGTCTACTATCTTCGCGTGCAAGGCTATGCGATCGAAGGCGAAGTGGATTCGCGCTATGCGTTAATCAAACTCATCACTCCGCTTCTTGGCAAACATTATTATCCGCATGGCGTTGAATACGGCGAAGGAGAAAACTTCCCATCTTCGTTAGTGAGCCAGTGCCAAACGATTTTAGCAAAAGTAAAAGAGGAATTGGCAAAAATAAATGCATGAGATCGATTCTCATGCATTTATTTTTGCATCCGCAAGACGTTTCACAAAAATATGGACATGTTTTGCAACAAATGGGGTCATTACTTGAATTTCAGCGGCGATTTGCTCTTGCAACTTTTCGCATACCGGAATAATAGCGGCCCCATATTTTATAACTGCCGTAACGGCGATCGTACAATAAAATTTCTCATGAAACAAAACATCTACAGTTGTTTCATCGAGCACGATTTCTTTTTGTTCACGCAGGCACATCGTTGCAATCGTTACTAACGTCAAATAGGCTGCACTAGAACGGCGCAACCGAGCTGCTCCCTTCATCGTTTTCCTCCTGCGGGCAAAATATTTTTATATTTATATGCCGTTTATCATCCTCTGTTTCCCACGAACCCCTCCACCTACACATTGTTTACAGAGGGGGCCTAAAAGAAAAGCCCGACCTTTATGTCGAGCTATCTAAAATCCTAAAATCGCCTTAATCATTGATGTCGTCTCTCCTCCATGATAGAACACATAAAGAAGCGAGTAGACAGCGACACCTGTCACAGCTGTAAAAAACCAAATAACGCTTGTAATCGGCCCTAATTTTTTATGTTTAACTAAGTTGTTTTTTAAACCCGTTAAAAGTGTAACAATCCCAAAAATAGCTCCTACTGTCGCTAAAAAAATGTGGAACACTAAGAAAATAGTATAGTATATTTTCACATCGTCCGGGCCGCCAAAACTTGTGTTTCCAATAAACACAGTTCTCGATAAATAAACGAGAAAAAACGCTAGAGCAAACGCCGCTGCCCAAAGCATCACTTTTTTATGCGCCTCGATCTTTCGTTTTCGAATAAGGCTCCACCCGTATGCTACTAGCGCAGCACTGATAACAATGCAACTTGTGCTAATGGTTGGTAAAATCGGCAATGAATGTTCCATATCCTTTTCCTCGCTTTAACTCTAGTTATGATTCGGAAGGATGCGGTGAAGCAATCGTTTCTAACGATGGCTCCTTCTCGCGTTCTTTTCGATACCAGTCAATGAAAATAAAGAATAACATTGCTCCGTACACAATTTCTTGAATAATTTTCATTAAGACGCCGCCAAGTTGTTGGTCATGGATAAGCGACATTGATAAAAACATTTCCGGTCCCGTTAAATGCAATGACGCCAGTGTCCCCTTTGGCACGCAAAGCTGAAGAGCGTTAAGCCATGCTTGCGGATCTGAAAATGTCTTATATAACGGTGTATCCGCAAAAATAATAAGAGCGCACGCAGGAGTTAGAAGCACGCCATTGGCAAAAATATAGCCTACTTTTTTAATATTGGACAACGTTTGCCACTCTGACAATTTATTAATCACCGGCCACCACATGAAAAAGGCGGAAATAAAAATGACTGTCGTAACCATTGCGTGATAAAGCATATTTGTTTTAATGGCATCAAAAATAAACGGTACGTGGTAAAACGAAAACAAACCGTTAAATAATAATAAGGAAATAAGCGGTTTTGTAAAAAAAGCAAACGTACGTTTTATTGCTTTCATACGAAACAGCTGTTCATACATCCAATTTGGAATTCCTAAGATAAAGCATTGCGGGATGATTAAATACAATACCGCCATTTGCGTCATATGAGCACTGAACATTAAATGTCCAAGTAAATCGATAGGAGAGCCTTTGATCACATAAAGAAGCACAAGCCCTACAAAAAAATAAGTCTTTTGCTTTGTAGGCGTCAACTCCTCTGTCGCCATTCTTTCACGCCATCGACCTACCGCTAAAACATAAAGGATGGCAATGACTAGAAGTACTCCTAGAAAAATGGGACTCCATAGAGCCATAAAGCCAAACATTTGCAATGATGCAAGCATATTCTCACCTCTCTTTCATCATTATACTATACATTAAACGTTTGTCTATTAAATGTCCCTATGATGTGAAAAAGGAAATCGGCAGCGCCGATTTCCTTTTTGATTACCACCAAACAACAGTCATAAACGCCCAAATGGTTAAGAATGCAACGAGCACCCCGCCATAAATAAATAGAGCTGGAACTTCATGACCTTTATGACTCATATGCATAAAATAGTAGAGTTGAAACGCTACTTGCACAGCGGCAAGCAGTAAAATAAATGGCACTGAAAACCAGTGAGAAAACTCGTCATAACCGACTGCAAAAAAGGCAACTAACGTTAGTGCAATCATTAAAACAAATGAGATGACTTGGTGCTTCATTTCTTCAGCATTCTTTTTGCGACGGTATGCTAAATCCACGTTTGGGTTGCCTGTATTTGTATGATTTGCCATACAATCACCCCACCATTCCCATTAGATATACAACGGTAAAAATGAACACCCATACAACGTCAATAAAGTGCCAATATAAACTTGCTACGTAGAATTTTGGCGCGTTGTACAGATTTAATCCGCGCTTTGCATTGCGGATCATTAACGTCAAAATCCACAGCAATCCGAATGCAACGTGACCTCCGTGTGTTCCAACCAATGTATAGAATGAAGAAGCAAAAGCGCTTTTCGTAAATACATGTCCTTCATGGACGTATTCATTAAACTCAAAAATCTCAAGTCCTAAGAAGCCTGCACCTAGCAGCACAGTAATCGCGAACCAAAGCTGCATTTTCTTAAAATCAAAATTTTTCATGTGGTAAATTGCATACACGCTTGTCAAGCTACTCGTTAATAGAAGCATCGTTGCCACGAATACAAGCGGCATTCTAAACAATTCGTGTGCAGGTGGCCCGCCAGCTGTTTTATCTCTCAATGCCAAATAAGTAGCAAAGAGGGAGGCGAAGAGAACCGTCTCTCCCCCTAAGAATAACCAAAAACCTAAAAATTTATTTTTCCCTTCGAGGGTGGCTTTTTCAGGTGCTGCAGGAAATGTTTCCGCTGTTAATTTTTCTTCAGCATGCATTATGCCTTAACCCCCTTTTCTGCTTCCATAATTTCTTCTTTATGAATGTGGAAGCCGTGATCATCGATGACGGAACGTAAGAACATCGAACCAAGCGTAATTAACAATCCGCCGATTCCCACGAATAGCCCCCAAGAATGCTGATTATGGTACATAAAACCGAAGGCTGCAATAAATAAACCAAGCGAAATAACAAATGGCAAGATTGAAGAGTTAGGCATGTGAATATCGCCTAATGGTTCTGCAGGCGTTAAACCTTTTTTGCCTTCCATTTTTTCAATCCATAATGCATCCAATCCACGCACAAGTGGAGTTTGCGCAAAGTTGTATTCTGGCGGCGGAGAAGCGACAGCCCACTCAAGCGTACGGCCAACACCCCATGCGTCCGCTTCTGCTTTTTTCCCTTTAGCAGTTGTGATGATAACGTTAACTAAAAGAATAATTGTGGCAGCTGCCATGAAAAAGGCACCTACTGTACTAATTAAGTTTCCTGTTTCAAATCCTTGACCAGGCAAATACGTAAAGACGCGACGTGGCATCCCCATTAAACCAAGGAAATGCTGGATAAAGAATGTTAAATGGAATCCGATTAAGAACAACCAGAACGTAGTTTTACCAAGTGCTTCATTTAACATTTTCCCAAACATTTTTGGCCACCAATAGTGAACACCAGCTAGGAGCGCAAAGACAACCCCACCTACGATTACGTAGTGGAAATGCGCTACAACGAAATAGCTATCATGATATTGATAGTCAGCTGCTGCCGCAGCGTTCATAACCCCTGTAACGCCACCCATAACGAACGATGGGATAAACGCTACTGCATACAGCATTGGTGTTGTGAAGCGAATGTTTCCGCCCCACATTGTAAAGAGCCAGTTAAAGATTTTGATACCTGTTGGCACCGCAATCGCCATTGTAGCCACTGCGAAAATGGCATTAGCAATTGGCCCCATACCGGTTGTGAACATGTGGTGCGCCCACACCATGAATCCTAAAAATCCGATCAATACTGTCGCAAATACCATTGAAGAATATCCAAACAAACGTTTTTTCGAGAACGTTGCAAAAATTTCCGAGAAAATACCGAATGCCGGCAACACTAAAATGTACACTTCTGGGTGACCAAAAATCCAGAATAAGTGCTCCCAAATAATCGTGTTACCGCCTTGCGCCGGATGGAAGAAGTTACCTCCGAATAAACGGTCCATCATCATGAATACTAAACCGACAGTAAGCGGAGGAAACGCAAATAAAATTAGCGCAGACGTAACAAATGATGCCCAAGTAAACATCGGCATGCGCATATACGTCATTCCAGGTGCGCGCATGTTAATAATTGTAACTAGGAAGTTAATACCACCCATTAACGTACCAAAACCTGAAATCTGCAGCCCTAGTACATAAAAGTCGATACCGTGTCCTGGCGACTCAAGCGATAAAGACGCATACGAAGTCCAACCTGCATCAGGCGCTCCACCTAAAAACCAAGAACAGTTGAGGAACACTCCTCCGAAAAAGAACAACCAGAAACCTAATGCGTTCAAAAATGGAAACGCAACGTCGCGCGCCCCAATTTGAATCGGCACAACCGCATTCATCATCGCAAAAATGAGCGGCATCGCAGCCAAGAAAATCATCGTTGTACCGTGCATTGTCAACACTTGGTTATACAGACCGCCAACTAAAAAGTCGTTGTTCGGCTTAGCAAGCTGAATACGAATAAATAGAGCTTCAAGACCACCGACAAGAAAGAAAAAGCCACCGGCAATCAAGTAAAGAATGGCGATTTTCTTGTGGTCGACCGTCGTAAGGTAGTCCCAAATTACGCTCTTTTTGCGAGCTACTGTACTCACGATTTAACCTCCCTTTTTGATATAAATCCCCTGAATTATTCCACTTTCAAGCTCATTAAATATTTCGTTAACGCGTTAATTTGATCGTCAGTCAAATTGCCATATGTACCTGCCATTTTGTTGCCAGGTTTCACGCTGTTAGGATCTTTTAACCATTTCTTTAAGTTTTCTTCGTTATGTTCTAAAATGCCGGCAATGCGAGTGCGATCGCCAAAGTTAGCTAAGTTTGGTGCTGTACGCGCTTGCTCCGGACGCTTATCCACTGGAGTTACAGCATGGCAACCGATACAGCTTTTATTAAAGATTGCTTCCCCTTCTTTTGCAACTGAGTCCGTAACAACTGGTTTTGCATTTTTCATTTTCTCTACCCATTGATCGAACTCTTTTCTAGGAAGCGGTTTTACTTTGAAGTCCATTAAAGCATGAGACGGCCCACAGAGCTCCGCACATTTTCCGTAGAAAATGCCTCCTGCTTTGTCTGCTGCTTTTTGGTCAAACTCTAACCAAAATTGGTTTTTGTTATCAGTGTTCGTATCCATTTTTCCGCCAACCGCCGGAATCCAGAAAGAGTGCTTCACATCAGAAGCCTTCAAATTAAAGTAGACACGTTCATTCGTAGGAACGACTAACTCTTGGCTTGTGATAATGCCATAGTCAGGGTATTCAAACTCCCACCAATACAGATTTGCGCGTACATTAACAACGACTGTGTGTTTATCGCGCTTTTCTTTATTCATTGGCTTTACATCAGAAAGTTTAAACGTCGCTGAAACGGTCGGAACCGCCAAAATAAGAAGAAGAATAATTGGAATGACAGTCCAAATAATTTCTAGCGTGTGGCTTCCTTCCACTTGCTTTGGAATTTTCTTTTCTTCGCCTTTACGTTGCCGGAAACGAATGACAACATAGACGAAGATAATTGTTACAACAACAATAACAAGAACCATGATGGCTGTGCTTAGCAGCATAAGTGAATACTGCATATCTGCTACTTCACCGGCTGGTTGCAGCGTCGATAAAAACGGCTTGCCACAACCGGCTAATAGAAGCGCCATTACGCTAAAAAGAGAAAATAAGCGCCAATTAAGTAGCCATTTCTTCATAGCCTAATCAAACCCCTCTTTCAATTTTGAATAAAGTATATAAATTCTTTCTCTATATTAATGTAGAAAGAATTGTAAACACATTAGTCAATGGCTGAAATCACCATAGCAACAAATAAAATAGTTAAATAATTTAACGAATAAACAAACATCCATTTTGCCCATTTTAAATCGTCTTTCATTTTAAAGCCATAAAGCCCTAACGCAAGCCATCCTACATTCAATAAAGTAGCAATAACAAGAAACAGTTTGCCTAAAGAAAATAAATAAAACGGCAGCGGCAACAAACAAGCAATCCACACAACAATCTGCCGCTTTGTAACCGAAAAACCATGGACAACAGGCAACATTGGAATGCCTGCCGCACGATACTCTTCACATCGCTTCATCGCAAGCGCCAAGAAATGTGGCGGTTGCCATAAAAACATCAACAAGAATAAAACGAGCGGAACAATATGAAAATTCGGATCAACGGCTGTCCAACCGATCACAGGCGGGACCGCGCCGGAGATGCTTCCAATCACTGTGTTTAATGTATTGCTCCGCTTCGACCACATAGTATATAAAAACACATATGTGACGACGCCGATTAAGCCAACAATAGCTGCTGTGACCGTTGTCATGAGCAAGCTAAGCGTTCCGACAACAGTAAGCAAAATACCAAGCCACAAGACCCGCTTCGGTTCCATCGTCCCTTTTACAGTCGGTCTTGTTTTTGTTCGCTCCATTAAATGATCAATATCACGATCAATAAAATTATTTATGCTACAAGCGCCAGCAATAATAAGAGCTGAGCCAAAAAGAGTAAAAAAGACGGTTTGAAGATTCTCGAGGAATCCTTCTCCCATAAAATAAAACGCAAGCCATAATCCCGTAAACGTCGTAATTAAATTCGAGTTCACAATGCCGATTTTTATAACAGAAAGAAAATCTTTCCATACACTCGTCAATTGTACACTTTGAACTTCTTCACGAGTTTGAGTGGCCGCTTCATTTGCCATCATTGATTCCTCCTTCATTCCCCGCTCCACACTCGGAGTAACAGGCCACATGAATACGTTTACAAGCACTCATCAATATCTTAACGTATTTTAACACATTTTTAATCGTTATTCCTTTCTTTATAATATTAAATCACATTTTTTTAGCGAATTGTGAACTTTTTTTGGATAATTTGTGTCAAATTTTTGACTAAAATGTTGCCCCTTGTATATGCCCATTAATATTTCTAGCAAACTCCCGCGCAACATTCAACATTTTTTGCAGAAATAAGCATTTATTTGTTTTCCACTTTGAATATGTTATAAAATAATGTTGCTCATTGTCGAAATTGCTCGATCTGCTTATTTCGTGTAAGATAAACATATACTTTACTAGATTATTGACAAAATCAATACTTTCCAATACAAGTAGGTGAAGAATTTTGCAACGTTCTTTAAAATGGTTTGCTTTAGCAACGACAATTGCGATGCTGTTTGTGTTAATTGGTGGAGCGCTAGTGACAAAGACGGGATCTGGAATGGGATGTGGACGTTCTTGGCCGCTTTGTCAAGGTGAGATCATTCCGTCGAACATCACTCCAGAGCTTGTGATAGAATTAAGCCACCGTCTAGTTTCAGGTCTGGCGGGATTCTTGGTGCTTGCCTTGTCGATTTGGTCATGGCGGGCAATCGGGCATATTCGTGAAACGAAGTTTTTGGCGAGCGTTTCATTTATTTTTCTTGTCCTCCAAGGTCTTATCGGCGCAGCCGCTGTTGTATGGGGGCAGTCTGATTTTGTGCTGGCCTTGCATTTTGGCATTTCTCTTATATCGTTTGCTTCGGTTTTTTTATTAACACTTCTTATTTTTGAAATCGATAAAAAATTCGACGCTCAGTCATTAGTTATTGACAGCAAGATGAAAATGCACATTTACGGTATAATCTCTTATTGTTATATTGTCGTCTATACGGGGGCGCTCGTTCGACACAAACATGCGAGCCTAGCATGTCCTAGCTGGCCGCTCTGTTCTAATACACGCCCTTTTCCTATGCAACTCCATGAATGGATTCAAATGGGCCATCGCCTTGCAGCGGGGTTAATTATCGTTTGGATTTTCATAGCAACAATTCGTGCAATTAAATATCATAAACATCAACGGGTGATTTACTGGGGATGGATCGCCGCTCTCGTTCTCGTTTTATTGCAGATGGCAACCGGTGCGCTGGCCGTCTTTACACAGTTAAACTTATATATCGCTCTAGCCCATGCCTTTTTCATCTCGTGCTTATTCGGCGTGCTTAGTTATTTGTTATTGCTTGCGGTGCGAAGCAAACAAAACGAACAGCTCTCACGACAACTTGAACATCATACACACGCTCTTGTTAAATAGAAAAGCGCTAGGATTTCTCCTAGCGCTTTATTTTATTTCGTTAACTCAATGAGCAAATCGCCCGCCTGAATCGCATCTCCATTTTTCACATAAATATCTTTGACGATTCCCGAAAACGGCGCCTGCACCGTTGTTTCCATTTTCATCGCTTCTGTAATCATTAAATGATCGCCTTTGTTCACCTTTTCACCTGATTCTACGAGCACTTTCACAACCGTTCCAGGCATCGTGGCCGCAATGTGGTTCGGATTGTTTTTATCAGCTTTAATTCGCTCGACAACTGCCGACTTAATGCTTTCATCGCGAATGATAACTTCACGCGGCTGGCCGTTTAATTCGAAATAAACGACCCGTGTGCCATCGGCTTGCGGCTGACCGATTGCCACTAATTTCACGATTAATGTTTTTCCTTTTTCGATTTCGACTTCAATTTCTTCTCCAAGTCTCATGCCGTAAAGGAACGTTGGGGTATCAAGAACAGAGATATCGCCGAATTTTTCAACCGTCTGCGTATACTCTAGGAATACTTTAGGATAAAGAGCGTAAGCAATCGCATCAAAATCAGTTGCTTCCCTTCCTAGCGTATGGAACAGTTCTTCTTTAATTTTGCCGAAATCAACTGGTTCGAGCAATTCCCCTGGTCTGACTGTGATCGGTTCGCGCCCTTTTAAAATAATGCGCTGCAGCTCTTTCGGGAACCCGCCCGGCGTTTGTCCTAAATATCCTTCAAACAATTCCACAACGGAATCCGGGAAGTCAAGCGTCTCTCCCCGCTCATAAATATCTTGTTCCGTTAAATTATTTTGCACCATATAAAGCGCCATATCTCCCACTACTTTAGATGAAGGAGTTACTTTGACAATATCGCCAAACAAGTCGTTGACGCGCCGATACATTTCTTTTACTTCATCCCAGCGATCGCCAAGCCCTACTGCTTTCGCTTGCTGCTGTAAGTTGCTATATTGTCCCCCTGGCATTTCATGCATATACACTTCCGTATGCGGAGCATTCATGCCACTTTCAAACTCTTGGTAAAACTTGCGTACATCTTCCCAATAGCGAGAAAGCTGTTCAAGCCCTTGGATATCAACGAGCGGAGCGCGCTCTGTTCCTTCTAATGCATAATAAAGCGTATTGGCACTTGGCTGCGATGTTAGTCCAGCCATCGAACTAATCGCTACATCAACAATGTCAACGCCCGCTTCGATCGCTTTTGCATACATATAAATACCGTTGCCGCTCGTATCATGCGTATGAAGATGAATCGGAATATCGACTGTTTCTTTTAAAGCGGAAATGAGTATATACGCTGCTTGCGGCTTCAATAGTCCAGCCATATCTTTAATCGCCAAAATATGTGCGCCTGCTGCTTCCAGTTCTTTTGCCAACGCTTTATAATATTCAAGATTATATTTTGGACGGGCAGGGTCTAAAATGTCTCCTGTATAGCAAATAGCAGCTTCCGCCACTTTTCCTGTTTGTTTCACAGCATCAATGGCAACAGTCATTCCCTTGACCCAGTTTAAGCTGTCAAAAATGCGGAAAACATCGATGCCAGCGTGCGCTGACTTCTCAACAAATTCTTGAATGACGTTATCTGGATAGTTTTTGTAACCAACCGCATTAGCAGAGCGAAGCAACATTTGGAATAGGACATTTGGAACCCGCTTGCGCAACTTCAACAAGCGATCCCATGGATCTTCCTTCAAGAAACGATAGGCGACATCAAACGTTGCTCCTCCCCACATCTCAAGGGAGAACAAATTCGGCAACAGCCGGACCGTCGGTTCAGCAATATGCACTAGATCCGTTGTACGAACACGAGTGGCAAGCAGCGATTGGTGAGCGTCACGGAATGTCGTATCGGTTAAAAGCACCCGATTTTGCTCTTGAATCCAGGCTACGAGCCCTTCAGCCCCTTTTTCGTCTAAAATTTGCTTCGTGCCGCTAGCAATTGGCTTTGAATCGTCCATTTTCGGAATGCGCGGCTTTTCAAACACCGGTTTTTTCTTCTTGCCTATGCCTGGGAATCCGTTGACCGTCACATTGCCGATGTATGTGAGCATCTTCGTTCCGCGGTCTTTCCGTTTCGGAAACACGAACAATTCCGGCGTCGTATCGATAAACGACGTATCATACTCCCCTGATAAAAACTTTGGATGCTGCACGACGTTTTCTAAAAACGGAATGTTCGTTTTAATGCCGCGAATGCGGAACTCGCGCAAGTTGCGGAGCATTTTCCGCGCTGCTTGTTCGAATGTTAACGCCCATGTGGATAATTTCACAAGCAACGAGTCGTAATATGGTGTAATGACCGCTCCTTGGAACCCGTTTCCGGCATCTAAGCGCACACCAAAGCCACCGCCTGAACGGTACGCCATAATTTTTCCAGTATCAGGCATAAAGTTATTTAGCGGATCTTCGGTCGTTACACGCGACTGAATCGCATATCCATTAATTCGAATATCTTCTTGTGCTGGAATTCCAACTTGTTCACTATGAAGCGTGTGCCCTTCCGCTATTAAAATTTGTGACTGCACAATATCGATACCTGTGACCATTTCCGTAATCGTGTGCTCTACTTGAATGCGCGGATTGACTTCTATGAAATAAAACTGATCCCCTGAAACGAGAAACTCAACCGTTCCCGCATTGACATACCCGACGTTTTTCATCAGTTTGACCGCTGCTTCACAAATGTCTCGGCGCAGCGCATCCGACAACGAGACGCTCGGAGCTACCTCAACAACCTTCTGATGGCGGCGTTGCACAGAGCAATCTCTATCGTATAGATGAACAATGTTTCCAGCGTAATCGCCCAAAATTTGAACTTCAATATGCTTCGGCTTTTCAATCAGCTTTTCAACATACACATCTTCGCTTCCAAACGCCGCTTTTGCTTCTGATTTTGCTCGCTCATACGCTTCTTTCACTTCCGCCTTTGAGCGGACGATGCGCATGCCGCGACCGCCGCCGCCTAAAGCTGCTTTAATAATAATCGGATACCCATATTTCTCGCCAAAACGAACGACTTCTTCTAAACTATGTGCCGGACCATCGCTTCCCGGAATGACGGGAATTCCGGCTAACTCCGCTTGATGGCGAGCTTTTACTTTATCACCGAACATGTCCAAATGCTCTTCGTTCGGTCCGATGAAAATGATGCCTTCCTCAACGCATCGTTTCGCAAATTGAATATTTTCTGAAAGGAATCCATATCCTGGATGAATCGCATCAACATCATGCGCTTTTGCAATTTCAATGATCCCTTCGATATCTAGGTAAGCTTCAATTGGCTTTTTTCCTTCGCCAACTAAATACGCTTCATCCGCCTTATATCGGTGATAAGAGCCGGCATCCTCTTTAGAATAAATAGCAACAGTACGAATGCCTAGCTCATTGCAGGCACGAAAGACGCGAATTGCGATTTCGCCGCGGTTTGCAACTAATACTTTGTTAATTCGACGTGTTTTCATCTTTTATTCCTCTCCTCCTTTCTAATAAAACTATAATGGTTTTGTAAATTTGTAAATATGCTTTCTAAAAAGTCAGACCTCTTTTTAACGGTTTTTTTTCATCAACGTCCACTTTTGTTTTATGTTTATATTGGGCTTCGTATTTTACAAACATCGATATATTCGTTAATACACCAAGAGAAGTCATAAACAGAACAAGCGCCGAACCACCATAACTCACCAGTGGAAGCGGGACACCAGTAATCGGTATTAGTCCCGTGGCACCGCCTACGTTAATGAATGTCTGGATGCCAATCATTGAAGAAATGCCGATCGAAAGTAAACTGCCGAACGCATCATTGCATTTCCTAGCAATCCAAAATCCTCTTAAAACAATAAAGGCTAAAAGCAAAAGGACAAATGCAACCCCAAACAGTCCCAATTCTTCAGCAATCACAGCAATGATAAAGTCGGTATGCGATTCAGGCAAATATCCATATTTTTGAATACTTTGACCGAGCCCAAGCCCTTTCAATCCGCCAAGACCGATGGCTAAATAAGAATTGACTAATTGGAATCCAGCGTCATCAAAATATTTAAATGGATCAAGAAACCCGTAAATGCGCGACATTCTTTCTTTTGAGAAAATTTTGCTCCACACAAAAGGAAGAATAGCAGGAGCAGCCAAAGAAGCCATTAATATAAAAAACAACAATTGCTTCCATAATAAACGAAAACTTAAACCCGAAGATAAAATAATGCATGAAGCGATAAACAGCACAATCATCGCTGTTCCAAAATCGGGTTGAATGGCGATAAGAAAACAAATCCATAATGTATAATAAATAGGAAAGAGCTGCCCTCTCACCGGCTCTGCTAGCCTTTTTTGTTTGTTGGCAAACACCGCCGACAAATAGACAATGAGTCCTAGCTTTACAAGCTCCGCCGGTTGGATGCTAAAAAAGCCTAGCCTAAACCAGCTTGTCGCATTGTTTGCAGTATGACCAAGAAAAGCAACGGCAATCAAAAGGATTGGAGAAATAAAAAAGATTGCTTGGACCATTTTTTTTCCCGCCCATATTTTATATGGGACGATCATCGTAAACAAAAAGCAAAAAGCAGAAATAATCAGCCACATTTTCTGCTTTTGGAAAAAATAATCGCTCGCTACTCCAAATCGTGTCACAGCCGCTACCATGCTCGAACTGTACACCATAATTAGTCCAAAGATCGCAAGCATCCAAATAGCAATAATGAGCGGATAATCATAAGATTTCATAATATTTCTAAACAGTTGCTTGTCCATCTTTCCTCTTCCTTACTGATGTTATACTATTAAGTAACATTCGCAATAAGATTTCGTTTTCCTTCTAAAAACACAAAAACTCAAACGATTGCCGGATTTCAACCGTTTGAGTCAACATCTATCATTATCGTACACGCTTTTTTGTGGAAGCTTCGTGAAGCATTGAAAGTTCACGTTCCAACGTGTCAAGAAGTGCTTTTCCATCCTTTTCGTCAACAAGACCTAGCCGAATGGCAAAATCAATTTCGCGCGATAGGCCAAACATTTGCGTATCAAGCACTTCTTCGTAAAGAGGGCATTGGGGCATTGTTAAGTTGTCCATTTGCACTTGAATGAGCTTGACAATTTTGTCCGCATCTGTTTTCAGAAGCGCATACGCTTTTTCTCGATAGTTAACTGCACCGTCTGTCACATCGATCCCTCCGTTCTCCCCTAATCCTTCTATAAATCTTAACGTGAATCAAAAAATTTTGCAAGATGAAAGACTTGTCACCGCTTGAGCATGACAAACCTGCTATTTATCATTATACTAAAACTAGCGTATTTTTTCGTTATCCATTATTTTACGATAAACAAATGAATGTTAGTGCGCAAACATTTTACAGAGGTGGAGGCAGAATGGATCGTATTATTCCAATTACAGGAAAAGTTAAGTTTTCGATTACGCTGGATCCGGGTGTATGGATTTTCGACGATCGTAAAGTCGAGTTGGAATCTTATTTTTCCGGTCAAAATCAAAAAGAGGAGCAATCGCAAAAAGAGGACGAAATTCAAAAAATTTCAGCTTATTGGGATCGTGAAATTCAAGAAGGGGCCGTCTTTCCGCCAACGTTGAAAACGGAAAAAAAATTCGCTAAAGAAAAGCTGATTACTGGAACATTTGCCATGCCGCTTGCGCCGTTTTTGCGCAATGCCGAAGTGCTCCCTGAGGCAACATCGTTTAGCATTATCACCGAAAACGAAGAGGTGGCAATCCCTCTTGAAAAGGCCTATGAATTGATTCTCTGTTTTTCTAAAGATGGGAAACCATTGAAAGAAGATGGACCTGTTCACGTGTATTTTGGAGACGGTTCAAACCGCTCACATCCAATCACTTATGTACGGCAATTTATTGTTCGATAGCATGGCCCCTTAGGCTGTCCGATAAAACGGGACAGCCTTTTTTACAATAAATCTGCAGCCAGCTGGGCCAATCCCGATCGTTCTCCTTTAATTAGGCGGACATGGCCGGCAATTTTTTGTTCCTTAAACTTTTCCACAACGTATGTTAAACCATTGTTATATTCATCTAAATATGGATGATCGATTTGCTCTGGATCTCCCATGAGAATAATTTTACTTTTTTCGCCGACGCGCGTTAAAATCGTTTTGACTTCATGCTTCGTTAAGTTTTGTGCCTCATCAATAATGATGAACTGTTCTGGTAAGCTGCGACCGCGTATATACGTAAGAGCCTCTACTTCAATGGAACTCATTCCTGCTAAAATCGCGTCTAACTCTCCTGGTTTTTTTGTGTTAAATAAGTATTCAAGGTTGTCGAAAATCGGCTGCATCCATGGTCGCAACTTTTCTTGCTTTTCTCCAGGTAAAAATCCGATATCCTTGCCAACTGGAACAATCGGTCTAGCAACAAGCAGCTTTTTATACGTTCCTATATCTTCCGTCTGCATGAGTCCTGCCGCTAACGCAAGAAGCGTTTTTCCTGTCCCGGCCTTTCCGATCAGCGTGACAAGTGAAATATCTTCGCGCATCAATAGTTCAAACGCCATCGTCTGCTGGACGTTGCGGGGGCGAATCCCCCATACCTGTTCATGCTGAAACACTAATTTTTTCACTTTTTTTCCTGCATGATCGACAATTCCGATTGCGGATGCTGAACTGCCGAGAGCATCTTTCATAATAATGAATTGATTTGGATAAAAAGGATGGTGGGCAATTTCCGAAAGAACAAGTTCACCTTTTTCATAGAAACGCTTTAAATGCTCCATATTTATGTACAGCTCAAGAAACCCGGTATAAATATGGTCAATGTCGACAACGCGGTCACTCAAAAAATCTTCGGCCTGCAATCCAATCGCATCCGCTTTGACGCGAACGAGAGCATCTTTGCTCACTAAAATGACCGAACGCCCGTCTTCTTTTGTTTGCTCTTCAAGCGATAAGTTTTTGGCGACAGCCAGAATGCGGTTATCGTTCGTTTTTTCCACAAAAATTTCCTGCAATTGGTGAAATGAACGATGGTTTAATTCAATACGAAGGACCCCGCCGTTGTCTAACAAAATTTTCTCGTGTAATTTTCCATTTTCCCGCAGCCTATCGATTAGTTTCGATACTTGACGCGCATTTCGCCCGACTTCATCCATGTTCCGCTTTTTGGAATCAACTTCTTCTAACACAACAGCCGGGATCACCACTTCATTATCTTCAAATGAAAAAATGGAATAAGGATCTTGCAAAAGCACATTTGTATCTAACACATATATTTTGTTCCCCAAAATTCCACGCCCCCATTTCGTTTATTTGTTAAATTTTTTTGGACGGGATGTTGTTATATAGTATGAGCAAACGTATAAAGATAGAAGGTGATTCGCAAAATAAAGTTAAAAACATATAGAGGTGCAAAACAATGAACTATCGCTCTCTTCTTAGCATTGCTCTTCCCTTTTTTCTTTTGTTTGGGTGCGGCCTAGGCAATGATAACTCAAGCACGACAGATCAATCTTTAGTTCGAGTGAAAAATACGGTTAATGAAAAGATCGAAAATAAATCTGGACAACAAATCGCTCATCGGTTAGTCGATTTAGCCAACCGCGTGCCGAACGTGAACGATGCAACCGTTCTCGTTGTTGGAAAATACGCGATTGTCGGCATTGACGTGAATAGCAAAATGGATACGTCACGAGTAGGCACTGTTAAATACTCTGTTGCTGAAAGCTTGCAAAAGGACCCATACGGAGCTAATGCTATTATTATTGCTGACCCAGATTTATATATGCGATTAAAGAATATCGTTCGTCAAGTTGACAATGGGCGCCCTGTGCAAGCATTTATGAACGAAATCGCTGCTATTGTTGGACGGGTCATGCCGGAAATACCAAGCGATTTATTGCAAACGAAAAACCCTTCCCCAACGAATGAAAATAACGCTGAGCTTAATAAACGAGAAGAAAGGCAGCTAAATGACCGGCAAAATAAGCAATCAAATGATTATTTAAATAAATAAGAGCCTAGCCGAAATAGGCTAAGCTCTTATTCCTTAAGCATTTTTAAGCGCCGTCATCACTTGGTTATCGAGTTTTGCAGCCGCTTGGGCGTCGTACGTTTTTTCATATTTTGGTTCCACAGAGATTTTTGACCCGTAAAACATGACATCGCGCACTTCGCTAATAGCGATCTCCACTAACGCTAACTTAAGCGGCACCCCTTCCATTTTTTCCGCTTTAATATTCGCCTTTCCGCTAATAGAATACGTCGATTCATTAGCAATAATGTTTACAACAACAAGCGGATTTTTTTGAATATTTTGCACGATACGAGAACGGTTGTCTACCGCAAAATAAAGCCGATCTTCACTCGGCGCGTAAATCCATGAAATTGCGCTCACGTTGGGACCGCCTGTTTCATGATCAATAGTCGCTAGCGTCACAAACCGTTCTTTTTGTAGCGCTTGAAATAGCGGCTCTATCAGCTTTTGCTCTACTGCGTTTGCCATGTAAAACCCCTCCAAAACAATGTTATTTATGGTTTTATCATACCTATTTTCTCCAAAAAGGAAAAGAAAAATGATATAATAAAGCTAGAGTGATTCGAAGCAACGAGGTGTATAATGAGAGTTAAATGTATTCTTTGTGATCAAATCAACATCATTGACGATGAATCATTGCTTGCTAAACGGTTACGCAACCGTCCAATCCACACATACATGTGTAAAGATTGCCATGAGCGGATTGCAGAAAAAACAAAAGCGCGGCTAGCAACGGGAAAGTTTCGTCTGTACCGGTCGCAGGCGTCCCATGACGAATGGTAAAAGCACTAGGCTTCATGCCTAGTGCTTTTCCGTTACATTGGATAATTCATATACTTGTCAGGTTCATTTTCGATTTGTTCAAGCAGCGCTTCAATCAATTCAGCCGGGAAGCGCATTGTTTTTTGTTGCTCCTCTTTCTCATAATGGATGAGATACATCGCGTCCTCTTTTTGCACTTCAACATTAGCAACACGAAAATCGTTTTTTAATATTTCTCGAAAAAAGGAAGCTGTTTCCTGTGCCGCTCGATCATTAGGACGAGCATCCGCTACGACCTGAATCGTAAGCCAATTATAAAAAGCATCCTGCAACGATTTCATCATTGCCACCGCCTTATTCGCTCGCCTTGATTTCCTGTTTCTTTGACTGATGCAGCCGCACTTTATAAATAATTAAAATAAGAGCGGCTATCACTAGTCCTTCGGCAACGGGCAAAAATACGGCAAAAAACGTTAAAATAGTGCAGCCTAATGCAAGCAATGCGTAAATGATTACATTTTTCAACAACGGCAGCTTTTTGGCGAATCCGAGTCGATATACAATAGCCGATAATATAAGGACTGTAATATAGAGAAGCCACATTCCTTGCTTCGGATTGGTATGCACTTGATATAACGATGCAAAAAAGGAAAGTCTTTCAATGACGTTCAACATTCTTCCCTCCTTACCTCTTTATCTTGCCTGTTCTGCTGCTTTCTTTTTCTTAGCTAGCTTCTCTCGCTCATTTTTATCTAAAATTTTCTTGCGCAATCGAATCGACTGTGGCGTTACCTCGCAATATTCATCGTCATTTAAATATTCGAGCGCTTCCTCAAGCGTCATCAGACGCGGTTTTTTCATCGTTACCGTTTGCTCTTTCGTCGATGAACGAATGTTTGTTGCGTGTTTCACTTTACAAATGTTGACGACTAAATCATTTTCCCGCGTGTGCTCCCCAACAATCATTCCTTCGTATACTTCCGTGCCCGGTTCCACGAAAATCGTACCGCGATCCTCTACCTGCATAATTCCGTAAGACGTCGCCTTTCCTGTTTCCATTGAAATGAGCACACCTTGACGCCGTCCTCCGACCGCTCCTTTTTGCGCAGGAGCATAATGATCGAATGAATGATTTAAGATGCCGTAGCCGCGTGTTAAAGACATAAATTCCGTGCGATAGCCAATTAAACCGCGCGCTGGCACCATAAATATCAAACGGACTTGTCCATTTTCATAATGAATCATGTCGACCATTTCACCTTTACGCATGCCAAGCGACTCCATAATCGCTCCTGTATACTCTTCCGGAATATCGATTTGCACCCGTTCGATCGGTTCAGAAAGCACCCCATCGATTTCTTTCATAATCACTTCCGGTTTTGATACTTGCAATTCAAACCCTTCACGTCGCATATTTTCAATTAAAATGGACAAATGAAGCTCGCCGCGGCCTGACACAGTCCACGCATCGGGAGAATCCGTTTCCTCGACACGCAAACTGACATCGGTTTCTAACTGCATCCGGAGACGCTCTTCAATTTTACGTGCTGTTACATATTTTCCTTCTCTTCCGGCAAATGGGCTATTGTTCACTAAAAATGTCATCTTTAGCGTCGGTTCGTCAATGCGCAGCGCTGGCAGCGCTTCCTGGTGCTCGATTGGGCATACCGTCTCACCCACGTTAATATCTTCCATGCCTGACACCGCGATGATATCGCCCGCTTCTGCTTCTGTAATCTCGATCCGTTTAAGCCCGATGAAACCGAACAATTTTGTCACCCGGAATGTCTTAACCGTTCCATCGAGTTTCATTAATGCGACCTGTTGTCCAACTTTAATCGTGCCGCGAAAGACGCGACCAATCCCAATCCGTCCGACATAGTCGTTATAATCAAGAAGGGCGACCTGGAATTGCAACGGTTCTTCTCGATTGTCAATAGGGGCAGGAATATGCTCAATAATCGTCTCAAACAAGGCTGTCATATCATCGTCTTGTTTATGTGGATCTAAGCTCGCCGTTCCATTTAAGGCAGACGCATAAACAACCGGAAACTCTAACTGCTCTTCTGATGCCCCCAATTCAATAAATAAATCAATGACTTCATCTACCACTTCTTCCGGACGGGCAAACTCTCGATCGATTTTATTGACGACAACTATCGGCGTCAGCTGCTGCTCGAGCGCTTTTTTCAATACAAAACGCGTTTGCGGCATGCATCCTTCATAAGCATCCACAACAAGCAGCACGCCGTCGACCATTCGCATAATCCGCTCCACTTCACCGCCAAAATCGGCGTGTCCCGGCGTATCTAAAATGTTAATGCGCGTATCTTTATAATGAATGGCTGTATTTTTCGCCAAAATCGTAATACCGCGTTCACGTTCTAAATCATTGCGGTCTAACGCCCGCTCTTGCACATATTCATTCGTGCGAAATGTTCCTGATTGGCGCAACAATTGATCGACTAGCGTCGTTTTCCCATGGTCAACATGGGCGATAATAGCAATATTTCGAAGATTTTCTCGCCGTTTCACTTTGTTCACTCCTATGTGTAAATTGCTCGTATA
Source organism: Anoxybacillus tepidamans PS2 (assembly GCF_000620165.1). Taxonomy (GTDB): domain Bacteria; phylum Bacillota; class Bacilli; order Bacillales; family Anoxybacillaceae; genus Anoxybacteroides; species Anoxybacteroides tepidamans_A. The sequence continues at coordinate 123,349 of NZ_JHVN01000002.1, forward strand.
TTATACCATAAAGAACGTGGCAAAGCGGAATGTTTTCGTGTAGACTAAAGTAAGAGGAAAGTGCAGCACAAGAAAGGAGATTGGCATGAAACCGTTCCAACCGGTGTTTTTATTGTTTGCAATTTTAGCGGCTTCCGCGATTATGGCCATCGGCATTTTTATTGCTGAACAAAGCATAATCGGTGTCGTCATTTCTTTCATTATTTTCCTAGTAGTCATGGGAATCGGATTTGCGACTAAAAAACGGATGCGCGAAAAAGGCATGTTGTAAATCGGGACAAAGGGCTTGCTTGTCCCGATTTACGATTTGCGTATGTACCGGTTTAAAATCTCCTCATGAAGTCCTGGCTTCGATACAAAGACGGAACTTGGGCGAAGCAGTTGAAGCGGTTCGCCGTATATATCCGTCACAACACCGCCTACTTCTTCCACAATGACAAGCCCTCCGGCAAAATCCCACGGTGAAAGTCTCATCGTGATGTACGCATCAAGCCGTCCCGCGGCGATATATGCCATCTCAAGAGCAGCCGAGCCATATGACCGCGTTCCCCTTGCTTCTTTTACAAGCGGGGTCAATACACTCGGGTCGATTCGTTTATTTTCAATGACCCATGCAGCATTTAAACAAACGATAGCCTCTGGGATCGATACAGGCTGTAATCGCGGAAGCGGACGATCATTCAAAAAAGCCCCCTTGCCTTTTCTCGCATAATACAGTTCATCGTTTACGACATCGTACACATAACCAAGCATTCCAACAGCATTTTCAAAAACACCGATTGAAATTGCAAAGTTTCGCTTTTGATGAATAAAATTCATCGTTCCATCGATCGGATCAATGACCCACACAACGCCTTCTAGCGCTGATACATCGTCGCCAAACCCCTCTTCTCCAAGCACGCGATGAGTCGGAAACTTCTTTCTGATTCGCTCTATGAAAAATTGTTCAATTTCTTTGTCTACATTCGTTACTAAATCGCTTCGGCTCGATTTTGTTTCAATGGTTAATGTTTGATCGAATGTTTCCTTAATACGCGCGCCCGCTTCTATAATCCACTGTTGTACGCATTCGTCAATTTGCTCCCAATTTACGCTCATTTTATTCCTCCTGTTATAAAAATGGTCATAAACATGTATGTATGAATATACAATTAGAATAGTGTGATTTGGCTGATTCGGCAAGAAAAAACGAACCGTAGTGCGTGGTTCGCCATACATGTTTCTTTATAGTTGAAGACGCATAAGTTCTTGGCGCAGCCTTTCTAATTTTCGTTTGCATTCTTTTTTCTTTTCTTCATCGTTTTCCATCATCGCCTCGTAAAGAGTGGCTAATTCATAATCGAGCTCGAGCCGAAGCACCGCCATCCGCTTCTCTCCATCCGTCCGTTTTGGTGAATTGACTGTTTTTCTCATCAACATAGGCACCCCTTTCCTTCATCATTGTCGGCCTAAATCACGAAATTTTCTGATATTTAATGTTTATATATATTTATGTAAGAAAAGGGGGCTATGCAACAAATTTGTGTGTTCGTCTAGTTATTTTTCACTCCATTCGAATCCAGTCACCATTTTTCGCCTCTTTTGCCTTTTTCACAACATGGTAAGAAGAATAGCCGCTCGCGTTTTCAAATTCATCGCACAGCTTTCTTTCTTCGCTTTTGCTCGGGACGATTTCCTTAAATCGCCGATACGCGTTCATCAGCTGTTCGCGTTCCATTCCTTTTTCATATACTGTTTCAATTGCTTCAAAAAACTTGATTACATCAATAATTTCTTGCGTTGTCCAATCGTATGAAAATGGATACGAATAATCCAAAATCTTCACCTCCGCTGTTAGTTTGCCCATCTGCTTCGAATTTGTTCCGCCTCATGAATCATGCGCTCGAACAATTCGGCGACGGTTGGAACATCATGAATGAGCCCCATGACTTGTCCTGCCCAAGCAAATCCTTCATTTGTTTTTCCTTCATAAATAAATCGACGATTCGCTTCTCCGCTTATGTAATCTTTCAATTGTTCGTACGTTCCGCCTTGTTCTTCAAGCTGCAAAATTTTTTCAGTCCACTCATTGGCAATCGCTCTTCCCGGCGCTCCTAAAGTTCGCTTAATCACAACCGTATCGTACTCAGACCCTTTGACTAACATTTCTTTATATAGCGGATGAGCGTGAACACATTCTTGCGTTGCAATGAAGCGCGTTCCCATTTCAATGCCCTCCGCTCCAAGCGCTAACGCGGCCATCAATCCTCTTCCATCTCCGATACCGCCCGATGCGATCACAGGAATGGAAACAGAATCGACTACTTTTGGAATTAACACAAACGTTCCTGTATCATGTTTCCCTAGATGTCCTCCTCCTTCTTGTCCAACAACCATGACCGCATCAGCACCCAATTCTTCCGCTTTGACTGCCTGACGAACAGCAGCGACAAGAACAAGCTTTTTTACGTTAACTCCCTTTAACTGTTCGAAAAACGGCGCAGGATTGCCTCCAGTGACAGATACGACAGGGACTTCCTCTTCAATGGCCACTTCCAACATATGCGAAAATGGACGACCATGCTGCCCGATCGCAAAGTTGACACCGAATGGTCGGTCTGTCTTATCTTTTACTTTTCTAATCTCGTTGCGCAATGCCTCCGGCGAAGGCAACGACATCGCCGTAATTTGCCCCAATCCTCCAGCGTTAGAAACTGCTGCAGCCAAATCAGCATAAGCTAAATAGGCGAGCCCTCCTTGAATAATTGGATAGTCAATTCCTAACAATTCTGTTACTCTTGTCTTCCATCTCATATGTGATCCCTCCTAATGTATAAGTATAATATGTTTCGAGATTGTTTGCCCGTTTTCCTGTTTTTCGCCGTTTTTTCTCTAAACTGATTCCAAGCCGTTCAAACCTAAATTTTTATACGATATAAAAATGATTCTTTGCAAACTATTAAATAAGTGCTATAATGCTTTTGTTTTATTTTTATGCAAAAAGAGGTGTGAGGAAGAATTGTCACAGTTTGAAACACCGTTATTTACCGGACTGCTACAACATATGAGAAAAAATCCGATTCAATTTCATATTCCCGGTCACAAAAAGGGGACCGGAATGGATCCACAATTTCGTGAGTTTATCGGCGAAAACGCTTTGGCGATTGATTTAATTAACATCGGTCCTTTAGACGATTTACATCAACCAAAAGGCATGATTAAACGTGCTCAAGAACTGGCGGCCGAAGCTTTCGGGGCCGATTATACATTTTTTTCTGTGCAAGGAACGAGCGGAGCCATCATGACAATGGTTATGTCCGTCGCGGGACCCGGCGACAAAATTATCGTACCTCGCAACGTTCATAAATCAGTAATGTCAGCCATTGTTTTTTCCGGTGCTACACCCATTTTTATACATCCGGAAGTCGATAAAGAACTTGGCATTTCACACGGAATTACACCAGAGGCAGTAGAAAAAGCGCTCGAGCAGCACCCTGATGCGAAAGGGGTTCTCGTCATCAATCCAACGTACTTCGGAATTGCTGGTGATTTGAAAAAAATTGTTGAAATTGCCCATGCGCACCATGTTCCTGTTCTTGTTGACGAGGCTCACGGCGTGCATATTCACTTCCATGAAAAACTGCCGCTTTCCGCCATGCAAGCAGGAGCTGATATGGCAGCAACGAGCGTTCACAAACTGGGCGGTTCAATGACACAAAGTTCCGTTTTAAACGTACGTGAAGGGCTTGTTTCCGCAAAACGTGTTCAAGCGATTTTAAGCATGTTAACGACGACATCGACTTCATATTTGTTGCTTGCTTCTTTAGATGTCGCCCGCAAACGTTTGGCAACCGAAGGACGTGAACTTGCGGAAAAAGCGATGCGGCTGGCTGAAGCCGTTCGCGAGCAAATTAATGCAATTCCGCATTTGTATTGTGTCGGCAAAGAAATTTTAGGAACAAAAGCAACATACGATTATGACCCGACAAAATTGATTATCTCCGTGAAAGAACTGGGGCTAACCGGATACGATGTTGAAAAATGGTTGCGCGAAATGTACTGCATCGAAGTCGAGCTATCGGATTTATATAATATTTTATGTATTATTACACCAGGCGATACAGAGAAAGAAACGAACCTGCTAGTAAAAGCTCTTCGCCATTTATCAGAGGAATTTAGCCATAAAGCCGACAAAGGCGTCAAACCTAAAGTGTTGCTGCCCGATATTCCTGCTCTTGCACTGACGCCTAGGGACGCCTTTTATTCGGAAACAGAAGTGGTGCCTTTTGAAGAATCAGCGGGACGGATTATCGCCGAGTTTGTCATGGTTTATCCGCCAGGTATCCCAATCTTTATTCCTGGAGAAATTATTACACAAGAAAACTTAAATTATATTAAAAAGAACTTAGAGGTCGGATTGCCTGTTCAAGGGCCGGAAGATGATACGCTACGAACATTGCGCGTCATTAAAGAGCATAAGCCTATTCAATAAAAAAGACGCAAGCTTGCTTGCGTCTTTTTTACAACAACTAACAAAAAAAAACGCATGCTTCTCCCGTTCGCATGCGCTTTTATTATTTAAAACCCTTCCCCCATGTTTGACCGTGACTTACTCGTTATCATCCATTTCTTCATGTACACATTCTGTACATTTTCCGTAAAGCGTCGTTACTTTTTCATCTTCAAAATGCCCGATGGTCGAATTGCACGTTTGACAAACAATCGTACCCATCCCTATAACCCCTTTATAATGATTTAGTGATCGGCTAATTCAATAATAATATATCACATTTCGATTGTCAATAAACAAATTGTATGTCACATTTATTTTTTGTTACATACAAAAAACGGGCATCATCGCCCGTTTTTTGCCATATTTTTAATATTCATATTCGGGATGTAATGCTGTTGCTGGAATGACATCGGAGAAAAATTCAGCTAGATCAGCAGCCTGTTCCTCCGTATCAATTCGGAACATACGCTGCAAATATTCGTGGTTTTCTACATCTTTTGGATCGAGGAGAGTGGAGCGGCCTGTTTGCATGCAAATCACAAGAGGTTTGCCAAAAAACATATTTGTGTACACGATACCGAAATCATAGCGCGTATCTTTTGTAGTAAATCCGACGAACCGCACTTTCACCTTTTCGTAATCGTCATACAGCTTTTCAAATAAATTCATAAGCTCCCCCCTTGAAAATATACTGAATTTTATTATAATTCTAATATGTTTTAAAATCAATAGCAAAAATTTTTCAACAATGTTACAATGAGGATAGAGGTGAGCGTTAATGTCTACTCATGCATACATAAAGCTGACTTCAGCATCAAAACAAAAAACGATTACATTAGAAGAGGTAAAAAAACTGTTCTTTTTGTATCAAGAAATGATAAAAAAAACAGGAGAACAGCTAGGTTGGCAATATGAAGAGGCAGCTTTTCCTTATAAAATTGTGGAAACAGATGATGCTAAAGGACAATGGTTTTATTTAAAAGGAACAAACGAACGTTACCACACAATCATTATTGGTGTCGGACAAGAGTACAACGAAACTGAAGAAACATCGTTTATCCAAGTCACTCTTCCAAACGGATCTACTCATGGTGATAAAGGAAAAGCGAACGAATTTTGCAAGTTTCTTGCCAAAAAATTAGAAGGTGAACTTCATTTATTTAACGGGCGAATCATGTATTTCTATAAGCGATAGCATACAGGCTATCGTTTTTTTATAATGTTTCCCATATAAAATGTTGACAACTGAAATAAATCACTGCTGTACATAGCGTCGTCATAATGGCTTTTCGCGTTCGTAATCCTATTTTTCGCGCAAGCAAAAAAGCGAGATATAAAAAGATGCAAAGCAACATCCCCCGAAACAGCGGGCGATCGCGGCCAGACAGCCATTCAATCAGCGAAAAGCTGCTCCAAATCATCATCTGCAATAGAAAAACAATGTACTCCTTCATTGGACGATCCCCTTTTATCTTTTACCATAACGATATGAGCCAATGAAGAAATTTAGTAGCAATAAATCCTACTTATTCACGATCCATATTATTTCATTTGACAAATACGGAGTAGTAGAGTTGGGATCGGGCCATTTCAAGAAGTCTTTATTGCACAATAAATAAAACAAAAGGATATCCCGTGTTGGGATATCCTTTTGTTTTATTTATTAATAATGTGAATCGGGCTTCCAAGGACCACTTCAGCTGTTTCCATTGCAATTTCCCCTAGCGTAGGGTGAGCGTGGATCGTCATTGCGATGTCTTCAGCTGTCATACCAGCTTCAATCGCAAGACCAAGCTCTGCAATCATGTCGGAAGCATTCGGTCCCACGATTTGCGCCCCAATAATGACTCCATCGTCTTTACGTACAACAAGCTTCATAAAACCATCCGCATCGTTCAATGCAAGCGCGCGTCCGTTTGCCGCAAATGGGAATTTCGCCGTTGTCACTTCGATGCCTTCGTCTTTTGCTTGTTTTTCAAAATATCCGACAGAAGCGCATTCTGGATCAGAGAACACAACGGCTGGAATCGCTAAATAATCAATTTCAGCTGGGTGTCCTGCAATTGCCTCCGCTGCTACTTTCCCTTCATAAGAGGCTTTATGTGCAAGAGGCGGTCCTTGAACAATGTCGCCAATCGCATAAATATTTGGTACGCTCGTACGGCACTGTTTGTCGATTTCAATCAAGCCGCGTTCATTCATTTTAACGCCTACTTGTTCAAGACCAAGCTCGTCCGTGTTCGGACGGCGACCGACTGTCACAAGTACGTAATCGGCATCGATTGTTTTCGTTTCGCCCTTTACTTCAAATGTGACGGTTACACCATCTTCACGCTCTTCTACACCTTTAGCAAGCGCGTTTGTAAAAATCTCCACACCTTTTTTCTTTAGACGGCGTTTTACAATCGCGCTCATTTGTTTTTCAAAACCAGACAAAATTTCATCTGCGCCTTCAAGAATGGTTACTTTTGTTCCAAAATTCGCATACGCTGTTCCTAATTCCGTACCGATATATCCGCCACCGATAACGACCATCGATCCTGGAATTTCAGGCAAGTTCAATGCTCCTGTTGAGTTCAGAACGCGCTTTGAAAACTTAAATGCTGGAAGTTCGATTGGACGAGAACCCGTTGCAATAATGGCGTTTTTAAATTTATACGTTTGCGCGCTGTTTTCCGTCATCACGCGCACCGTATTGGCGTCGACAAAGTACGCTTCCCCGCGAACAATCTCTACTTTATTTCCTTTTAAAAGACCTTCTACGCCACCCGTTAACTTCTTCACAACACTTGCTTTCCACTCTTGCACTTTTGCAAAATCAACCGTTACATTTTCCGCTTTAATTCCCATATCATCGGAGTGCTTTGCTGTTTCATAACGATGAGCTGCGGAAATTAACGCTTTTGATGGAATACATCCAACGTTTAAGCAAACCCCACCGAGGTTCTCTTTTTCAACGATTGTCACTTTTTGACCTAATTGTGCCGCGCGAATAGCCGCCACATACCCACCAGGTCCTGCGCCAACGACGAGAGTTTCCGTTTCAATTGCAAAATCACCGACTACCATTCGTTTTACGCCTCCATTAGTAATAGTTCTGGATCATTCAACAAACGCTTAATGTGGTTCAACGCATTTTGCGCTGTCGCACCGTCAATCATGCGATGGTCAAAGCTTAATGATAGCGCTAATACTGGCGCGATCACAATTTCACCGTCACGAACAATTGGCTTTTCACTGATGCGACCGATTCCGAGAATCGCCACTTCTGGATGGTTAATCACTGGAGTAAACCATTGTCCGCCTGCTGAGCCGATATTCGTAATCGTGCAAGATGCACCTTTCATTTCATTTGGCAGAAGCTTTCCTTCACGCGCTTTTGTAGCAAGCTCATTAATTTCTTGTGCAATCGCAAACATCGATTTGCGATCTGCATGCTTCACAACAGGAACAAGAAGACCTTTGTCCGTATCTGCAGCAATACCGATATTGTAGTAATGTTTGTATACAACCTCTTCCGTCGCATCGTCAATCGATGTGTTGAGCGTTGGGAATTCGCGTAGCGCCGAAGTTAATGCTTTTACGACATACGGCAAGAATGTAAGCTTGATTCCTTTTTGCGCTGCAACATCTTTGAATTTTTTGCGATGGGCAACAAGTTTTGTGACATCCACTTCATCCATTAGCGTTACGTGTGGAGCCGTATGTTTTGAGTTTACCATCGCTTTAGCAATAGCACGGCGAATGCCGCTCATTTTCTCGCGTGTTTCAGGGAACTCCCCTTCAAGTACAACAGGCTGAGATGCTGGTTTCGCTTCCGCATTTGGTGCTGCTTTTTCTTCGACAGCGACCTGTGCAGCCTCAACTGTTTCTGCAGCCGGCGCAGCTGATGTTCCTCCAGCTAAGAAGGCATCAACATCGCTCTTTAAGACGCGGCCATTTTTCCCGGTTCCTTGTACAAGACGAATGTCAACACCTTTTTCACGAGCGTATTTACGCACAGAAGGCATCGCGATAACGCGGCGGTTTGGATCTGCTTCTGCCGCTTGCGGTGCTTGTGAAGCAGCGGCTTCTTGTTTGGGCTCTTCTGCTGCTTTCGGTTCATCGTGATCCTGACCCTTAAATTTTAAATTCTCATATCCCGGTGCGTCAAATTTAATTAGCGTTTGACCAACTGTTGCAACTGTTCCTTCGTTCACTAAAATTTCTAGCACTTTTCCTTTAACCGGTGAAGGAATTTCAACAACTGCCTTGTCGTTTTGTACTTCGCAAAGCACGTCATCCTCATTAACTTCGTCGCCCGGCTTTACGAACCATTTGACAATCTCGCCCTCATGAATTCCTTCGCCGATATCCGGTAGTTTAAATTCAAATGCCACTGTTCGTCGACCTCCTATTGTTTAGCATATTTGAGGAGGAAACACGTTTCCTCCTCACCGGTTAGAAACTCATTACTTTTTTCGCTGCTTCGATGACGTCTTTAAAGTTTGGCAACCAAACCGGCTCTGCTTGCGAGAATGGATAAACTGTATCCGGTGCTGCTACACGCAATACAGGCGCCTCTAGGCTCAGGATGGCGCGATCGTTAATTTCTGCTACAACATGCGCAGCGATTCCCGCTTGTTTTTGCGCTTCTTGCACAACAATAGCACGGCCTGTTTTCTCTACTGAGCCGATTATTGTTTCGATATCGAGCGGCTGGACAGTACGCAAATCGACTACTTCCGCTGAAATGCCTTCTTTTTCAAGCTCTGCTGCCGCTTTTAATGACTCGTGCACCATCGCTCCGTATGTAATAATGGACACGTCTTTTCCTTCGCGTTTAATGTCGGCCTTGCCAATCGGAATTGTATATTCGCCTTCCGGCACTTCTTGACGGAAGGAACGGTATAGTTTCATATGCTCTAAGAAAATGACTGGATCATTGTCACGAATCGCTGAAATTAACAATCCTTTTGCATCGTATGGTGTTGAAGGGATCACGACTTTTAACCCCGGCTGCTGCGTCACTAATCCTTCTAAGCTGTCAGCGTGTAACTCAGGAGTGTGAACACCGCCACCAAATGGAGAACGAACAGTGATCGGCATGCTATAGCGTCCGCCTGAACGATAGCGCATACGAGCCATTTGTCCGTTGATGGAATCCATCACCTCGTATACAAATCCAAAGAATTGGATTTCAGGGACTGGACGGAAGCCTTGTACAGCTAAACCAACAGCAAGGCCACCGATTCCTGACTCCGCAAGCGGTGTATCAAATACGCGATCTTCGCCAAATTCCGCTTGCAATCCCTCTGTTGCGCGGAACACGCCACCGTTCACCCCAACGTCTTCCCCAAACACTAATACATTTGGATCATTTTTCAACTCGATGCGCAACGCATCCGTGATTGCTTGAATCATTGTCATTTGCGCCATGGCCTATTTCGACTCCTTCTCTTTATAAATTTCATACTGTTCTTTTAAGTTAAATGGCATTTCTTCATACATGATGCTCATTAAGTCCGTTACTTTTTGTTTTGGCGTTTCATCTGCCTTTTTAATAGCTTCTTTAATATCCTCTTTCGCTTGTTCGATCACTTTGTTTTCTTCCTCTTCGCTCCACAATCCTTTGCTCTCTAAGAACTTGCGGAAACGAACAATCGGGTCTTTTTTCTCCCATTCGTTCTCAAGCTCTTTCGTACGGTAGCGAGTCGGGTCGTCACCCGCCATTGTATGCGGACCATAACGGAAGCATAACGTTTCGATAAGCGTTGGGCCTTCCCCGTTAATTGCGCGCTCGCGTGCTTCACGTACCGCGACATATACAGCCAATGGATCCATTCCGTCCACTTGAATTCCAGGAATACCTGCTGCTACTGCTTTTTGAGCGATCGTTTTTGCTGCAGATTGCTTTTCTACCGGCGTAGAGATTGCGAAACGGTTATTTTGCACTACAAAAATGGCTGGTACTTTAAATGCGCCGGCGAAGTTAATTCCTTCATAGAAATCGCCTTGAGATGCCCCGCCGTCACCTGTATATGTAATTGCTACCGCTTTTTGGCCGCGTTTTTTGATACCTAAAGCTACACCAGCAGCCTGAATGATTTGCGCGCCGATGATAATTTGCGGCGGCAATACATTAACACCTTCAGGAATTTGGTTGCCGTGGAAATGACCGCGCGAGAACAAAAACGCTTGATAAAGCGGAAGACCATGCCAAACGATTTGTGGAACATCACGATAACCAGGCAAAATAAAATCTTCTTTTTCAAGGGCAAATTGGCTTGCAAGTTGGCTCGCTTCTTGTCCTGCTGTCGGCGCGTAGAAGCCAAGACGACCTTGACGGTTTAACGAAATGGAGCGTTGGTCAAGCACACGCGTATATACCATGCGCCGCATTAATTCTTTCAGCTGCTCATCGCTTAAATTTGGCATGGCCGCTTCATTAACGACTTCGCCTTCTTCGTTTAAAATTTGAAACGTCGGAAATTGTTCAGCAACTTTTTCAAGTTGTTTCTTCACATTGAACACGGATGTTTTTGCACCCATTCCATTCACCTCTACCTTTCTTATATAAAAATAAAAATAAACGATCTCCAGTTCTGCAATACAGCATTAATTTACCCAAATTTCGCTATAAACAGACAACATCCACCTGTCGTCTGCGCATGGTATGGAAATATACGGATAAAATAAAAACTGTATTAATGATTTAAAAAATAAAATTAGTACAACAACCACCTGTATTTCAAGTTTACACTTTCTGATTTTGAACGTCAATTACTTTAACTCCTTAAAAACAATATACAAATATTGGATAAAAATAAAAACTGTTATAGTATATATAAACACCTGTATTATATTCTGTACTATATAAAAACCCTCTCTCTTTTCGTGTAAAAAGGTATAAAAAAAGCCGTCATTTCGACAGCTATTGAAGTTCATTATACAACTTCTTTTTCGCTTCGTTATACTCCTCTGTATAGTCATTAAACTGATTGTTGGCAGCTACTACTTCTGCATAGACACGATTAATTTTCTCCGTTTGTTTTTGCAGTTGTTCTAACGTAACATTTTCCTGTTCAAAAAGTCGATAAAGTTCTCTTTCAAGCAATAATGCTTTTTGATAGTGTGTGTACAACGAATCATATGCCGCATACCGCTTTTCCATCACATTGATTAAGCGCAGCGCGCATGCCTTAATAGCCGACTCATGTAAACGCTCCGCATTTTCTTTCGCAATTGGTAACATCTTATGAGCTCGCTTGATATTTTCATGTTCAGCGTCAATTTCCTTTTCCCTTTTATCAATAATGGTCTGCGCTTCCTTTGAAAGCTCTGCCACTTTATTAAATTGTTTCATTCCTAGCGATGTGATTTGGCCGTAAAGAGTGGTCTGCTCGCGTTCCAAACGGACGAGAGTCGCATGATGCTTATTCACTTTATCCTCCAATTTAGCGATTTGTTCAAACGTATCGACTACCTGCTGTTCAGGAGCTAATATGCTGCACGATTGCAAAAAAATAAGAGCGAGTAGAAACATCAAAAAGATTTTTGCCGCTTTCAACTCTCATTCCCTTCTTTCTTTGCCATTTTTTTCGACCCATATTTACGATAAACGAAAATGTTTGATAGACTGGTTTTATCACGCATATTTATGTATATAAAGGAGTGAAGGGCGATGATTACAATGAAAGATATCATTAGAGAAGGACACCCGACATTACGAAAAACGGCTGAGCCCGTTCCCCTTCCTGCTTCGAAAGAAGATCAAGATATTTTGCGAAGCATGCTTGATTATTTAAAAATGAGCCAAGATTCCGAACTGGCAGCAAAATACGGGCTACGCCCAGGAATTGGATTGGCAGCACCGCAAATTAATGTCCCTAAACGAATGATTGCAGTACATGTGAAAGATGAAAAAGGCACATTGCATAGTTATGCCTTATTTAACCCTAAAATTACAAGCCATTCCGTGCAAATGTGCTACTTGACAAGCGGGGAAGGGTGTCTTTCCGTCGACCGCGACGTTCCCGGCTACGTGCCGCGTTATGCGCGGATTACCGTTGCTGGCACTACTCTCGAAGGAGAAAATATCACCCTTCGATTAAAAGGGTTGCCAGCGATTGTATTTCAGCATGAGATCGATCATTTAAATGGCATTATGTTTTACGATCATATTGATCCAAAAAATCCTTTCAAAATTCCTGAAAACGCCGTTCCTATCGAACGGTAAGTTATAAAAAAGGGCTATCTCCTTTAGGAGAGAAAGCCCTTTTTGTTTATTTGATAAGCTCGAGCTGCTTCAATCCGTACAAAATTCCTTCTTCATCCACTGATTTTGTCACAAAATCCGCGACTTCCTTTACCTCTTCTTTCGCGTTGCCCATCGCCACTCCCGTACCGGCAAACTGAAGCATTTCTAAGTCGTTCAGGCCATCGCCAAACGCATAAACATCCTCTTTTGCCGCTCCGATTCGCTCCATCAGCTTCCGAATCCCTTCTGCTTTTGAGCCCCCGAATGGCAACACGTCTGTTGATAAACTATGCCAACGAACAAAATGAAATTCCGGATATGACGTTACATACTGTTTTTCTTCTTCCGGCTTACAAAATAACAGGGCTTGATAAATCTCACGACGCTCATAGTAAAGGGGATCTGCGGGAGGATGAGGAAATTTCAAGCTTCCCATGCTCACATGGATGTAAGAATGATCATTGACGCTTGCCCTCATATCTTCTGCATCCATAAAAATAAGCGGATGACCTTGTTTATGCGCTTGCTCTTTTAGCTCGTGCAATTTTTGACGTTGCAAAGGATTTTTATAAATGACCTCCCCCTCAAAAACAACATATTGACCATTAAAGCTGACAAATGAGTCGATCCCTAATTTTTTTCGCAATTCCGCAAACATAAATGGGGCCCTTCCCGTAGCAATCGCCACATACACTCCAGCCGCCTTCAACTTTTGAATCGCTTGGACAGTTGAAGGGGGCAATTCTTTGTTCTCATTTAATAACGTTCCATCAATGTCAAAAAACACAATCTTTTTCTTCATGTTTTCTCACCTTAATAATAAAATCGTTGCGCTTCTTCATCACTACGGTAATGAAAAAAAGCAGAGATGTCAAACAAAAAGGACTTCCAGCTTTCACCATGAAAAACAAGCCCTTATATTCATATACTAATACTAAATAAAAAATAAGAGAACATTTACTTTCCGCAAGAAATAAGTACAATAAAAGTAGGGAGTGATGAGAGATGTTGAAGAAGCTCAAGAAAAAATTGCTCCAACAATGGAAAGATTTGCTCCGTAAAAAGTCAATCGCTTAAGTTTAAAGCCCTTCTCTAGAAAGAAGGGCTTCTTTTAGAAGAAGCGCATGAATGAAAGTATTCCATTCCGTCAAAGATGATAAAAGTGAAATCGACTTTGCCGTCTTGGACACAGAGGTACGTAAAAATAAAAGCTAGTCAGGCGAAAAGAAATATTTAACAATAAAATATATTGATTTTCGCCGTTAAAGTATGTTTATGATATTATGATATGATGAGGAGCGAAAATTTTTTGTTAATACCGCGTAACAAAAAATAATCCCCAAACGCCTTTGTGAATGGCGCAAAATGACACCCGATGATATAAAACATCGCTTAGCAAAGAATAATGCTATATTTTTAACATTATTCATAACCTGATCAATTATTGGCTAGTAAGGAGAGATTTTGCAATGATTTTTAAAGTATTTTACCAAGAAAATCCTGATGAAGTGCCTGTGAGAGAAAAAACAAAAACGCTGTATATTGAAGCGGAATCAGAGCGCGAAGTACGCCAAAAGCTAAAAAACCGCACCATTAATATCGAGTACATTCAGCCGCTTGAAGGTGCTCATCTAGAGTATGAGAAACAAAGTCCACATTTTCACGTATTGGAGATTTAGATGATGAAATTTTTAAAAGAAAATCAAGTTGGCGTATTTGCACTCGGAGGATTAGGAGAGATCGGAAAAAATACATACGGCGTGCAATTCCAAGATGAGATTATTGTTATTGATGCGGGGATTAAATTTCCAGAAGACGAGCTCCTTGGAATTGATTATGTAATCCCTGATTACAGTTATTTAGTAAAAAATGCCGAGAAAATTAAAGGTTTATTTATTACTCATGGGCACGAAGACCACATCGGCGGCATTCCTTATTTACTTCGGCAAGTAAACGTTCCGATATATGGCGGAAAGCTTGCCTTGGGACTGATCCGCAACAAATTGGAAGAGCACGGGCTTTTAAGCCAAACAAAGCTGATTGAAATTAAAGAAGACGATGTGATTCGCTTTCAAAAAACGGCGGTCACGTTTTTCCGGACGACACACAGCATTCCGGACAGCTACGGCATTGTGGTGAAAACACCGGCCGGACAAATTGTGCATACGGGAGACTTTAAATTTGACTTTACACCAGTAGGCGAGCCTGCTAACTTAACAAAAATGGCGGAGATCGGAAAAGAAGGCGTGCTATGCTTGCTTTCGGACAGCACAAACAGTGAAATTCCGCATTTTACAATGTCCGAGCGCCGCGTTGGCGAAAGCATCCACGATATTTTCCGCAAAGTTCAAGGGCGCATCATTTTTGCGACATTTGCATCCAACATTCATCGCCTGCAGCAAGTGACGGAAGCAGCGGTGCTTAACAATCGCAAAATCGCTGTCTTCGGCCGGAGCATGGAAGCTGCAATTGAAATTGGGCAGGAACTCGGCTACATTAAATGTCCGAAAGATACATTCATTGATGCTGCACAAATTAACCGTCTCCCAGCGAACCGTGTCACAATTTTATGTACAGGAAGCCAAGGTGAACCAATGGCCGCACTATCGCGCATCGCCAATGGTACACATCGGCAAATCCAAATTATTCCGGGAGATACTGTCGTTTTCTCATCCTCCCCGATCCCAGGAAACACGGTGAGCGTCAATCGTACAATCAATATGTTATACCGCGCAGGTGCCGAAGTCATTCACGGTCCGTTGAATGATATTCATACATCTGGCCACGGCGGACAAGAAGAACAAAAATTGATGATCCGTTTAATAAAGCCAAAGTACTTCATGCCTATTCACGGAGAATACCGCATGCAAAAAATGCATGCTAAACTTGCGGTGGATTGTGGCGTGCCAGAGGAAAATTGCTTTATTATGGACAACGGCGAAGTGCTAGGATTAAGCGAGGAGGAAGCAGGCATTGTCGGTAAAATCCCATCAGGTTCTGTCTACATTGATGGTAGTGGCATCGGAGATATCGGCAATATCGTGCTGCGTGACCGCCGCATTCTTTCTGAAGAGGGTCTTGTGATCGTCGTTGTCAGCATTAATATGAAAGAATTTAAAATTGCTGCGGGTCCGGATATCATTTCACGCGGATTTGTCTATATGCGTGAATCTGGTGACTTAATTAGCGACGCTCAAGCGCTCATCGCAAAACATCTTGAAAAAGTGCTTGAGAGAAAAACAAACCAATGGTCAGAAATTAAAAATGAAATCACGGACACACTGGCACCATTTTTATATGAAAAAACAAAACGAAAACCGATGATTTTGCCGATCATTATGGAAATATAAAAAACGTGCCTAGCGTTTCGCGGAATAACAAAAAGCAGGGAAAATCCCTGCTTTTTGTTTTAATAATTATTAGACGTCGCCTTTGCGGATGATTTCTGAAGCGAGCGGAGAAACAATAATCCGGCTGCCTCATTCATTACGCAACGTAAAAAAACGCACATCAAAAAAGGAACGAATGGCCTTCGTTCCTTTCAACTCACATTATTCAGCTTTTTGATTTTCCTCAAGCACACGGTTGACGCGTTTTTCTAACATCTTCATCCCGCTTCCTCCAGCTTGGAAGTGACGAAGCTTCCCTTCCGCATCAAACACGTAATAAGCAGGAACATACTGATTTTCGAAAGCGTCCGTAATTTTATGTTCGTTATCGACTAAAATCGGCTGTGTAATGCCGTGTTCTTCTGCCGTCTTTTTGACGAGTTCAATATCGAGATCGCTTTCGGAGCGAGGCATATGGACTGCTACGACATTTAATTCATTTTGATAGCGATCGCGGAACTCGTTTACTTGCGGCATTGCTTCTTTGCAAAGATGGCAGCTCACCGACCAAAAGTGAATAAGCGTCGGCTTCTTGCCAATTAATTCTTCTCTTGTTACCTCACCATTTAAATAAGCGGTCGCTCCGCTTAATTCAGGCATTGGTTCGCGTAATTTCATCGTATCCCTCCATGTAAACAAAGGTCTAACGTAATGTTAGACCTTCTTTGATTATACTTCTAATGTTTTTTGACCAGGCTTCCAGTTAGCTGGGCAAAGACCGCCAGTTTGCAATGCTTGAAGCACACGTAATACTTCATCTACATCGCGACCGATATTGTTGTGGTGAACAACGGCGTATTTCAATTCTCCTTCTGGATCGATGATGAATAAACCGCGAAGTGCGATTCCTTCTTCTTCGATCAATACACCGTAGTCGCGAGATACTGCATGATTTGTATCAGCAGCTAACGGATACTTGATTTCTCCAAGTCCGTTTTCTGTGCGTGGCGTA
The DNA here is from genome assembly GCF_000620165.1 of Anoxybacillus tepidamans PS2. Lineage (GTDB taxonomy): Bacteria > Bacillota > Bacilli > Bacillales > Anoxybacillaceae > Anoxybacteroides > Anoxybacteroides tepidamans_A. The sequence goes on from NZ_JHVN01000002.1 coordinate 140,421, forward strand.
TCGATCCATGCTTTATGAGAGTATACAGAATCTGTAGATACACCGATTACAACAGCATCTAAATCTTCGAACTCATCGTAGCGATCAGAAATAGCTGTAATTTCTGTTGGACATACGAACGTGAAATCTAATGGATAGAAGAAAAGAACTGTCCATTTTCCATTTCGCATATTTTCTTCTAGGCTCACTGTACCAAAATCGCCGCTTGGTAAAACAGCTTTCATTTCGAAACGTGGAGCTTGTTTTCCTACCATACGTTCTGCCATATGTATCCCTCCATAATGATTTTATTGAGAAAATGACAGACATTTTCTCAATTAGATAAACTTTTATCCATATAGGATTATACTAAACACTATATTTTTAGTCAATATTAAATGATAATTAATTTAAAGAGATACTTGTTTTTGTACTATTATTATCGACTTATTTCTATCATTATTTTACTATTTTCTTCTTGATATACCAAATGATTTGCACGAACAAAAAGACTAGGAAAGGCGCCTAGTCTTTTTACGTGCGCTTTTATGTGTTATGATTATTATCGCAATTTTTCTTCAACTTTTTGGCATACTTCTTCCGCTGTTAAGCCGCTCGCTTCAATCACAGCGCCCGCCGTCACAGCATTTTGAATGCCCATTACATTCGAATCTTGTCCCGTAACAACACAGCAATCGCAACCTTTGGCATCGCTTTCTTGGCGAAGCGGAACAACTTCATGTCCTCTTTCTTGTAACGCTGTCTGAACATTCGTTAATGATGGTTCTACACCAATTTTCGCCATGTCCCATCCACCTCCTCACTTACATAATGTGTCTTATAGGAGATGGAAATATACGTATCATTCATTGTTTCCTTTCCACGAAATATACGTTGTCAATAACGAGATCGCTTTATCGATAGCGCTCTCATCAGGCGATAACTTCGCATGGTGCAGCCCGTGCGCAGAATCTACACCGAGCCAAAACATAAATCCCGGAATTTTCGCAAGCATATAACCAAAATCTTCCCCGGTCATTGCTTCTTTACATCTGACAACATCGATGCCGGGAATTCCACCTGCGAATTCCATAAACTCTTTCGTAAGCGCTTCATCGTTATATACTTGATGATACATGGAGCCATAATCAATGGTTGCTTCACACTCATAAGCGATTTCAACACCTTTAACAATGGCTTCAATTCGTTCTTTCACCTTTTTCATTGATTCCACCGATAGTGTGCGAATCGTCCCCTCAAGCCGTGCTGTTTCAGCAATTACATTTTGCACCGTTCCCCCAGAAATTTTTCCAATTGTAATAACAGCGCTATCGAGCGGATCGACGTTGCGCGCTACAATCGATTGGAGCTGAGTGACGAGCGAACAAGCAGCAACAACCATATCGTTGGCCAAATGCGGAAAAGCGGCATGCCCGCCTTTTCCTTTTAAATCAATAAATAATTCTGATGTATTGGCAAATAACAACCCCTCTTTCACAGCGATCGTGCCGACAGGGTGCTCAGGTGCAATATGCAAAGCGATGATCATATCGGGCATCCATCGCTTCATCGCCTCGCTCTCAAGCATCGGCAGCGCACCTCCCGGACCTTCTTCGGCCGGCTGGAAAATAAACAACAAATTGTCGTTAATTGCGTGGTGCACAAAATATGTCAATACACCGAGGGCAATACTCATATGAAAATCGTGGCCGCAAGCATGCATCCGTCCTTCATGTTCGGAGCGGTACGGCAATCCTGTTTCTTCGGTAATCGGAAGGCCATCTATATCCGCACGGTAGGCAATCGTTTTCGTTGGTTTAAGGCCGTTCACTTTTACAAAAATGCCCGTTCTCCACGTTTGGATTTCCAATCGCTCTTGTGGCAATGCGGCTATATAGTTGAGTAAGTACTGTTGCGTTTTAAATTCTTGGAATCCTAATTCGGGAATTTTATGCAAATCGCGCCGAATGGACACAAATGGGCTCAGCATGTTTTCTCCTCCTTGTAAAAAAGCGTGGAGTATCTCCACGCTCTCTATGATGAGACTTCATAACCGGCTTGTCGCTGGTGAGTCGACAAAGAACATTCACCAGCAAAATCGGACGTCCTGTTCCCTTTATAATTGTCGTAATTCTTGTTTAATTTCTGTTTTCGCTTTCGTCTTTTCATCGATTTGTTTAATAACGCGGGCCGGTACACCAGCAACAACCGTATAAGGCGGAACATCTTCAATGACGACAGCGCCAGCCGCTACGACCGCTCCTTTTCCTACCGTCACCCCTTCTAAAATTACAGCGTTAGCGCCGATGACGACATCATCTTCGACAATCACAGGCTTCGCAGAAGGAGGCTCGATCACCCCTGCCAATACCGCTCCAGCACCAACGTGGCAATTTTTGCCGACCGTGGCACGTCCGCCAAGCACTGCATTCATATCGATCATTGTACCTTCGCCTACAACAGCACCGATATTAATGACAGCGCCCATCATAATCACCGCATTATCGCCAATTTCCACTTGGTCGCGGATGATCGCCCCCGGTTCAATACGCGCTTTGATTCCTTTTAAATCAAGAAGCGGAATCGCGGAATTGCGGCGGTCATTTTCAACGACATAATCTTCAACTCGATCGTTGTTTGCCTCAAGCGCCGCTTGAATTTCTTGCCATTCGCCGAACACCACTCCCGTATTTCCGGAAATAAATGTTTTAGCGCTCGCTCCAAAATCGATTCCTTCTAAATCCCCTTTTATGTATACTTTGACAGGCGTCGCTTTTTTGCTATTTTGAATAAACGAAATGATTTCATTAGCATCCATCATTTTCATTGCAGCATCCTCCTTTTGTTCTCTTATTTCTTTACTTTAGCAAAACAGGAATAGTGCTGACAAGCACCAATTCATTGAAGCCGCTCTTGCGTCACTTGAAAAAATGCTTGCACTTGCGGAAGCTGCCATGCTATTTCTGTACTAATGAGCCATGTGCCTCTCGTGATAAAATGGCCGCTTCGATCTTCTAGCGAAATTTTGTGCATTGTTCTGTCTAAGTCACGGAGGGCACTTTCCGGCAAAATGGCGTAGCCAATTCCATGGTAAGCTAATTGTTTACACGTTTCGATTTGGTCCACAACGATAGTCCGCTCAGGCAATGTGGCAAATCGCTCGTGCCACCATTGCTGAATGTGGAGAGAATAGGTAGAATCGCTTTTGAACTGAATAAATGGTCGGTTCGTGCTGCGCAGCTGTTCTAAACATTCGACTTGCTGATCAATTAAATATAATCGATCAGTAAATAACAGGTGTCTCACACCGTTCCAAGTCGGTTTACCACGAACAATGCCTATATGAAAATCGCCTTCATACATCAATGCCATAATATCGCTTGTCCAACCTGTCGCCAGCGAAATTTGGACATTCGGATATCGTTCGGTAAACCGCTTCAAAATTGTAGGAAGCCAATGTTGAGCGGCAATCGAAGCGGCTGCCAGCTTTAACGTCCCGCTTGCTTCCCCATTCATTTGCACAATTTCTTCTTTAATTTGTTTGGTTGCTTTCACAACCTCTCTAGCAAGCCGGACAATTTTCTCGCCAGCTGGCGTTAATATCAGCCCTCGCTGTGAACGAATGAAAATTTTTGTATTCCAATTGCTTTCAATCGTCTGCAAGCGCTGTGAAAGTGCGGATTGGGTCACGTACAATTTAGCTGCTGCCTTTCTCATATTCAGCTCTTCCGCCAAAATAACAAGCAATTCGTACTCTGTCATCAATAGTTCCCCTCTCCCATTACAATAAGTTTTTCTTATCACTCTCATTCATTTTTACGAAATTTCCTTATCACACTGAAACGTATATGATGGTATTAGAAGGAATGAAACAAGGAAGGGAAGATTAAAAGATGGAGTTTGTCTTATTTATTATCGTTGGAGCCTTCACATCGTTTATTGGCACGTTGGCTGGTGGCGGCGGCTTGGTGGGAATGCCTGTTTTGCTCTTGATGGGCGTTCCTGTTCACCAAGCCATCTCCGCCGCTAAGTTCTCTAATACGATTAGTTCATTTTCTAGCTTTTTTGTGCTCTTTCGCGAAGGACGAATCGGATGGAAACAAACATTGATGCTGATTCCTATAAGCCTATTCGGCGGCATTACTGGTGGATCGCTTGCCTCGGCTTTATCCGAAAAAACAATGACAGCCATTGCCATCGCGTTGTTAACGTTCGCTCTTAGTTTGCAGCTGTTTCGAAAACAGATGGTGCAACAGCGACCTGCTGCTTTTCCGAAAAAATTATATTTCATTCTTTACGCAATCAGCGTTTACGACGGGATGTTCGGACCAGGCCAGGCTACATTACTAATGTATACTTATCTGTCCACAGGGATGGATTACTTAACAGCCGTCGCTTTTACAAGGTTTCAAACATTTATAAGCTGCTTTGGCGCCTTTGTAACATACTTATACGCAGGCCACGTTAACTGGCACATCGCTCCCTTTTTAGCTACCGGATCGATCATCGGGGCGCAAATTTCTATAAGGCTTGCGCAAAAATTAAAAAAACAACATCTGCAAATCATTTTAAATACGGTGACTGCTCTTCTTATCGTCCAACTGATATGGAAAGCTGTGACGTAAAAAGAGTAGCCTCATTGACCGTAATGGTTAAAGCGTCTAAGTTGCTTCTTTAGCCGCTTTAATACTTCCCTTCTTGTAAAAATTCCTTCGAAATATCCCTCTTCATTTTCGACACAAACAAACGGGTGGTTTACGACGAGATCAATTCCTCTAATGATATGATCGTTTAACGATAACCGCGGGATATCCTTGTTCATTACTTCTTCCACTTTCATTTTTTCTAATCGCTCAAATTCAATTCGTTCGAGCCCTAAAATCGCATCCATAATCATCGTGATGCTAATTAACCCATGAAGTTTATATGATGTATCGAGCACAGGGATTGCAGAATATCCTGTTTTTGTTAAGACTAACAAAGCATGATTCAAATAATTCCCGACCTGAACGTGGGCGACTTTGTCGGCAGGAATAAGAAATTGTCCAACCGTCTTATCTAAAAATTCTTTACTATCAAAACTGATCATTTTTCTTTTCCGCCTTTCCCTTATACTTCTTCCCTCCTTCAGTTTAACATACTCGACGCTGTCCATAAAAAAATAACTATCGCTCCTAAAGCGACAGTTCTTCAACAATTCGGCGGTACAGTTTCATTAAACTTCTGTACCTTGCTTCGTCTACTTGCTTATAACCAGACTCCATATCGGCAATTTCACAGCTAATAAGTTCTAACGCATACTGCTGAGTAAAGAGCACATCCAACAATAATGTTTGCTCATCTAACGACAACCGCTCAAGCCATTGGTTCTGCATCATTCACCCTCCTTGTCAACGTCACTAGTATATATTCGCAACCTCAATAAAAAAGTCCGAAAAAAAAGCCTTCGCCAGTGGGAAGACTTTTTAGCCTTTGCTTGTATAAATATTGCGCAATGTAAAATGGCAGGAAGGGCATGTATAGATCACATTCTGGTTTGACTGTGCGGTCAACACTTCTTCTAACTGTGCCTGTTTTTGGCACATCGGACAGGTCACTAGAGGCCGTTTCATCATCTCACCTCGCTTCGTTCATGTAATAGTTCAAAAATTTCAATCGCAATCATATCGATATTGTCAAATTGGTATGTTTTCGGTTTTTTTCCTTTCTCATACACCTCTAATATAAACATGTCGGTTTTCGCCAAATATGTAACACTGCATCTTTTTTCCCCGTTTACTTCAAAATTTCGTTGCGGAGCCTCGTTTCCATTAGGTTCTTGGTCACGAAGCTGCGTGAGACGTTGAATAATCCCTAACAATTGAGACATAATTTTTCCTCCTTTTATGCGAAAAAGGGCGCTTTATTTTATAGTATGAGCCCAAACAGCGGTAAACATGAGTACATGACAATGTTCCCCCATTTTATTATAACAAAAAAAGGACAATCCTTTCATCGGATTGTCCTTCTCTGATTACTACCGGTAATTCCATGCAAAATAAGCAATCATGCCGATCGCCAATAAACCAGCAATTAAGTAAGCCAGAAGCACAGGGTTGCGCATATACGGATGCTCTTGAATTTTTCCATTTATAGGTGCATCATACTGTTCTTGCAGCCTTTGGCGTCTCCCGAGTGAGTACGTGTATATAAATCCTACGACTGCGATTAGAAATACAATGATTGATAATATAAATGAGAGTTGTGCCATCGTATTTTCACCTCAGGCTTACTTTCCCACAAACGCTTCATTTTATTCGACTAATAATGTGCGTCATGCTCAAATAAGTAACTATACGATAAATCGATAAACAAGTAATGGCGTTCATCAATCGGATATGAATACGTGCGAATCGTTTCTCCTGTTTCGATATCCGCATACAAATCAGACAAAATCCCTCTTTTTCGTGAACGCATACGTATGATATTTTCTAGGAAATATGGGCGCCAACTCCAATTTTTCATACAATATTCCGGCTGCAGCTTCCATTCATTGTTCTGCCTGAATATATTCGCCGATTGTTGGAATCCGTCCTCATCGCATATATATATCCGAAAACACGCATCGCCTAACTCAGTCGATAGGCAAGTAATAAGCTCATTAAAATTAGCTGTTTTTTTATATTTCATTAACAGCGACGTGATTCTCAGTTGAAACTGCTCCGAGATGTTATACAATGTTTGCAGTTTTTTCTTCTCCTGTTGGATAAAATGATGACATTCTTGACGAAGACGCTCCTTCAAAAAATCAGGCGACAACAAATGCGGAAACGGTTCTGCCAGATAATATCCCTGATAATACCGCCCGCCATTTCTCCAAGCATATTGCAGCTGGAACGCGGCTTCAATATCCTCATATAAGAGGGTTGCACCAATCTTTCTTGCCAGTAAAGAGAGAGAGTAAAGCACATCTTGATACGAGTAGTTGGTCGACGTTTTCCGCAGTTCGCGCAAATCGATTTTTAAAATATCAGGATCCAACAAACTAATCCGTTCTAGATTGCTGCTGTGCTCTCCAATATTATCAAGAGCAACACGAATCCCATATGTACGAATATATGTTAGTAAATGACCAAGCTGATTGAAATCGCCTTTAAAGTGTTGTTCATTAATCTCTAATACAATGCGTTCAAGCGATAACCCCTTTTCTTCATATTGGAAGAGCAGTTTTAAAAACGACTCCGCCCGGTCAAGCATAAGTAAATTTGCATCCCGATTAAGAAAAATAAACGTCGAATCATCTCCATTGGAAAGGAAGTAATCAAGCGCTTTTTTCGTTACTGTTTCATCAACCTCGAGACGAAATTCTTCCGGTATCGTTTCATCATGAAAGAATGGCCCTAAACTAAATACTGAGCCTTCTGATTCATACCTCCCTAATACTTCATAACCGATAACACGGTGTTCATCTGCACTAAAAATCGCTTGGTAATATGGGATGACGTGTTGCAAGTTCGCTACAATGTCTAAGGCATCCATGTCGCTCACCTCATTTTCTGCACTCGCCATTTTGCATATTATACCATATAGCTTCTTTTCCTCATAAAGAAAAACATCGCTGGCATACTATAAGCAAAAATATAGGTGATTACGGTGAAACGAATTTATATATCAATGGCCCTTTTTATATTGCTTGGTTGTTCCTACGAAGAAAAAAACGAATATATAAGCAGCAGGGAAGCGGCTATAGTCAACATAAGTTTACAATCCATCAAACCATTAGAAGGCACTCCGACTAATAAAGCCGTCTCTTCTGAAGTAAAACAGCCAGAAAAAATCATTCTCGATGTTCCTTTAATTAAGCAAAAACCTGAACTAAAATATGGCTGCGAAGTAACAAGCTTAGCTATGGTGTTGCAATATGCTGGTGTACACGTCAACAAAATGACGTTGGCGAAGCAAATCAAAAAAGACGTGGATCCAAAAGTGCACAACAAGCGCGGCGACATTATCTCATGGGGAAATCCAGCCGACGGATTTGTTGGAGATATGACGGGAAAAACAAGCGGCTATGCAGTATATGATGAACCAATCACAGAATTGATGGAAAAATATTTACCAGAACGCGCTATCAACCTAACAGGACATTCTTTCGATGAATTGTTAAAATATGTTGCCAATAAACGTCCAGTCGTCGTATGGACGACTGGCGATTATCGCCTTCCGGACCGCTGGGAGAGCTGGAAACATGGAGGACAAACCATTCGAACACCTCTTGACTTGCATGCGGTCGTTCTCGTTGGCTTTGATAAACATTTTGTTTATATTAACGATCCATTATCGGGAAAGAAAGCGCACAAAGTTGCTAAACATCAGTTTATTGACTCGTGGATCGCTTTAAGAAAAAGGGCGGTTTCGTATAATTAAAACCGCCCTTTTCCCCTGTCAAAATGGATGCATATTGAGCCATTGGCCTCCGTCCATTGTAATGCACTCCCCATTAATGTAGGCAGCTTCATCAGAAAGCAAAAACGAGGCAAGCGCAGCGATTTCCTCAGGGGTGCCAAGCCGACCGAGAGGAACGCTTTCTAATGTTCGCTTGGCGGCTTCTTCTGATTCCCAAAGCTTTTCCGCTCCTCCTGTCCGTTCGATCGGTCCTGGAGCAATTGCGTTCACGCGGATTCCATATTTTTTTCCCCACTCTACAGCAAGGGTACGCGTCATCGTCAATACGCCCGCTTTGGCGCACGCGGAATGAATGACTCCTACCCCTGCGTTCCATGCATATGTAGCCACCATATTAATAATGGATCCTTTTTCCCGCTTATTAATCCAGTAATTCCCCACCTCACGGCTGCAATAAAATGTTCCGTTTAATACAATATTAATAACGCTATTCCATCCATTAATTGACAATTTTTCTGCCGGGCAAATAAAGTTGCCTGCCGCGTTGTTAATAAGTGCATCAATTTTGCCAAAAGCAGCGTCTGTACGTTTTACCATTTCTGCTACAAGCTCCGGGTCTCGCACATCCATTTGAATCGGCAATACTGTACCATTTGGCGACTCGATTTCCCTCTTTGCCTCTTCAAGCGCATCCATCCGTCGTCCCGTAATCACAACATTTGCTCCCTGCTCTACGAATCGCTTGGCCATATACTTTCCCATTCCACTCGATCCGCCAGTTACAATAATCACCTTTTCTTTCATATTTCTCCCCCTAATTAATGAGTGACTATTCATTCATTTTAATTGTACTATAAATAGACATAATTTTCTAACATTTATTTGGTTTGTTTGTTTACTTTTCTGTTTGACTTTTCCCATTTATAATATAAATAATTGTGAAAGGACGTAGATACGATGAAACCGATGACTCAAATAAATAGAAGAACGTTTTTAAAAAAAAGCGCTCTCTCTTTATTAGGGGGAATGTTTGTCGCTTCGTTCGGCTATTATTATGCAAGGTTTATTGAACCGAGCCGGCTGACCGTCACAGAACATTCCATCGTCCACCCATTAATTCCGAAAGGCTTTGACGGTGTAACCATTCTACAGTTTAGCGATACGCATCTTGGACATTACTACTCGCTTGATCGACTCAGCCATATTGTCAAACGAATCAATGATATCAGCCCTGACCTTGTCGTGTTTACCGGCGATTTAATCGATGCACCAAATCAATATCCATATATCGACGACATTATTCCAATTTTATCCGATATTCGAGCGCCGCTTGGGAAATTTTCAATTTACGGCAATCACGATCATGGAGGATACGGCACTGATTTATACCGAAACATCATGGAACGTGCCGGATTTCGCATGCTTCTTAATGAGCATGTCATGATTGAGTTGATTGACAATAGCAAAATCGCTATCGCCGGTTCTGACGATCTCATGCTTGGCAAACCTCATTTCGATCGCATGTTCCATCAAATCTCTCCTTCCACATACACGATTTTATTGCTACACGAGCCAGATGGAGCAATGAAAGCAGCCCGTTACCCCGTTCATTTGCAACTGTCTGGGCATAGCCACGGAGGGCAGATTCAACTTCCATTTATCGGCCCCCTAATTACGCCGCCGCTTGCTATTCAGTATTATGAAGGATTTTATAAAATTCAGGATCTAACCCTTTATGTTAATAGAGGATTAGGCACAACGAGAATGCCGTTTCGCTTTCTTAGCCCACCTGAGTTAACTGTTTTCACATTAAAACATCAACCACCCTCATAGGGGGTGGTTGATTTATAAAAAGTTATAAGCTAGCACAAACAACGCTATACTTCCAAAGATGGACAGAACAATATATATAAAAGCGTATGTATATTGTTTTTCACGCAACAGTTGGATCGCTTCAATGCTGAATGTTGAAAACGTTGTAAACGCGCCAAAAAAACCGATGGTCACTGCGTGGGGAATCTGCCAATGATAATCACGGGTAAATGCCGTTACCATTCCCAATCCAAACGACCCGATTCCATTGACCAAAACCATCGCTAAAGGAAACGCGGGGAAGATGTTTCGCGACATAAACCACTTGCCAAAGCAATAGCGCAAGTACGCGCCGACAGCTCCTCCTAAAGCAATCGTCATAAGATTCATGCCGTCCCCCCCTTTTGTCTCCATTGCCGACTGCAAATCGCAAGTCCCCCCCAGCCGGCGATCAGCCCCGAAGCAAGCGACATTGAAACATACGTAAAGCTTGACCATAGATGCCCATTGATCACCAGTTGAACCGCTTCCTTGCTAAACGTTGACATCGTGGTTAAACCGCCGCAAAAACCAGTGCCGATCGCTGCTTTTAACGTATCGTCAACCGGCTTTTTAAGTGAATAGCCGGTAAGTGTCCCTAAAATGAATGAACCCACAATATTGACAACAAGCGTCGCAATCGGCCATGGCGCATCGATCCACCCATTCACTAAAGAACGTGCGACAGCTCCAGCGGCTCCACCGACTGCCACGGCAGCTCCTATCTTCCAAGTTCCGCTCATATTCCCCTTCTACTCCTCATCTTCTCTTACTCGATATGCTGTAGTAAACAACAATAACTGACTGTCTATTTCTTCCTCATTTTCATCCCGCTTCACGTAATAATAATCACCATTTTTGTCTTGTTCGCGCGCTTTGACATTATCCGAAAGCAAAACTTCTAAAATTTTTATAATTCGCTTTTTTAATTGCTGGGTCAAAATCGGAAATAAAATTTCTATCCGCTTTTCCATGTTGCGCGTCATCATATCCGCCGACGATAAAAACACTTTTTCTTCGCCATTATGATGAAAATAATAAATTCGGCTATGCTCAAGAAAGCGACCGACGATGCTGCGCACGCGGATATGTTCGCTCACGCCAGGAATGCCTGGGCGAAGACAGCAAATACCGCGCACAATCAAGTCAATGCTAACACCTGCTTGTGAGGCCTCATACAGCTTTATAATCAGCTCTTTATCCGTCAATGCATTCATCTTGGCAATAATGCGGCCGTTTCCATAGAGCCGGTGAAAGCGGATTTCTTCGTCAATGAGACGCAGAAAATCACGGCGGATATCAAATGGGGCAATAGATAAATGACGAAAAGCGGGTTTTTCCGTATATCCACTTAAATAGTTAAAAAAATTAGTCGCGTCTTCCCCAATTTCGTGATTGGACGTAATCAATCCTAAATCGGTGTAAAGTTTTGCAGTAGCATCGTTATAGTTGCCGGTTCCTAAATGGACAAAACGTTCAATTTTTTCGTTTTTCTGTCTAACAACGAGTGTAATTTTACTATGCGTTTTTAAATGAGTGATGCCATAAATTACATGACATCCTGATTTTTCCAATTCTTTAGCCCATTGTACATTCCTTTCCTCATCGAAACGCGCTTTCAGTTCTACTAAAACAGTTACTTGTTTCCCATTTTCCGCCGCTCGTTTCAGCGCTTTAATAATCGGTGAATCACCGCTCACCCGATAAAGAGTTTGTTTAATTGCTAAGACGTGTGGATCGTCTGCTGCATTGGACACAAAATCAATGACTGGCTCGAACGATTCATACGGATGGTGAAGTAAAATATCTTGCTCAGCCGCCTTTTCAAAAATATCTTCATCAGAATCCAAATCTCTCGGCGGCTGCGGAATCAGCGCTTCATATATCAAATGCTCCTTATATTTAAACAGCTCTTTGTGAAAATGAAAGAAAAAGGTCAAGTCAAGCGGACCGTTAATCTCGTACACATCTTTTGCATGAATTTCAAGTTCCTCTAACAAATAATGTAAAATAAATGGATCAAATCCATCCTTTCTCATTTCAAGACGAACAGCCGCTCCCCATTTTCGCTTTTTCAGTTCTTTTTCGATCACCTTCAGTAAATCGCGCGCACCTTCTTCATGAATCGTTAAATCGGCATTTCGCGTAATGCGAAATGGCGTTACGGAAATAACCGTATATCCTGTAAACAACATGTCAATATGCGCAGTAATCACATCTTCGAGCAAAATATATACAAATTGATCTTGTTCAGATGGTAGACGGACAAACCTATTTAATACCGAAGGCACTTGGACAATCGCCAATTTTCTTCGCCGATCTTCCTCTTCTTTTTCATCATCAAGCACAACTGCTAAATTTAAGCTCCTATTTAATAACATTGGAAATGGGCGGTACGCATCAACTGCCATCGGGGTGAGTACAGAAAAAATTTGTTCGGTAAAGTACATACGCAAAAATTCATGCTGTTCCTTTGTTAGCACATCGAAAGACACAAGCTGAATGTTTTCCGCTTCGAGCATCGGCAGAAGCGATTCATTATAAAGCTGATACTGTGCCCTGACAAGTTCATGCACTTTCTCAGAGATTTTTTTCAATTGCTGCTTTGGCGTCAATCCCGCTTTATTTTCCGGCTTATTAAAGCCAGCCTTAACTTGGTCCTTTAGCCCAGCAACGCGCACCATAAAAAATTCATCCAAATTTGAGCTGAAAATCGCCAAAAATTTTAGCCGTTCAAGAAGCGGATTTCTTTCATCGAACGCTTCTTGCAATACGCGCTCATTAAAAGCAAGCCAGCTTAACTCCCGGTTATTATAATAATTCGGATTATTTAGTTCCATTTCGCTTCCCCGCCCTTACTTTTGCTGAAAACATAACTCAACAGGCCGTTTAAATATTTTTTCAATATGTTTCTTATTTTTCTCTGCCTGATATTCTTCCGCACGAAAATCACCGCAACAATGTATATTGATTACGATCCCCCCGTCCTGCTCAGACATCTTGATTTGTTCGACAATCTTTCGTTTCGTCTCATTTAAGCTATACACAAATTTTAAAAGCGCTCCAAGAGCGCGAATGCGCCTCTGCTCTTTTTTTGTAAACCAGTCATCAAACGGAGCAATATATTGCTTAAACAGCGGTTTGTTTTTGTAAGAAGCAATTAGTGCAAGCTTTACTCGATCCTTATGCATCAATCCATCAATGGTGCGATTCGCCAGTATATAAAACGTATGCTGACTGCTTGATTCTTCGTCAATATATTGCCCTAGATAAAACACATGTGCTGCCTGTTTCATATCGCACACATCTTCATCCGTAAGGGGGTATAATTGCAGGAAACGAATTTGTTCAACTAGCTGTATAATCAATTTGTTGACGTGTTGAACATCATCTAAACGAACATCATAATCTTGTGCGAGTTCAAAAAAGCTTTCTTGAAGAACATTAGGAAATAATCGCGTACCAAACGGTTGAATCATTTCCTCGTAAAAAATTCCGTCGCGAAGTCCTTTTCGGCTTAACACAAACGAAGAGGCGTCAACCGCGTCGTATAAGACACAAAACACTTCGAGAGCCGGGATAATTAAGTCCGCTCGATCTTTAGACAACCCCTCTAATTTTTGAATTTTTTCAAATGAAAGCTCTGTCAACCGTTTTCGAACCTCTAGCAGGTCCTTTTGTTTCATTTCATATTGGTGAATGCCGGCTAATGGATATTGCATCATAAACTGATGAATTTGGGCAACGTTTCGAGCGCTTCCCCCCGTGGCAACAAGCGGTACATTCTTTCCTAACAGCCACGGCAGCGTCTCAAACTGCTTCTTTAAATAAGAAGAAAGCTGTACAAGCTCTTCACTTGTCGGAATATTACCGGAAACAAATGCTTCCTTGAGCGACAACACCCCAAAAGGAAAACTATGAAATTCGAGCAACTCACGGTCTTTATAGTAGGTAATTTCCGTACTTCCGCCGCCGATGTCGATCGTGACAGCCTCAGAAATAGGAGTGGAGTTGACAACTGCAAGAAACCCATAATAAGCTTCTTCCTCGCCAGTCAGCACCCGAACACGAAAGTCGGTATGAGCTTCTATTAACTCGATAATCTCCTTTTGGTTTTTCGCTTGACGAACCGTCGCAGTGGCTACACATTTTACCCGCTCTAACCGATGATGGCGCACAATTTCTTGAAAGCTTTGCAACGTATCAAGAAGAAGTTCTATTCCGTTCGCCATCAATAGATTTTCAGGTGTTAAATAGTTGCGCAGCCGCACAACCGCTTTTACATTTTCAATTTCCCGAAGCCGCCCACTTTTTTGTCGCTCATAAATAACCAAACGAACCGTATTTGAACCGATATCGATAATTCCATACTTTTCTTTCACACTCGCACATCCTTGCGTTTATTTTATAAATTATATCATGTATTGCAAACAGATGTTCATACTGTATAATAAAAGTACTAGACAAGCCTAACGAAAAGGGGACAAGTTATGGAACGCTTAGAACCAACGATAGACAACTTGGCAAAAGCCATTTTTACTGTAAATCGCCATGCCAAGACTGCACTAAATCCTTCATTTTTGTACCTTCTTAAGAAAAAAGCGATCGAAAAGCTGATCAATGAAGGAAAAGCGAAAAAGGTCGGTCTCCATTTTTCACCGAATCCGCGCAATAGCCAGCAGCAATCAGATGTTCTCGTATCGGTTGGCGAATATTATTTTCACATTCCTCCAACAAAAGAAGACTTCGCGACCCTTCCACATCTTGGCGCTTTAAACAGCTCATATCGCAACCCTGTCATCAGAATGCCACTGTCACAGGCAAAAGCGCTGCTGCAATCGTATACAGGCATCAGTGAAACACGAAAAAAACCATCGGCAAAATCGTATCAAAAACCTATATTCAAACGTCTTGGCGAACGTTGAACACCGAACAAATCGAACGGCTCGTTCGGTGTTCAATTAGTTTACGACCCCGTAGCTAATGATTTTAACTTTCGGCGAGATAGAAATATGCGATTCAGCAAATGCTTCCCCCCAATGATTCTTCACCTTCTTCCAATGGTTGTATTCATAAGCGCGAGCGTACAATCCTAAGCCAAGCGGATCGATTTTGTGCTTCTGAAACTTTTCGATTAATTGTTCCGTCCGCTTTTTTATTTCACTTGCTATCAGTTTTTCTAATTGTTTTTGTATTTTACTAATATCACTATTTGCTATTTGTTCTGTAATGATGACGCCTACATTCATTTGTAAATCAAATTGAAACCTTTCATTTTTATATGCAGTTTTATAACGAAATTTTCCATGTTCGATAGATACGCTCATATTCGCTGCTGTCGGTGGCATGCGAATAGTAATCGGGACAGCTGGCTTGACATCTTTCAAAAGCAAATGAAAAAACGCGCTTTCTTTAGGCGATAAAGATGTGACGTATTTTCCACGACTATCAAAAAGCGCTACGCCTTTGGTGGCCATTTTTCCATTCTTCATTGTCATTTCCGCCATGTACGGGGTGCACCCTTTTTCAAACATCATCCGGTGAAAGTCTAATAAATTGACTTTCACAGTTTGTTTGTCGATGGCGGTATTAATGATTAAATCCCGAAGTGCGACCGCAAGCCGCGGCTTTTCTCTTTGCTTCGAGGTCATAAGCTCTTTTACTGGTCCATCATAAATAATTAAAAGGGCCGTCGTCGAGTTTTTAGGGTCGCGATACATTACGTCTAACAATGGAAACACTGGCGTTTTCCTTGCGAGCTGTTTGCCGATCACGATATTTTGCAGCTTTCCGCCTACCGTCCGGCCTGACGCGAATACATCTACGTTGTATCTTCCTTCCCGCAACGATGTCGCTTTTACTTGAATGACCTCCGTATGCTCTTTCGCATCTTTGTTAAAAACCGGGCTCGATGAATACATATAAAACGTTCCCTTGTTCGACACATCAAGCCCGAGCGTGAGCGTCATCGTCAATGTATCAAGCCTCGTATTGCCCAAACAGCCTGATAGCAATAAAACAGAACAATTTATAAATATGAGCAAACTGCGCTTCATGTGCTTTTTCTCCCTTTCAGCAAGCTATACAGTTTCATGTATAAAAGCATGCAAGGTGGAAATATGTACGCAACAATGGTGCCGGTTTTGCCCCACCATTGTGAAAATACTTTTAAATCGACAAACGGCGGATTGTATAACAACGAAACAACGATGTAAATCGCAATACACACAGTGAGCAGGCCAATATGATGTTGTCGGTTAAGCATGCGGGAAATGCCAAAAACTGCTGTAAAAAGATAGGGGAAGCTTGTTGTTGACAACACAAACAAATAAGCTGCTAAAAACACAATTTCAAACCTCTCCATAAATGGAAACTCAATCGTTTTCAATAGTGACAACGTCGGCCAGAGGTAATGTGTAATTTCATAGGGACTATAAAAAATAAAACAAATGATCGTTACAAACACAAAAGCTGTCAAAGAAATGAGGTTCGCAATCACAATCCCTTTTTTAGCAAGATGTTTTTCTCGTAAAAGCGGGTAAATGAGAAAAACAAGCTCGAATCCTAAAAACGATAAAATCGTTGTTCTAACTGTTTTTATAATTGGGCCCCACCCTTCTTTTAAAACCGGAAGAAGGTGAAGGAAATGACCGTCCTTTAGCGGAATAGCAATTAAAATTGGCATCCAAAGCGTCATATAAAACACGATTTCTGCATAGCGCCCGAGAAAGCGCACCCCATTGCGCACCGCCAAAAAGGTAGGGATCATCAATAACATCATTAAAAAATAATTAGATGTTTGCGGTAAAATCCATACTTGAACTAGGTGAATCGATGTAAAAGTAACCGTCGTAGCCGCCAATGCTGCGTATAGGGAAAATGCAACCGTCATGATCTTTCCAAGCCACTTGCCGAAATAGCGAGGAAGCAGCTCAAAAATCGTATCATTAGGGTGTTTTTCCATAATGTTGATAATAATTAGACTCGCAATCATGGACATCGCCCCTCCGAGAATGATAGCGATCCATCCGTCTGTTCCGCATCCTTTCGCCAAATCGGCCGGTAATGATAAAATGCCGATGCCAATTTGTGCACCCGCAATAAAAAAGATGTATTGAAAAATGGTAATCTCGTTGCTTTGATGTTGCTTCATGATCCAATCTCCATCATTTTCTAGTTTTTTCCTGCCTTTTTAACTGTATCGGACGAGCTGACAAAGGTCGAAAACGCATAGCCCAAAGAGGAAAGCGGACAAAAGTATCCTTCCAATCTCGAAACCGCACTGGCGCAAACGGGTTGCCAAGCGGGGTGCTAAGTGATTGTAAACACGAAAGATGGATTACTAATATCATCAAGCCAATTGACATGCCGACAATGCCAAATAGCGAGGAAACAACCATCATTGGAAAGCGAATCAGACGCACTGATTCTGACATGTCCGGATTCGGAATAATAAACGAACTGATAGCTGTAATAGCGACGATCACGACCATGATATTGCTTACAAGCCCCGCCTGCACAGCAGCTTGTCCAATAACGACCCCCCCTACAATCCCGACCGTCTGTCCGATGGGAGCAGGCAAACGCAATCCCGCCTCCCGCAACATTTCAATCGCTAACTCCATCAAAATGGCTTCCAAAATCGGTGGAAGTGGCACTTGTTCACGCGATTCACCGACAGTCAAAATTAAATTTAAAGGAAGAAGTTCATAATGAAACGAAATCGTTGTAATATATAACGACGGTAAAAAAATGGCCACAAAAAAAAGCGAGCATGCGCAACAAGCGCAAAAATGAGGCAATCATCCAACGCGTACTATAATCATCAACGGTCTGAAAAAAAGCAACAAACGACATCGGGCCAATCATAACGCTCGGCGAACGGTCTACAACGACGACGATTCTTCCTTGCAGCAAATGGCTGACCGCTGCGTCTGGCCGTTCTGTTAACAAAAACTGTGGAAATGGAGAAAACGGGTTATCCTCAATCAATTGCATAAGTTCCCCTGTATTGACAATCGCGTCAATATCCACCTGACGAATGCGGCCCTCCAATTCTTGCAATACTTCTTTCGATGTCACATCTTCCAAATAAAGAAGCGCCACTTTCGTCTTTCCCCTTCTTCCAACTGTTAACTCTTTAATCTTTAATTCACGGTTGGGAAGATAGCGGCGAATAAGAGCGATATTCTTTTCGCCTGTCTCAATAAAACCTTGATGCGAACCTTTGAGCGACGATTCCACTTGCGGTTCAGCGATTGCTCGTTGCGGCCATCCTTGCGTATCTAAAATAATCGCTTCGGCTTGTCCTTCAACAAATAGAACACTCTCTCCTTGAAAAATCGCCTCTTCGACATCCGACCATAACGTCGCATGTTTCTTTTGTCCAATTAACAAGGCTAGATCGCCCACGTTGTGCGCATCGGTTCGTTCAAACAATAGAGGCTGCAACACATTATTATTAATGGAGTTCTTATCGATCAAGCTGTCTAAATATATAAGCAAGACATTCCTATTTAATTGCTGACTATACAATCGACAAACAACTAAATCCGGCGTCTGTGCCCATCTATTTTGAATCGTTTGTTCAATATCGCTCAACGATGGCGGAATCGCTAGCTCCTCCTTGCCCACTCGCAATCGGCCTCCCTCTTTGTTTACCCATTATTATGTATAAAATTTCTGTTTCTATCCTTCTCTCTTACTACTAGGAGCGAAAATGGAAAGAATCCCCCTCCTGCAACATCATCACCACTCTTAGCAACTAAAGAACCCGACAGAAGGTTTGAGAGAATGTAGTTTGAGTTTTTGACCAAGAGTGAAAAGGCACCATAGAAGAAAGGGAAAAGCAGCCTAGTAAAATAGAAATGCTTTTTTTACATAAATGGCTGCTTTACAGGTGCGAGCACAAGCAATTTGTACATAAAAAATAGACAGCCTCTTTCCTAAATAGGCTGTCCAGCTATAATTGATCCATTTTATATTCTTCCGTTAGTACGGGCAGCTTTCTCTGTGTATCCAAACGAAAAACAATTGGAGCATTTTTTAGCGAGCTCTTCCCCACAAAATCGAACTACGATATCCTCCACTTGCCGTTTTTTAAGTGAGCAAACTCTCACAATTTCCTATTAATTAAATGCCTGTATCTATTACTAACAATAATTTCAAAACCATCTATATTGAGAGAGCCAGTGCATCTTAAATAGGCTTTTTATAAAATATGTTTATCGATAATTTTAACGAGCTCGCCGATTTCCGGTTTGCTGACTTGTGCAGTCGCTCCTACTTGATCTCCTTTATGGCGCAGATCATCTGTAATGAGCGAGGAGAAAATAACAACAGGTAATTTATTGAGCTGTTCGTCCTCACGAATTCTTCTTGTTAAATGGTGACCATCCATTTGCGGCATCTCAATATCTGTAATCACGAGCTGCACTTCTTGTTCGATTGGCTTTCCTTCTTTGGTAATCGACTGCAAATAACGAAGGGCATCTTCCCCGTTTTCAAAAAACTCAACGAACACATAACCGGCTTCTGCGAGCGTATCATGCAATAATTTCCGCAATAACGGCGAATCTTCAGCGACGACAATTTTTTTGTCGGAGCGCTCGCGTTTTCCTAGCTTCTTCACTTGCTGCACGTTAATCCCTGTCTCCGGATTAATGTCGACAACCATTTTTTCAAAATCAAGTAATAAAATCATTTTTCCTTCAAGTTTGACAACGCCGATAATTTGACCGTCCAACCCTTGATACATTTGTGACGGCTTTTCAATTTGCTTCCAAGAAATGCGATGAATGCGTGTCACATTATGAACGTGAAACACAACCTTTTGCTGATTGAATTCAGCAACAATGAATTTATCTTGCTGCGGATTGTCAGAAGGCGGAAATCCGAGCGCTTTTGCCATATCAATAATAGGCAGCACCTCGCCGCGCAGCTCAATAATACCTTCTATATTAGGGTGCGAGTGAGGAACCTTTGTAATTGGAACCGGATTTAGGATTTCTCTTACTTTCATAACGTTAATGGCAAACTGGTTATCACCAATTAAAAACTCGACAATTTCTAACTCATTTGTTCCGCTTTCTAGCAAAATTTCCCGTCTTTCATTCATTTTAATGACTTCCTTCCCTGATTATGATGTTATAGCATGTCTGTTTTTATTATATTTTCTTGAGAAAGAAGAAGAAATATTTTTCCTTCATATTTTCTTCTCCATTTCCCTTGATTCGTAAAAAAAAGCTGCCGGTATAAAGGCAACTTTTTAATAAAAAAATTCAAGTAAGCGACGATCAGCTAGGTTCGTATCCACAGGACACGATTCTGCGTCCCGCCCATATTGCCATGCCCACACATTCGCTTTGCAGTTTGGGGCAGCTGGCGCGTATTTGGGCGCTCTTTGTTCTTTTGTTGTTCCGGGTCTTGGAGCTGAGCTCCAAATAATCGATTGCACAGCGATTTGGTTGTTGTTTTGCACTGCTTCACAATACGCTTTTGCAAAATCTCCTTTTGAAGGGTCCGCATACAGTCCCGGACGATAGCCTGTCGGATGGAGCGTTTCCACCCACGCCCGAATCCACGCTTCGTCGACGGCAAAAAAATCTTCAATGTTTGCAAACAGCACTTTGTTTTTTGGAATGCCAAGACGTCGCGCATGAAACACAGCATTACGCGCGGCTACTTGTCCGTTTGCATATCCAGTTGCTTGACGAAATGCGTTATAAATCAACAATATTTTTACGCCATGGTTTCGCAGAAGCGTGATTTCTTGTCCTGTCAATCCATCGGAAACGTTTGGCACATCTGTTAAATAACGTCCCCAAAACTTCGGATAGCCCAATTCATTTCTTACACAATAAAATAGTTGTTCTGTTACTCTCGCTGCAGAATCCACTCCCCAAACCGTTCTCGCCATACCTCTCCTTCCTTTCTCCCTGCACTTTTTCTATATATATGACGTGAACAGTTTGTCTTATTTCATAAGGGGCAATGTAATCTCAACACGCGTGCCTTTTCCGAGGCGGCTTGTATAGTGAACCGTTCCTCCCATCTCACGAATTAAGCGGTTCGCAATCATGCTCCCTAATCCTGTTCCTTTCGTTTTTGTCGTATAGTAGGGAAGACCAATTTTTTTTAATTCTTCGTCTGTCATCCCTTTTCCGTTATCTTCGATTACCACCTTTACTGCTTGCTGTTGCGGAAGGGATTCAGCTGTAATCGTCACTGTTCCGCTTTTGTCAATTGCTTCAATCGCATTTTTAATAATGTTTAAAAATGATTGCTTTAAATACTGTTCGTCTCCCCATACAGAATAATTCCCTCGAACCTTCCATTCAATCGATACGTTAGAGAACGCGCCTAACGGACGAAGCAAGTTAATGCAATCGTACAACACTTTATTTAAATGAATGGAACGGAGGCAAAAATCGGCTGGTTTTGCTAATTTTAAGTAGTCGGTAATAATTTTATTGGCCCGGTCTAATTCTTCTAAAATAAGAGGAGCAAACTGTTCTAGCTGCTTATCCCCAGCATCCTTTTGTAAAAGCTGGATAAACCCCCGGACAGTTGTAATGGGATTGCGAATTTCATGGGCGAACGAGGCAGCCATTTCGCTGACCATTGCTAATTTATCCATATATACCATTTCATCAAATTGGCGATTATAAACCACTAAACGCTCGATTAAAAAAACGATAATGATATATGTCAGCAAAAACATAACAAAGTATATACTATAAAATTCCCATTTTAAAAAGAACACTGTATGAATAATAACGGTAAAATAAAAAACGAAGTAAAGGAGCACAATGATCAATGCGTACCCCCATCTATTTTCCGCTTTTCGATAAAATGGGCGAAACAATAGAGCGATCACAAATGAAACAACCGAAACAAGCACTCCAATCCAAACAAAAGAACCGCCGATCAAGATCCGCCCAACTACTACAACGGCTGTACATATCCCACCAGCCAGCCAACCAATGTACAACGTAACGATTAAAATCACAAGCATACGAAAATCAAAATGTGTGTCACCGAGCGTTTCAATCGGATAAAACATGCATAATACCGCGGCAAACGCGGCAAACAATCCATAAACGATTTGCTGCTTTGTGGTTAACATAAACCGATCGCGAAACGGAAAAAATAAATTGGCATTAAACGTTAATGACAATAATATTGTAATATTAACAATAAGAGGCTTAATCATGAAAATCATTCTTGATTTCCTCCGTTCATCCATACATCGCCCATCATTGTACCATATTCTGTTTCTATATTGTATTGCTTTTTCATCAAAATAAAAAAACACGCCGGCAGCAAATCGATAGCCAAGCGTGTTTTTTGTTTTTAGCTTTTCCAACGGTGGAGCAGTTCATTGCGTTCGCCGCGCGCAAATACATCAAGACGATTTCCGCCCCATGAAACGGCGGCTGGCTCCGATGTAATGCGGCCATCTAAACGAAGAAAATCGCTCCAACGTGTTCCGTCCCAATATTTGTATAAAAGTTCGTTGTCGGCTCCGCGGGCAAACACATCAAGGCGATTCACACCCCTAGAAGCGGCAGCTGGACTTGACGTGAGAGAACCCCCTAGATTCTCCCAATTGCTCCAACGGGCGCCGTCCCACCATTTATGCAACAGCTGGCGCTCCGGACCGCGGGCAAACACATCAATTCGATTCTCTCCCCATGAAACTGCTCCTGGTGCCGATGTAATCACACCACCCAGATTCTCCCAATTGCTCCAACGAGCGCCGTCCCACCATCTATGATATAAATGGCGATCATCCCCCCGCACAAATACATCAAGGCGATTGGCTGCCCATGATGCTACAGCAGGAGTGGAACTTAATACTCCCCCTAAATCCTCCCATTCGCTCCAACGAACACCGTCCCACCATTTATGCAATAACTGGCGCTCCGGACCGCGGGCAAACACATCAATTCGATTCTCTCCCCACGAAACGGCCGCTGGAGATGAAGTTAACATTCCAGATAGATTTTCCCACTCGCTCCAACGAACACCGTCCCACCACTTATGCAGCAATTGCCGGTTCACGCCTCTAGCAAATACATCTAACCGATTGGGGCGCCAAGAGGCAACAGTCGGTCCTGATGATAACACCCCACCCAAGCTTTCCCACTTACTCCACTCTCGCTCTGGTCGATAGCCGATATTCTCTAGAACCGCTCGAATGACAGTTTTCACAATCTGTTCAATTTCATTTTGCGGAATGCGATACGCTTGAAAAACAGTAAACATCCAAGGGGACGTCAATCTTACAGTTTGAAACAATTGCTGAACCCTTTGTTCAAGCGCTCCGCTAACCTCATTTTTATGATTGAGTGTAATTTGCACAATGACGCGAAACATATAGCGCGATACATTGCGCGGAACATAATATTGTTCCAGCTTTGCATATAGAGGCGCGAGCGCTGGACGAATGACGCGCCAAATCTCATCTAACTCCTGATTTCGTTCGCTCTGTTCACGTTCGTAATAGTCAATTAACATTTCAGTAAATCCCGGTACATACGTAGAAAACGCACCGTATGGATCAAGACGGTTCATGATACCCCCTCCTCTGGTCAAAGATCCCTTCACTTTATCGTATGATGCCGTCCAATCGGATAGTCCTTTTTTGTTGTAAGCGTAAAGACTTTGATTATAATAAAGTTATGTTGATTTTTTTTAGAAAAGGGGAAGAATGACAATGATGACGAAAAAAAGCAATAAAAAACTCGTCGTGCTCGGGTTGCTGCTTGGCATTTTAATGGCGGCGATGGACAATACGATCGTCGCTACGGCCATGGGAACGATCGTTTCCGAACTTGGCGGGCTTGATCAATTTGTTTGGGTCACGTCAGCCTATATGATCGCCAGCGTAGCCGGCATGCCGATTTTCGGAAAACTCTCCGACATGTACGGACGAAAACTTTTCTACATATCTGGATTGACACTATTTTTAATTGGTTCCATTCTTTGCGGTCTTGCCCAAGATATGGTGCAGCTAAGCATTTTCCGGGCAATTCAAGGTCTAGGCGGGGGAGCTTTAATGCCGATTGCCTTTACGATCATGTTCGATACCTTTCCGCCGGAACAGCGCGGGAAAATGTCTGGACTGTTCGGAGCTGTGTTTGGCATCTCCAGCGTATTCGGTCCGCTATTAGGTGCTTATATCACGGACTACATCGACTGGCGCTGGGTATTTTACGTCAACGTTCCACTGGGGCTTGTGTCGCTTGGTTTGATTGTTAAGTGCTATTTTGAATCGCTTGATCGCCGCGAACAAAAAATCGATTGGTGGGGCGCCATTTTGCTTGTATCTTCTGTTCTCTGCCTCATGTTTGCGCTCGAACTAGGCGGAAAAGAATACGATTGGGATTCATTTGTGATTATTAGTTTATTTGCTGGATTTGCTGCCTTTCTTCTTTTATTTTTATGGGCGGAAACAAAAGCGAAAGACCCTATTATTCCGTTCCATTTATTTAAAAGACGGCTATTTGCGGCCGCTCAGGGAATAGGATTTTTATATGGAGCGACATTCATTCTTGGAACGATTTTTATTCCGATTTTTGTACAAGGGGTATATGGAGGAACGGCAACTAACTCTGG
This sequence comes from Anoxybacillus tepidamans PS2, assembly GCF_000620165.1. Taxonomy (GTDB): domain Bacteria; phylum Bacillota; class Bacilli; order Bacillales; family Anoxybacillaceae; genus Anoxybacteroides; species Anoxybacteroides tepidamans_A. Next base: position 165,258 of record NZ_JHVN01000002.1, read on the forward strand.
TTTGATTTTAACGCCGATGATGCTCGGTTCTGTCGCTGGCAGCCAAATTGGCGGGCGTCTTGCGGCGAAAACGTCATACCGCAACTTAATGATTGCATCCGGCTTTATATTCTTACTTGGCATTTATCTGCTTAGCACCCTTTCTGCTGATACCGCTCGCTCGGCTGTTACCATCTATATGGTCATTACGGGAATGGGAGTTGGATTTTCCTTTCCTTTATTAAGCATGGCTTCGATCCACGGCATTGATGTGCGTCAGCGAGGATCAGCCAACTCAACGAACACGTTTTTCCGTTCTATCGGCATGACATTAGGGGTCACGATTTATGGAACGATTCAAAATCACCTATTGATGAACAAATTAGAAAAAGCATTGCCGATGATGAAACAATTTAACCCATCTGGCGATTCGCGGGTTCTGCTCTCAAAAGAAGCTCGCTCGCACATTCCTCCGCAAGTGCTCGATAAAATTATCAATGCTTTATCAGACTCGATTGCCACAATGTTTGCTTGGGCCGTTATTCCGGTCGTGATTGCGATTATCCTCATTTTTCTAATGGGACCGGCACGCTTAACCGACCAATTCGCTGCGCAATCGAAAGGAGCAAACTCATAAAAAATGGGATTCCTGTTATAGGAATCCCGTTTTTATTCGCCGATCCGCCCTGTATTTTTTTCCTCATCGAGCGGTTCTTCGATTCGTTTGAACGCCAACTCCACCGCCGCCTCAGCTGAGTTACAAAAAACGATTTCAACAGTGCGTCGCTCGTCCAAATATCCTCCTTCGAAAGCCGCTTCTTTTATTTTAGTTGCCCATCCCCCGGTTGTTTCAATAATCACAACTGGTTTTTTGTTCATATAGGCAGCAGACAACTCCCCAAGCGTACCGTTGCCGCCGCGAATCATAATAAGAGCATCCGATGAATGAACGAGGACGATGCTGCGGAAATCAAAATGAAGCCCCGTTGTAATCGGTACATCTAGATAATCGTTGGCGACGTCCGTACGGTCGCCCGCCAAAATTCCAATTACAAGTCCTCCTGCCTCCTTCGCTCCTTTAGAAGCTGCTTCCATCACGCCACTGCCGCCTCCAGTGAGCAGCACCGCCTTCCTCTTGGCAATTTCGGCTCCTACTTGTTCAGCAATTTTTCTTACTTCTTCAGGAATATCCCCTGATTGTCCAATCACTGCAATTCGTTTCATTTATAGTCTCTCCCGTTTCACCGATTTCCTTTATGAAAACGAAACCAACCTTTTTTCTTGAACCAGAAAAACATTGCTATTGCGATCAATGCCATCACGACAATTACCGCAAAATAACCATATTTCCAATGCAATTCTGGCATATACTCAAAATTCATTCCGTACACTCCAGCAATGAACGTTAGCGGCATAAAAATCGTCGTAATAACTGTTAATGTCATCATAATTGTATTCATCCGGTTCGAATTCAATGACAAATAACTATCTCGAATATCAGACGTGATATCTCGATTAGCCTCAATCATTTCTACAAGCTTTAAAAGATGATCATAAATATCATGGAAATAAATATGCTGTTCTTTCATGCGCGCAAGCCGGTCAGAATTAATGATCCGATACAGTAAATCGCGCATCGGCACAATCGTTCGCCTGAGCTTCGATAAGTCCCCGCGAATGTCAAACACTTTTTCGATAATTTCTTGAATCGTTTCGTCGTTCGTATTTTCTTCAAGATCGTTTAACATATCTTCAATGCGATAAAGCGGTGGAAAATAATCGTCCACGATTTTATCTAAAATATGATACATCACATGGAATGGACCTGCTTTAAAATGCTTTTCATTCTGCAGGCGTTCCCATACTTGATTAATCCCCGAAACAGGGTGTTTATGAAACGATACAAGAAAATTTTGTCCGATAAATAAATCGACTTCCTCAGCCTCTAGCGTCGCTTGATTGATTGAATGCACGATCACAAACAAATACTGTTCATAAAAATCAAGCTTGGGACGCTGCACAAATTCTAAACAATCCTCAATCGCTAGCGGATGGAAATGAAAAAAATCCGCAAGTAACCTTGCTTCTTCATCTGTAGGCTCATGAAAGTCGACCCAATACCAAGAAACGTCCGGTTTGTTTAAAAACTCAAAGGGCACATCATAAATAACTTCAAAATCTTTTGTAATAGCACACGTTCGGATCATCGTATCCACCCTCCTTTACATATGATAACCGAAAAAACGTCCATTGTTTGAAAAAATTACTACCTTTCTATTTATCAAAATTTTCTTTACATTTGCATTAAAAAAGAAGATAATATAAAAAAGGGAATCTCTCGTTCCCGAACAAGGGGGAGTCATTATGTATGAAAAACAATATCCTCACGAAGGAATTATGATGTTTGGTCAGTCGGAAGAAAAAAATAGCTACGGCTCTCTTGCTGAAAAAATTCTTGAACAAGCGATCTTCCTTTATCAGAAAAATAAACTAATGGAAAAAATCGATGAAGCGTTATCGAAAAAAAATAAGGATCTATTTTTAGAGTTGTCCGCTCAATATAATGAATTGCTAAAAAAACACGGAGCGTAAACGGGAGCATAGAAAATGGTGGAATGTGAAGCCTCACAGAAACATAGCATTCTGACGTGTGGATAGGTGAGCCACTTCTTCATAAATGATAGAAGAAGGCTCACCTTTTATGTTTTCCGTGATACAATAAAAAAAAATCTTATGACGGAAGGGAGGACCTATTGTGGAACACCTCATTCATCCACGTGTCAAAAACATTGAAATTTCAGGGATTCGAAAATTTTTCAACATGGTGGCTGACCGGCCAAACTTGATTTCCTTAACGATCGGACAGCCGGATTTTCCGACTCCCGAGCATGTGAAAGAGGCTGGGAAGGAAGCGATCGCAAACAACTTTACCACATATACTCATAACGCTGGAGTGCCTGAACTGCGCCAAGCGGCCTGTCGTTTTGTCCTTGAAAAATACGGACTAAATTATCATGAACAAGAAGTCATTGTCACGATTGGTGCAAGCCAAGCGATTGATATCACCTTTCGCACGATTTTAGAAGAAGGTGTCGAAGTGATTTTACCGGGTCCGGTCTATCCAGGATATGAACCAATTATTCGCATGTGCGGAGCTGTACCTGTATATGTTGATACGCGCGACAACGGGTTTCGCCTTTCAGCTGAACTCATCGCTCCATACATAAACGACCGGACACGTTGCATCGTTCTTCCGTACCCTTCGAACCCAACAGGGGCCACATTGTCTGAGCAGGAACTTGCGAAAATCGCCGAACTGCTTGAAGGCCGTCCAATTTGGATTGTATCAGACGAAATTTACAGCGAACTCGTTTATGATGGAAAGCATCACTCGATCGCTGCGCGGCTCCGCAATCAAACGATCGTCATTAACGGGTTAAGCAAATCCCACTCGATGACAGGATGGCGAATTGGATTTGTCTTCGCTCCAGAATTTTTAATCAAGCATATGATTAAAGTGCATCAATATAGTGTATCATGTGCCACTTCCATCTCGCAAAAAGCGGCGTTCGCCGCCTTGACAACCGGAAAAGACGATGCCGAAGAAATGAAAAGACAATATAGAGAACGGCTCGAGTATGCATACAAACGTCTCGTCGATATGGGGTTGTCAGTGGAAAAGCCGACTGGCGCGTTTTATTTGTTTCCATCTATTCATTCGTTTGGACAATCGTCCTTCGATTTTGCCCTCGATTTGGTAGACAAAGCTGGAGTAGCGGTCGTTCCCGGCAGCGCATTTTCCCAATACGGGGAAGGCTACGTGCGGCTTTCATATGCGTATTCCCTTGAAACGTTGAAGGAAGGTTTAGATCGAATGGAACAATACATTCGGCAATATCAAAGGTGAGAAGCGGATCCGCTTCCCACCTTTTTATTCATTACGGCACGAGAATGAGCTTTCCGTACGTTTCTCGTGCCTGCAATAAGCGATGGACATCTGCCGCCCGTTCAAGCGGATAAACACCGCCGATCATCAGCTGAACAGCGCCAGTTTGTACATATGCCAGCAACTCTAGCAAGCTTTGTTGATACAAATTCTTCTTTCGCATGATTTGCGGCAAAAAGAATCCGATCACTGATATGTTTTTCCCCATGAGCGCCGCTGGATTCATCCTCGTAAATTGTCCGCTTGCTACACCATATACAACAAGACGGCCAAATGGAGCTAAACATGCAAGCGTCTCATGAAACACCGCACCTCCTGCCATCTCCAAGGCAAGATCAACCCCATTGCCATCTGTGTTTGCTAATACCTCTTCTTTCCATCTTTCTTTCGTATAGTCTATAGCGATATGAGCCCCAAGCTTTTTCACAAGCATTCTCTTCTCTTCGCTACTTGCCGTGGCGATGATTTTCCCTGCACCAAATATTTTGGCTAACTGAACAGCAATCGTCCCGACTCCTCCAGCTGCCGCGTGAACTAATACCGTTTCTCCTTCTTCTAGCCTCCCCATCGTTTTTAAAATGTGAAAAGCGCTCAAACCTTGCACAGGGAGAGCGACCGCAGTCTGAAAATCAAGACCGTCTGGAAGCGGAATAATGCTTCGCTCATCAACAAGCACATATTCGGCATATCCTCCGGATTCAATTAAGGCAACAACTCGCTGTCCACGTTGCACCGAAGTGACATCTTCGCCGACTTCGCATACGACCCCCGCAATTTCTGTGCCTGGAATGAATGGAAGCGGCGTTGGAACCACATATTTTCCTTCACGACGCGCCGTATCCGCATAATTGACACCGATCGCTTTGACTTCAATGAGAACTTTTTTCCCTGATGGCTTCGGTGTTTCTGTCTCCATCATCTGCAAAACTTCCGGACCGCCGTATTCGTTAAACTGTATCACTTTCATTTTTATTTCCCCTTTCCATTGCTTTCTTAATACGGCAACTCGGCAACCCCCTCGCATTGTTTGCAAGTTTTACCTACGTAAATTTCATGCGGGAAACGGGCGGGTGGCCGCGTCGAACATTTCTCCTCCCCATTTGGTGACTTCAAATATTGGGATGACTGAAAGGACCCCATGCTGGCTAATATAATCTATTTCTTTTTCAAGTCCGCATGCCGCCATCCATTTTCCTACACGAGAAAGCCGCAGTATCGTCTTTCCTTCGCTTATAGTACGATAGTTTTGATATAACAAAAGAGCCGCCAGCGCTGAATCGGAAAGCTCATCAACAGAAACGCCATTTTCTAGTAAACATGAGATAAAATAGCCCGCTCCATAAAAATCCTCTAAACAAAATCTCCCTGATGTGCCCGAACATATCAAGACAACTGTTTCCGACAAATGGCGACGGACAATATACTGGGCAAGAGCACGGCTATTCAACAAACTTCCAGCATATAGATATTTTGCCTGCGCCGCCTTTTGGATCGCTACTGTCCCATTCGTAGTCGATAAAATGACCGTTTTTCCTTGGCAGGCATATTGAAGAGAAAGCGGGGCTGGAGAAGAGAAGCCGTCAATTATAGCCCCCTCATACTCTCCCACCAGTTGATAGCTGCCATTTGGCAACTGGTTCGCTTTCTCTCTCGCTTCTTCCTCATTCCGTACGGGGAGGACAGAAGCCGCTCCAAATGACAATACGGCTGTGATCGTCGATGTAGCCAACAAAATATCAAAAACAACCGCTACGTTCCCGTTAACCAAGTTCGTTTCATCCATTTCTTCCTTTCGAAATAAAAGGTGAACCTTTCTCATCTGCTCACCTCAACCGATCGTCAACTGCCACGCATGCTGAATGAGCGACTGAACAAAATCTCCAAATTTACTAAAACGTTCGTCAGTTGTCTGTCCGCGGCGGAACCGGTAATAAATTTGCTGGCAAATGACAGCCAATTTGAAATAGGCAAACGTCAAATAAAAATGGATGTTTGAAACATCACGCCCGCTTTTTTCTGCGTACGCTTCGATGAACTCCTTGCGGGAATAAAAACCTGGGCATACAGTCACTGGCGGTTTGCCAAACCCATTTTTTAATAGAGGCGGATCGTCGTCTTCAATCCAATAGCTCATCGCAACCGCTAGATCCGCAAGCGGATCGCCAACGGTCGCCATTTCCCAATCGAACAAGCCAATCATTTTCGTCAAGTCATCTTCGGCAAATAATGCATTATTTAGCTTATAATCGTAATGAATAATGGTCGCTTCGCTTTTTTGGGGAATGTGGCTTATAAGCCAATTCACTAAAGTTTCTGCTTCTTGAATCTCATCTGTTTTCGCGCGTTTATATCGCTGAATCCAGCCGTGCACCTGCCGCTCCATAAACCCATCCGGCTTCACCATTTCGACTAAGCGCGTCTGTTTATAATCTAATTGATGCAATTGTACAAGCGTCTCGACCATCGTTTCCGAAATGCGACGCCCGATTTCTTCCGTTGGTTCGATATGCGATGGAAACTCAGTGTCAAGCACCATTCCCTTTCTTCGTTCCATTAAAAAAAATGGGCTTCCGATAATCGATTCATCATTGCAAAATAAAAGCGGTTTCGGTGCGAGTGGAAACAATGGATGAATTTCTGTAAGCCACGTGCACTCTCTCTTCATATCATGCGCTTTTGGGGCAACCGGACCAAGCGGCGGACGTCTGAGCACCGCCTCCCACTCACCGATAGAAATCAAATATGTTAAATTGGAGTGACCGGCTGAAAACTGCTGAACATGTACAATTCCTTCCGGCAGATCATGTATCGCTTTTCGTAAAAAACCAAGTAATCTTTCAACGGGCAGCTCTTCCCCTTTGCGCACAGGAATGATCGCTCCCATTCCTTTTGCCCCCCTTTATTGCTGAACTAGATTTTTACTGACCGGTTAGTATTTGAACCTCTCCCGCCTATTCGCGTTCCTCCTTGAAGCGGGGGTCTTCTCGCTTATCTATGATAAAAATGTTAGCTGCGCGGAAGCAGCCGAACTGTCGCTATTTTTCAATGCCCGACAATAAAATTCTTACCATTTGTCTGGCTACTTCCGCATCGCTGTAATCACCATCCGGCTTAAACCATTGATAGCTCCAATTGGCTGCCCCCAAAATGGTCAGCGTCGCAATTTTGGGAATTAAATCTTCGCGAAACTCTCCTTCTGCCATTCCCTGCTCGATGAGAGCCTGTACGCCATAACGGAATTGATCGCGTTTTTCTTTAATGTTGTGCAAATGCTCTTCGCTTAAGTGCCTCATTTCACGAAAGAAAATGCGCGCCTGCCGGCCTTGTTTTTCAATGTTGTGAATGAGCATGTAAACGATGTCAAACAACTTTTCTTTGGCTGTTTTCGATCGATCTTCGGCAATTTCCTTTTGTTTTTCTAGCAATCCTTCAATATAACGAAGATGAATATCCATTAATAATTCTTCTTTGCTTTTAAAATAGTAATAAAACGTTCCTTTCGTAACCCCCAATGCATCTACAATATCTTGAATCGACGTATCGCTAAATCCTTTTTGCTCAAACAGCGTCATGCTGATGTCGATAATTTTTTCTTTCACGCTCTTCCACCTTTCTACCTTGCTTCTTCCCGACATTATATCATACAATCTATTGATAACGAAGGAGTATAGGAGACTGCGGAAGAGCGCTTGCTCCCTTATTTGGATTGGGCTGCTTCCTCCCGGAGAACGCGCCGCAAAATTTTCCCAACATTCGTTTTCGGAAGTTCCTGACGAAATTCTACAAGACGCGGTACTTTATAAGATGCTAAATTTTGACGGCAATAGTCGATAATTTCTTCTTCGCTCGCTGTTTTTCCGTCTTTTAACACGACAATCGCCTTCACTGTTTCCCCGCGATATTCATCTGGCACACCAATGACCACCGCTTCCTTTACCGCGTGGTATTCGTAAAGTACTTCTTCCACTTCCCTTGGATACACGTTGTAGCCGCTTGCGATAATCATATCTTTTTTCCGGTCCACAATCGTCACATATCCTTGCTCATCCATCGTCGCTAAATCTCCTGTATACAACCATCCATCCCTAAGTGCAGCCGCCGTTTCTTCCGGCATATTCCAATACCCTTTCATCACTTGCGGTCCGCGAATGACGAGTTCCCCCATCTCTCCCGGTTTCACTTCTTCTGTGCCTGTTGCCACATCAACCACTTTATACTCTGTCATCGGCATCCCGATGCCGATAGTTCCCGGTTTTCGCTCCGCAAACGGTGGATTGCAATGCGTCACTGGAGACGCTTCCGAAAGCCCGTATCCTTCTAATACAACCGCTCCTGTCTTTCGCTCGAACTCCCGCATTAATTCGACCGGCATCGGCGCGCTGCCGCTGTTGCACATTTTAATGCTTTCAATGCCATATTGTTCGACGTTCGGCGTGTTGGTAATCGCTACATACATTGTCGGTACACCGGGAAAGGTAGTTGGCTTTTTCTCTTTAATCGTCTCAAGCACTTCTTTTAAGTCAAAACGCGGCAATAAAATATTGGTGGCGCCCACATAAATCGCCAAGTTCATTCCTGATGTCATGGCAAATACGTGAAACAGCGGAATCACCGTTAAGTATCGCTCGGCTCCGTATTGAATCGTGTCTTTGAAAAATTCGGCGCATTGCATGACGTTGGCCACTAAGTTCCGATGCGTCAACATCGCTCCTTTCGAACGCCCTGTCGTTCCGCCTGTGTATTGCAATACAGCAATGTCATGTGCTGGATCGACGGGTACCGGTCGCACTTGCCCATCGCCTTGCGTGAGAAATTGATCAAATGCAATATCCTGTTCAAAAGAAGCAGCAGACGGCTGAAGGCTGACAACAATGGCACGTTTAACAGCTGTATTGCTTTGCACCGCCTTTAAGCGCGGATAGAGCGCATCATAAATGATGATCGTTTCTGCGCCTGAATCTTGCAATAAATAGGTCAATTCTCTTTCTACAAGCATTGGATTGACTTGAGTGACAATGGCTCCGATGCGCAAAATGGCATAATAAGAAATGACATATTGCGGGCAGTTCGGGAGCATAATCGCTACACGATCTCCCTTCTGTATCCCTAGATTTTGTAAATTGGCAGCCAATTTTTCCACCATATAAGCTAGTTCTTTATAAGTGATTTCTTTATTGTAGAATGAAAGAGCTATGTGACTATTGTACTGTTTAGCGCGGTCCATTAAAATGTCACATAACGTAATGTCCGGAATAGCAAACTCGGAGGCAATATGGCTCGGATACAGTGTAAACGCTTTCTTTCCACTCATTTTTTTCCCTCCTCTAATCCTTAACAATAGGCATGTGCTCCGCCATCAACGACAAGCAACGACCCCGTTACAAAGTCGGAAGCGCTAGATGCCAAAAATAACACCGCTCCTTTCAAATCATTCTCTCCACCGAAACGTTTGAGCGGCGTATTGCTTAAAATTTGCTTCTCTCCGCGCTCAATGACCACTTTAGACATTTTTGTAGGGAAAAAACCTGGAGCGATGGCATTGACGCAAATGCCGTATTCTCCCCATTTTACCGCCAAATCTTTCGTAAATGTAATCACCGCCCCTTTGCTTGTATTGTAGGCGATCGTGTTCATGACCGTTGGATTCGTGCCGCCAAGCCCCGCAACAGAGGCGATGTTGATAATTTTTCCGCTGCGCTGTTTCATCATAATCTTTCCGACTGCCTGACTCATTAAAAATGTACCTGTTACATTGACGTTCATCACCTTTTGCCATGCTTCAAGCGGCATCTCCTCCACCGGTACCCCCCATGTCGCTCCGCTATTGTTCACTAAAATATCGATTCGCCCAAATGCATCCATTGTCTTTTCCACGAGAGCGTGCACATCGTCACTGTTCGTAACATCGCAGCGCAAGGCAAGCGAACGTGCTCCGAGCGCTTCTAATTTTTGTTTCACTTCCTCGCATGCTTCTAGCTTCCGTGAGCAGATGACAACATTCGCTCCTGCCTCCGCTAAGGCAATGGCCATTTGCTCGCCTAACCCGCGGCCGCCGCCTGTAACAATCGCCGTTTTTCCGTTCAGCTTGAACAAATCGAGCACATGCATCATCATCCCTCGCTTCCTACTCGTATTTTTGCAATTCCCATTTTGCGATTTGCCCCTTATGCACTTCGTCAGGTCCATCAGCGAGCCTTAACGTTCTAGCGTTCGCCCAATGTGCAGCGAGCGGAAAATCATCGCTTACCCCTGCGGCTCCAAACGCCTGAATAGCCCGGTCAATGACCTTTAACGCCACATTCGGAGCAACGACTTTAATCATAGAGATTTCTGCCTTCGCTGCTTTATTGCCGACCGTATCCATCATATAGGCCGCCTTTAATGTCAAAAGTCGCGCTTGCTCGATTTCTACTCTTGATCGAGCGATCCAATCTTGGACAACGCCCTGTTCAGCAAGCGTTTTTCCAAACGCTACACGCTTTTTGACCCGCTTGCACATGAGCTCCAATGCCCGCTCTGCCGCTCCAATGAGGCGCATGCAATGATGAATTCTTCCCGGGCCAAGCCTTCCTTGGGCAATGGCAAACCCTTTTCCTTCCCCCCAAATGATATTTTCTTTCGGCACACGAACATGGTCGTATGTAATTTCCGCATGGCCGTGCGGGGCATGGTCGTATCCAAACACCGGGAGCATCCGCTCGATCTTCACACCTTTCGTATCCAGCGGAACGATAATCATCGACTGTTGCTCGTGCTTAGGGGCGTCCGGATTCGTTTTTCCCATAACAATCGCCACTCGACACCGCGGATCGCCTGCGCCGGACGACCACCATTTTCGTCCGGTAATAACATATTCATCACCATCGCGTATAATGCTTGCTCGAATATTCGTCGCATCGCTCGAAGCAACATCCGGCTCGGTCATCGAAAAGCAGGAGCGAATCTCACCGTTTAAAAGGGGGACGAGCCAACGTTTTTTTTGCTCTTCTGTCCCATAGCGGACAAGCACTTCCATATTCCCCGTATCCGGCGCACTGCAGTTAAACACCTCCGGGGCGATCAGGGAGCGCCCCATCATTTCGCAAAGCGGTGCATATTCGAAGTTGGAAAGCCCCGCACCATACTCCTCATCCGGCAAAAATAAATTCCAGAGCCCTTCTTTTTTCGCTTTTTCCTTTAACTGTTCGATAATGGGCGGAACGGCAGACCACCGCGTCTTTTGCTCATTAAGCTGCTGCTCGTATATTCGTTCATTCGGATAAATGTACTCTTCCATAAAAGCTTGCAATCTTTTTAACAACTGCTGCACCTTCGAAGAATATAAAAATTCCATCCATCCCCCTCCTTTTTACTAACCGGTTAGTATGTAACCTTATTTCTACTATACTATATTTTTAAAAATATTCAATATTTAGAAAAATATAAAAAAGCATCGTTTGGCAACGATGCTTTTAAATTTGTTCGTACCGCTTATACAGCGCCTGTGTGCCGCTATTTTCTTCCCCTTCGGCCGCAAGTTCTTCATACATTTGTTTTGCCAAAGACAAGCCTGGCAGCAGCAGGTTCATTCCTTCCGCTTCCGCTAATGCAATTTTCATATCTTTAATAAAATGTTTCACATAAAATCCTGGCTCAAAATTTCCTTTGAGCATACGTGGTGCTAAGTTGTTAAGCGACCAGCTTCCGGCAGCCCCCTGTGAAATGCTTTCAAGCACCTTCCACGGATCAAGTCCTGACTGCTTCGCATACGCAAGCGCTTCGCAAACACCGATCATATTAGTGGCAATAGCAATTTGGTTGCACATTTTCGCATGTTGCCCTGCTCCTGCTTTTCCTTGAAAGACGATGTTCGTTCCTAATACTTCAAAAATTGGTTTGCATTCCTGAAACGCCGCTTCATCCCCTCCGACCATGATGGCAAGCCGCCCTTCTTTTGCGCCGATGTCCCCTCCAGAGACAGGAGCATCGAGTGCAAACACGTTTTTCTTTTTTGCTTCTTTATAAATTTTTTCGGCAAGCGATGGAGGAGATGTCGTCATGTCAATTAAGTATGCCCCTTCTTTTACATGTTCGAGCAAACCATTTTCTCTAAAATATACATCCTCTACATCTTGAGGATAGCCGACCATCGTAATAATAACATCCGCTTCCTGGGCTAGTTCGGCAATCGTCTCCTTCCAGACCGCTCCTTCCTCAAGCAGTTCTGTTGCTTTTATTTTCGTGCGCGTATGCACAACGAGAGGATACCCTGCTTTCAGTAAGTTATGCGCCATGCTTTTTCCCATTACGCCAAGACCGATAAAACCAATTGTTTTCAACGCTAATCCTCCTTTTATCAAAAAAGCCTTGGCTTGAGGCCAAGGTCTAATCTTCGGAAGCATAATTGTATTTTTGATTGAATTCCTCATCCGATTTCAAAAGATAAACAATGCCTTCGATGAACCCAATAATGCTTGGAATTCCCGTCCATGAAAATAGTAAATAAAGAACTCCTTGACCAAGCTTCCCTAAATAAAATTTATGAATGCCGAGCCCGCCTAGTAAAATCGCCAAAATTCCCGCGACTATCTTACTTTTCAATGCTGCCACTCCCTTTCTCAGCAATGGTGAATAGTTCATATATATTCAGCCGAGAAGGGAGGTAGCACCTTGAAAGCTAAATCGCTTTGACCATGCCTCCGTCAACTATAAACGATTGACCCGTCATATATGAATTGGCCCCAGAAAGAAGGAATGTTACCACTTTCGCAAACTCTTCCGGCGTTCCGTAACGGCCGAGAGGGATCGTGCTTTTCATACGGGCTTCCATTTCTTCCTTCGTAATGCCGAATTTCTCCGCATTAATTTGATCTAAAAAGGCTACACGTTCAGTAGCAATTCGTCCAGGCGCCACTGTATTAATTAAAATGTTATATTGGGCAAACTCTGTAGCAAGCGTCTTGGTCAGCCCCACGATCCCCGTGCGGAACGTATTGGATAAAAGCAGCCCTGGAATTGGCTCTTTGATCGATGATGAGGCGATGTTGACAATTTTCCCGCCGTTTCGCTTTAAATATGGCAGCGCTGTACGAATAATACGAACGTAGCTTAATAAATTCAGCTCAAACGCCTTATACCATTCTTCATCTGTAATCGTTTCAAATGTTCCCGCCGGCGGGCCGCCTGCGTTGTTCACAAGCAAATCAATAGTTCCATATGTCTCCACTGTTTTTTCAACGAGACGCTCGATATCTTCTTGCTTTGTAACATCCGCTTGAACATAAGCAACATTCCCCTTATGTAACGAACGTAGTTCTTGCTCTACCTCTTTGAGCTTCTCTTCGTTTCGGCTCGTAATCATAACGTTTACCCCTTCTAACACAAGTTGTTGGGCAATCGCTTTGCCAAGCCCTTGGCTTGATGCCACAACAAGTGCCGTTTTTCCAGCCAATTGAAGTTCCATTTTGCTCATCCTCCTCTTATTTTTGCGTATAACATTCGACATAGTCTGCAATTTTCCTTCTTAGGAGCGATATCAATAAAAGCTTCCGTTTGGCTTGTTTAACTTCCAAAACAAAGATACGCAAGGCAGAACGAAGCGTCATTCGACACGATCCCCAACTATACAAAAAGTGCACGGTTTTATCCGTGCACTTTTCTTGCTACACATCAAATTTTTCGATTAATTGTTTTAATTGTCGGCCCATATCACTTAATGTTTCAGCAGATTCTGTAACCGTGCTGAGCGCTTGCAGCTGATCATCAGCTGAGGCAGCCACTTCTTCCGCAGATGCTGCTGCTTGTTGAGCAATGGCTGAAATATTTTGCATCGCTTCAACTACTTGGTCTTTGCTTTCATTCATTCGTTTTACTTCATTCGTAATATTCGAAATGGATGTTGTTAACTCTTCCATCATGGTAGAAATCTTCATGAACGAGTCTCCTGTCGTATGAACCGCCTGTTGTTGTTCTTCGTTCATGTTTTTCGAACGCTCTACAGCTTGCATCGCTAAATCCGCTTGCTGCTGGATTGTGGCAATCGTTTGGCGAATCAATTCTGTCGCTTGCGAAGACTGTTCTGCTAGCTTACGAACTTCCTCGGCAACAACCGCAAATCCTTTGCCATGTTCACCCGCTCTTGCCGCTTCAATGCTTGCATTCAGCGCTAGCAAGTTCGTTTGCGCCGAAATGGCCGTAATTGTTTGGATGACTTCATCGATTTTTTTCATTTTTTCAACAAGATCATCCATCACTTTTTCTACAGCTTGCAGTTCTTCCTTCGCCTCATTCGATTTGAGCTGAAGTTCATTTAGCTTCTCTAAGCCATGATAGCTTGCTTCTTTCGTTTCACTTGACAGCGTTTGCATTGCGGACGCCGATTGGGCAACCGTCTCGATTTGTTTTGACAACATTGTCGTGCGTTCATTAATCGTATCTAAATCGCTCGCCTGCTCCGATGTTCCTTTGGCAATGTCGTTAATCGCTGTCGCCACTTGTTCGCTTGAAGTCATTGTTTCTTCAGAAACAGCGCTCAAGTGATCGGCAGACGCTGCCAGTTCACCAACCGATTCGTTTACTTGAAGAATAAGGGCTCGCATTTCTTGGACCATATGATTAAAATGGTTCGCTAATTGACCGATTTCATCTTTCGCCTTCGTCCGTACTTGAACGGTTAAATCACCATTGGCTACTTTCTCTAGCTGTCCTTGCAGATAAACAACCGGCTTGACAATGGAACCCGCCATAAAATAAATAACTATAATTCCGATAAGCACAGCCAAAATTGTAATAATTAACATCTGGTTGGCAATCGAGTTGCTGACAGCAAATAAGTCTTTTTCTTTGTAAACTGCTCCAACTTTCCAACCTAGTTTCGGAATCGTCGTAAAATAGAGGATTCTTTTTTCGCCATCTAGCGTATATTCATAAACTCCGTTTTCCCGCTTAAGCATATATTTCACAGCGGGATTATTAGACATATTTTTTCCTTTGTATTGCGGATGAACGATGGCGATACCCGTTTGGTCAAACAAAAATGGATAACCGTGGTATCCAACATCCATTCCATTCACGATTTTTGTTACCGAATCTAGCGACAAGTCCACTGCGACTACTCCGATGGTGTCAGTGCCATTTGTTATCGCTTTCGCAAGTGTCACAATATATTTGCCCGTGACGGCATCAAGGTATGGATCCGTCCAAATAACCTCATTTGGGTTTTCTGTCGCCTTTTGATACCAAGGACGGGACGTTGGATCATACCCTGCAGGCAAATCTACTTTCGGAGCTGTATACATCTTTTTAGTCGCAGTCCCGATATAGATTAATTGGGTGTTTTTATGGATTTTTAAAAATGTTTGAAATTCTTTATCTACAGTAGGCCAAGTTTGATTGTTCTTCGCCATTTGAATGATCGTTGGCGATTCACTAAATTGCATCAAGCTATGTTCTTCGCTGCTAAAGCTTGATTGGATGTCGTTGATTAACTGTTCGACAAGAGAATGTCCGCGACTGCTGACGTCTTTTTGAATCATCTGTTTTGTTTCTACAACTCCAACAATTTGTGTAGCGGCTAAAGAAATAATCATTAGTAGCGCCATTAAGACAATAAGTTTCGTTCGTAATGTTTTGAACACTGCTTCATTGATCCCCCTTTTGTCAAAATTCATATTTTTTTGTCGAACCGTTATTTCCATTATAAAGCTCGTTGGAACGAACGTCTATAGGAGCATATTCTTAACCGGAAGGAGATTCGTGGAAAAAAATTTTTTTCTTGCTTAATGCGCTCTATTATATGTATGATTTAAAATTAATAGATTGCGAGGTGATGCACATTTATGTATCGGAAAGAATTGTACGTATTTAATGAAGACATTCCGAAAAAAGCGATCATACGCAATTATACATCTGAAGATTTTGAAGATTTAATCCGCATTCAGCAAGAAAGTTTCCCTCCTCCGTTTCCATCTGAACTATGGTGGAACGAACAACAACTGACGAATCATATTTCTCTATTTCCAGACGGGGCTCTTTGTGTGGAAATCGACGGTCGAATCGTTGGATCGATGACCGGGCTGCTTGTCCATTTCGATCCGACGCATCCCGCACATACGTGGGAAGAAATCACAGACAGCGGCTATATTAGAAATCACGATCCGAATGGGAATACGCTTTATGTCGTTGATATTTGCGTATCTCCTGCTTACCGAAAATTAGGACTTGGCAAATGGCTCATGCAATCCATGTATGAAACTGTTGTTCGTTTGAACCTTGACCGTTTGCTTGGCGGAGGGAGAATGCCCGGCTATCACCGCTACGCTAAAGAACTATCGGCCGTTGAATATTTACAAAAAATACTAACTGGTGAATTAAAAGATCCAGTGATTACATTTTTGCTTCATTGCGGTCGTACTCCTTTACAAATAGTGGAGAATTATTTAGAAGATGAAGAGTCGTTAAATTATGCTGTTCTAATGGAATGGAAAAATCCGTTTAAACAATAAGCGGTGGGAATGCCCACCGCTTATTGTTAGTTAATATGAAATGTTTTTTTGACGAAAGCGACTACTTCTTCCGCTGTGTCCATCGATAAAATCGTTTCTTTAAAACTAGCAGTCTCTTCCTTTGAAAGTTTTTTCACTTGTGCACGCGCACGCAAAATAGAAGTGGCGCTCATGCTAAACTCATCGAGTCCCAGACCAAGCAGAATTGGAATCGCTAACTCATCGCCTGCCATTTCACCGCACATTCCCGCCCATTTTCCTTCCTTATGTGCCGCTTCAATGACGCTATGAATAAGGCGCAAAATCGCTGGATTATATGGCTGATAAAGGTACGAAACCCGCTCGTTCATACGGTCAGCCGCCATTGTATACTGGATTAAATCATTCGTGCCAATGCTAAAGAAATCGACTTCTTTCGCGAATTGGTCAGCAAGTACTGCAGCTGCCGGAATTTCGACCATCATCCCGATCTCAATGTTTTCCGCTACTGGCACATTTTCATTTTGCAGCTTCGCTTTTTCCTCTAAAAGGATCGCTTTTGCTTGTCGAAACTCATCAAGCGTGGCAATCATCGGAAACATAATTTTCAAATTCCCATACACGCTTGCACGCAATAGAGCGCGAAGCTGTGTGCGAAACATGTCTTGCATTTCAAGGCAGAGACGAATCGCACGGAACCCTAAGAACGGGTTCATTTCTTTTGGCAGCTCTAAATATGGAAGTTCCTTATCGCCGCCAATATCGAGCGTGCGCACAACGACCGGCTTTCCTTCCATGCGCTCTAATACAGTTTTATAAGCTTCGAATTGCTCCTCTTCTGTTGGCAAATCCGAACGGCCCATATACAAGAACTCTGTCCGATATAAGCCGATGCCTTCAGCTCCATTTGCCAGCACACCTTTTACATCCTCAGGGGTGCCGATATTGGCCGCAAGTTCTACATGGTGCCCGTCCTTCGTTGTCGTTTGTTCATGAACAAGCTTCGCCCATTCCGCTTTTTGCGCCTCAAAGCGACTACGCTTTTCCATATATTGTTCTAATACTTCTTCTGACGGGTTCACTACTACTTGACCATCCAATCCGTCAATAATCACCATATCTCCATTTCGAATTTCCGCAGTCGCCGATTTCGTTCCAACAACCGCTGGAATTTCCAACGAACGCGCCATAATGGCTGAATGCGATGTCCGTCCGCCGATATCAGTGGCAAACCCTTTGACGAATTGCCGATTTAGTTGGGCTGTGTCAGACGGTGTTAAATCTTCAGCAATCACTATCACTTCTTCTGAAATGAGACTCGGATTGGAAATCGCTATACCTAACAAATGGGCAAGCACCCGCTTCGTGACATCGCGAATATCAGCTGCTCGTTCTTTCATGTATTCGTTATCCATCGATTCAAACATTGCAACAAACATTGATGCCGTTTCATTTAATGCGTATTCTGCATTGACTTGTTCCGCTTGAATTTTATCTTTGACAGGGTTTAATAGTTCAGGATCACTCAACACAAGAAGGTGCGCTGAAAAAATCGCAGCTTTATCTTCTCCTAACTCCTGTAAAGCGTGCTCTCTAATTTTCTCGAGCTCGCCTTTTGCTTTGTCAACAGCAGCAAGAAATCGCTCGATCTCCGCTTCAGGGGCAGCAATTGCTTTTTTTTCGATTGAAAAATTAGGAGTTTCTAAGCGGTACGCCTTAGCGATGGCGATACCGCTCGATGCAGCAATACCTTGAATAAATTTAGACATTATTGAGCAAGACCTTCTTTAGCCAATGTTTCTGTTAAAGCCGCTAACGCTTCTGCTGCATCCGCTCCTTCAGCTGTGATTTTAATTTCAGCATCTTTTGGAACTCCTAACGACATAACCCCCATAATCGATTTTAAGTTTACTGTTTTTCCGTTGTACTCTAAATTGATATCGCTGTTGAATTTGCTTGCGGCTTGTACAAGCAATGTTGCTGGGCGGGCATGAATGCCAGAGTCAGCAGTCACTTTAAAAACTTTCTCCATCATTTCCATCAATCTCCTTTATAGTATATTTTTTTGTCATCATAACAAATAGTTGCATCTTTATTCAATAAAAATCCATTTATAACATAAGGAAACGCAAATGGTTAGCGAATCGTAACAATATTGTTTTCGCCCTTCGTTACAGCACCTTGTTTGTCTATTTGGACAGTTTCACTAGCTTTCAAGTTTGTAAAAATAATTGGCGTAATAACAGAAGGGGCATGTTCTTTTACATATTCCAAATCTACTTTCAATATCGGTTGTCCTTGTTTTACTTCGTCTCCTTGAGAAACGAGCGCTTCAAAACCTTCCCCGTTTAGTTTTACAGTATCGATGCCGAAGTGAATTAAAATTTCTCTTCCGTTTTTCGATTCAATGCCGATCGCATGCTTCGTCGGGAAAACATTCACGATTGTTCCGTCTACTGGCGAAACGACCGTTCCATCCTCCGGCATGATCGCAAAGCCATCGCCCATCATTTTTTGCGAAAATACTTGATCAGGTACTTCGGAAAGTGGAAGCAATTCGCCTGAGAGCGGAGCAACGATCTCTTCCGCTCCTGCTTCTACTTGCACGCTCGCTATCTTTGTCTCTTCTTTTTTTACTCGCGCTGGTACGCGCCCTTCCATAATGTCTTTAATTTGTCCTTTTAACGTGTCAGACTTCGGACCAAAAATCGCTTGAATGTTGTTTCCAACTTCAAGCACGCCGGCTGCGCCTAACGCCTTCAAGCGCTCTTTATCTACATGTTTGATATCGTTAACCGATACGCGCAAACGCGTGATACATGCATCTAAATGAGCGATATTTTCTTTTCCGCCAAGCGCCGTTAAAATTTCATACGGAAGATCGCTCGTGTCTGTCGCTTGAACAGGTGCTTCTTCCGACACTTTTTCGCGCCCTGGAGTCGCTAAATTCCATTTGCGGATCGCAAACCGGAACCCAAAATAGTAAATAACGGCAAATACAAGCCCTACTGGAATCACGAGCCACCATGCTGTTCGGTTTGGCAATACCCCAAACAATAAGTAGTCAATAACTCCGCCTGAGAAGGTCATACCGATTTTCACGTTTAATATGTGCATGATCATAAAAGATAACCCGGCGAAAATCGTATGAATCGCAAATAAAGCTGGTGCCACGAACAAGAACGAAAACTCAATTGGTTCTGTAATCCCTGTTAAAAAGGATGTTAAAGCCGCAGAAGCCATGATCCCCGCCACGACTTTTTTATTCTCAGGACGCGCTTCGTGATAAATAGCAAGCGCTGCGGCTGGAAGACCAAACATCATAAACGGGAATTTCCCTGTCATAAACGTTCCTGCTGTGAACGGAACGCCATCTTTCAACTGCGCAAAGAAGATTTTTTGATCGCCATGAACCACTTGTCCTGCTTTATTGACATATTCGCCGAACTCATACCAGAATGGCGAATAGAAAATATGGTGCAATCCAAACGGAATTAACGCACGTTCAATAACCCCGAAAATAAACGCCGCAAGCGTTTTATTTGCGTCAATCATGTTATGAGAGAATGCGTTCAACCCTTGCTGCACAGGCGGCCATATCCACGTCATGACAATTCCTAAAACAACGGCAGACGCCGCTGTGACAATCGGCACGAACCGCTTCCCAGCAAAGAACCCTAAGTATTGCGGCAATTCAATATTGTAATATTTATTGTACATGTACGCCGCTAAAATACCGACGATAATACCGCCAAATACTCCTGTTTGCAGCGTTGGAATCCCTAAAATGTTCGCAAACGACGGGTCTTTGCCAATTTGTTCGGCAGAAACGCCCAAAATGACGCTCATCGTTTTATTCATAATTAAGTAGCCGACAATGGCGGCAAGACCGGCAACTCCTTCACCACCAGCCAATCCGATCGCTACTCCCACTGCAAAAAGAAGCGAAAGGTTATCAAATACCGTTCCTCCAGATTGTTCCATTACTTTAGCAACGAGAACAACCCAATCCGCTTTTAATGCCGGAATTTTATCCGTCAACGCCGGATTTTGTAAAGCGTTACCAAAAGCAAGCAAAATACCGGCGGCTGGCAAAATTGCAACTGGAAGCATGAGCGCTTTACCAACTTTTTGCAATGTGCCAAACGCTTTTTTCATTGCTAAATCCCCCTTCATTTCATAAATTAGACAACAAACGTTTTTCTAAGCATGATCAGATATTTGACAATTGTAAGCATTTGCAAACAAGAAAACAAAAAGGCATGAGCAAAGAAAGAACAAAATAGAACGCCGACAGCAATAGAGAAAGAATCACTTCTCCTATTGCCTGTCCCATTTTGCCTTCCTTTACTCATGCCTGATCGAATCAGTAACACGTAAAGATGAAGACCTCTATTCGCTTTTTTTTGCAAGCCTTTGCAAATGCATCGTCAAATAAACTGCTTCTGCCTCATCAACAGGCATTTGCAACGTTTGCTGCATGATTTTTATTAGCTTCCATGCAACATTGTAACATAGCGGGTACTCTTCTTTCAAGATTTTCGACAATTTTTTAGGCTCCTCGACACGCTCACCTTTTTTCACCCGTTCAATCGCATAGCGCAAATGTTGGATAAATCGTAAATAATAAATGCTTTCGCGATCAATAGCCATATCGAATTGTTCCTCGACGACGGATACTAGTGTAGCAATTAACTGTGAATATTTGTTGACTTCTGAAAGGCTTTGCTCCGAAATACCGCTATGAATATGCAAAGCAATAAACCCTATTTCTCCCTTCGGAAGTTCAACATGCAGCTTTTCATTTAGCATCTCAACAACTTCTTTCGCAATTCCATATTCGAGGGGATACAAGCTTTTCGTCTCCATCAAAAATGGATTTTTTAAATCAAGCCCTTGCTCAATCCGTTTGATCGCAAAAGAAATATGGTCTGTTAACGCAACATGAATATGCTCATTAAGCGGCATATGCACGCGGTTTTTAATATGCTGCATCACTTCGTTCATGACACCGACAAATTCCTCATCAAGTTGCGGTAACAGCTTTTTATACTGCTCTTGCTCCCGCTCATTTTTTAAAATAAACCACTTCTCAACCGCACTTTGCTCGATCACATCTCCTTTTTTTCGGCCAAATCCGATCCCTTTGCCGAGCAAAACAACCTCGTCATATTCAGGATGAGAAGCAACAAGCACGTTGTTGTTTAGTATTTTTTCAATCCGAAAGGACTTTTCCACCAAAGCCCAGCTCCTTTGATTTAGACGTTTACAATACTATCATCTTACGCAACGATTTTCTGTTCGTCAATAATCGACTTTGCTGAAGAAAGAAGCTTTTTCCACTATGAAGACATACATTATAGAAAAACACCGAAAAGGAGACTTACATGATGAATCAACTAAAACCCGAGAAACTTCACATACAATGGGGAGACGAAACAAGCCTTTACACCCCCGCTATTGGGAGAAAATATACGCTGACTCATTCCGATGCAACAGGTGATCTTTATTTGCATATTGGTCGAGCGTTTGCTGTAGAACGTCTCAGCAAAATGCGCGACGAGGTATTGGCGGAATGGAAGACAGTGAAACAAACCCTTATTTTATTCGTCTATGTGTACGTTGGGAACGCAAACATTAGTCAAGAAGCAAGTCAACAACGAAAAAAGATGTTCGAAAAAGAGCTGCCGCTTGCTCTTGAGGCGATTCGTTACGGTGATCGGCAATTTTTTCAGACGTATCCCTCCTTAGATTTTAGCCCGATTCTCGTTCATTTTACGTCGGAATATCCCCATTTAAATATCACCGAATCTTACGGATCCCCTTATATGTACAAATAAACATGTTCTTTCTAAAAGATATAAATCATATTGTCCACACATCTTATCCATACTAATGAAAGCAACGTTTTATGAATGGGGGTTCGGTCATGCCATATGCGACAATAGAACAAGATATACGCCTATATTATACAGATGAGGGCAATGGCAAACCTCTTTTATTTATCCACCCTCCAGGAATGGGAAGCATCGTTTTTCAAAACCAAAGGGTGCTCGCCTCTCATTTTCGCGTCATCACATATGATATGCGTGGCAACGGAAAAAGCAGCCCGTCGAACAAAACGATTACCATTCCTTTATTAGCCGAAGACATTGATCGATTGCTTGATTTTCTAAAAATTGATCGAGTCATTGTGTGTGGTTATTCAAACGGTGGGTCCATTGCACAAGAGTTCGCGCTCCGTTATCCAGAGCATGTAGAGGCTATCGTGTTAATCGGCG
The DNA here is from genome assembly GCF_000620165.1 of Anoxybacillus tepidamans PS2. GTDB lineage: Bacteria > Bacillota > Bacilli > Bacillales > Anoxybacillaceae > Anoxybacteroides > Anoxybacteroides tepidamans_A. The sequence continues at coordinate 187,925 of NZ_JHVN01000002.1, forward strand.
GTTTTTCCGAAGTCTGCACACCTCTGTTGTATTTGGAATTCTTGCTCGGTATTTATACAGCAAAAAACGGAGCGATTTCGCTGCTTGCGAAAGTATTAGGAGCCGCCCATGGAAAAACTCGCGCAGAGAAAAAAGCGATTGAGCAATATGTGCGTCTTGTCAATCAAAATGATTTATTTCACATGTATCAGGCAGGCCTACACTATTGCTGCACAGAACGCTTAGCAAATTTAAATGCACCTGTTCTCTTGATATACGGCGCCCGCGATCATTACGTGCATTCTTATGAGTCAATCTTTAAGGAGCGGCTTCCCCATATGCGTGTCGTCTATATTGACAAGGCGCGTCATCAAATTCCGACAAGGCACGATGATGAATTAAATGCTATTTTAAAGGCATACTTTTTATCGTAAAAACATTATGATGATAAGGAGGAAGTGGCATGGCTAAAAAAGGAAGACAGAACAAGGTAAGTCAAGAAGTAGCCAATCCAACCGTTTCTAAAGCGGAAGCTGAAATGGCTCAAGATAGTGTAGATACAGCAAAACAAGCAAAGAAAAACCGTTCCTAATATAGAAACGGAAATGGCAATTAATGAACCTCCCCTACCTGTATTCCATTTACATGTAGGAGGCTTCCTTGTGAATATGCTAAACAAAGGGCCGGCTCATGAATGCCGGCCTAATGCTTGACTCTCTTTAAAAAAGACTTTTAACAAAGGCGGAGTGACAATGGTCGTCACAAGCACTACAGCCACAAGAGCGGCGAATAAGTCTGATGTCAACAATTTCGCTTCAAGGCCGATACCCGCAATAATAAGCGCTACTTCACCGCGTGAAACCATTCCAGCTCCAACAGCAATAGAGCTTCTCCACTCAAATCCTGCCAGTTTCGCGCCAAGCGCGGCACCTACTAATTTTGTCAAAATCGCCAGTACACTTAAACCGATAATGAGTCCAATATGTTGGCTGACATCGGAAAGCTCGGCTGCAACCCCAATCGATGTAAAAAAGACGGGAACAAAAATAGAATAGCTAATCGTCTCAACTTTATGGAAAATTTCTTCTTTATAATTTGTGAAACTAATCGCGACCCCAGCTATATATGCCCCAATAATGGCAGCAACCCCAGCCGCCTCAGCGAAGTAAGCAAATGCAAAACAAACGATTAACCCTGCGGAGATCACCGCTTCATCTACTCGGAGCGGCGCAAACAAGCGCAACATAAAAGGAACGGCCTTCCAAGCTAACAAAATGGCCACAGCAAAAAATGCAATCTTTTTCATAATAACAGCGTCGATTTGAACATCGCCGCCCGTTAAGCTCATTAAAAATGCCAGCCCAATAATAACGAGAATATCGTCGATAACAGCAGCACCTAAAATCGCCGAGCCTTCTTTAGATTTAAGCTGATTCATCTCTTTTAACGCCTGCACGGAAATACTGACGCTTGTCGCCGACAGTAAAAGCCCTAAAAAAATCGCCTTTATAGGCGTCAAACCGATCATAACTCCCGCTATATACCCAAGGCATAAAGGCACGATAATTCCTAATACTCCCACAAATGAAGCTGCTTTTCCCGTCCGCTTCAACTGTTCGATATCTGTTTCAAGCCCCGCAATAAACATCAGTAAAATAACGCCGATTTGGCTTACTTCCTTTAAAAATTCTGTATCGTTGACAATCCCTAGCACTGTCGGGCCAAGAATAATACCAATAAGCAATTTTCCGAGCACTGCCGGCTGGCCAAGCCGCACGCTTACATCCCCCGCCAACTTTGAGGCAAACAAAATAGCGGCTAGCTGTAAAATAAACATTCCTCACTCTCCTTTAAACTTTTCTCGCCGCCATATTTACGAATAGCATATCCCAAAAGTTTCGCTTTAAATAAAAAAGAAGGCACAACACTTGTACATGCCTTCTCTGTTAAGAGTGCGCAGCTTTCGCTTTTTCTAATAAATTGCAGACAATGTGCATTTTTGCTTTCGTCGCTTGAAGCGTTGTTTCTGCATCTACTTTTTCTATTGCAGAAATCACAGTCAAATCATAGATTGCTCGTGCTAGTTGTTCTGTCGCACATTTAAGCTGTGCAGTATCATACATCACACCATCTTTTAAGAGCAATCGCAGCACCTCGTTCGCTTTTTGCTGAATATAAAAAACATCGGAACGATAATCGCTCATTTCCGCTCTCCCCCTTTTTCCTCTCCATGATATGCACGGATCGAAAAAATAGTACAAGCGGCAACATAGTAATTATCATTTGTTCCATTGCCCAATTAATCGTTGTAATTTCGTCAACGTTTTCGGAAGTTGTTCAAACGGAATAGGAGGGCCAAAATAATAGCCTTGTAATTCTTCGCAGCCTTTTTCGAGGAGAAAACGAACCTGTTCCGCAGTTTCGACGCCTTCCGCCGTAACAAACAAATTCAATTTATGGGCAAGTAAAATAATCGCCTCAACAATTTCTTCACCTTTTCGATTTTCACTAATATTGCGGATGAAGGAACGATCAATTTTAACTGCATCAACTGGAAAACGGTTTAAATAATTCAAAGATGAGTAACTTACTCCAAAATCATCAATAGCGATAGCAATTCCCAAGTTTTTAAATTTCTTTAAAACCCCGGTGACTTCTGCCGGATCTTTCATGATGGCCGTCTCAGTAATTTCGAACACGAAAGAAGATGGATCTACGTTTTCTTCTTCGAAAATATTGCGCACATTCTGTTCTAGTTCCTTATTCAAAAATTGACGTGCCGATAAATTAATGGCCATTTTCAAATCGAGGAATCCCATTTGTCGGAACGTTTTCAAATCGCGACATGCTTGTCGCAACACCCACTTTCCAATTTCATCGATTCTGTTCGTTTCCTCGGCAATCGGAATAAATTCAGCTGGACTAACCATGCCAAGCTGGGGATGCTTCCAACGAATTAATGCTTCCACACTGATTGTTCCATTGCGAACATTAATCTTTGGCTGATAATACAGAAAAAGTTCACCATTTTCGATCGCCTGTTGCAAATCGTTTTCCAATCGTATTTTTTTAGTGAAAATGTCACGCATATGCGATTGATATTCAACAATGCGGCCCGGTCCGTTCATTTTTGCATAATACACTGCTTTATGAGCGCTGCCAAGCAGTGTTTCAACTGACAACAAATTAGCGTCTGTGGCGTAACTCACCCCCATATTAATCGTAATGTTGAGCTTTTCACCGGCAATAAAATAAGGTTCTTGCAAGTAAGCGTTAAGCTCGCAAAGCATTTGCTTAAGCTCTTCCTTTTCTTCATAAACGCAGGCGATCACAAATTCGTCTTCACTAATTCGCGCCAAGAATATCCGTTCAGACTGAATCGTTTTTAAACGTCTTGCCACCTGCCGCAGCAATTCATCACCATTTGAGTATCCAAGAAAATCGTTAATAAATTTAAATCGATGAATATCGATTAATATAACAGCAACTCCTTTATATGAAAAAAGAAACTCATTTAATTTTTCGCACAAATAATTTCGGTTAGCAAGCCCTGTAAGCGAGTCATACTGTGCCATAAAGGCGATTTCTTGTTCTTTGCTTCTTTGCTCCGACAAATCGCGAATGACAAGAAACTTCGCTTTCTGTTCATCATACGGGACGGTCATTTCAAATACTTTTACTTCTTTTGTTTTGCCATCTAGCGATATGACAACCCATTCGTCTTTATCTATTTTTCTAAGAAAGCTGCTTAGCTGTTTTCCTTCTACTTCACCTATATACTTGGCTTTGACCATTTCTAGCCCGGCTGGATTCATATATGTTACAACCCCGTTTACTTGAATGACCACCATATCCGGGAAAAATTCTACTACTCTCCGATACAGTTCTTCGCTTTGTTTCAATCGTTCCTGTACTTCAATTAAATCCGTTAAGTTTCTAATAATTGATAACCCCGCAATGACATTACCGTTTTTATCAAATAATGGGGTAATGTTGGCCGATACATATACCTTTGCACCATTTTTATCAGCGAGCGCTAGCCGAACGACCGTCAAACTTTCTCCAGCACTAAGCTTTCTTAATCCTCTTAACCATTTGGAGCGATATTTAGGCGCAAACTGCATGATCGATTTCGAAAGAAGCTCCTCTTCCTTCCAGCCAAACAGCCGCTCAAATTCACGGTTGACGCGCAAAATACGCCCCTCAAGATCGAACATAATAAACGCATCATGCGAATGGGTAAGCAGCGAATGAAAAAGCTGATTAATTTCTTCGAATTGCTCTTCTTTCCGCATTATTTCCGTAATATCACGCGTAAATGAAAGGATATATACAATCGCTCCCGTCTGATCAACAATCGGAATAAGCGTCGATTCAGCAATGCGGTATTCACCCTCGATATTCATTTGATCGCGATACGTAATAATCCGTTTCGTCTCTACTACTTTTCGATATTTTGTATTTAAATGGTCAGAAATGTCTTTTGGATAAATGTCATCGATACATTTCCCCATGTCTTCTTCTACCAAACTTGCTAAATGAAGCGCTTTAGGGCTTACATGCACGTAACGAAAACGAGGTCCTTCTTCTACTTTCATTAGAAAAACGATATCAAACAATTGATCCATTACTGTAAATAATAATTGTTCATCTGCCAACAACTTCTGAACAAATTGATTGCTTTTCATCTTCTCCATTCCTTTATGTTGATCTCACGTGACAATCCCCTCTTACTATATATTTCGGCAAAAAATTAAGCAGTTTAATATTATTCAATAAAAAATCCTTATCCCTTTATACAAAAAGGATAAGGATTTTCTGTATGAGGCATTTCAATTTTTTAATAATTGTTGAGGTAACCGCTCGATTGATTCAATGATGCCATCTAATTTTGCCTCGATTCGATAAAGTAAATAAAACGTAATAACTGCTGGAAATCCGACATCTGAAATTAGCGATAAGTAGGTTTCCAATTCCGTCACTCCATCCCGTTTTACTCTTTTTTAAAACAGCCAGTTCGGTTGCCGAACTGGCCATTGTCTGCTATGTTAATGAAACTTCCGCCACATCTCGTTGTAATAATCTAGCTCCTTGTTTTCCTACAAAGTCGCCGCCATTTGAAGTGAAAATATTGGCCGCAATGATAGTATCCATTACCGAAGATACGTGCTGTGCGTTTACCGGCTCAATCGGATTATCAATAACAATTCTTACAGCCTTTCCTTGTTCATTCACAAACTCTAGCTCTAACGATTTCTCCATTTCTCTTTCCCCCTATCAATTTGTAATAAAATGCAAATCATTTCGTTCGATTTGTACAAGTGGGTGTGTTTGCAATGAGGCTAGCGCTTGCGCGACAGTAAATAGTTGTTCCGAAGTGGCTGTTACTTTGACATTGTTAAAACTTTTGCGCTTATAAATCGGCTTCCCTGTTTCATCTACACCTGCCTGAAGTACTAAGCGAAGCTGGGATTGTTGTGTAATCGCTTGTGCCATTTCCTTCACCTCCTTTCACCTTTACTATCGCACGTTGCTAGAAAAAGGATAGATAGCCCTAAAAAATTTTTTCAAAACACTCGAGTAAAATGTTTGACAAAGGACAAAAGTAACTTTATGATAGGAATGTTTAATAAACTTACTTAAAGTTAGTTTGTTTATATTTAATATTAACTTTCATCTTTATTTAGGAGGGAATAAACATGACAGCTCAAGAAAGCTTTGTAAAAGATTTTGTAGCAGTTGTTAACGAGCGGCAATCGATTCGAAAATATGATCCAAATTTTTCAATTAGCAAAGAGGAATTAGAGGAAATTCTCGAAATCGCTGGCAAAGCACCCTCCGCTTGGAATTTACAGCATTGGCACTTTCTTGTCATTCATGGAAAAGAGGCACAACAACGCCTTCTTCCAATCGCCTATAATCAACAACAAATTGTTGACGCTTCGGCGGTTGTTGTCGTTTTAGGGGATCTTGAGGCAAATCGCAATACAGATGCTGTATACGATCCATTAGTACAAGCTGGGCATATGACACGAGAAATCAAAGAAACATTGGCTCAACAGATTGTCGGCGCGTATGAGAATAAACAGTATGCAAGAGATGCCGCGCTAATCAACGCCTCCTTAGCGGCGATGCAACTCATGCTTGCAGCAACTGCAAAAGGTTTCGGTACATGCCCAATTGGCGGATTTAATGCCGAAAAATTAATGGAGGAATTTCAAATTCCGAAACGCTATGTTCCGGTTATGCTTATTACAGTTGGAAAAAGCATTGCGCCTGCCCACAACTCACTCCGACTTCCGGTTGAATCAACAACTACATGGGTAGAAAAATAAAAAAGAAGCAGCGGCACCTCCATTTATCCCAATATCCCCAGTTGTCGCATGCTCTAATTTTTCCTACTATCAACAAAAAAGAGGCTGCTCTTTAACGATCAGCCTCTTCCGCCTGTTTATACATCGGTAACGACAAATAAACCGTCGTTCCTTTTCCAAGTTCGCTTTCAATCTCAAATGTCCCTTTATGCTCTTGAATAATCTTCATGCTTGTCGTCAAACCTAGACCCATTCCCTTTTCTTTTAGCGTAAAAAATGGTTCTCCAATTTTTGCAAGACGTTCTTGCGAAATTCCGATGCCAGTATCAGCAAGAGACACATGGACGCGGTCTTCTGTTTTCCACGCCCGCACATGGAGTCGTCCTCCTTTTGGCATCGCTTCAATGGCATTTTTCATAATATTGATAAACACTTGAATAATTTGGTTTTTATCTCCATAAATCAATGCATCAGAAGCATCGCCGTCAATCGAAATATCGACATTATTCAATGTGGCCTCATGAATAATTAAATGAACGACATAATTAATCGCATCGCTCAGCGGAAAAGGTTTATAACATTGACTTTGTGGCTTTGCGAGCACAAGCAATTCGCTTACAATCTGATCGATTCTTTCTAATTCATTGAGCACAATCCCTATATACCAATCATTGGTTGTTTTTGTCTCTCTCATCACTTGCATAAATCCTTTAATCGACGTCAACGGGTTTCTAATTTCATGAGCAATCCCTGCCGCTAGTTCGCCAAGCACTGATAACTTCTCTTTTTTTAACAATAACGTTTCTGCCAATTTTTGCTGTGTGATGTCGCGACCAATCGTTAATATCCCTTTTCGTTCGCCACATTCACCGAAAAGAGGAACTTTGATTACATCAAACGTTTTGATTTCGCCGCTTGGTGTCATAAACGATTCTTCTGCCCTGGTCATTTCTCTTTTTTCCCAGGCTTCCTCATCTGTTTTGACGCAATGTTCGAACGTTTCTTTAAAAAATGGAACGATTTCGCCAAGATCGAGGTCGGTCTTGCCGAAATAATCCACATCCTCTAGATGGTACAGTTTTCGGCCAAAATCGTTTACGCGCAGCCAGCGACCTTTATGATCTTTAAAACAGACAAAATCAGGCATCGAGTTAATAAGTGTAGACAATTGCTGTTCTTCTTCTACCGTTTTTCTTAATTGTTCCGTTTTTTTCAGCATTTGATAAAGGAACACAGCAGATAAAACAACAAAAATTCCGCCTTTCCCCATGCTCACAATAATTTTTGTAAAATGCTCAAGATGAAACAATTCCATTAACAGATCCGTCACAATAATCCAACCGATACTAAATAGAACATACACAACAATTGCTTTCTGTTTTGTCAACACTTTTCCATCGAACCCCTAACGTGTTAAACATAATGTAAAAGCGGCGAAGCTATGAAGCTCCACCGCCCTGCTTTGCTCTGCGGTACAAATGTATTATTTACATTTCACGAACCCAATATAAAAGCTTCTCTGCCAATTGATCTGCTTGCGCTAAAGATGCTGTTTTGGCAAGCGATGCAGATAATTTCTCTCTCAATAGTGCTGTTTCTTCTTCGTAGCGAATTAAAAACGACCATTCAATGTCAGGAATGGCAACAACGATATATTCTTCCTTTTTGTTTTCATAAATGTAGACATTCGTTGTTGTCCGCTCGTCTAACACATTGGCTTTCCGTATTTTCACACTGCTACCCCTCTAACCATAATAAAACTGCATTTTCATTTTACCAAAAGGATAAAAAACGTTCAAATACTAATTTTTTACCATTCAATATAAAAAAATTCAGAAAATATTGACTAATCATAACAAAAGTGTAACAATATAAAAAAGCAAAAGGAAGTGATATAGATGCGAATGAGTAAAATTTTAAAAAACACAGTTGCATCTTACGCGACGGTTTTAATCATCCTTGTTTTGCTTCCTGCCTTTTTAGTAACGAATGATATTAGTCTCATTGAAGGAATTATCGAATCAATGAATAAATAGACTGTAACAACTGTCAAAAAGACCGCAGAAATAAAAGCTGCGGTCTTTTGCCTTTTACCGGTATGGGTAATATCCTTGTGGAACGGTATATCCAGGCATTCCGTAATAACTTGGGCCGGATATCGTTGTTCCCATCGGAGAAGGCACACCTGCCATTGTACTTCCCATCGGAATTGGCATTCCCATTGTTGGTGCCCCAGACATGATCGGCATACTTGTTATTGGTGACGTTCCCATAGGCGGCATCATTCCTAGGCTTTCGCCTCCCATAGTAGCCATTGGGTATGTTGTTTCTCCTGCCCAAGGTGAAACTTCTCCATACATTGGCATTGGTGAACAACCACACGAAGGAACATACGTATATGTCGTTGGCATTACCTGTGGGACAGGCATCGTTGGTGCAGCCGGCATTGCTTGTGTCGCCGGCATCGCTGGCAGTGCTGGCGCATTGTTATCATTCCGTATTACATCATCCACATCATAATTGTCTCGAGAAAAATTGGAATAGTTCATATATGGATTCCAATCATTCATTGTCCTCGCCCTTTCGTCTCATAATTAGGTATGGTCTATGACACATACCCACCATATTGTATGAACAAACAAGCAAAGGGTGTTTGCCCTAAAAGAAAATGGGTGTTTATCCTCCTCAATCAACTTCAACTGCGCTACAATAGAACCATGGAGGTGAGCGATATGGACGAGACATTAGCCACCAAATTGCTTGATGACTTGCGCGATGGAAAAATTTCAGAACTGCTTGTGAAAAAAGAGGACTTTCTCCTCTTTCGATCTGTCCTCGTAAAACGGAGCGATTTTAAGCATTTTCGCGGCGTAGCTCAGCACGGTGGACATGTCATTTATCATTATTTAGAGAAACCAAGAAATTAACTCCCTCCGCTTTTGATCGGAGGGAGATTACTGCAACCATGTCTGTTTGCGCAATTTTTTTAATGCGGTCACCCTCCAATTTTTCACGACTTCCACTGTTACTCCCTCTTCTTCAGCAATGGTTTTTAACGATTTATTCTCCACGATATACCCAATTACCCACTTCTTTTGCCGCTCCGTTAATGGCTGTAATAGTGCCTCTAACAAACCATCATCATAATCGCTCTTTCGACCATCAGGGATCGTATTCGCAATGCTCTCTGTAAGTGAACATTCATTCTTTTTTCCTCGGCATTGTTTACGCAAGTAGGAAGTCATCGACCAATATATTTTTTTATAAGCAAAAGACGAAAAACTTCCTTTCTCCTCTTGAAATTGCTTTGATGCTTCCCATAATGCAATTAAACCAATTTGGTAATATTCATCCCATTCCTTTGTTACATGGAGCTTTTTCATAATACTGACGATCATCGGGCGATACGTTTCTTCTAATCGCTCGAACGGCTGCATTCTCCCCATAAATCCTTTCTCAAAAGCGCGCTTTTGTAGATTCCGCGGTACTATTACAATAAGCGAACAAAAACATCATCGTCGAATAGCCAAATGAAGAAAAAGGCAAACAATTTATCTAAAAAAAGAGAAAAATTGGTATAGAAATAGGGAGTTTGCGTTATGATTTGCACAAAAATTTCTAATTTATTACATTTTCAACAACAATGAAAAACTTTCCAGTGTAATGATTAGTGCTGTTATATCAATAGATAGAGGCATTTTCCAACATTTAGATAATGATTCAAATATAAATCCTTGTTAGTCTAGTAGCGAGCGGACGAAAAGGAGGGAAATTTATGAAAAAGCTTAAACATCTCGCTTTAGCAGCAGCATGCTTGTCTGCATTGTTATTTGCAAAAGATGCTAACGCCCAAACAACGCATACAGTGCAAAAAGGAGAAACGCTATGGACAATCTCTAAAAAATATGGCGTACCGTTAATACAGCTAAAAAAGCTGAATAATAAACAAAACGATCGGTTATTTCCGGGGGAAAGGCTGCGCATTCCACCGACTATTTCGGCAAGCGACAAAGACTTATTAGCCCGCCTCGTTCACGCTGAAGCAAAAGGAGAATCTTTTGCTGGAAAAGTGGCGGTCGCTACCGTTGTACTAAATCGTCTTGCACATCCTGATTTTCCAAAGACGATTAAAGGAGTCATTTATGAGCGCTCTGGCGGCCATTACGCGTTTACTCCTGTTCAAAACGGAACCATTCGTGAACGCGCTGACCGTGAATCATATCGGGCCGTTGAAGAAGCCCTTGCTTTCCGCGGTTTAGGATCAGGCTCATTATTTTTCTATAATCCAAAAACGGCGAAAAGCAATTGGCTGCGCTCGAAACAAGTAACTGTTGTCATCGGCAACCATGTGTTTGCGAAATAAAACAACTATAGTTGGATATTCGATATTTATTGGCACATGTCGATCAAGCGATTTTGCCAACTCGGACGGCTATAGGCCGTCCTTTCATGTTTTCTGAAAAATTAGGAACAAAGGACACTTTACTTATAAAAGAAAATGAGGCAAACTATAACAAAGAAGATTGAAAAGGAGAATGCATATGCAAAAAGCGGAAGTGGGCAATATTATCGAATTTAAAAACGGATTGCGTGGCATTGTCGAAAAAGTCAACGAAAACTCTGTCATCGTTGATTTAACATATATGGAAAACTATAAAGAACTCGATTTGCAAGAACGAACCGTAGTGAATCACAAGAACTATAAAATCATTAAATAAACACCGACCGCGGGTAGCGGTCGGTGTTTTATCAATTTTGGACTTTTTCGAAACAAAACCTCCTCAATTATTCGAGGAGGGAGTTTATTACCGATTGTCAACTTTCTCTGGATATAAATCGTGGTTCATCAGGCGATATTCCGCCATCTTTTCGTACTTTGTTCCCGGCCGTCCCCAGTTGCAGTATGGGTCAATCGAAATGCCGCCGCGCGGTGTAAACTTACCCCATACTTCGATGTAGCGCGGTTCCATTACTTTAATTAAATCGTTCATAATAATGTTCACGCAGTCTTCATGGAAGTCGCCGTGATTGCGGAAGCTGAACAAATACAGCTTGAGCGATTTACTTTCGACGCATTTTTTGTCCGGGATGTAGCTGATATAAATCGTTGCGAAGTCAGGTTGGTTCGTTTTAGGACATAGGCTTGTGAACTCTGGACAATTAAACTTCACAAAATAATCGCGGTCTGGATGCTTATTGTCAAATACCTCTAATATTTCCGGACTATATTCAAATAAATATTTTGTTCCTTGGTTGCCAAGGAGCGTCACCCCTTGCAATTCTTCATCTTTTCTTCCTGCCATCTTGATTTCTCCTTTCGATTTTTATTAAACCCCGCGTTTGTTGCCCCATAAAAGCGCATGCAATTGCGGGAGCACGCGGACGTCATTCATTTCCGGTGTGTGCACTACTTTTTCGACGAGCCATTCCAATTGATTAAGCAGCTTTACGCGCAATGTCAAATCATCTGTTTCGGACACATCATCATTGCCAACTTGCAAATAAAAAGGGACAGCCGGATAACGCTCATGAATATTTTTCGCATATTCAAAATCCTCGTCGTCAAAAACAACAACTTTTAAACTAATGTTGGACATCCGACCTTTATCCGTTAATTTTTTAATAATTTCATCCAATATAGTAAAATTCGTATCCATTCCCGAACTCGGCGGCTTTGGCGATATTGTTAAATCATCGATGTCATAAAACCAATCCTGCCAACGGCTCCCTTGCGTTTCTAGCGCTATGCGAATTCCTTTTATTTTTAATAGTTGCACGAGTTCATCAAGCGATTTTAATAAAGCAGGGTTGCCGCCGGAAATGGTCACATGATTAAAACGGTCGCCGCCGAGTTCCGCAAGACGATTCCAGACTTCTTCTGCCGTCATTTGCTGAATCTCTTCTTTTGCTGTTCCATCCCATGTAAACGCCGAATCGCACCAACGGCATGAATAATCGCAACCAGCGGTACGAACAAACATCGTCTTTTGTCCGATCACCATTCCCTCTCCCTGAATGGTCGGACCGAAAATTTCAAGCACAGGAATCGTTTTGCTCATTATTGTTCCCCCGCTTTCGGCCGGTAGACTACATAGCTGGTCGGCGTCTCGCGCACAAACACTTGCAAACATTTCGGCTTGTGCGGTAAAGCATCTAAGTATTCTTGTACCGCTTCATATATTTTTCGTGCCACCACTTCTGTCGTTGGAAAATGGTCGCTGTTTTCGGCATCAAACCAGTCATGATGATCATTTAATAGCGTATGGTCGAGCTTGCCGTGAACGATTTCCTTCAACTTTTGAAAGTTGACTAAAAATCCTGTGTCATCAAGTTCATCACCGGCTACTGTAATGTTAACAACATATGTGTGCCCATGAACATTTGCACATTTGCCTGCTCTCTCATGCGGAATAAAATGGGCTGCGGCAATGTGCATATCTTTATTTAGTTCATAGCGGTAATTGTGCCATACTTGCGGATAAAGCTGGTGCATCATCGCCCGGTCACCTCTGCCTTTTCACGCAAATATTGTTCTAATCCCCGCTTTCGAAGGATACATGCCGGGCATTCACCACAGCCATCCGCGATGATGCCGTTATAACAAGTCAATGTCTTTGTTCGGACAAACTCTAACGCCCCTAGCTCGTCAGCCAATTTCCATGTTTCTGCTTTGTTAAGCCACATGAGCGGAGTATGGATCACAAATTGATAATCCATCGCTAGGTTTAGCGTCACATTGAGCGATTTAATAAATATATCGCGACAATCCGGATAACCGCTAAAATCGGTTTCGCAAACGCCTGTCACTAGATGGCGCGCTCCCTTTTGTTTGGCAAGCACTGCCGCAAACGATAAAAACAACAAATTCCGGCCATCAACAAATGTGGACGGAAGCTCTCCTTCTTTATGTTCAATCGCTATATCGCTTCTTGTTAACGCATTTGGGGCTAATTGGTTCAACAGCGACATATCAAGCACCGTATGCTCGATGCCAAGTTCCTTTGCGATCGATGAAGCAACGTCGATCTCTAGGCGATGGCGCTGATTATAATCAAACGTAATCGCTTCAACCTCGGCGAAATGTTTGAGCGCCCAAAACAAACATGTCGTGCTGTCTTGGCCGCCGCTGAACACAACAACCGCTTTTTCTGTTTTCATTGTTTGCGCTCTCCTTTCTTTTTTTCAAGAAGAAAGAGCGTTCTAAAACAAAAAAGCCATACCCCCTCCTAAGGATATAGCCTTCCCTAGTTTTTTATAGAGGGTTGTTCTAGAACCTCTCCTGCGCAACCAAGATAGCAGCGCAGATTTCTTCTATCATGTTTTCCACCAATACTATACCACACTTCTTCATTGCATACTAGCTTTAGATTGAAATCGTTTTTTTACTGACACAAATACGTAAAGACTTGGAATATAGATAATCAAAACGTAAAAACCCGTCGTTGACACGATTTGATCGAGCAAAGCGATTTCTTCACGTTTGTTAAAGAAAAGAGAAGCAGCAAATAATATAGCCAAAATAATTGGAAGGGATTTGCGTTGTTTCAATGAAGTCATTTGTTTTAATCCGCCGGTTACCGCCCAGACCGCTAAACAAATAATCGGGAAAATAACAAACACGTAAGTAGAAATAATAATATACTCGACCCGTTCAATAAACGGAATTTCCGGAATTTTGGCGAGTGTCAATGTCGGCCATATAACATGTTTAATTTGCTCCTCATTATAAAAAACTGTCGAGATAAAAATCACTATTAAATAAAGCAACGTTGTAAAAGCGGTTCCCCACTGTGCCCATCGTTGCGACTGCGGGGCGTTTTTCACAAATGAATAATACATCAAAATCATCTCAAAACCAAGGTACTCAAACGTCACCCCTTTTGCTCCCTTTAAAATATCAACAATGGAATGGTCAAATACCGGCAAGAAATTTCGATAATGGGCATACTCAAGTGAAAAAAACAGCATCGGAAAAATAGTCAAAAGCGGAACGATAAATCCCCAAACACATAAACCGACGACAATACGGAATCCGCCAGATACCGTGTAATATGTTAACAATAAAAATATCAAGCTAAATTGCCAAGTTCCCATCAATGGGAATACCCACACTTGAATAATTTCAATATACGTTCGCAAAACTACAAGCGCAAATGAAAGAAAATAAACAAGCAGTCCAGCATTTAACAGATTCCCGATCCATTTTCCAAAACACTCTATATTCACCCGAACGATGTCTTTGCCTTCGCCAGATGCCTGAAAAATTTTGTACACCATCCATATGAGAACATGTACGGCCAATCCGGCAATAATGATACTGATCCAACCATCATGCCCCACTATTTCATTGAGACGGCGTTGAAAACTAAGAACTCCCACTCCTAGTTGTGCACCGTGAATGGTAAAAAATACAAAAAACGGTGACACTAAAAACCGTTCACGATTCCCTTGCTTCATACATAATGTCCCTCCACACTTTCGGGCCTCAACTATTCGCCAATCCCCGTCTGAATAATGTCAACGTTTACGTGCGGCCGAATTTGTAAATGCCTGTATCCCTTATAAAATGATTTTTCGTCCCAATGCCTTGTATGACTGCGAACAAAATCCCCGATCCCAAGCGGATCGACTCCTTTTTTTTGAAAAAGGGAAATAAGCGCGGTAATATCCTTATTTAAATGTTTTTCCATTTGTTTGCGGACAAGCTGGAATTCCTTCTTGTTGGGCAAATCAAGCCACGTTGGATAATCGCGAATAGAAGCGCGAATGCGAAGATGGATATCGATAATAGGTTCTCTTCCTCTTCTCAATGAATATTGAGATGTTGCAAACAAATTCTCTAGCAATACGCGTCCCTTTTTTTTATTTTTGGAAATTGGTATTTGGTAGACACCATTCTTCGTTTCATCGAGTAGCAGCTTCACGAGAAACGACTGGCGCAAATCAATTCGTCCAACATAATTTCCGTCTTTAAAAAGCGCCAATCCTTCTAGTTTTACGAAATTCCCCTTTTTTTCTAAATAAGGCAAAAACGGATCGCGCCCTTTCCCGAAATAGTTGTATAAAAAAATGTGCAAGTTCGTATTGGGCAAGTTCATTTCGCGAATATTTTGTTCAATGAGATTGGATAAATAAAGCGTATCGCTCAACGTCGTTTCTGCTGTAATGCGCAGCAATCGCTCCGCATCCCCTTTCGCGACCGCTAGTTGCAAACGCATCCCAACCTTGTTGTTTCTCGCTAAACTATGAACAATTTCCGTAATGCCTTTTTTAGCAAAAGACTTCCCAAACAACACTAAGCGAAGTTGTCCTTCCTCGATTGGCAGCGCCGATTTCGAGGAAAGACGCGGGATTAAATCGTACGTGGTCGATGACTCCGTCGTTAAAATATCCGGTTTTGTCATCGGGCCTTGTCTAAACGTTGGATAAATGGCCGTGCCAACATATTTTCCTTTCTTCCAATCGTATCCCATTGCATGAATAATTTGCACTTGATCGACGATACGGGAGCTTTTGCATCCAGCAAGCATAAATGTAACTACTAAAATGAAATAGAGAGCCCGTTTCATACTATCTCCTCTCTTACTCATCAATATCTTTTTTCTGTTTCGCTTTCTTCGGGTTATATCGCCAGAGCAAGCGAGGGCGCAAGTAGCTTGGACGCTTTACTGTCATCTGGTAAGGAGAACGAATGAGACTGTCCGCAAAATCTTTCGCGCGAAACGGATATAATGGCACTAGGTATGGATTGCCGAACGACTGAAGTTTGCCTAAATGGATTAAAAGCAAACAAATAGCAAAAGCAATACCGAGCCCACCCCAAAATCCGGCAAATAGAATAATGGGAAAGCGAATAAAACGAATCGTATTCGACATTTTATAAATCGGAGTCGTAAAAGAGGCAAGCGCACCTAGCGCCACAATAATGAGCAAAATATTGCTTGTAAGCGCCGCTTCAACAGAAGCCTGCCCGATGACAATACCGCCAACGATACCGAGAGTTTGCGCTACTTTAGTCGGCAAGCGTGCACCAGCTTCCCGCAATAATTCGATCGTAATTTCTAGAAATAGCACTTCTAATATTGGAGGAAACGGAACATTAGAGCGCGAAAAAATAATGGGCCCAAGCAAATCTTTCGGAATCATTTCATAATGATACGTCAATACAGCAACATAAATGGGCGACGCCAAAACTGAAAACATAACGCCAAACATGCGGATCATGCGAAAAAATGAACCGAGAATCCACGGCAAATAATAATCTTCCGGCGATGTAAAAAAGTCAAACAATGTAGAAGGACCGGTAATCACGTATGGAGATCCGTCAGCAAAAATCGCGACTTGTCCCTCAACCAATGCATATATTGCCTTGTCAACCCGTTCGGTAGATACAAATGGGGGAAACGGTGAAGAAGAGTTGTCCGCTAATAATTGATCAAGCAAAGATGCGTCAAATACAATGTCAAACTCAATTTCACTAACCCGCTGGAGAACTGTTTCAAGCGTCTGTTCATTTACAACTCCTTCAATATAAGCAATGACGATTTTAGTTCTTGACACTGTGCCCAATGTTAGTTCACGGAAAATTAAATTTGGTGTCACAATTTGCCGCCGCAGTAAATGCAAGTTCGTACCAATGTTTTCAACAAATCCTACTTTCGGACCGACGACACTAAATTCATTTTCTGATTCATTGTTTTGCCGCAACCCCAAGTTTTCGCTCGCTAGGTTGACGAGTGCGCAGCAGTCGGGAATATCCGCAAATCGAATCATAGCAAACCCTTTGAGCAGTTTTGTTTCGATCGTTGCCACATCTTGAGTCACTTCAATTCGTTGTATCGGAATAATTTGCTGTAAATTCTCGATCGAAAAAGACGTATATTTCGGCAATTCCTGTTGCAGATGACAAAGGACTTGCTGCTGCAAAAGTTTCGGATCGACCAATGAATCGAAATAAAAAATAGAAACGTGATAGTTGCCAGTTTGAATTTGCACATTGGCAAAATCGCTTGATTGCTTTAACATGTCTAACAATTGTTGTAATGTTTTCGTTTCCTGTTTTGGCTTATTACTTTTAAACAACAATGAAAAAATGGACATTTCGTAAATCCCCTCAAGCGCTCGTTCGTTTATTAGCTAGTTTTCCTCCCTTTCCTTATTTTATGCATTATTACAATTCCCCCTATTTATAGACACAAGTTTTGGGATGAGCCTCTCCCGACTACTTACAAGCACTCGTCTTCAAAATAGCAAAGCATTTGTCATATAGTGACAAATGCCTTACAATCGAGGTATTTTCCGGCACATTAGCAAAAGAAGAAACAAAAGGCTTATATACCCAAAAATTGGATATAAAAATGATAAGAGTGAACCGTAGCGAAATAGGCTGATCAGATACAAAATAACAAACAGTACGATTAGAAAAAAAAGTGAACCAAATGTGCGAAATTGCCGTTTTAAACCGAATACCCCACCCACGATAGATGTAAAAATTTCTCCGTAAATCACAAGAAGATACAACCAGTAAAAATAAGCAAAAAACGTTTGAACAATTTTGGCCATCGGAATATCGTAGCGCAAAACATGCGGAAACGAAAGTAAGATGATATGACTGCTTAACAAAATAAGAGTGAGCAATATGCCGCCAAGCCAAGCCCCCCACCTCACCGCTTGTTCATCTTCAGCCTCAACGGCCAATGGAACAAGAACGGTTTGCGCCATCGCTAAATTAAAGGCTGTGTAGGAAAACGGAGAGAAAAAAGCACGCCATGAATAGTGAGGAAAAAATGAAATATTGCACCATTTTTCTCCGAGCATGAGCTTTCCAAAAAGAAAAAAACTAAACAATAACATCATCGGGACAATTAATACATTTACCGCAAACAGCCCTTTCACATCATAAAGCATCACAGCGAAGACGAGGCATATAGTAAACGCTATGCCCACTTGTTTTGAAAGGCCAAGCTGTTCCTCAAAAAGCGCCCCAGCGCCTGATAACATTACCGATGTCACTCCTACTATCATAATTGTCATGATGATTGTAATCATTGAACTTGCCGTTTTCCCAAACAAATAATCATTTAACTGCTTGTACGAAGAAGCGCGCAATGCTCGCGCCATCATCATCATACGCGCACCGCTCCACGCAAACAATCCTCCGCTTATAAAAACGCCGATCGTTCCGAACACCCCGTATTGCGTAAAAAACTCGACAATCTCTTTTCCTGTGGCAAATCCAGCACCGACAACCGTTCCAACATATACCGCTGCGATTTGCCAAGCCATCGACCATTTTTTGGACACCTTTTCTACACCTCATCCTTCTTGTCCTTCTATTGATGTATATATATGAAGGAATCGGCAAAGAAAGACGAAGACAAATAAGAAAAAAGGATGTCGACGAGACATCCTTTTTAACACATTCACCGAGAAGTCTCCCACCTCTAAATGAAATGTAGATGTGGAAGGTTCATCGAACAGTCACTTGTTCTACTTTATGTTCGTGCAACTGCTTTGATTCTACATGCACTTTTACAAAATAAGTACCTTTTTCTTTAAATGTTGCCGTCGCGCTATATTCTCCATTAGCGTTTTCATGCGCATCGATAAATTCGTGTTTCTCGGCATTTTCCTTCCATATCTCAAAATGAACAGATACATTTACAAGCGGCTTGCCATCGTGAGTAATACGGGCGGCTAGCTCCGCCGGTTTCCCTGCTTCATATATGTGTTCATGAAGATTGACGGTCAAGCTGTCATCGTGGTCTTCATGATGTTCACCGCTTTCAGCCTGTTCAGACGGTTGGCCAACTACAACATCGGTTTTTGGCATATTATGCATGTTATGTGCCGTTACATGGGCCACAATAGAATACGTTCCTGGCTCTGTAAATATTTTTTCAACCGCATATTTTCCGTTTCCTTTATGTTTTGCTTGCAACATTTCATGCTGTCCGTTCCCTTGCTTCCAAATTTCAAATTTTACTTCATCTGCATTCGTTACTTTTTCCTTGCCGTATGTGACAATACAGGCAATTTCCGTCTTTTTCTGGAGCGCAATCGGCGATTTTACATCTATTTTTACATTGAGAATCGCCGGCTTATCCGGCTCTTTTGTTGTTTGAGCGCAACCGTTCATCATAGCTAGGATGACTATAATAATAACAAAGACTGAAACAAATGTGCTTCTCTTCACTGTCTTTTCTCCCCTCTTTCTTTCCTCACGTTTCAATATAGCATACCTTCTCCCTACTACAAGCCATTGTTCACACTTTTTTCAAAAACATTTCACGTTTCCCACAAAAAATTTCAAAAAACTACTTGAAAGTCAAAAAAGGTCAAATTATAATAAAAACAAAAGTCAAAGATAGTCAAAGTCAAACAAAAGGAGGTTGGACTTCATGATGTGTGAAATGTGCCAACAACAGAATGCAACCGTTTTTGTTAATTTACAATTTAATAATAAGAAAAAACAATTACGACTTTGCCATAAATGTTATGAGAAACAAAAACAAGAACTTGAAATGCCAATGAATTTAGGATTTGGAGATTTTTCAACATTCCCTTTCAATCATTTCCTTTCTCCAAATTCAGATATAGATTTTACATCATCTTCTGCTGAATCAATAAAACAGTCACAACACGGCGGCGGCTTCCTTGATCAATTTGGACGCAACTTAACGCAGCTCGCCAAAGCGGGACTTATTGATCCTGTCATTGGCCGAGACAAAGAAATTGAACGTGTCATCGAGATTTTAAATCGCCGCAACAAAAACAATCCTGTGTTAATTGGGGAACCAGGAGTTGGTAAAACAGCTATCGTTGAAGGACTTGCTTTGAAAATCGTTGAAGGACAAGTTCCGGCTAAGCTGTTGAACAAAGAAGTATATTTGCTCGATGTGGCTTCTCTTGTTGCCAACACCGGCATTCGCGGACAATTTGAAGAGCGCATGAAACAATTGATTGCCGAACTGCAGCGCCGCAAAAACGTTATTCTTTTCATTGACGAAATTCATTTGCTTGTCGGCGCGGGTTCTGCGGAAGGCTCGATGGACGCGGGCAACATTTTAAAACCGGCACTCGCACGCGGTGAACTGCAAGTCGTCGGTGCAACAACGTTAAAAGAATACCGACAAATTGAAAAAGATGCCGCACTTGAACGGCGTTTTCAACCTGTCATCGTCCATGAACCGACGCTTGAACAGGCCATTAACATTTTGAAAGGGATTCAAGCAAAATATGAACAATTCCATCAAGTAAAATATACAGATGAGGCGATTAACGCTTGTGTCGCTTTATCGCAGCGCTATATTCAAGACCGCTTCTTGCCGGATAAAGCGATTGATTTGCTAGATGAGGCTGGTTCAAAAGCAAACTTGCGGATTACACCGACAGATGAAAAACAAATTCAAGAACGCCTTGCTCAATTGGCCAAAGAAAAAGAACAAGCAGCTAAAGGAGAAAATTATGAGCTAGCAGCGAAATTGCGTGATGAAGAACTCAAATTAGAAAAGCAGCTGCAAAACAGCCAGACGCAAGAAACGCCAATTATAGACGCTCTTGACATTCAGCGGTTAGTTGAAGAAAAAACAGGTATTCCTGTCGGCAAACTTCAAGCAAACGAAAAAACGAAAATGAAAATGCTCGAAGAAAATTTAGCAAGAAAAGTGATTGGCCAAGACGAGGCGGTTAAAAAAGTAGCCAAAGCAATCCGCCGCAGCCGAGCAGGATTAAAAGCGAAAAACCGCCCAATTGGCTCATTCCTATTTGTCGGACCAACCGGTGTCGGTAAAACCGAATTGACAAAAACGCTCGCCGAAGAATTATTCGGCTCTAAAGATGCGATGATTCGTTTAGACATGAGCGAATATATGGAAAAACACTCGGTCGCGAAATTAATCGGTTCGCCTCCTGGCTACATCGGCCATGAAGAAGCAGGACAATTGACGGAGAAAGTGCGCCGCAATCCTTACAGCATCATCTTGCTCGATGAAATTGAAAAGGCGCATCCAGATGTGCAGCACATATTCTTGCAAATTTTAGAGGACGGCCGTTTAACGGACAGCCAAGGGCGCACTGTCAGCTTCAAAGATACGGTCATTATTATGACAAGCAATGCAGGGGCAACTGATAAAAAAATTACCGTCGGTTTCGGAAAAGAAGCGGGTGCTCGGACAAGCATAATCGATTCGTTAAACTCTTATTTCAAACCGGAATTTTTAAACCGCTTCGATGCGATTATTGAATTTAAACCACTTGAAAAAGAGCATATGCTGCAAATTGTTGAACTAATGCTTGCCGAAATCCAAGCAACACTAAAAGAAGAGGGAATCCAACTCGAAGTGTCGCAAGAGGCGAAGGAAAAACTCGCAGAAATCGGATGCCATCCGGCATTTGGCGCCCGACCGCTTCGCCGGGCAATTCAAGAACATGTTGAGGATCAAATCGCCGATGTGCTCCTTGACGAAACAGAAGATGTCACACACATTCACATAGATATAAAAAATGGAGAGATTGTCGCTCAATCTCTCCGCAAATAAAATACCCTTTTAGGTTGATGATAGGTTATAGACCTCTGTCTATAACCTATTTTTATTTATACAGTCCGTTTAGAAAGAGGAAATTTCTCGATGAATATGTGTTCGTTTTAAGGAAGTATGTACTGTTACACACCTGAAACAAACGGCTCTTTCTTTCGATACACCATTCCTTCGGCAAGCGCAATTAATTCTTCCTTTTCATTCACAACGGTAATTCGATATAAGCCGAGACGGTGCGGTTGGGTCTCTTCCTGCGCAATCGCCATTAGCTTTTCACCTGCGAAGCTAGCTTTCATATAGTGCATCGTCATAGTGATGCCGACAGCAACTTGGTTATGAGAGTTGCTAGCACATGCAAAAGCTACATCCGCCAAAGAAAAAATCGCCCCGCCGTTTGTACTTCCGTGAAAATTAAGCAAATGCTCCTTGACTTCCATTGACACTTTGGCGTACCCTTCTTTAACCTCATCAATGGAGATTCCTAAATATTGCGCAAACGGGTCCTTCTTCATTCTTTCAATTAGTTCTTTCATAAAATTATTCACCATCCTATTGTAGTGTTTCAACAGAAAGCAGTATAAAGATAATAGCAAGATTCACGGATCTCATGAAAATAAAACGCATTGTAACACTGAGCGAACTTGCGTAAAAAATATAAAAAAACCCCACCCTCTTTGAAATTCATATAATACAGTAATAGTTCCAAAGGGTGGACAGCATCATGGTTTTCGCTTTTATAGTCGAACACGCATGAATAAGTGCAACGATCCTTTCTCCGTAAGGTAAATAGCTAGAGTAACGAGGCGAAATATTTTGACAACTGCTTGTTTTTATCACATTCATGATAGATTCATTATTTAACTAGTAATTTTCGTTTGTGTGTTATACATGTCCATTCTTTTAGATGCAGCTGCATTAACCAAAATCGATTGGTCATCGAAAATCGCGCGGTTTCTGCCCATGTTTTTTGCTTTATATAACAAAAGGTCCGCCCGCTCGAGCCATTCATTCTCTTTTTCCCCGATTTCCCGGCTCGCAACACCAAAACTCATCGTTACTTTGAGAGCTTTGTCCCCAAATGTCGTTCTCGACAATTCATTATAAATGGCTTCGATTACTCGCTTAGCACATTGATGATTAACACCAGGGAATAGAAAAGCAAACTCTTCCCCTCCGCAGCGAAAAGCTTTGCCCTTTTCCCGTCCTACACACTCGGCAAGAATTTTACTAATTTCTTTTAATACAAGGTCTCCGATTACATGGCCATATTGGTCGTTAATAAGCTTAAAATGATCGATGTCCGCTAATACAAGTGTATAAGGCTCTGTTTTGTGCAAAATGCGCCGGAGTGATTCATGAAAAAACCGTTGATTGTATAATCCTGTTAAATAATCAACCCTTAACTGCTTTTTTAGCGTCATTTTTTCATAGAAATGCTTTCTCTCTCGTGAAACAATAAAACCTCCAAATAAACCGACAACGGTGAGGCATCCAATATGCGATAGGAAATGAATAGAGACCGGCTGCTCCTTTTGCAAAAGCATGGCGATAAAACTTGCAACAAAGCCGGTGGTGGCCACAATAGCGCCCGGCATCCCCCAATAAAATGCGGCATGCATAACCACTAAATATGTCATTGGAACAAACGGGCTGTTTGTTCCTCCCGTCATCATAAGCAGCCACACTAATACGAGAAAATCAAGGCCAACTCCGATGGGATAAATAAACTTTGCTATGCGGCTTCGGCCTGTTGTAGTTTTCAAGAAGGTATACTGCATTATTAGTACGCAACATAAGCTAAACATAAATAGAACAAATACCGAATCTTTTTTTAAATGAAAAAAGGACTGAATGGCCGGAACCGAAAATAAAGCGGCACATATGCACAATAAAATCCACCTGACAAAAGAGAAAAACCACTCCATTTTGTAACCCTTAAATTTCCCCATACACTTCATTTCCTTTTCGATTTTCAGTATGATTCTAGCATTACAACACCATATAATACCAAAATTTTATACTTTTTTCTACATTAAAAATATTCAATCACACATTTTTTCTCTATCGCTTCAATAAGCAAAATTTCAACATCTTTGCTGTCAAAAAAACGAGACTGATTCCAAAAGGTCAGTCTCGTTTCGCTAATCCGTCCATAAGAAATCGAATCGTTCGCTCCATCTCCAACTCATCATCCCACTGCCCGTCAGGCAAGACGAGAAAACGTGTCAATAAAAAGCCGACAATCGTTGTAATAGTCATACGAATAATCGCGTTTGCCGGCAGCTCGACAATCTCACCTTTTGCCTGAAAATATTCGATAATGCGCTTAAACTTTTCATAGACGTTTTGCATAAATACCGCTTGAATTTGCTCTTTAATCTCCGCATGAAACGCCGTTTCTTGCCAAAAAATTCTAATGAGCGGCAAATGCTTTTTGACGAACTCAAAGCGATTTTTCATCAGCGCACGAATAAAGTCTTCATAGCTCTTATATTGATGTTCAAATACTTCCTTTACAAATTCCTTCGCCAAAAATGGGGCGACGACTTTCGTGATCGTCGGAGTGACGATCGCTAACAGCAAATCTTTCTTTGTTTTATAATGGCGAAAAATTGTTCCTTCGGCTACTCCCGCACGCTTAGCAATTTCGCTTGTTGATGTTGCTGCATACCCTTTTTCAGCAAACATTTCAATCGCCGCTTCTAAAATTTTCGCCTGCTTGTCGCTTAACTTTACTTCTTCATTGTTTACTTTTAAGAGCTCTTGTAGCCATTGGTGCTCGTTCATTTTTGTGCTCCTTACAGTCTTCGATATTTCTTTAGTGCTATTACATTTAATATCATAAACAATAAAGAGAAGCCAAGCAAAATATATACATCAAAGGCGATGTCGCTCCAGCCGTTCCCGCGGATCATAATCTCTCTTAGTGCATCCGCCCCGTACGTCAACGGCATGATAACGCTTACTGAACGGAGCCATGGCGCCATTGTTTCTAAATTAAACAACCCGGAAAAGAAAATTTGCGGCACGATGACTAATGGAATAAATTGGATCATTTGTAGTTCGTTATGGGCAAACGCCGACAATAATGTTCCTAATGTTAACGCTGTCATCGCTAGTAAAAAGGTAATGAGCAGCACATATAAAAATGAGCCTTCCATCATCATATCAAGGATATCAATCGCAAACCATGAAATTAAACTCGCTTGAAACGTCGTAAAAATACCGAAGCCGATCACATATCCGGCCACAATTTCCCAGCGTTGAAGCGGGGTCGCCAACAGCCGCTCAAGCGTTCCATTGGTTCGTTCACGTAAAAAAGAAACACCCGCAATCAAAAAGACAAAAAAGAAAATAAAAAATCCGATGAGCACAGGGCCAAAGTTATCAAATAACTTCATATCTTCAGAACCGTGCAAGTACGTCGTTTTTAATTTGAGCGTCTCTTTCTGCGGCGCTAATGATTGAAACGCTTGTTGCACTGACATAAGCACCGCTTTGTTGGCGGTCGGATCGCTGCCTTCAAGCGTCAATTTCGGTATCCGTCCGTCCATTTCCAAAAAGGCATCGAGTCGCTGTTCATGTAATTGATCCTTCGCCTTTTCTCTCGTCACTTGTTTTACATCGGCTTTACTTTTCTCTAATGCTTCCACAACAACATTCGGTACATCTTGGTTGACTCCAATCGCTGGCTTATATTCTTCTCCGTTGAATACTAAATGCATTAAAAACAAAACAAACATCGGAGCAAAAATCATCAGTCCAAGCGTCCGTTTGTCGCGAAAAAATTGGCGTATAATCCGCACAACGATGGCGCGTACTCTCATAGTTTCGCACCTCCAAAATATAAAAATGCTTGCTCAATCGTTTGGGAGTTGGTTTTTGCTTTTAGTTCGGCTGGACTGCCTACAGCAATCAGGCGCCCATTGCGAATCATCGCCAGCCTTTGGCATTTCTCCGCTTCATCCATGACGTGAGTCGTCACGACAATTGTCGTTCCTTGCTGGCGAACCCGTTCAAGTTCTTGCCATATCGATTGGCGAAGCACCGGATCGATCCCTACCGTTGGCTCATCTAAAATCAATACGTCCGGTTCATGAAGCAACGAAGCCGCAAGAGATAAGCGTCGCTTCATTCCGCCGGAATAATTGTGCACCGGCTTTCGGAGATGCTCGGTTAAATTAACGAGTTCGGCTACTTCTTCGATGCGCTGTTTTTGTTTTTTTCCTTTTAGTCCGTAAATCGCTGCGAAAAACTGCAAATTTTCAAGCGCCGTCAGCTCCCCATATAACGCATCAGATTGCGCCATGAAGCCAATGCGCTGCATCGTCTGTAAACTCGGCATTTTCGTATTGAGCACATAAATCGTTCCGGTTGTTGCCTCATCAATTCCGGCCATCATTTTAACTAATGTCGTCTTTCCCGCTCCCGATGGACCAAGCAACCCAAAAATTTCTCCCCTGCCTACCTCAAGCGTCACATCATCGATCACTTTCTTTTTTCCAAAACTTCTCGATACATGCTCAACGTGAATGCACATGCTCTCAGGCATATGATTTCCTCCAATCTATTTATGAGTGATTACTCACTTATAATATACGACAAACTAAAACAAATTTGAAGTGAGTAATCACTCATTTATTCAAAAAATTTTTAGAGGCTTTATTTTCGACCGCTGAACCCCACTGCTGAAAACAACCTCTCCTCTGCTACAATAGCTGTTCAAGTTCCTTCCATCCGTAGCATATTTCTTTTAGTGCTTTGCCGCCGATTTCAATCGTCTCTTCCCCGACAACCGCTGCGCCTAAACGTTCGTAAAAATGTTTCGAAGGGTTGTCGTTGAGCACCCAAACGATCAACGAGCGAATTCCATCGTTCCACAAATCTTTGATGAACGCACTCACAAGTTTTTTTCCATAGCCTTTTCGTTGCGCCTCTTTTAGTAAATAAATGGCGTACAGCTCTCCTTCATACTCTGCAAGCGTTCCTTCTTTTACGCGATTGTTCCCGCCGGAAATAAAGCCGCACACCGTCCCGTACTCCTCCGCAACAAAAATATGGTGATGGTCTTGCTGCAAGATGCGTTTCCATAGTTCTTCCTTTTCTGCCACCTTCAGTTCCTGTAAATATGCACTTGGCACGATTCCTTTGTAGGTCGTTTTCCAGCTTTCCACATGGACGCTCGCGATCGCTTTGGCATCTTCGAGCGTGGCTTTGCGAATGTTCATCATCTTTCGCTCCTTTTCTTCATATCATGTTCCCTTCTTCTTTCTACTGAATTCAACAAAAAAGGAAGAAACCCTGCAACGATCGCTTCCTATCCTCTATAGAAAAAAAAGTGGTCAGCTCTCAAACGAAAACAATAGCTAATTTTGGGCATATATAAAGGATGTCCGTTTCCTTTTAGGACATCCTCCCATTTTTCACAGCTGCTTGTCGTCCACGCTGTTCAACCATTGCTCAATTTCTTCAACAACCGACTGAACGCAGCCATCTTCAAATGGCGATATTAAATGAGCCACTTGCACAAGTTCGGTAAATGACTTGCTTCCGCCCTCGCGGCAAAGCGCTAAATAGTCGTTCCACGCTTCTTTATAATTTTCTCTTGAACGCTTCCAAAATTGGAACGCGCAAATTTGCGCAAGCGTATAGTCAATATAATAAAACGCGGTTGTATAAATGTGCCCTTGCCGCTGCCAAAAGCCGCCGCGCTCTAAATAATCGTTGCCGTCGTAATCTCTTGTCGGCATGTATTTCCGCTCGATTGCCCGCCACATTCCCTTTCGTTCTTCCGGGGTTGCCTCCGGATTTTCATAGACGAAGTGCTGGAATTCATCGACCGCCACTCCGTACGGCAAAAACAGCAATGCTGAGCTTAAATGTTGAAACTTGTATTTTTCCGTATCTTCCTTAAAAAACAGCTCCATCCATGGCCATGTGAAAAATTCCATGCTCATTGAATGAATTTCACATGCTTCGAGCGTCGGCCAATTGTACTCTGGAATTTCGTAATGCCGGCTTTCGTACACTTGAAACGCATGGCCGGCTTCATGAGTAAGGACATCGATATCGCCAGATGTGCCAGTAAAGTTGGAGAAAATAAACGGCGCTTTGAAACGTTCAATATATGTACAATAGCCTCCGCTTGCTTTTCCCTTTTTCGCCACAAGATCCATCAGTTCGTTGTCGATCATAAATCGGAAAAACTCGCCCGTCTCCGGCGACAGCTCCTCATACATTTTTTTGCCATTAGCAATAATCCAAGCGGCATCCCCTTTTGGTGTCGGGTTTCCGGTTGGAAATGAAAATGCCTCATCGTAATATTTTAGTTTCTCGACGCCAATTCGTTCGCGTTGACGTTCATACAATTTCTCGGCAAGCGGAACGATATATTGGTGCACTTGATCGCGGAATTTCGCCACCATCTCCGCATTGTAATCGGTCCGTCCCAACCTTGCATACCCAAGTTCAACAAAGTTGTTAAATCCCAGTTTTTTGGCCATGCTTGTGCGCACTTTGACAAGCTGGTCGTAAATGTCATCGAACTTTTCTTCGTGCTGCTTGAAAAACGCAAACCGCGCCTCATTTGCCCGCTTGCGCATCTTACGGTCAGGCGATTCCGCAAACGGTTGAAGCTGCGCCAGCGTCCGCTCTTCTCCTTCGAACCATATTTTAGCGGAAGCCACTAGTTTCGTATATTCGCTCGTGAGTTTATTTTCAAGCTGCAATTCCTCTACAATGTCTGGCGAAAATGTCTTTAATTCTGTTTCCGCCAATGCAAACAGCTGCTTTCCCCAACGTTGTTCAAGCTCCGAACGAAACGGAGAATCGACAAGCGCTTGATAATATTCGTTGACCAACCCTTTGACAAGCGGCTCGACTTCATCGAAAAAATCTTGCTCCTGCTTATAAAACTCATCGTTCGTATCAATCGTGTGGCGGATATGGCACACTTGCGCCATCGTGCTAAATTCGTTGCGAAGCGCATTGATTTGCTGCATCGCCTCATGCTGCTCTTCAACATGCTTCGCCTGCTGAAAAGTTTGCAGGGCGGCGCGAAACGATGCTTGTAATTGCTCCATATTTGGCCGTTCATAACGAAATTCCGAGAATTTCAAATGAATCCCTTCCTTTTTTCAAATTTCCCAACTTTAGATTATATTCCATTTCCTTGCTACAAATTCCTTTTTCGTAAAAACAAAAGGTTATTGACGAACAATGTCGAATTGTGTATGATTATCAAGGCATTTGAATAATTTTTCTTCTCATCAACTTAGATGGAATAGAGGTTGCAACGAATAAAAGTAGCTTGAATGAGGCGCAGAGAGCCAATGAATTCAAACGAAAGGATTCGTTGCCGAAGTTTGTGGCGTGCTCTGGCGGCACAAGCTGGGACTGCACCCGAACAGGGGCAGGACTGTCATCGCTTTATAAAAAGGCGATGGAGAGCTATCAACATTAAGTTAGATGCGGATGTTCTGTGCACCCGTTGAAAACTTAGGGGTGTATTTTTTTTGTAAAAATTAACTGAAGGGAGTCTACAAGATTGCAACAACATAAATTAGGTCTCTGGGTGCTTACCGCCCTTGTGGTTGGAAATATGGTCGGGTCAGGAATTTTTATGCTTCCTCGCTCGTTAGCGGAAGCAGCAAGCCCCCTCGGAGTCATTCTAGCATGGTTATTAACAGGGGGCGGCGTGCTCATGACGGCGCTTGTCTTCGGCAATCTAGCGATTCGCAAGCCCGAGTTAAATGGAGGGCCGCAAATTTACGCGAAAGAATTGTTTACAAAAGGGTCTAATACATCCATTTTATCTGGATTTATGTCTTCATGGGGCTATTGGATTGGAAATTTTGCGGGAAACGTGGCGATTATTACTACATTTGCGAGTTACTTATCGACGTTCTTCCCTGTTTTAACAAGCAAGCAAACGCTGTTTACGGTGGGCTCCGCATCTATTAAACTCGGGAATTTGCTCACATTCATCGTTTGTACTATTTTATTATGGGGCATGCATTTTATTATTTTGCGTGGAATCGAAGGTGCAGGAAGATTAAATTTCGTCGCCACTGCCGCTAAAGTGCTTGGCTTCTTTTTATTCATTGCCATTAGTTTGTTTGCGTTTGACAAAAGCAATATTGGTTCTGTCGTGGCTCCGCGCTACGATGAGGCAGGGCATTCGATCAGTCTGTTTGGCCAAATTAACAATGCGGCAGTTGCGACATTATGGGCGTTCGTCGGAGTTGAATCGGCGATTGTGTTCGCTTCTCGAGCGCGCAAGCAAGCCGATGTGAAGCGCGCAACGATTCTTGGTCTACTCATTGCTTTAGCTATTTATATTGGAATTAGTGTGCTTGTTATGGGCTTATTGCCGCAAAAACAATTGATTCAGTCGGAAAAACCGCTTGTTGACGCAATTCAAACGATTTTAGGCCCAAGCGGCGGATATGTTCTTGCGGGACTCGGGCTCGTCAGCCTTTTAGGTTCGACGCTTGGTTGGGTGTTGTTAAGCGCTGAAGTTCCATACCAAGCTGCAAAACAGGGATTGTTTATCCCATCGTTTTTAAAGGAAAACAACAAAGGAATGCCAAAATTCTCTTTAATTTTGTCAAACGGATTAGCGCAAATTTTTATTTTCTCAACCATTTCAAAATCGATGTCGGACGCATTCGATTTTGTCATTTACATCGCGACGCTTGCCTACCTCGTTCCTTATTTTATCGCCTCTGTGTTCCAGTTAAAACTGACATGGACAGGAGAAACGTATGAGAACGAGGCAAAAGCAAGAATTGTTGACGGCATCATTGCGGCGCTAGCAACCATTTATTCAATTTGGGTCATTATTGCGGGAACGTCCGACATGAAAACATTTATGCTTGGCGTTGCGTTGCTCGCAAGCGGCATCATTTTTTATCCGCTTGTGAAAAAAGCCGTAACAAAAGAAGAGCACGTCGATGAAAAAATGTCGGCTTAATGGATACGAACAAGAAAAGGATGTCCTCAATTGAAGTGACCCCTGTCAAGTAGACAGGAATAAAAAAGCACATTTAAGCAGCCTGAGTCCTATATTCATAAGGGCTCAGGTTGTTTAATTTCTTTTGGAAACGTTCGTGGTTATAAAAACGAATATATTGGTGTACAGCCTCCTTCACCTCTTCGGCTGCGCGAAACGAGTACAGATGGAAGCACTCTGCCTTGAAATGGCTAAAAAAGTTTTCCATGCAGGCATTGTCCAAGCAGTTTCCTTTTCTGGACATACTGGCCTTTATATTGTATCTTTTTAGTAGTTGGTTGTATTGACGGGATGTATATTGGAATCCTTGATCACTATGTAGGAGGAGTCCATTGACATTCCGTTTTTTTATAGCCTTTTTGAGCGTGTCGATCACGAGTTTGATGTCATTTCTTCGGCTGATGTGATAGGCCACGATTTCATGGTTGTATAGGTCTTTAATGGCGGACAAATAGAGCGTTTGCCCATTAAAGATTAAATACGTGATATCTGTCACCCACTTCTCGTTTGGTTTGGACGCGTGGAACTCTCTGTTTAGATGGTTATCCGAAATCACATAAGGTTCTTTCTTTCCATAATAAGACCGTTTCTTCCGAATCACGGCCCGAATTCCCATCTCCCTCATCAGCCGTTGTACTCGTTTATGGTTGATACTTAGCTTGTATTTCCGCTTCAGCCAGACTTGGACTCTCCGATACCCATAGATGCCTTTTCGTTCTTGATGGCACTTCTCGATTTTTTTCTTTAGATGCTCGTCTTCTACTTGCTTCTGAGAAGGGCGCTCCTGTCGTTTGACCCACTTGTAGTATCCGCTTCGAGATACACCTGCCATCTCACATAATCGTTGAATCGAACCATGACCCCCAGCCATTTCTTGAATGATGGCGAATTTCTTGTCAGCAGGTACGGCTTCCATTCCCCCTTTCACATCTTTAAGAGCTTTTTTAGCATCACGACTTCCGCCTCAAGACGCCTGATTTTCGTCTCAGGATCTTCGGGACGAGTTCTTGGTCTTCCTTTGCCTGGTCCTTTGGCCTTTCCTCGTTTTTCTTCTAGACCTTGTATGCCTTCCTGTTCATAGTGTTTCACCCATCGACGTACCATGGCATGAGCAATTCCTAATTCTCTAGCCACTGTTTTGTAGCCCATGCCTTCTTTAAAATATAAATCCACTGCTTTCTTTTTAAACTTGACATCATATGTTTTTCGTATTTTTCCCATAGAAAAATCCCCTCCATAGTAAACAGAGTAGTGGACTTTCTTTTTTCTGTCTACTATAAGGGGATCATATCAAATAAGGGCATCCTTTTTTATTAATCAATTTAATTTTTGATATTTAGAACATTTATGGATTTTTATGTTAAAATACGCACATATAATCTTTCTTTAAGGAGTGAAACCGATGCCTATGGAGCAAGAAACGCTGGGAATGTTAATAGGCGGCTTTTCGCTCGTAATGGGAATATCGTTCATTATCGTATTTCGCCTTTTTCTTTCCAGAGCAAGAAAGCCATTAAGAATCGTCTATGGATTCATTCTCGCTTATTTCATCTTTTTCAGTTCGGCGGTCGTGAAAACGCTGGAAGCAATTATGTTTGACGTGAACCATCTGATGGCTTCCGAAGAAATTTCGTGGCGCCTCGGAACCGCCGGCGTGTTATGGGCAATAAGCATGGTGTTTTTATTGCTAGGGATCATCAAGGTTCCGCCAGTATTCACAAACAAGGAAGCGAACCCTTCACCTGATCAAAGTCAGAGCCGCTAACTCGTTCACATTTTTGCCGCCATTAGGAGGGAGATCGTGGATAATCAAAAAGCGCTGGAACAATACATCGAAGCTATCAATACATACACACAATTTCAATAATGTAAAAACTCTGCACGAACAGGCTGTTTTTTAGCTTTCCGATCAAACATGCATGACGTTCAATGGATGGCGGTTAATGAACATAGCGCGGCTTGTATGTATACATATTAAATAGGAGGGTTATCACTAAAGAAAATTTGTATCGGATAGCGGTAGAGCGTCGAATATTATCATCAAAAACGAAAGTGGCGAATGGAAGCTTATCCACGAACATTTAAGCCCGTTTCCCGCTATATAAAAAACGCTCAAACGTTTATGTCGATCGTTTTTTCACAAATGAATCAAACATTCTTATTCTAGCTCTACCTTCTTTCTCCAATATTCCAATGCCTCCATCGGCTCTTCTCTCGCATGGATATAATATAATTTCACATCGGTTGGCTGCACGTTGTCAGGAAGAACAAATGAGAACTGAAATCGCTGTTTCGTTTCAATATCAAAAATTTGCGGCTTTTCTTTTCGATGAAGCTGGGTTTCAAGCCATCGGGCTATAGCAGTATGTAAAAATTTTAGATCCATATGTTGATAATCTTTATTCTGTTCCCTTGTCACATTCAGAATTTGCTGATTGGTAGGGACATAAAATACGAGAAAATCAGAAGGAAATCGATACAAATCTAAACGATCTTTCCATTCCCCATCCACAACATATTTATTATTTTCTTTATGAACAGTCAATCGTAGAGAATCTGGTGTTGTATGATAGACAGAATGATAGGAAACATATCCCAAAAACGCAAATACGAGCAACAACGGACTTAGCAAAATAAGCGATAGAGCGCGCCGCTTCTTCCAGAGAAAAATTCCTGCCACCGCGCAACCTATAATCACCGCCAATGTTATAGCCATCAAATTCCCTCCGCACCTCCTAATCAGCCGATAAAAGCTGCTTAATTTTTTTAAAGCCAACAAAATTTGCTTACTCATTGATAATTTTACTTAAATAATGAGAAACCTCAATTTAAAATATCAGTCCCTACCCAACATGGCTTCAATGCAAAATAAAAAGGCTGTCCAATAAGTTGACTTTTTAGCTATTGGACGCCCCTTTCGATAGATCAACGTTTTTCATTTAAAGAACCCTTTTAGATATTATGCGCCATTTCTTTTACTTCTAAAATCTCCACATAATCCCCTGTCTTCAATCCGGCTGCGTTCGCTTCATCGGTATCAATGTGCATATCAAGCGCGAAGTTCTCATGAACACGAACAACCACTTCGTCAAAAATGAGCGCGCGTTCCCCTGTAGTTTTCACTTTCACAACTTGTTTGTCTTTAACGCCGAATGCTTCTGCATCCTTTGGGGTCATATGAATATGGCGCTTCGCAATAATCACTCCTTGATCCACTGTGACCGTTCCTTTTGGCCCGTGAATCGTAATCCCGGGAGTTCCCTCAATATCTCCCGATAAACGAACAGGAGGCTGGACTCCAAGCTTATAGCTGTCTGTTTTCGAAATTTCAAGCTGCGTCATCGAACGAGCTGGCCCTAAAATACGAACATTCTCGATTTTTCCTTTTGGCCCTTCGACAGTCACTGTTTCTTTTGCGGCAAACTGCCCCGGCTGCGACAGCGGCTTTAGCACCGTTAACTCCGCTCCCTCGCCAAATAAGTGCTGCAAATGTTCCTGCGATAAATGAATATGGCGATTGGATACGCCTACTGGAATTTTCATGATTGCACTCCTCCTTTCTTTTTGTAGTTTACCCAAAAAGAATAAGCTAATTGCCCATGTTCTATTCATAATGTAAACGAAAAAACGCCAGCGGACTGATTTTTCGTCCGCTGGCGCTTTCGCTATCCGTACTTACTACTTTTTCGCACCGTATCCTAATTTTTTTAATAGCACAATCGCTTGCTCCTTTTCCTCGGCTGTCAACCCGGCAAGCGTTTCATGAATCGTTTGCTCGTGGCGCGGAAACACGTCCTCAATGAACGTTTTTCCTTTATCAGTAATGGACGCGTATGTGACGCGGCGATCTTTTTCGCACGCCTTGCGAACGATCAGCCCTTTTTGTTCCAACTTATCAACAACATAGGTGATGCTGCCGCTCGCAAGCAAAATCTTCTCGCCGATTTGCTGCAAAGGCTGATCGCCTTTATGATAAAGCAACTCCAGCACCGCAAATTCCGTCGGATTGACGCCAAACGATTGGATCGATTTATTCACTTGATCATTGACAGCGCGATACGCTCTTGACAATACGATAAACAATTTTAACGATTGTAAAATTTCCTCTCTTTCCGCCACTTCTCATCAAATCCTTTATCCGTCGAATTCGAAGCCATTGTAGCGGAAAATGCAATGTTTGTCAATGAAGCGCTGCCAATCTGCTTATAGCTTAACTGAAAAATTCCCCTTCTATTTAGTTACTTCTTCTTTCTCCTCATAAGGATGGGCTACCCAGCCTGACGGATCAATGAACAAGCGGACAGCGACGACTTGACGGTCCTCCATTAATGTAAAGAAATGCGGATTCCCTTCTGGCACGGAAATGACATCGCCCGCTTCAAGCTGCACTTCAAAATATCCTGTTTGTTCGTCGCCTTTAATAATGAAAATGCCGTGGCCAGCGACAATGGCGCGCACTTCATCTTCCGTATGAATGTGCACTTGTTCAAATTTCTTCAATAATTCCTCTAAATTCGGAGTCGCATCTGATAAAGCGACAACATCCCACGCTTTATATCCTCTTCTTGCCGCTAAATCTTCAATATCGTCTTTAAAGGCCGTTAAAATTTCCTCTTTTTCTTCGTCACTCAAAACAAACTTTTCTTTTAAATGATTTGGCAGTTTGTTAATATCCCAGTGTTCATACAGAACGCCTTGCTTCTCCAAAAAGCTTCCTACATTCTCATGCCCTTTGATCCATTCACCTGTGTTTCTAATTTTAATGACCGCCATTGTACATCCCTCCATACGTTTATTTAAATGAATACTTTGCTATTCTTTAATAGCGATAGCTTGACATGATAGCTAAATAAAAACTCGCACGCTTCTAAAAACTTTTTCGCTTCAAACGCATCTCGTCCCCAAACGGTAATGCCGTGGCTGCGGATGAGAACCGCTCCCGCATCCCCTTTTACATGCTGGGAAAATTCAGCGGCAAGAGTCGGAATATGCGCATGATTCGGAATAATCGGAACACGGAAAACCGCATCTTCTTCCCACAATCCAAATGCTTTAATAATTTCTTGGCGGGTAAACACAATTTCTCCGTCATCTCCGTATAACTCGGAGATGACGTTATTGTCGATCGTATGGACGTGAAGCACACATCCTGCGTTCGTTTTACTATAAATTTCCACATGCAAAAGCGTTTCCGCCGACGGCTTTAAATGCGTTTGTTCCGCTGGTCGGCCTAAAGCGTCGACAAGAAGGAAATCTTCATCCGTTTGTTTTCGCTTATCTTTTCCGCTTGCGGTGACTAAAAAAGTGAGCGGATCATCTGTCACTTTAATTGATAAATTGCCGCTTGTCGCAAAAAACCAATCGCGTTCCGCCAGCTCCGCTTTCACGCTGGCGAGCTCAGCCCATTTTGTTCTTTGAACGCTCACGATTTCACCTCCATTTGCTCGAAAAAGGCGATGACATCAAAAAATGTTGTAAACGGTGTATGAGAAAGGCGTAATTCCTTACACTTCTCCAAAAGAAAATCGCGGGCGATAACGTGATCAGCAAGCCGGGCGGCCGCCAAATCCGTAATTGAGTCGCCGATCACAATTTTCGTGGCATCTTGTGCTGCCAGCTTCCGCAAAAGCGACGGCTTGCAGCAGCCGCAGCCGTTCTGGCAATGTTCATCACATGAATGCGGCCATGTAATGCGAATCGTTTCACCTGTGAAATCGGAGCCGTTGCAGAAAATGGATTCCTTTTCAACGAACCCCTCTAAAAGCGGATAGACGAAAAAATCGATTCCGCCGCTTGTCACATAAAGCGGAATGCCGCGATCTTTCGTAAAAGCGACAAACTCGCGAAAGCCGTCACGGATGCGGGCTGTGCGCAAAATAAAACTCGTAATCTCTTCTTTTAAGCTCGAAGGAAGAAGCGAAAACATCGCTCCGACGCCTTCCTGCACCGAGCATCGTTGCGCTAATACATCATCTTTGATGCTCTCCCATTCCGGCGGAGCAAACTGCTTCATAATCGAAATAATATTGTCGCTATTAGTAATAGTTCCATCAAAATCGCAAAAAATGACCGGTTTTCTCATGCTTTCACCTCGTGTGCGCCCCATAAAGCAAGCGCTTTTTGCAGCGGCTCGCTTTCTCTCGCCGCTTCATGAAGCGTTCGTCCCACTAGCGCCGCGTCAAGTGCAGCACGAAACGCTTTTCCACCGCCTGCTGCGCCGTCCGGATGCCCGTGCACACCGCCGCCCGCGTTAATGATGCTGTCATGGCCGAAATCATGAACAAGCAGCGGCACAAGTCCCGGATGAATGCCCGCCGACGGCACCGGGAACGTAGCGAGAAACTCATCTTCTTTCGTAAGCTCTTTCGCAATGCCGAGCGTTTCTTCTTTCGGCAGCGCCACGCTTCCATACGGCGACGGGAAGAGTGAAAAATCAGCACCTGCCATGCGAACAAGCTTTCCAAGCAACAGCGGATTGCTCACCCCGTAAAACTCCGACGGCGTCAGTGCGCCGCTGAAAGCTGGGTGTGCCATAATCGGAATTCGAATATCTTCATCTTCACGCAACCCTTGCAAAACGTCGAGGCCATAAGCAAACACGTTAAACAGCAAGACATCAGCCCCAAGTTCAACCGCCCGCTTTGCCTTTTCTTTTAACTCAAATGTTTTGCCAGATAAGTTGACGGCATATAACGTTTTATGCCCTGTTTCTTCGTACACTTGCCGCAATACGTTTTTTCCGGCAATAATTCGTTTTTCAAACGGTGCTAACTCGCTCTCAAACAAAATTTCATCATCTTTGACGAGATCAACGCCGCCAAGCGCTTGTTCCCTCAGCTGTTTGGACAAATAATCGACATCGCGCCCGATCACCCCTTTGAAAATGCTCATAATAAGCGGACGATCGTATACTCCAAGCTTGTTGCGAATCCCTTTAATTCCGAAACGCGGACCAGGAAACTGGCGCTTCAGCTCATCGGAAAACTCCAAATCAACGAGCTTAATCGTACCGTCGAGCGACAGCTTCCCAAAAACCGTCGTCAAAATCGCTGGAAGGTCGGCGCTAAAATTGGCGCTTGGATACGCAATCTTGACAAGTCCGCGCTTTAGGCGTTTCCCGAAATATTCATTGACGCGTTCATCCTCTTCAAGATGTGTAACGCTCACGACCGTTCCTTTATGCTTGCGCAGCTGTTCCTGTTCTAAAAGCGGCAAGTTCGTCCATGAGCCGACCGTCAAACCGAGGGCGATGCCTTCCGCTTTTTTCTCCAACTCTTTCTCATCATGAAGCAAATACGTCGCGATTACTTGGCTCATTGTGCGTTCCTCCAATCCATGAAAAAAGCCTCTTCACAAGAAGAGGCGTTTCGTTCCGCTCTTCTTATCTCTCAGCATATCGCTGCAAGAATTAGCACCGTGCTTAACCATGGTTAAGTCGGTTGCCGGGCTTCATTGGGCTCGTCCCTCCGCCTGCTCTTGATAAGAATGCTAGCAATCTATTCATTTTTCAAAAATTTTCATTTTGGCAAAATTTAATTTGAATTATGACAGGAATGTTTCGTGATGTCAATCATTTTTTTGCAGCATGTGAAAACAAATTGAGTTTCGCCATGCGCGATGCTGCTTCTCGCAAACGTTCTTCACTTGTTAGGAGCCCTGCGCGCACATACCCTTCGCCGTGCTCGCCAAAACCGATGCCGGGTGCGACAACGACCCGCGCCTCCTCGAGCAATAGATCAGCAAATTGCTCGGACGACCAGCCGTTTGGCACCGGCAGCCACGCAAAAAATGAACCGGCCGGCGGCGTTACATCCCAGCCCATGTTGCGCAACGCTTGAATCAACGTGTTGCGCCGCGACTCATACAGCGCGACAAGCTCGTGCACACATTGTTGCGATTCCAAAAGCGCTACCGCCGCCGCTTCCTGAATGGCACCAAATAAACTGACGTATAAATGATCTTGCAGCAAATGAATCGCCTCAATCACACTCGCATTGCCGACAGCAAAGGCCACACGCCATCCCGCCATATTATAAGTCTTGGAAAACGTATAAATTTCAATTCCGACTTCTTTTGCTCCTTCCGCCTGCAAAAAACTGACCGGCTTCTGGCCGTCAAATCCAATCGCCCCGTAGGCAAAATCGTGAACAACACAAATCCCGTGCTTTGCGGCAAACGACACCGTTTCAGCAAAAAATGCTTTCGTGGCCACCGCACCTGTTGGATTGTTTGGATAGTTTAAAAACATGAGCTTGGCTTTTTTAACATCTTCTTCCGCCAACTCCTCATAGTCAGGGAGAAAGCTGTTCGCAGCGCGAAGCGGCATCATCGCCATTTGTGCCCGCGCAAGCGCCACCCCTGACCAATAATCCGGATATCCCGGATCCGGCACAAGTACGACATCTCCCGGATTCAACAAACATTGAGGAATTTCCACAAGTCCCGCTTTTCCGCCGAATAAAATGGCCACTTCTTTTTCCGGATCGACCGTAACTCCGTACTCCCGCTTATAAAAAGCCGCCACCGCTTCTTTCAAAAACGAATAGCCGCGAAACGGCGAGTACTTATGATATTGCGGATTCGCCGCCGCTTTTTGCAGCGCTGCGACGATATGCGGCGGCGTCGGCTGATCAGGATTTCCTTGGCCGAGGTTAATGACATCATGTCCTTGGGCAACGACTTTTCCCACTTTCTCCACAAGCGAAGCAAAAAACTGCTTCGGAAGGCCTGCTAACAATTCTGATTGCACAAATGATTTCAACTGCTTCACCTTCTCAAAAAATTCTTGAAATTCTAGTCAAACATCATATATCGTAAAAATTAAATTGTAAAGTAAATTTTTTTGAGGTGAACAATTATGGCATTAAAAATCGCGTGCCTTCAACTCGATATCGCTTTCGGAAATCCTGCTGAAAATAAGCGCCGGGTGCAACAAGAAATCGTGAAAGCGGCCCAAGAAAAGGCGGATGTCATCGTGCTTCCGGAACTGTGGACGACGGGCTATGACTTGAAGCGCCTCGATGACATCGCCGATGAAGAAGGAGCGGACACAAAAGCATTCGTTCGTGAACTGGCTCGCTTGCATCGCGTGAACATTGTCGCAGGCTCGATCGCTAAAAAAACAAGCGCAGGCGTCACCAATACGATGTACGTCGTCAATCGAAACGGAGACCTCGTCGGAGAATATAGCAAACTTCATCTCTTTCAGCTCATGGATGAACATCTTTATTTGCAGTCCGGCCAATCAAGCGGCCTATTTACGCTAGAGCAAGCGCTATGTGCCGGCATGATTTGCTATGATATTCGTTTTCCAGAATGGATTCGCATCCATACGGCGCAAGGAGCGGAAATTTTGTTTGTCGTCGCACAGTGGCCGCTCCCTCGCCTCCAGCATTGGCGTACGCTTTTGCAGGCGCGGGCGATCGAAAACCAGTGCTACGTCGTAGCATGCAACCGCGCTGGAAAAGACCCGAATAACGAATTTGCCGGCCATTCGATGGTGATCGACCCATGGGGCGACATCATCGCTGAAGCCGATGAAAACACAGGCGCTTTAATGGCAGAAATTCACTTAGAAAAAGTAGGTGAAGTGCGGAAACAAATTCCGATTTTCCAAGATCGCCGTCCGGAATATTACAACGGGGTTGAAAAAAATTTTTAAAAAAATAGTTGACAAAACAAACCAATGCCATGTATGATTCGAATCAAGCGAATTGAACAAACTTTTTTATTGTTTGAAACATTCTAATAATCTAAAACACTCTTATCAAGAGCAGGTGGAGGGACGAGCCCAATGAAGCCCGGCAACCGACTTAACGATCGTTAAGCACGGTGCTAATTCTTGCAGCAGCACGCTGAGAGATAAGAGGTGCGAAGCGAACTTCAAACCTCTTTCGAAAAGCGAAAGAGGTTTTTTATTTGACAAAGGAGGGTATTGACGATGACGATTTCAAAACCATCTGTATATGAGCCGCTCACAGAAAGCGGAGCGATTTCCCTAGCGATCCGGTTAGGACTATTTCCGGAAGGCACCCCATTAGCGTGCCGAGAGATCGGCGATGGAAATTTGAATCTCGTCTTTCATGTGGTCGATCAACAAACAAGAAAGGGCGTTATTATTAAGCAAGCGCTGCCATACGCCAAAGTCGTTGGAGAAAGCTGGCCGCTCACCTTAAAGCGCGCCGTCATTGAAAGCAACGCATTGCGCACTTTTGCCAGCTATGTTCCGCAATATGTGCCAAAAGTATACTATTCCGATGAATCGCTTGCCATTACCGTCATGGAGGATTTATCACGCTTGCAAATTGTCCGCAAAGGGTTGATCGAAGGAAAAGTCTATCCGCTTCTTTCGGAGCATATTGGCGAATTTATTGCCAAAACATTGTTTTATACGTCCGATTTCGGCATGAATCAGCAACAGAAAAAACAGCTTTCACAAAGCTTTGTCAATCCTGAATTATGCAAAATTACTGAAGATCTCGTCTTTACCGATCCGTTCTTTGATCACGAAACGAACAATTTTGAAGACGAACTCCGAAGCGATGTGGAAACGCTTTGGGCGGACGATGCCCTTCACCTTGAAGTGGCCAAGTTGAAAAGAAAGTTCTTAACAGAAGGCGATGCGCTCATTCATGGCGACTTACATACGGGAAGCATTTTTGCAAGCGACACAGAAACAAAAGTAATCGACCCGGAGTTTGCCTTTTACGGACCGTTCGGATTTGATATTGGTCAATTTTTTGCGAACCTTCTCCTTAATGCGTTGTCCCGACCAGAACAAGAACAAGAGCCGTTACTTGCTCATGTTGAGAAAACATGGAACGTATTTGCCGACGTGTTCTCCGCCCTTTGGGAACAGCACAACGTCGAACCGTATGCGAAAACGAAAGGGCTGCTTGAGGAAGTGCTGCGCCAAACGTTCGTTGACGCCATCGGTTTTGCCGGCTGCGAAGTCATTCGTCGCACGATTGGCTTAGCGCACGTGGCCGATCTCGATGGAATCGAAGACAAAAATAGACGTCTTCATGCTAAACAACGCGCCCTTGAGTTAGGAAGACGGCTCATTTTGCAGCGCCAATCCCTTAACAATGTGGGCGAGATCCGTTCCCTTTTCCTACAGACATTCGTAACAACTCACTAAACGAAAGGAAGAAATTATATGGCTCAGTCATTTTCCATTCCGCGATCAGTCGAATGGAACGATACACATATTACGATTTTAAACCAACAAAAGCTCCCTTTAACGACTGAATATTTGGAATTAAGGGAAATTTCTGATGTACGGGACGCCATTGCTACCTTGAAAGTTCGCGGCGCTCCAGCCATCGGAATCACAGCTGCATATGGCCTTGCGTTGGCCGCACAAAGCTATCAAACTAGCTCGATCGAAGAGTTTCGCACCTTGCTGCAAAAAGATCGAGATTACTTGGCAAGCGCACGACCAACCGCTGTCAACCTATTTTGGGCGCTTGACCGGCTTGTCGCAAGCGTGGCGCACGCTTCTTCCGTCAACGAAGCCAAAACCGTGCTCGTTCACGAAGCGATTTGCATTCAAATCGAGGATGAAAGCACTTGCCGTTCCATCGGGGAACATGCGCTTTCCCTCTTTCAAAATAGGGACCGCATTTTAACGATTTGCAATGCGGGATCGATTGCAACGGCCCGCTACGGAACGGCGCTTGCTCCCTTTTATTTAGCGAAGGAGAAAGGAATCCATCTTCATGTCTACGCTCTAGAGACGCGACCAGTTTTGCAAGGTGCGAGACTGACCGCTTGGGAGCTATTGCAAGCGGGGATCGATGTCACGCTGATTACCGACAATATGGCTGCGCAAACGATGCAAACAAAACAGATTAGCGCCGTCATCGTCGGCGCTGACCGCATCGCCGCAAACGGTGATACGGCCAATAAAATCGGCACATTCGGCCTCGCGCTGCTCGCTCGAGCGTTCGGTATTCCGTTTTATGTGGCAGCCCCTCTTTCAACGATTGATTTGACGACAAAAACGGGAGAAGACATCCCGATTGAGGAACGCGCCCCGGAAGAAGTGACCCATTTCGCTGGCATACGTGTTGCTCCTGAAGGTGTGAACGTCTATAACCCTGCCTTTGACGTTACACCTCACGAACTCATTACGGCGATTATCACAGAAAAGGGCATCATACGCGGCAATTACAGCACGACATTATCGACACTGTTTAAGGAGGAAG
The DNA here is from genome assembly GCF_000620165.1 of Anoxybacillus tepidamans PS2. Taxonomy (GTDB): domain Bacteria; phylum Bacillota; class Bacilli; order Bacillales; family Anoxybacillaceae; genus Anoxybacteroides; species Anoxybacteroides tepidamans_A. The sequence goes on from NZ_JHVN01000002.1 coordinate 230,979, forward strand.
CACATCAATGAAACGAGTAAAATCATTTTTGTTCGCCGGCTTCATATTCGGCACTATAGTTACGGGATGCACGAACGAGCAAGACGCGATGAGTTCAAAGCCGGCGAAACAAGAAAGCACAAAGAAAACAACAGCAGTCAACACATCGTCGGAACAGACCGCCATCCCAGAAAAACTAAAAAAGCCGATCAAAATCGCGGCCATTATGCAAATGTCGATCGGCACCTTCTCGTCGCAATATATTTCTGGCGTGAAGGAACAAGTGCAAAAATTTGGCGGAGACGTGCAAATTTACAACGCAGACAACGATTTAACAAAAATGGCCTCCTACGTTGAAACAGCGATTACGCAAAATGTCGATGCCATTCTTTTAGATCACGGGCGGGCCGATGCGTTAAAAGGCCCTGTAGAAAAAGCAGTCGCCAAAGGCATTCCTGTCGTCGCATTTGATAACGATTTAAACATCCCGGGCGTTACCGTCATCGACCAAGACGACTATAGCCTCGCTTGGAAAACATTGAAAACATTAGCCGAAGATTTGAATGGAGAAGGAAACATCGTTACCATTTGGGTCGGCGGCTTTACCCCGATGGAGCGGCGCCACGTTATTTATGACGCCTTTAAAAAGCGCTATCCAAACATTAAAGAAGTGGCTAAATTCGGAACCGCCAGCGCCAATACAGCATTAGACACACAAACGCAAATGGAAGCGATTCTTAAAAAATATCCAAATAAAGGCGATATCGATGCAGTGTTTGCAACGTGGGATGAATTCGCTAAAGGGGCCACGCGCGCTATTCAACAAGCCGGACGCAATGAAATTAAAGTATATGGCATCGATTTAAGCGATGAAGACTTGCAAATGATGCAGCAACCAAACAGCCCGTGGGTGGCAACGACCGCCACCGATCCAGCCGAAGTCGGCCGCGTGCAAGTGCGGTTTGCCTATCAAAAAATAGCCGGCGAGAAAACACCGAATATTTATTCCCTTGAGCCGCATTTAGTTAAACAAGCCGATTTGCCTAACAAGCAAATTTCCATGAAATCTCTTCATGAGTATATTGCCGGCTGGGGCCAGTCAAACGTGGCGATTTCTCCTTGGATGAAAACGCTCGAAGAACAGGGGAAAACGAAATGAGCGGCCTTTTTATGAAAAGTATTTATAAGTCGTTTGGCAATGTTCCTGTGTTAAAAGGCGTGAACTTTCATGTGCAAAAAGGGGAGGTTCACGCCCTTTTAGGAATGAATGGGGCGGGAAAGAGCACTTTAATGAAAATTTTAGCCGGCGATCTGTCCGCCAACGAAGGGACGATTACGATTGATGGGGCCGATTATCGCTTTTCTTCCCCGGCCGATGCCAAAAAAGCAGGCATCGGGCTCGTTGTTCAAGAAGTCGATACAGCTCTTTTTCCTTCATTACCCGTATATGAAAACATTGTAGCTGATGATATCGTCAACGCGAAACGGCAACCGCTCTTATCAAGAAAACAACAAAAGCAGCAGGCGGAGAAGCTGCTAGAGCAAGTCGGATTATCGCTTCCGCTTCATAAGCCAATTCAAACATGCACGTTGCATGAAAAACAACTGATCGTGCTAGCGAAAGTACTATCTTCTTCCGCCCGTTACATCATTTTAGATGAACCGACCGCTGCGTTAAGCGAAGTGGAAACAAAACGCCTTTTTCAAATTATTAAACAATTAAAAGCTCAAGGCGTGTCGTTCATCTATATTTCTCACAAGCTTAAGGAAGTGAAAGAAATTTGCGATCGGGTGACGATTTTACGCGATGGAATAGTCGTTCATTCTGGAAATGCCGCACAACTCTCCATCGAAGACATGATCAGTCATATGATCGGACGTTCTTACGAGCGAAACGAAAAGGCCAAGCGCGCGTACAGCGACGAAGTAGCTTTTGAAGTGAAGCAATTGCACATCGCAAAAACCAATACGACCGTGGATCTACAAATACGTAAGGGAGAAATCGTCGGAATTGCCGGATTGGCTGGAGCCGGAAAAACCGAGTTTGCGGAAAGCATTTTGGCCGCTACGAAAACGTCAGGTGAATGGTTCATTCATGGCAAACGGTATACATTTTCCTCTCCACAGGAAGCAATCGCTGCGGGGATTTGCTTTATTCCAGAAGAGAGACGAAAACAAGGATTGTTTTTACGTGAAACAGTCCGTACTAATTTAACCGTCCGCTTATTGCCCTTGTTAGCAAAATGGCAATGGATTTTAAGGAAAAAAGAAGAAGAAGTCGCCCAGCAACTCATCGAAACGCTACGCATTCATCCTCCTTTTCCGCATGCGATCGTTCAACATTTAAGCGGCGGCAATCAGCAGAAAGTCGTCATCGGTAAATGGCTCCACACAAACGGAGATGTGTTTATTTTCGACGAGCCGACAAAAGGGATTGATATTAATGCAAAAACCGAAGTATTTTCTATTATCCGTTCCCTCGCCGATAAAGGAAAAGCGGTGCTGTACATGACAAGCGAATTTCAAGAACTGCTTGACATTGCGGATACGATTTACGTCATGGCGAACGGACGGCTCATCCGACGTTTCGCGGCGGAAACAACAACATATGAACAACTTATCTATTATAGCAGCGGAGGTGGCGAAAATGGCTCAAACAATGCTCTCGCCCGTGAAGCGGTCTCCTCTTAATTTTTTATATAAACACGGGACGTTGCTCGCAATTTTTGTTGTCATTATCTATTTTAGCTTAACGCTGGACCGTTTTTTAACATACGAAAACTTTGGTGATATTTTGCGTTCCATTTCCATCGTGACGCTTGTGGCAATTGGCATTACCTTCTCGCTCATCGTCGATGGATTTGACTTATCGGTTGGTTCGACCGTGAGTCTGGCAACAATCGCAAGCGCGGCAGCTCTTGTTTTGTATCGACAAGAAATTTTCGTAACTCTCCTTGTCCCGCTTTTACTAGGAGTAGCGATCGGTCTTTTAAACTCGTTGCTCATTATTAAGCTCAAACTTCCTGATTTGCTTGCGACGCTAGCGACGATGTATGCAGTAAACGGAATTCAACTCACTTATACGAAAGGGTTTTCGATCTACAACGATATGCCGCTTCCTGACGGCGGAACGGCACCGGGTAAGTTTATCCCATCGTTCCTATTTATCGGCCAAGGAGAAATAGGAGGCATTCCGTTTTCAGTTTTGCTGATGTTGCTTGTGGTTGCTTTTACTCATTTATTTTTGACCTATACAAAGCCCGGACGCCTATTTTACATGACCGGGGAAAACCGGGAAGCTGCTCGCCTCGCAGGAATTCCTGTCAACCGCTACCGCACTTACGCATATATCATAAGCGGCTTTTTTGCCGCGCTTGGCGGCATCGTCCTTGCTTCTCGCATCGGAACAGGCCAAGTGTCCGCAGGGGCATCATTTTTAATGGATGGAGTAGCGGCTGCGTATATCGGTTTTTCCGTCTTCGGCGCAGGGAAGCCAAACGTCATCGGCACACTATTTGGGTCGATTTTAATCGGTGTTCTTCTAAATGGATTGACTATGATGAACGTTCCGTACTATGCGCAAGATATTATTAAAGGAGCGATTTTAGTAGGGGCACTAGCATTGTCTCATGTACAAAAGAAATAGGAAAGTTTCCCCATCGGCTTATCAGAAAATTTATGATATGATGAAATTACTAGAGCATTTGTCTTATGAACGGGGGAACAGACCAATGACGGCAGCAGCAACGCTCACTCATCTATTAAATAGTGCAATTCATTCAATTAAAACAGTCATTCCTGCAGGGATTGAGATTGAAAAGCCAACGTTATATAATTCAAATTCGATTCGTTCGTCTTTATCCGTGCTCATTGGGATTACTGGACAAGTTCACGGGCAACTCGTGCTTGCAGGAACAAATGACCTTTTTGCGCAAATTAGCCAGATGATGTATGGAATGACACTCGAAGGAGAAATGCTTGAATCATTCACATGCGAACTCGGAAATATGATTGCTGGACAATTGGTTACCCATGCATCCGGTCAACAAATGACAATGGATATTACCCCGCCTACACTTCTTATCGGGGAAGCAAGCGTCAAAGGATTCCAAAAAGCGATCGTTGTTCCCGCTAATATTGAAACGAAAGGAACGTTAAACGTTATTGTCACGCTGCATAATCAATGAATAGAAAAACTAGAAGCAATTTACGCTTCTAGTTTTTCTATTAGTTTACGTATTTGGATTCCATTTGCAATAATGCTTCCTTCACATCTGTTCGCTGGCCGGCGTAGCCAGTTAATGCGCGGTTTTTCCCGATGACCCGATGACACGGGACGATAATCGCCAGTTCGTTCGCTCGATTGGCTTGACCGACCGCCCTTACCGCTTTTGGATGGCCGATTTTTTCCGCGATTTCGCTATAGCTCACTGTCTTTCCATAAGGAATGTCACAAAGAGCTGTCCATACCTTTTCTTGAAAAGGCGTTCCCTTCCATTTTAAAGGCAATTGAAACTGCTTCCGCTTTCCGCAAAAATATTCATCAAACTGATGCAACGCCTCTTGAAGTAAAGAAGATTCGCTTTTTACCATTTCATATTGTTCATGCAGCTTTTCCCAGCCATCTTCAAAAAGTTCGACATTTACAATCGCTTCTCCATCGGAAACGATATAAATCGTTCCAAGTTGCTTTGATTTATAAATATTGTACTCTCGTTTCATGCTACCCCTCTTTTTCCACGCGCTCAATCGGCAGCGTAATATGAAACGTCGTTCCGACGCCCACTTCACTTTCAACATTAATTCTTCCTTGATGTTCTTCAATAATTTTATAACTAACCATTAACCCTAGTCCAGTTCCCCGCTCTTTTGTCGTATAGAAAGGCTCGCCAAGCTTTTTTATTTTGTCTTGCGGAATTCCGCAGCCTTGGTCCGTTACGGAAATACGAATAAAATGCAAATCGATGTTTTGGATGCGCACATGGACTTCTCCGCCTTTTGGCATCACTTCAATTGCATTTTTTAAGATGTTAATAAATACTTGCTTTAACTGATTCGGCTCACAATAAATAAACGGTATATGCTCTTCGAAATCAGCAATAATTTGCACATTGTGCATCATCGCCTGCGCACTGATCAAGTCAATCGTGTCCTTCATAATTTTACACACATCGTTTTGCTGGTATTGAACAGCCTGCGGCTTGGCAAGAACAAGGAATTCGGTAATAATCGACTCGATCCGCTTAAGCTCTGACATAATGACATTAAAATACATGGAATAATCTTCGCTAATGCTGCCCTGCAGCAACTGAATAAATCCTTTTAAAGCCGTCATCGGGTTGCGAATTTCATGGGCAATTCCCGCCGCCAACTCGCCTACTACATTAAGCGTATCGGATTTGCGCAATTGCCATTCTAACTCTTTTTTCTCCGTAATATCACGAAGCATCATCATCCCGACGTTCGGAATAATGTCTTTTTTCAGAGAAATTTCAATAATTTTTTGCTCGCCCTCTTTTGTGACAATTGTCATCTCTGCATACGCATTGCCTAATTGTTCACATTGTTTAATCAATTTGTAAAACAATTTTTGCTCTTTTTCAGGAACCCAGTTGACAAAAGGTTTATTAAGCAATTGCTGTTTTGTCGCTTGAAAAATTTCGCAAGCAATTGGATTCACATCTAAAATGCGGTATTCGTCTCCCCATAACACAATTCCATTCATCGAATGGTCAAAGATGCTACGGAACTTTTGTTCGCTCTCCTGCAATTCCTTTTCCATCTTTCTTCGTTCAGTGACATTGCGGAAAATGGCTAAATGATATCCATCGATAACCCCTTGTTTCATCGTGAATTCTAGCTGTTTGTCTTCACCGTTCGGCATATGGAAAGTAAGCTCATCACGGATTTCGCCCGTTTTCCGAAATTGCTGAAACACATGGCATACTTTTTCGTCATTATGATCAATGAAATCAAGCAAGTTTCTTCTCACAAGCAGATTAAGGGGCAATTCAAAGGTGCGGCTAGCAGCGGGATTCGCATTAACAATGTGTCCATAATCATTCCAAATAAGAATGGCTTCGTGTGCTTGTTCAAACATCGCTCGAAACCGTTCTTCGCTTTTTTGTAATTTGATTTCCATGTTTTTCTTTTCTGTAACATCTCGCATAATCGCCATGTAAAAACCGCTATATACATTCGATGTCATAGTCAGCTCAAACATTTTCACCGTACCATCAAATCGGACAAATGACAGCTCTCCCTTTGCCGTCCCCTTTTCCTTGAGTTCGGTAAGAAGCTGTACAAAATCGTCTTTACACTCTTGGGCAACAAATTGTTGAAACGATAGGTTCAATAGCTTCGCTTTTTCTAGATTTAAACTCGCGCAAAAAGCCGGGTTGACATCGATAAATCTCCCGAATTCATCAAAAATGATGATGCTGTCTACTGCCCGATTAAATACGTCTTTAAATAAAAACTCATTGATAATCCGTTCCCGCTCGAGCGCCTTCCGCGACGAGATATCCCGCATGATGGCCAAATCAAATTGGCTAAATGCATCCTTTTTCATCGAAAATTCAATATGTTTAATTTTTCCATTCATCAACTTAAGCAATAGCTCGTCACTAAACGAACCGAATTTATGTAACATAGATTGCTGGAACGCTAGAATATCCGGCGGAACCAATTCAAGAAATAAAGTAAATGGCTGCCCGATTAACTCCTTTTTTTCCATTTCAAAAAGCTGGCATGCTGCCTCGTTCACTTCAACAAATCGACCTTCTTTATTAAATATGACAATCGCGTCTAGCGACCTTTCAAAAATAATGGAGTATCCGCTTAACTGTTCTTTTAATCTCTTATTTTCTTCTTCTAATGACTTTACATCTATAATTAAATCTTGTTCCCCTCGATGAGAAAGGTCGTTGTTCACTTCTCTCACCTCTCCTTCCCCCTGCCACAACATCTCAATTTTTTATATATTCTCTATAAAAAATAGGACTCCTCCTACATACTTCGAAAAAATTTCCTGCCAATCGACCGTTTTTTCCATTTATATTTTGACAAAACTATGATATATTAAACTGTTGTTTTCCTATTGCATAATTGTTTTAATGCTCATTCAAATAGATATGATTGAAGGAGTTTTTCCAATGAACATCATTTGTGCGACATTGAACGCAAAATATATTCATACAAATTTAGCGATCCGTTACTTAAAAGCGTACGCTCAGCCGGAATTCGACGTTCATATCGCTGAATATACAATCAAGGATCCGGCTATGAATGTGGTAACAGATCTTTACCGTAAAAAACCGGATATCGTCGGCTTCAGCTGTTACATTTGGAATATTGAAGAAACGATTAAAGTTGTCAAGATGCTCAAAAAAATCAACCCGAATATTATGATCGTTGTCGGGGGACCGGAAGTTTCTTATGATGTACGCGACTGGCTTGAGAATGTGCCGGAATTTGATTTTATCGTCATAGGAGAAGGAGAGGAAACGTTTAAACAATTTTTGTTCCAAATGCACGGGGAGCGCGATTTTAACTCGGTGCATGGACTCGCCTTTCGCCAAGACGACCGGATCGTCATCAACCCGCAGCGAAATAAAATCAATCTGGCCAATATGCCATCACCGTTCCGTTTCCCGGAAGACATCCCACATCTATCAAAACGGGTCACCTACATTGAAACAAGCCGAGGATGCCCATTCAGCTGTCAATTTTGCCTATCATCCATTGAAGTCGGCGTTCGCTACTTCGATCGGGAAAAGATCAAAGAAGATATTCGCTATTTAATGAAACATGGGGCGAAAACGATCAAATTTGTCGATCGCACGTTTAATATTAGCCGCAGCTACGCGATGGACATGTTTCAATTTCTGATCGAAGAACATGTGCCCGGCACGGTGTTTCAATTTGAAATTACAGCTGACATTATGCGGCCGGAAGTCATTGAGTTTTTAAATAAAGAAGCGCCGCCTGGACTGTTCCGCTTCGAAATTGGCGTTCAGTCGACAAATGACGAAGTGAACAAGCTTGTGATGCGCAAACAAAATTTTGCCAAACTCACCCGCACAGTGACGATGGTTAAAGAGGGAGGAAAAATCGCGCAACATCTCGATTTAATCGCTGGGCTGCCAGAGGAAGATTACACTTCGTTTCGCAAAACGTTCAATGATGTGTTCGCCCTTCGCCCGGAGGAATTGCAGCTCGGGTTTTTAAAAATGCTTCGCGGCACCGGTCTTCGCTTGCGAGCTCCGGAATACGGGTATGTGTTCATGGATCACGCCCCGTATGAAGTGCTAAAAAATAACGTCCTTTCATTTGAAGAAATCATGCGTATTAAGCAAGTTGAGGATGTATTGGAAAAATACTGGAATGCTCACCGTATGGATGAAACTATCGAGTATTTAGTGACACATGTATTCCCGACACCGTTTGATTTCTTTCAAGAATTTGGGACTTATTGGGACGAACAAGGATGGGGACGGATCGGCCATCAACTCGAAGATTTATTCCGCCGCCTGTATCAGTTTTTACAAACGAATTCATTAGTTGATTTAGCTGTTGCCGAGGCGTTGATGAAATACGACTATTTGCGCAACCAAAAACATAAACCGCGAAAACCTTGGTGGGAAGAAAAGACCGATAAAGAATTGCGGGCAGCCGTTTATCGTTCTATTCTTGAGGAGCCAAATGTATTAGGAGTGGCATTTGCTTCCCTTCATTTAGATGAAAAAGAATTGTTTAAACACACGATTATAGAAGTGGTTCCGATCGATATCGGGCATTATATGAAAACGAAAGAAGTGCGCTACGCGCCGACGGCGATGATCGCCCATTTTGATCCGATTGAACTGCGCACATCCATTTTCTCTGCTCCGCTTATCCAATTTTCAAGCACCTTAAAAAAGTAGGGATCTCCCTACTTTTTCTTTTTGTTCTTCTTTTTCGTTTCTTCCGCTAGTGACAAGAGCTGATGGGCATTAAAATCTCCCGTCTCAAATGAAAATTCTTCCCGGAAATTGCTTTTGCGGTCATTTGTTTTCTTATTTCTCATTCCCCTTGCATCCCTTTTTTCGAGTTGCGGTTCGCGCCGCGAATCATCTCTTCATCGCTTGCATATTGTGCGATCACTTCTGATTCTGGCAAACTTTCTGTCGGGGTTTTGTTATTGTTTTTTGCAGCATTGTATTTGACTTTTCGCTTCATGTTTGTTCCTCCATTATTTTTTCTTATGGCTATAAGCAATTAGCACGATTTCTTCTCCTGTTTCTTCCCGCAGCGTTTTTTCAAGCTGCTGCAATTTCTCAAGAGACTGGTGCTTCAAATCAGCAACAGGAAAATGATTATTTGCCACATGCATCCCCCTTTTTTGTTTTTTTTACTTTTCGTAAAAACAGTGCGTTTTATTCATAATCGCCCTTTAATCCGATCACACTATGAGTGAGGTGATAAATATGGATCAAACAAATCAAATGGACTCGCCGATTTTAGACGAAACCCAACCGCATCAAATTGATGCCCCTTCCTTTAAAGGCACAGGGATCAAGATGCAGCCGCCTTTCGTGAATAAATATGGGGTGGTGATCGGCGATAGCAAATACAATTCACCTAATTCGCCGCTCAATCAATGGAGCGAGGAAACCGATCCGAGCGTGATGGCTGGAGACGAATGGGTGCATCCGACCAACGATATTGGCTGGAATACATCAGAAAACCGCGAACTATTAGAAGCGAAAAAGCGGCCGCAGGGGGCGCCGTTTATGCATCCAAGCATTGACGTAAGCTATGGCCGCGATTAATTTTCTCCACGTAACAGCGAGGAGGGATCGACCCAAATTGGATCGATCCCTTTTATTCTAAGGCTTTAACACCACTTTAATACAGCCGTCTTTCTTTTCATCAAATATTTCGTATGCATGCGCAGCGTCTTCTAAAGGAAGGCGATGCGTAATGATATCGGTTGGGTCGAATTTCCCTTCAACAATCCATTGGTATAATTGTGGTATATAATGGATGACCGGCGCTTGTCCCATCTTTAACGTAATGTTGCGGGAGAATAAATCGCCGAGCGGGAATTGATTATAGCGCGAGCCATAAACCCCGACAAGCTGGATCGTTCCGCCTTTTCGCACCGCCTGTGTAGCGATCACAATTGCCCCCATCGCCCCGCCGTGCAGCTTTAACGCGGAACCGATCATTTCAAGCGCTGTTTTTTTTCCGTCCAACCCGACACAATCAATTACGACATCGGCTCCGCCGTCGGTAATTTCCTTTATATACTCCCCCACATTTTCATATTGAGTGAAATCGAGCGTTTCTACTTGATTGACGTTTTTGGCATGTTCTAATCGGTAATCGATATAATCGACGGCAATGACGCGCTTAGCCCCTTTAAGCCAAGCAAATTTTTGCGCAAGCAGTCCGACTGGTCCGCACCCAAGTATAACAACCGTATCTCCGTCTTTCACACCCGCTTCATCAACGCCCCAAAACGCCGTTGGAACAATATCGGATAAAAATAGCAGTTTTTCGTCCTCGAGTTCACAATCTTCAGGGACGACAAACGGCGTAAAATTAGCAAACGGAACCCGTAAATATTCCGCCTGTCCCCCTGCATAGCCGCCAAACGTTTCGGAATATCCGAAAAACCCTCCTGTTTCTCCGTTCAAATTCGACTCGTCACACTGGCTTTCCAATCCATGCTGACAATACCAGCATTGGCCGCAAGCAATTGTAAAAGGAATAATCACGCGATCGCCTTTTTTAACCTTCGTTACCCCTGGCCCGACTTCTTCGACAATTCCCATCGGTTCGTGGCCCATAATAAAGTCATGGGGCATATTGGGGATCATTCCATGAATAAGATGCAAATCGGAGCCACAAATTGCTGTACTTGTAATTTTGACAATAATATCGTCATCTTTTACGATAGACGGATCAGGGACATTTTTCACTTCAACATCTTTGATCCCTTGATAGGTGACAGCCTTCATGCTGTATCAACTCCTTCCTTTGACGGTTTGATGCCTTTTAAAATCACGACACTCCCTAATAAACATAAGCCGACTAACAAATAAAACATCATATCAGTGGATTTTTTCATTAACAAAGCGATAATGGGCGGCCCTAGCGCCACACCGATGAAACGCATCGAGCTGTAAATGGAAGTAATCGTGCCTCTTTCTTTTTTTTCAATTCCTTCGGTAATAAGCGCATCTAGACATGGCAGCGCAACACCAATGCCGATTCCGCTAAAAAAGAAAATCGCTAATTGTATCCAAATGTTTTCAAAAAAGCTTAGTAAAAATATCGCTCCAGCCAGCAAGCACACTCCAGCAAACGTCAGCCATTTCATTAATATTTTATTTTTTTCAATCTTCTTGCCGGTAATGAATGAAGCAAGACAGAGCGCCCCGAGCGGAAGAGCAAGGGCAAACCCTTTTTTAATGCCATCTAGATGATGTTTATCTTCTAACATGCTCGATAAAAAAAACAAGACACCGAACAAAACAAACATTAAAATTCCGCCAATGATGAAAATGACGTAAAGCCATCGTCCCTCGCGCTGGAAAATTTGCTTTACCTCATGGACGAATTGCTTTAGCGGCACCGCTTCCTGATCACTAGAAGGCGCTTTAATAAAAAATAACATGAGAGCAATGGAAACTAAACAAAAAACTGGGAAAGCAAAAAAGGGCATAAACCAAATAACCCCGGCCAGCAATGCTCCGAAAATTGGGCTAAGCACTTTGCCGAATGTATTAGCCGTTTCAATAATCCCTAAACAGCTGCTCACTTCCCGCTCATTTTTATACATGTCACCAACTAAAGGCAAGACGATCGGAGCGGCTCCCGCTGCCCCCACACCTTGAAGCGCTCGTCCAATTAAAATAAAAGTGTATGGGTCGCTCATCTTCCATGCCGCCCATCCAGAAATAAGTCCGCCGATTGCTGACAAAATTAAACTTGGAATAATCACCTTTTTTCTACCGATACGGTCACTTAAATACCCTGCTAGCGGAATTAAAACGATTGCGACAATGGAATAGACGGTAATAATCATGCTCGATTGAAAGGAAGAAATATTTAACTTCTTTTCCATCGTTGGCAAAACAGGGATGAGCATCGAATTACCAAGTGTCATCACTAGAGGGATAGACGCAAGCGACACAATTGCCCATTTTTTGTTCTTCAAACCGTGACATTCCTTATTGACGCTATTGTGTTGAGATAACTGCTCTATCCATTCCATATACCATTCCTACCTTAAATTAATGTAAATAAGTCTGCGCTAGAAAATTGCACCTGTATGACTCTATACTTTTTTAGCAAACGAGTTTCGGTCTCGACCATTCAAAGAGAACACGATTTTCTGCATCACTGCCGCCCTCAAGTGCATAGAACGCATCCCTCATCTCCTTTGTACCTTTTTTAACCAGACAAATGGCGCAAACGACTCCTTGTGACATATATCTCATTTGTTGAAGATCAAACGTTGCGTTTATTAGCATTTCCTTCAACCTTAACGACATTCTGTAAATTTTTTCAATAAATAAAAAGGCTGGTCGAGCCCGTCAAACTTCTCATATGCAACGTATAGTACCTCTATACGCTGTTCTGGGAAATTCGACTTTCACAAGACCAGCTTGATTCTTATTATTTTCCTCCAGTAAACGATATCCCTTTAATAAAATAACGGTTGAAAAAGGCATAGATGATTAAAACAGGCAGAGTAAATACCATCGACGCCGCCATAATATAGTTCCAATAGCTAATATATTGGCCTTTAAAGCTGTTTAGGCCGAGCGGCAACGTAAAGAGTTCTGGATCAGAAAGAATGATGAGCGGACGCATAAAATCATTCCATGAAGCCATAAATACAAAAATGGCCTGCGCCGCGAGCGCTGGACGAGCAAGCGGCAGCACAATGCGGAAAAAAGTGCCGATGCGGCTAAGGCCATCCAATGCCGCCGCTTCCTCCAATTCTTTTGGAAAATTGATAAAAAATTGCCGCATCATAAAAATAAATGTAGCGTTAACCATCGTTGGCACGATCATCCCTTGGTAAGAATTCAGCCAGCCAAGCTGCTTCAAAATTAAATAATTCGGAATCATCGTCACTTGAACCGGGATCATCAGCACCGCTAAGATGATAATAAATAATGGCTTTTTACCTGGGAACTGCAAACGTGCAAGCGCATATCCCGCCATCGAGTTAAACAACAAGTTTAACACTGTCACTGTAACCGCAATGAACACACTATTGAGCAGCCAGCGCGGAAACATTTTTTGTTCAATAAAAATTTGTTTATAGTTATCGAGCGTAAAATGCTTCGGAATAAATGAAATCGTCCCGCTGACAATTTCCTCAAGCGTTTTAAACGAGGATGATAGCGCCCATAAAAACGGAATCATTGTAACGACAGCATACAGCACAAGAAGCACATATAGAAGCGCTTTTCCGATTGCTAGTTTGTTCTTCATTAGCCCGCCTCCTTAATAGAGAGACTCTTCTTTTGAAAATTTTCGCTGAAGCAGCGTCGCCACTAAAATAATAATTGCTAAGGCAACCGCCAAAGCGGCCGCATACCCCATCGTTCCAAGCGTTTTAAATGCATATTGGTAAATGAGAAGCACGACCGTTAATGTAGAGTTGTTCGGTCCTCCTGATCCGCCCGAAAAAATGTACGATTGATCAAACAGTTGGAACGTGCCAATCAAGCCCATTACAACAACAAATGACGTAACAGGACGCAAGTATGGCACCGTAACATACCAAAATTTTTGTACTGAGTTGGCCCCATCAAGCTCAGCAGCTTCATAAAGCGAATCGGGAATGTCCTGCAAGGCCGCCAAATAAATAACCATATAAAACGGCGCGGTCGACCAAATGTTCATCATCATAATGGCATTAAGCGCCATTTTCGGATCACCGATCCAATTGTATGTCGGCAATCCAAACATCTCTAACAAATGATTAATCAAGCCGTTCTCATTGTACATCCACATAAAAATAAGAGTTAATACCGCAGAAGACGTAAGGGTTGGTAAAAAATAAATAATTCGGAACCATTTTTGACCTTTTAGTCCGGCATTCAATGTGGCAGCTAGCACGAGCGCCAAAATGGTTTGACAAGGCACCACAATGGCCACATACTTGATCGTATTCCACAGCGCAATCTTAGCTCGCAAATCCCCCGCAATCCGCTTAAAGTTGTCTAAACCAACAAATTCAAACGTCGCTGTTCCGAGCAATTGCACTTTATGGAACGCAAGAAAAACAGCAAATAAAATCGGACCAATGATAAAAAGAAGTAAAACGAACAGCGTTGGTGAAAGCAATAAATAACTCGCACCAGCTTCGCGCCAGATTTTTTTCCTCATGTCATTCCTCTCCTTGCAAGAGAATCCATTAAGTAGCCCCTTTTTCTAGCGAAAAATATATTGATGAGAAGGCTCCCAATTATGAAAGAGGCTGATAGAAGGAAATCCTTCTATCAGCAGCTTGATTATTTATTCCCTTCAATTTCTTTGTTGGCAGTTTCTTGCGCTTCCTTCAAAGCATCGGCAAGCGAACGTTGCCCTAAAAAGGCGCTGACAAACTGGTTATTAAAGTTGTTTGTAATCGTAGGAAGGTTCGTTCCATTCTGCCATACAGTCGCATAGGAAGCACCAGCAACAATTGGTCCGCGAAGCTCATCTTTGTCAAAGCCTAATTCGGCTGCCACCGATTTGCGTGTTGGCAGAGCTAGCCCTTTGCTAGTCCAGATTTTCATTCCTTCTTTTCCTGTTAAAAATGAAATCAATTCCCAGGCGGCTTTCTTTTTCTTCGATTGTTTATTCATCACATAGGCGACTGTATACGCCATCGTTGCTTTCTTTCCATCAATCGTTGGCACTTCTGCTGTGCCGTATTCTAAATTCGGAAACGTATCCTTTAAGAACGGAATCGCCCAGTTTCCTTCAATGACCATCGCCGCTTTGCCTTGGCCAAACATCTCGCCGCCCCAGCCGGCGCCAACTTCACTTGGTTGAGCGGCTGATTTATCTTTCAGGTGCATATCAACAATCGGCTGAAGTGCTTCTACTACTTTTGGATCTGCAAAACTTGCTTTATTGTCCGTTACAACCTTGCCACCCTTCGATTCAGCAATGTAGTAAAGGCGTGCTAGCTCCGGCGCCACTCCAAAGCCGTACACTTTTTTGCCTTTTGTCAATTTTTTCGCTGCTTCGCGCAACTCATCCCACGTTTTTGGCACTTCTAAACCTGCTTCTTGGAACATCTTTTTGTTGTAGAATAGAGCGAGCGTTGAATAGTCTTTCGGGAATCCATAAATTTTTCCGTCCTCCCCTTTGAACGCATCCAAGAGCGGCTTTTCAAAATCGTTGATATCAAAATCGTCTGTTACATAATGATCTAACGGCTCTAATACTCCTGTTTTAATTAAAGCAGGCGCTTCAAAAGCGTCAAGGTAAAACACATCCGGGCCTTCGCCGCCAACCAAGCGCGTCTTGATAACATCCATATATTGATCTGAAATCACTTCATATTTTACTTTAATGTTCGGATGCTTCTTTTCAAATTCATCTAATGTTTGTTGTAACAATTTTTGCTCTGTCGGGTTTCCTCCCCAGCCCGCAAGCGTTACTTCTACCTTTTCATCTTTTGCCCCCTCATTTGCCTTGCCTGCCGTTTTTTCCTCTCCGTTGCTACAACCTGCTAAAGCGCTTCCAAACAACATAGAAGTGACACCAGCCGCTGCTACCCATTTTTTCAATTTCATTTCGCATAGCTCCCTTCTCGTAAATGATTTGTATAGTTCAAGGAAGAGAAGAACCCTTCCTTGTTAGGAAACGATTTTAACAGCATACCCTGTCGTATTTTCGTGAATATGCACTTTAATTTCGTCTTGTTCGCGCATGACAGTCACAGATAAGCGCCCATCTCCAATGGCAATGTTTTCTACTTTCAAAAAATTCATAGCCTCAAGCAATGTCGGCGATAAACGAATCTCCTTTTTCAAACTGTTTGGAAATAATCCAAGCAAAGCTTGAATAAAAACAAGCGGTGCACCCGCTGCCCAAGCCTGCGGCGAACAAGCAACCGGATATTTCACCGGTTTGCCCATCGAACGGCTGTAACCGCAAAACAACTCCGGCAAACGATCATACTCAAAGTGCCCTGCCGCTTCGATCAACCCTTCCATGACAACATTCGCCTCATGTTGTTTCCCTAATTTACTCAGTCCTAATAAAATCATGCTGTTATCATGGGGCCATACGCTTCCGTCGTGATAGCTCATTGGATTATACCCCGCTTCTCCCTCTCCCATCGTCCGAATTCCGTAACCTGAAAACATCTTTGGCGAAAGCAACATTTGAATGGTGGCCTCCGCTTTTTCCTGATCGAGCATTTCCGAAAACAGCACATGCCCTGGATTTGACGTAATGGTTCCGACTTGTTGTTTCATCTCGTCCAATGCAATCGCATAAAACTTTACATCCTCCATCCAAAATTGCTTATCGAATTTTTCTTTTAACGCCTGTGCCTGTCTACGAAGTTCAACCGCGCGATTCTCTTCATTCAATTGTTCAAAAATATCGGCTAGCCCCATTTTTGCTTGATACACATATCCCTGTACTTCCGCAAGCGCAATTGGCGATTTTGCATATTCGCCATTCCGGTGGATAATCGAATCGCCGGAGTCCTTCCAGCCTTGATTAGCAATACCTTTACTTGACTCCTGGTGGTATTCAACAAATAGATCACCATCACGGTCGCCGTATTTATCAATCCATGTTAACGCTGCATCAATATTTTCTTTCAATTGATGAACTAGGTTGAAATCCCCGGTCCATTTGACATACTCCGTTAATAAAACTAAAAATAATGGTGTTGCATCTATCGTGCCATAGTATGGAGTAAACGGAATTTGATTCGTATTTGCTAATTCCCCAAAACGAATTTCATGCATAATTTTTCCCGGTTGTTCATCTCGCCACGGATCGAGGTGCTTCCCTTGATAACTCGCCATCGTTAACAGCGTTCCTTTAGCGATTTGCGGATTGAAGGCGAGCATTTGCAGCGCCGCGATTAAGCTGTCGCGCCCAAATGGCACCCCAAACCACGGGAGTCCGGCAACAGGAAACGGACCGTGCCCTAAATCAGTCAACAGCACTCGTAAATCGTCAATGCCTCGGTCAACAAGACGTTGAAGCGGTTGATAATCGGTAGTGACATCTGTAATGTTATGTTCCCATTGCTGATAAGAATCTTTTAGAAGTTTTAGCGCCTCACTTGGGGCGGTAATTTCTTTTATCACTTCTTGTTCAGCTTGCGGCTGGACGATGAGCGTTAACGTTTCTTCTTCTCCGTGCTCGAGGGAGAAACGAAAAACGATTTCCCCATGAGCAAAAACGGCTTTTTCCTGCCGATCCCACACCACTTTCGTCGCTCGCTTGAGCTGATCTTCCCCTTCGTAATGAAAAGTGAGGGAACGTTCTCCAGTCGTCTGCCCTGTCCGCTTCCCAAGCTTTCCTGTTTGGAAGCCGCGCACAACAAACATGTCGGCAAAATCCACATCCATATGCACACTTAAATCAAACTGCACTGATTTAGGATAATAGTTTTTTAGTTTGATAATTTCATAAAGTACTCCTTTATAAATAAAGCGCTTTCTTTCAATCTCTACCGATTCGCGCCATAAAATCACTTCTCCATCCTTTTCCATATGTGGATTTGTCAATAAAATCGTGGCGACATAATTTTCCGCAGCGTCAGAAGACAATAAAGTTGGTTCTTCACCGTTAATGCGCAAATCAAACTTGCTCAAAAAGCGCGTGTCTTTTGTATATAACCCTAATCCATACGAGTGGTTTTCGGGAATATTCCCCTTCTTATCAGTTAATAAAAACAAATCGTTTTCTTTAATGACCCTATAATCCATTCCAGTTCCTCCTGCCCGTCCGCTTAAACGTTGGAATTCGTTAAACACCATCCTCCAAAACGTTTCGGATTTATGTCAAAAATTTTTTCTGGCC
Organism: Anoxybacillus tepidamans PS2; assembly: GCF_000620165.1. Taxonomy (GTDB): domain Bacteria; phylum Bacillota; class Bacilli; order Bacillales; family Anoxybacillaceae; genus Anoxybacteroides; species Anoxybacteroides tepidamans_A. The sequence goes on from NZ_JHVN01000002.1 coordinate 249,012, forward strand.
CGAAAACGTTTTGGAAAAGCTATAAAAAATTTTTTCCAAAACGTTTTCGGTTTGAAGCAAGTTAAAAACCAATGTTGTATTATTGGTTTTTAACGGTAGACTCTCTTATTTTTAATTCTGTTTCTAAAATTTTCACATGCGAGTGAGCTTTTCCTTCTAACATTTCAATGAGCAATTTCGCCGCTTCATATCCCATCGCAAATTTATTTTGCGCAATCGTTGACAGCGGAGGCGTCGCATAAGAAGCCAAAATAATATCGTCATATCCAATAACCGCTATTTCCTCCGGTATGCGCTTCCCTAGCTTTTTCGCCGCTTTCATCACGCCTAATGCCATCAAATCGCTCGCGCAAAAAAACGCTGTAATTTCAGGATGCTGTTGCAATAATCGAAGCGCTTCCCGCTCTGCCTTTTCCTCTTGAAACGCTCCATTTACAACCCACTGTTCATTCAAGAAAATTCCTGCTTCAAGCAGCGCTTCGCGAAATCCTTTGAATCTTTGTTCACTTACAAAAGCATATTCGTAACCGTTCACCATCGCAATATGGCGATGGCCTAATGCCAGCAAATGCTGAGCCGCTTTTTTTGCGCCAAGCACGTTATCAGTTGTCACATATCCGACCGTTTCCGATTTGATCGGAATATCGATAAGAACGCACGGAATATCGCTCTCAACCACTTCCTGCAAATACGGATCATCCACGCGGATCCCTTGCAAAATCGCCCCGTCTACACGCCGTTCTCGGCATAACTGAGTATATGTTTTTTCGCGCTGTTTCGTCGATGTCGTACTGAATAAAACCATGTCATAATCTACTTCGCTTACATACTGGTTAACGCCAGCTAATACCTCAAACGTAAAATTATCTTTTGCACTTTCCCGCGTTAATCCAGAAACAAGCAAACCAATCGTTTTGGATTTATTCATCACAAGTCCTCGCGCCAGCGTATTAGGGCTATAATTCAATTGCTTGGCGATCTCAATGATTTTTTGCCTTGTCTTTTCATTGACATCTGAGTAGCCGTTCAGTGCTCTTGAAACAGTAGTAATCGATACTCCAGCAGCTTTTGCGATGTCTTTAATCGTTGTCACATCTATTCCTCCAAAACGTTTCGGATCGCTTTCTGATTTGCATTTTATCCTAACTCGAAACCGATTGCAATAAAAAAATGACGACAAGTTTAAAATAAAAGTCTGAATTTTTCGTCTATCCATCTCCCCTCTTCGCTTTCTCCATGCTATAATTTTATGAAAAAAGAGGAAGGAGGACTTTTTTCTTGAGCCAAAACAAATATCTTCCGTTTTTAAAAAAGCCAAAAAATCATCGCGCCATGACAATCGGCCGAAAATATGGAATCGTTTTCAGTTTTTCCACCTTGCTTTTTGTTAGCGTTTTCATTTTTATCAGTTTATTGGTAAATAATATGATGGGGGTTGTAAAAGAAGTCGAAGAAAAAAGCGATCAAGCGATTTTAATTACAGAAATTTCTTCACTATTCAAACAAAAATACATCCTCATTACCGATTATATGACCAATCCGCGCCCTGAAACGTTAAAGCAATACGAGAAACAGACAAAGCTGTTTAATGAAAAAATAAAAACACTGCGGCCGGCTATGAAGACAGAAGAAGAAAAAAGCATTTACAACGCGACCATCTCAGTAGACGGCCAATTGAATACAATGCTTTATAAAGACATTCAGCCATCCGTTTTAACAAATCGCAACCGCGGTGAACAAATGGACATTTTCCAAGTGATCAGCTTTCAAAATAAGGCGGAAGTGATTCGCGACGTGAGCGCTGAAAAGCTTGAACAGTTAAGAGATATTATCATGAATGAACGGGACAAGCTTGTCACAGAAATAAACAAAAAAACGAAACAATATATGGTGTGGATGTTCATGACCGTTCTTTCCGCTATTGCGTTGTCAGTAATTTCGTTAACGGCGGTAAGCAAAAGAACGAGCAGGTCGCTCCACGAAGCGGTTCGTGTATGCAGGCAGCTAGCAAATGGGAATTTAAAAGTGGAACGAATGAACACAAAGAGAGCAGATGAAGTCGGGCAAATTACCCAAGCAATGAACGATCTTGCCGATGATTTGCAACATTCTATTGAACAAATTCAAACATCCGCCGAGCACGTCAACGAAATGGCGCAAACGCTGCGGCGTAACACAGAAGCGACAACGAAAACAACTGAGCAAATTACTCAAGCCATTTTGCACGTATCCGCTGGCGCTGATGAACAAGTTAGCGCATCCAAACGGACAAATGAAGCTGTTCATCTCATCTCAACCGAGTTGACGAATGTCACTGACCGTATCGAGGAAACGGTCGAAGTGATCGTTAAAGCTACTGAACAAGCGCAGCAAGGGGCAGAGTTTGTGAAGGAAACCATTAGACAAATGAAGGTTATTGATGAAAGAGTCAATCATCTGTCCAATATCATTCAAATATTAAACGAAAAATCAGGCGAAATTCAGCAAATCGTTGGTTTTATTACAGCAATTTCCGAACAGACAAATTTGCTTGCCTTAAACGCTGCGATTGAAGCAGCGCGGGCAGGAGAAGCCGGCAAGGGATTTGGCGTCGTCGCGGCCGAAGTCCGAAAGCTTGCCGAGCAAACAGCTTCTGCGGCCGGAAACATTCGTGATCTGCTTCATCTCTCGCAAAACGAAACGAGGCGCGCAGTGCAAGCAATGATTGAAAGCACGGAAGCGGTCGAACGAGGCGGGCACATCATCAGACATCTCGGAACAATTTTTAACGATGTATATAATTCTATATGGAATGTGAAAGCGGAAAGCGACACGGTCCGCCAAGCGGTATTGGGTGTCAATCAAAAAATGGACATAATGGCACAGACAGCGAAAGACATTATCCATGTTTCGAAAATAGTAGCCCAAAATGTCGAACAAGTGGCAGCTGCCACCGAAGAACAAAATGCAACGATGCAGGAACTTTTAGCTTCTTCGTACGAATTATCGGACACCGCAGATCACTTAAAGCAATCGATTGCCCGATTTTTCGTTTAGTTTTCCTACCAAAAACTTGACGGCTCTTCTGTAATTGCCATTATAAATTATGTCCCTCACCACATACTAACATTGCAAGACCATTTAAATACATTAGGAGGGAAAAAACATGGCAAGAAGCAGCAACAAACTACTTGTACCTGGAATCGAACAGGCACTTGATCAAATAAAATACGAAATCGCTCAAGAATTTGGTGTACAACTTGGTTCTGATACCGCCTCCCGCTCGAATGGTTCAGTCGGCGGTGAAATTACTAAGCGTTTAGTGGCGCAAGCACAAAGCCAGCTTGCCGGATCATTAAGAACAACTGAATAACATGGATCCATAAGATGCGAGGCTGTTCGTTTCGAAACAGCCTCTTTATTACTGATTACTGCTATTACTGTTCCTCCGGCGTAAAAGTTCGTTTAGCAAATTCGCTGTCAAGCATAAAGAGCGCATTATTGTCATTTTGAATGCGTCTTAACTTTTGAATAATGCTATCGAACATCGCTTCTTCCTCGACTTGCTCGTCAATAAACCATTTCAAAAAGTTGATTGTCGCATGCTCCCGCTCATCCCATGCAATATCGGACAAACGATAAATTCGTTTCGTGACTTCTTTTTCTTGAATCAGCGCTTTTTCAAAGCAATCCAGCACGGAAGTAAACTCGTTATTTGGCGACTCAAAGCCGGTAATAATGGCACGCGCCCCTAAAGCATTCATAAAGTTATAAAATTTCATCGCATGGAAACGCTCTTCTTCCGCTTGAACAAGGAAGAAGTTAGCGAATCCATCTAAGCTCTCCGCCGAACAATATGCCGCCATAGCCATATAAGCGTGAGCGGAAAAAAATTCAAAATTCATTTGCTCATTTAATCCTTGTAATAATTTGTCACTAAGCATCTTTTATCACCTCGACTCACTCATTAACGACATGCTTATTATAACAAAAAACTCAATGTCCCATACTTTGATGAAAAAGGCCTTTGCCGCTTAGGACAAAGGCCTTTTTGCATTAGCTTACTTTTTCGTTCGCTTGTGATTGGTCGTTTAATGTACTATGTCTGCGTCCGTATGCAAAATAAATCACGAGACCAACTAATAGCCATGAAACGAAGCCAATCCAAGTTGTTGCTGGTAATTGAAGTACTAAGTAGCCGCAGAATACAACTGCTAATATTGGCACCAATGGCACTAATGGAGTTTTGAACGCGCGTTGCAAATCTGGTTGTGTTTTGCGTAGGATCATTACACCGATCGAAACAGTAATGAAAGCGAACAATGTTCCGATGTTTGTCAATTCAGCTAGTTTATTTAACGGCACAACCCCTGCAAAGAACGCCACTAATACACCAGTTACCCATGTGTTCACATATGGAACTTGTCTTACAGGGCTTACACGCTTAAATACTTTTGGCAATAATCCGTCACGGCTAATCGCATAGAATAGACGAGTTTGTCCGTACATCATAACAAGCAATACTGTTGTAATACCTGCAATCGCTCCTAAAGAGATGAAACCAGCAACCCAATCTTGATGGATGTAGCTTAAAGCGAATGCCACAGGGTTTTTCACGCCTAATTGATTATAAGGAACGATACCCGTTAATACAAGCGATACTGCGATGTATAATACTGTACAAATTAACAACGAAGCGATGATTCCGATTGGCATATTGCGCTGTGGATTTTTTACTTCCTCCGCTGCTGTAGAAACTGCGTCGAAACCGATGTAAGCGAAGAATACTGTTGCTGCACCAGTTGCTACGCCCGAAAAACCAAACGGCATGAACGGAGTCCAGTTGTCTGGTTTTACGTACCATACCCCTACAGCAAGGAACAATAATACGACAGCGGTTTTAATAATAACCATAATTGAGTTAAAGCGTGCCGACTTTTTAACACCACGTGTTAATAAGAACACAATTAAAAGGACAATGAAAATTGCTGGTAAGTCAACATATGTTCCTTTTGCTGGATCATACGCGCTTGTTAGCGCTTTCGGAAGTTCAATCCCGAAACCAGCCAGTAGCCCTTGGAAATAGCCGGACCATCCTGCAGCTACGGCCGAGGATGCTACCCCGTACTCAAGAATTAAGTCCCATCCTAAAATCCATGCGATCAATTCGCCGAACGCCGCATAACTGTAAGTGTAAGCACTTCCAGATACCGGAACAGTCGATGCGAATTCCGCATAACAAAGTGCCGCGAATACGCAAGCGAGCCCCGAAAGAATGAAAGAAATTACAAGCGCAGGACCTGCATGCTCTGCAGCAGCAACCCCAGTCAAGACGAAAATACCTGTACCGATAATCGCCCCGATCCCAAGCATCGTTAAATCGAACGCGCCTAGATCTTTCTTCAACCCTGCACCTTTCTCTCCTGCTTCTTTCAGGAGGACATCAATAGGTTTTTTTCGGAATAAACTCATTTCTGTGTCTCTCCTTGTCGTTTTTTGTAGAATTTTGCATGAGTACACGTGTAACATTGTATACTATTCAATAATTTTTGTAAAGTTCAAAAATAAAAAAAACGTCGATTACTTTCTGAATAAAGTTCTAAAAATTCATAATATTCATAATCGAATTTATTTTCAGTTGTTTTAGTTGGGTTTTTTATTATCGTTCAATAGTATTTAACATTTTTCTAATAAATAGCCTGCCAAAATAATGAAATTTACTGATTTCGTAATTTACAAACTTTTCTGATAAATATATAATAAATTCATGAGAAATTTATGAACTATTAGGAAATAGGGGGGATTATGGAATTAACGCTACATTTTTTAACACAATTAATCGATTTTAAGGAGGAGAAGCTATGGAAATGAAACAATTCTCTTCTGAACCGCCAAGCGCTTCCATTAATTACAGCGAAGTGGTTCAATCGTCTTCATTTCAGCAGCTGATGCGTGAAAAACGCCGATTTATTTTGCCGTTTTCTTTATTCTTTTTAGCCTTTTATTTCGCTCTGCCGATTTTAACATCGTACTCAAAAGTGTTAAATACACCTGCGATCGGTTCCGTTAGTTGGGCTTGGGTATTCGCTTTTGCGCAATTCATTATGACCTGGACGCTTTGCATGCTATATTCAAAACGCGCTGCTCGCTTTGACGAAATGGTTGAACAGATTAGGCAAGAAGCGAAGGAAGGAGGCAACGTGTAATGCACGGTTTGGCATTTTCTTTATTTTTAGTGATCGTTGCATTGACGCTCTTGATTACTTACTTTGCTTCAAAGCGCACAAAGACGACAAGCGAGTTTTATACAGCGGACAGCGCGCTTACAGGATGGCAAAACGGATGGGCGATTGCCGGAGATTATATGTCAGCCGCCTCGTTTTTAGGAATTGCTGGAATGATCGCTTTAACAGGATTCGATGGATTTTTCTACAGCATTGGTTTTCTCGTCGCTTATCTCGTGGTGCTCTATATTGTCGCAGAGCCTCTTCGTAACTTGGGCAAATATACGATGGCGGATATGATTGCAGCGAGGTTCGATGATAAAAAGGTTCGAGGAGTAGCAGCGCTTAACACCATTTCTATTTCTATTTTCTACATGATTGCACAACTCGTTGGAGCAGGCGGACTTATTAAGCTTTTACTAGGTATCGATTACGTTTATGCCGTTCTTATCGTCGGCATTCTCATGACCGTTTACGTCGTGTTTGGCGGGATGACAGCGACAAGCTGGGTCCAAATCGTTAAAGCAGTTTTATTGATGGCAGGTACCTTTATTATCTCACTCATCGTATTCGCCAAATTTGATTTCAGCATCGTTAAAATGTTTAACGAAGTCAAAACAGCTACCCCATTAGGTGAGTCATTTCTGAATCCCGGAAACAAATTTAAAAACCCACTTGATACAATCTCGTTGAACTTAGCACTTATTCTAGGTACAGCAGGACTTCCACACATCCTCATCCGCTTCTTTACCGTAAAAGACGCACCAACCGCTCGAAAATCAGTTGTATACGCTACATGGATTATCGGTTTATTCTACGTTATGACAATCTTCTTAGGCTTCGGTGCCGCTGCTTTTGTAGGCTATGATAAAATCGTCGCCGCCAATCCAGCTGGAAATATGGCCGCTCCTTTATTAGCTGAAGCGTTAGGCGGAGATTTCTTATTCGCTTTCGTTTCCGCAGTTGCCTTTGCAACGATTCTAGCCGTTGTAGCTGGGCTTGTGCTATCGGCTGCCTCCGCATTTGCCCATGATTTTTATAATCATATTGTCCGGCAAGGCCAGGCCACCGAAAAAGAACAAATGTTGGCTGCGCGTTGGGCTTCAGTAGGTGTCGCCATCTTGTCCATTCTTTTGGCACTGTTTGCTCAAAAAATGAACGTAGCGTTCCTTGTATCGCTAGCATTCGCCGTTGCGGCTAGCGCCAACCTACCGATTATTTTGTTAACAATCTTTTGGAAGCGCTTTAATACAGCAGGAGCCATTACAGGAATGCTCGTAGGCCTGATCAGCTCCCTAGTACTTGTCGCAATCAGTCCAAACGTATGGGCGCCAGAGCCGGGAGTGGCGATTCTTGTTGGCGAACCGATTTTTAAACTTGCCAACCCGGGAATCGTATCCATTCCGCTTGGTTTTATCGCCGCCGTCCTTGGCACACTTCTCTCTTCGAAAAAGCAGGATGATAAGAAATTTGATGAAATTCTTGTCAAAGCAAATACAGGGATTCGGGATTTCACGCATTGAAAATACCCCCGCTCGTTTCGGCGAGCGGGGGTTATCCTTTGCATTCGACTATGCTCGATACACTTTGGCAAAAGTAGTATAGCGGTCTACTTGGCGGCGATTTACTTCATAGCCAATTCCGCTGTTTTCAGGAACTGTAATCATTCCATTCTCCACAGTTACTTCCGGATCAATAATGTCTCGCTCCCAATAATATGAAGAAGCGGCCGTATCCCCTGGCAACACAAAGTTTTCCAATGTCGTCAGAGCAATGTTGTGGGCCCGTCCCACTCCCGATTCTAACATTCCACCGCACCAGACAAGGATGTTATGTTTTTGACATAAATCATGAATCAGCTTTGCTTCAGACAATCCGCCGACACGGCCAATTTTAATATTAATGATTTGGCAGCTTCCCAGCTGGATCGCTTTTCTTGCATCTTCATACGAATGAATGCTTTCATCTAAACAGATCGGTGTTTGAAGCTGCGATTGCAGCGTAGCATGGTCTACGATATCATCGGCGGCAAGCGGCTGCTCAATCATCATAAGCTGAAATTCGTCAAGCGCCTTCAAATGCTCCGCATCTTCTAATGAATAAGCAGAATTTGCATCCGCCATGAGCGGAACATCCGGAAAATGCCGGCGAAGTTCGCGAACAACATCGACATCCCATCCTGGTTTGATTTTCACTTTAATGCGCCGATACCCCTCATTAACATATCGCTCCACCATTCGCAGCAAATCATCAACACTCTTTTGAATGCCAATGCTAATACCAACTTCGATTTGTTTCTTTTTACCACCAAGCGCCTCGCTTAACGGCATGTTGTTTTTCTTAGCGAACAGATCCCACACGGCCCCTTCAATGGCTGATTTAGCCATGTTATTTTTCCGAATGTGCGAGAAGCGTCTTCGCAACTCATTCGGGTGCTCAATTGGCGCTTGGAACAGAAGCGGCAATAAAAAATCCTCCATCATGTGCCAGTTCGTTTTCACTGTTTCCTCATTATACCATGGAGAATGAAAAGCGACCGATTCTCCCCAGCCTGATGCCCCGTCTTCATCAATGACTTCTACTAAAATAAATTCCTTTGTTTGGAACGACCCAAAACTTGTCGCAAACGGCGCTTTTAACTCCATCTCTAAATGGCGCAAAACAACCTGCTTAATGTTCATAAATGATCCCCCTTTGTTATAAAGGCAGTTTGTCGCGTTTGATCAGCACATAATATTGAACGGGTTCGCTCTCGTTTCGAATCGCATGAACGACGGCCCAGCCTTCTCGAAACAATTTCACAAACACCTCGCGCGTTTTATGCCGCCAATCTAATGCCAGTTGGTGATCTTTCTCTTTTAGCCGTTGAAAATGAAGAGGGACCGGAACAAATACCATTCGCTGCTTCAAAAGTGATTGCCAACCGTCACTAGAAAAAAACGCTTCCGGCTCGCCATCTTCCCTTATTTTCCAATGAAGCACTTCCGCCTCTTCCGATCGATGAATGTTTGAAAAAATTTGCTTTCTTTCCTCTAAATAATCGCTTCCGATTTTCCACTCTACATTAAAGCGATCTGACGGCAAACGATGGTTGAGCGCGTCGTTCATTTCGCCGTAGCAATTCTCGATATATTCCGAACAAATCGCACCAAGCTTAACAATATTCAAATAGCCGTTTCTGCTTTCAAGCGGATCATATGTCCAACGAATTGTTTCATACCCGAGCTTTTTCGCCTCTTCCGCTTGTTTCATTTTTAATATATAGCCGATTCCGCGATTGCGAAACGACTCGTCGATTCCTAGCATATGTGAACATAAATATACTTGCCCATTTTTATAACCCGGAAAGCTATAGACAAACCCAATCATCCGCTCCTCGACGTATGCACCGATGACAATTCCGCCGTTTTTGGCTGCTGTCAATGTTTGATGAAGCGGCGTGGGATTCGATTTCCATACGTTCTGTTCTAGCTGTGCCATTTTTTGCAGTTCTTCAACCGTATCAATTGTTCTTAGCGAAATGTTCAACGTTTTTCTCCCCCTGCTGCTGTGCGTTATTAAACGTCTCGATGACAGTTCTTGCTAATATTTCGATGCCGATCAGCAAATCCTCGCGGCGAAACGTCATCTCCGGATGGTGAAGCCCCGGCGTTAAATCACAGCCAAGACCGAGCATGGTTGTTTTTAGTTCGGGTTTCGTAACAGAATAAAAATGAAAATCTTCTCCCCCTGATGTTACGACTGGAGGAGCGCATTTTTCTTTGCCAATGGCCGCCACGATCGCCCGTTCCATTATTTGTTGTGCCTCTTCATTCACTTGCGCAGCTACAATACGTACCCCTTGATGGAGGTGGATATCCGCTCCGTAAATGAAAGAAACTCCCTTTGTTACATTGTGCAACTGTTCAACCAATTCCCCCATCACTTCGTTCGTTTGCGCGCGCAAATCGAGGGTAAACGTAGCATAATCCGGGATAATATTCGCGCTTTTCTCCCCGGCGTGGAAACGGGTCATTTTAATGGAAGCGGGCACTTGTGGATCAATGTGGATTTTGCTTAACTCTTGCACAAGAGCGCTTCCTACTTCAATCGCATTGATGCCTAAATGAGGCCGCGCCGCATGCGCTGCGATTCCTTTTATCTCTCCCTCAATCAATTGAGCGGCACCGTGCAAAATCGCAGGAGACGCATACCCGCTTCTTAACTCTTGGATCGGCCGTAAGTGAACGCCATATAAAAAATCGACGTCATCAACTACTCCCTTTTCGAGCATTTTCAGCGCTCCTGCTCCTTTTTCTTCAGCCGGTTGAAACAAAATTTTCAACTTTCCAGGCGGACGATACCCCATGCGATTAAATAGCTTTACGACTCCTAATACCATGGTCATATGCGCATCGTGCCCGCACGCATGGTTCGCTCGCCATGTTCCGTTTACCTCCTGCCAAAGCGCATCCATATCCGCACGCAAAGCTACTGTAAAAGAACCGTTTCCTATTTCACCAACGACTCCTGTGCAGTCTGAGAACGTCTGAACTCGATATCCCTCTTGTATCAATTGCTGTTTTAAAAACTCGGTTGTTTTAAATTCCTCCCAACTAATTTCTGGATGTTGATGAAGATGATCAAACACTTCAAATACTTCTTGCTGTATACTCGCAATTGCGTTTTTCATGTTTCCTCTCCCCGCTGTCTTCGTCAACTATTGTTAAACATATTATAATATGCAAAAAAATGTTTCAATAATATTTACAAAAAATCTTGTATAATTATGAAATTCGTATTTTAACAATCTGGTTCGCCACTTCGGCAAAAACGATTCCGATTGCAATCGCTCCCGAAATCATAAAAGCTTTCGCTGCGAATTGAATCGCCATGTTATAATCGTTCATCACAACATGACGCATCGCTTCATATGCAAGCCCCCCTGGAACGAGCGGAATAATTCCGGAAACGCTAAAAATCGTCATCGGCGTTTTGTATACTCTTGCTAACAGCTGACTTAAAACCGCCACAAAAAAGGCGGCAGCAAACGTGGCAAAAACAGAATCAACACGTCCTTTAACAAGCAACACATAAATGATCCAGCCAATCATTCCAACGATTCCGCAATGACTTAACAGCTTTTTTGGTACGTTAAAAATTAGCCCGAACGCCGCCGAAGCGATCCAACTTGTAACAAGCTGTTCAATAATCATTTCATTCTCCCCTAATACATGGCCAAAATAACAGCAATACCTGTGCCAATCGCAAAGGCGGTTAAAAACGCCTCCGCTCCTTTCGACAATCCCGCCACTAAATGCCCTGCCATTAAATCGCGGACGGCATTTGTAATTAACATTCCAGGCACAAGCGGCATTACCGATCCGATAATAATATTGTCAAGGCTCCTCCCCAGCCCGACAGCAACAAGCAACACCGCTACAACTCCCGCAAGAAACGATGCGAAAAACTCTGCAAAAAATTTAATTTTCACAAGGCGGTGCATATAGTGTAACCCATAAAATCCGATTCCGCCGGAAATAAAGGCAGGCCAAAAATCAATCCATCTTCCTTGAAACATAATGACAAAGCAGCCGCTCGCTACCGCAGCCGCCGCTACTTGCACCGAAATGGGGTAAGCGAGATGCTCCTTTTCCAGTTTTTTTAACATCTCATACGCTTCTTCGAGCTCTAGCGCCCCTTCACTTATTTTTCGGGAAATGCCGTTGACTAGCGCTACCTTCTGCAAATCGGTCGATCGTTCTGCAATGCGAATCAGCTTCGTCGGCCCTAAACCGTCAATCGAAAAAATAATTCCCGTCGGCGTCACATAACTATGAGAATGCGGCATGCCAAACGAAGCAGCGATGCGCATCATCGTATCCTCGACTCGATACGTTTCCGCACCGCTTTGCAGCATAATTTTTCCCGCCAACAAACAAACATCGGCGACTTCATTCGTTCTCTCCATAGAACAACTCCTCAATTAGCTAGACTCTACTGAGATATTACCGAAAAAAAACCATTTCGACAACCGCACGTCCCTGTTCAGTCCCCGTTGGAGCAGTGCAGTTCGAAAATTTCTTGCTATTGATTGAACTTGTAAATTTCGTTCTATTGCCTCTGCTGTCTTCCTTGTTCCACAATAAAGAGCGTTGCCAGACAACTTCAACTCTTGAAGTTATATCCTCGCTTTGATTAAAAACTAAAAAATAATTACATATGTTTCGCCTTCCATCGTACCTTATCCCTTTATAACTTTTCCCCTCTGCATTGTCATGACAATCACATCTGTTTGTGACTAATTAACACATTTCTTGCTTAACGAGCACTGCGTTAATTTTCTCTGTGAAGCTACAAAATAGGTGTTTTTAATAGGATATTAGTCTATTTCATAGCCAAGTTCCACGAATAAGTTGTGTAATGAAAATGTAATAAAGAGGTGTTGTAAGTGAGCGGAAAAGAATTCGATAAAGACGGGAATCAAATGTTGTTCAGACATTCGCATCGTCGTAATGTAAATTTTGTAATTAGCACCGAACACGAAACAAAATCGGAACACCATATGGAGCATACACATGATGCAGTTGAGGGAATAAGTACGTCTACGTGTCAACAGCTTGCCGATATTATCGGAGGTATGGTTATTACGTCGTCCCCTGCCTGTGTTGTTCAGCGGCTTAGAGATATCAATGCAACTATTTTAGGTCGCCCTACCCATTCGCCGCTAGCGCTTCCGTTTGCTCTTTCATTTGAAAACAATAGAGGGGGGCAAACCCTTAATCTAGGTGAAACGGTTATTCTTCAAAAAGAAATCAATCCATTCCTATCTGCACTACGGGAAAGAGGAATTACAGTTACGGCTATCCACAACCATTGGCTTTTTGATGAACCGCGTTTAATGTATATGCATTGGGAGAATGTCGGAGATCCGTTTGAGTTTGCAAGAAACAGCATAGAAGCAGCGAAGGAAGTTGGAATTTTCTAAAGAAGAAACCATTTGTGATATTTTGCAATGTCACAAATGGTTTTTTGTATTCTTGTTTAACAGAAAATAGAAACAGCCCCAATCCAAACAGAAATGTTGAGTTGAGGCTGTTTCGTCATCGATCTAACTGCACGTTAATCTATTATTCGAGTAGGAATATTACAACCGGCCGATCCAAGTGTCTATTCATCAACGAAACTTGTTGACAACTTCGTTCAATTCATCTGATGTTTCGCAAATGCGACGCGCCATTTCCCCTAATCGCTTCGCGAACTGTCCTTGATGTTCCACTGATTGGACCATATCGTTGATCGAGCTGCCCACTTCTTGGGCCGCGGACAATGTATGATCTACCGCCGCTGCAATTTGTTCCGTTCCTGCCGACATCTGCTCCGTAATGGCGGACAGTTCTTGCACCTCGCCTGTATTTTGCTGGACATTGGCCACAATGCTTTCAAAAATAGAGCGAATGTTTTCAACCATATCGCGACCTACACTCGCTTCATGTTCCCCTTCGTTCATTTTGCGAACCGCTTGTTCAGTCGTTATTCGGAAGCGAGCAATAATATCTGCGATCATATCGACAGAGGCTTTCGAATGTTCTGCTAGCTTTCTTACTTCGTTAGCGACAACCGCAAATCCGCGGCCGCTTTCTCCCGCTCTTGCGGCCTCAATACTTGCATTCAACGCAAGAAGATTCGTTTGTTCGGAAATGCCGCGAATGACATCGAGAATGTTGCTGATTTGCTCCGTCCCTTTCTCCAACTGTTGAATATATTCCGCCGTCTCTTGAATCTTCGCATACATATTTTCCGTTTGTTTCATCGCTCGATCGACGTGATCATACCCTGTTTGAACATCTCGATGCATCTCTTCAGACGATTGAGCCAGCATCGAGGAAGATTCAGCGATGCGATGAATTCCTGCCGCCATCTCCTGAATCGCCCTATTAGATTCTTCCATACTTTTAAGCTGTTGCTCCGAATAGGAATTAACGGCAACTGCAGTTTCAACCATTTTCTCGTTTTGTTGTTCAGTAAAAGAAGCTTGCGACTGTAATTCATTAGACGCTTGCAGCATCAAATCGTTGCTATGTTTGATTTTTTCAAGAAGAAAAGCCATTTGGTTGACCATCGCGCCGAACGAGCGAACAAGTGTGGCCAGTTCGTCGTTTCCTTTATCTACAAGCTCAGCGATTTTACTTTTCGCTTCTGTAAGCTGCCCCTCTGCCATCTGTTCCGATGCAACGGTTAAAACCGCGAGAGGACGGAAACGGCGGCGTAAGTATAGGAAAGCTCCTCCACTTACCAATATAGTCAAAAGGATAGAGCCCAAAAGAAACGGCAGACGAATTTGTTCTTGTACTATCGCGGCTGTTTCATTAACCTTTTTGGCTGGCAAATCAATTCCAAGAACCCCAATAACTCTCCCATCATGAACAATCGGGGCAAATGCAGATAGGTAGTCTCCATACTGTTTATCGTGAACGATGTCAGTATAATCGCCCTCCCCCTTTAATGCCCCGTCAATGTCATTTATCGTTGTAGTCGATGTAGCATCGCCAATTGCCGATGCCACATCTGAATGAGGAGGCTGTCCATCAATCATAATAGAAAGCTTATCTCCCTTAACGCTTAACGTATATACGTATAACGCGCCAATTTTTTCACGAATGTCATTGAGTTGCTCTCTTAACGCCCAATACGTATCGTTCTCGATTGGGTTTTGTAAAAATAATTCGTATTTCGATACATCAAGCATACTCGCCACATTCTTTGCTTGCTCAACCCCGTAGCTGCCAATCGTTCGTTTCGATGTACGTTCCACAATATAGGACGACACGAGTATGTTGGCAATTGTCAGCAAAGAAAAAATGATAATAATGATCAAAGAAAGACGAGTTGTTAAACTACTTCTTGTCTGTCGCATTGCTACATCCCTTTCTATATATAACTGCATTATGACTTTCTCATCATAGCAAATACAGAAGATGGTTGGATAGTACCAATCGTAATTTCAACTATTCTATAAATTTTGCATTATCAGTCCCGGTATACGAGAAAAACTACCCAATTTATATTAGCCCATAATGGCACAATTGATGTAAAGAGCACTCCCGAACAAGGTACTACCTTTATTGTGCAATTGCCTCTTTAACAAAAAGCGAACAACGAATGACGTTGTTCGCTTTGATTTCAGATGGACACCTCTCTATATAATCCGCTAAATAAATCAAATTTTTATGGAACGATTGACCATGGCCAGCT
Organism: Anoxybacillus tepidamans PS2; assembly: GCF_000620165.1. GTDB lineage: Bacteria > Bacillota > Bacilli > Bacillales > Anoxybacillaceae > Anoxybacteroides > Anoxybacteroides tepidamans_A. Next base: position 264,449 of record NZ_JHVN01000002.1, read on the forward strand.
AGCTAAAATTCTTTCACCTGTTAGCACAAAAAATGACTTTAATCGATGGCAACCCGTTTGCGGCCGCGATCCGTTATTCAACCAACCCGCTCTGGATAAACAACCGAGAAGGACGGCTCATCTTTCAAATAATCGATAAAGTGGTTCACCATTTCCGTATCCCATTGCGTCCCTTTTCCCTCTTGCAAAATGGCGAGCGCTTTTTCAACACTCATCCCTTTTCGATACGGACGATCGGATGTCATCGCATCAAACGCATCGGCAACGGCGATAATTCTGCCAAACAACGGGATTGCTTCTCCCTTTAATCCATCAGGATAACCGTTTCCGTCGATTCGCTCATGGTGCGAACGAATACCGGGCAGCAAATCCTCAATTTCTTCGATCGGCTGCACTTGCCGCAAAATTGTTTCACCGAGCACAGGATGCCTTTTAATCCAGGCAAACTCCTCATCTGTTAATCGCCCTTCTTTTAATAAGATCGCATCAGGAATGCCAATTTTTCCGATATCATGCAGAATAGCCGATTTATATAGCTTTTGCAGCTGTTCCTCCGGAAGACGGAGGCGTTTTCCGATTTCTAATGAATAGGTAGCCACACGAAGCGAATGCCCAGCCGTGTATGTATCTCTGGCATCTAAGGCAGTTGTCATCACCGTGATAAAGCTGTCAAGCAACTGTTGATTTTTCTCTTCCCGCCGCAAAATCGATTTCACCATATGATTAAACCCGTTCGTTAATTCGGAAAATTCGTCAATATAAATGTTCTCGCAAATAGTTTCAAACGTTTCCTTCTGCACTTTTCTCATGCTTTGGTGGAGATCTCGAATCGGGCTTTCAATTTCCTTCGATAACACTTGCGCCGCAAATAAAGAGAAAGCAACGGACAGGCACAAGACGACAAAGACCCAGCCAAAATCGGTCACGGTGAGCGTCGTTTTTACCTGGCTCGCTAAAACAAAAAGTATAATCGGAAACGTCCCAATGAACAGCACACTTAATTGCAGTTGCACTTTAATAGGCACATAGACAACATTCGTCGCTTCCACCGCATCGGACCACCCTTTCCGTCTTCCGATGCGAATAATTTCACGAATAAGCGGCTTCATAGTCTGAATGGTGAGAAAAAACTCAAGCACCGCATGAAGGCTTGTGACCAAAAACGCGCCAAGCCATGCGTATAATATGTAGGCGTAGGGAATGTGCAGAAGTCCTTTATAAATCAAAGATGCCGTCATAACAACCGCTGGGACTGACAGGCCGAGGAAATGCGGGATAAAGATGCGCCGGACCGCAAGCAGTGGAAAACGCTTCGCTTGAACGAGAGCCAAATAAAAGTGCTGTTCATTCCGGTCAAAGGAGGAAAATAGCGTTCGAATCGGGGACATATCTCGTTGAAATGTTTTATATTCGACAGCGAGCATAATCATAAAGGAAAAAAACTGAATCAAAAATAATAGACGCAAATCTCGTAAACTGATGTTTAATGACATCGCCATAAGCGGGCTTCCGACCCCGACAACCGCCACTGTCGAACCAACTACATAGTTTTTGAAAAGGCGAATCAACGCTTTTTTATATATGGACATGCCTGTCAGCCCCCTTTCCTATTTTTTTATATTATATCAATTAATAGGCAAACTTAGAAAGAAGTTTTGTTTACCATTTACGGCGGTGAATAAAAGCGGGGACATATCCATAGTCCCCTCCGTTCCACCAAACTCTCCCGTTAATTTACAAAGAAATTCGGTGTTCTAAAAATAGAAACACCGTTACATGGACAGGGCAAATTCCTTCTCCAAATATCTTAAAAAATAATAATTAATATCCATTTATCTTTTATTTTTACATATCCACCGAGAAGTCTCCCACCTCTTAACAAAGAGTAGGTGGGAGAGTTTCATAATACGCCTCAAGTCGTATACGAAAATATAACTGAGGATCATTATGGAAATAACGTATGAAGGCTAACATTAAAGACAAGAAAGGAGGAATTGAAACATGTTAAAAAAAATCGGGCTACTCATAGCGGGAGGAATCGCAAGTATCGTACTGTTGGCCAATGCAGGATCACTAGTCGGTTTAGCGATCAGCCTCGTCATTTTGTACTATGCGTTCAAGAAATTTTTGAAAGCACCATCTGCGGTCCGAAAAGTTATGTGGGCAATCGTTGGACTTATCGCCCTGTCGGTGAGCGCAGCCAACATGCCGGCCATTGCTGCCATTGCGGCCGCCTATGTTTTGTATGTTGTGTATAAGAAATGGAACGAACCAACAGAAACGATCACAAAACAAGAAGACCCATTTGCGAACTTCGAAAAACAGTGGAATGAATTACAAAAAAATTATTAATAACAAGGAGCGGATGAAACATGAGTTTATTTACACGGATTAAAAATGTCATTGCGGCTGATCTTCACGAGCTGCTCGATGAAAAAGAAAAGAAAAATCCAATTGCGATGTTGAATCAATACTTGCGCCAGTGCGAACAAGAAACCGAAAAAGTTCGTAAACTCGTCGAACGCCAGCACTTATTAAAGGAAGAATTTTTACGTGAATACCATCATGCAAGCCATTTAGCAGAAAAACGCAAAAAACAGGCGGAAATCGCTTCGAGAGCAGGAGAGCAAGAATTGTATGAATTTGCTGTGCAAGAACAGGCACAATATGAACAGCGGGCATTGCAATTAAAAGAATCGTACGACAAAGCAGGCCGTGATTTAGTGGAACTTGAAAAAAAATATGAGGAAATGAAACATAAATTAAAGGATATGCACATTCGAAGAATGGAGTTAATGGGTCGCGAAAATATGGCACACGCCCACTATCGCATCAATCATGTTCTTGAAAATACCGGTACAACGGCTGCATACTCAACCTTTAAAGAAATCGAATCATACTTAGAACGTTTAGAACAACAGGTGGTCTCAGCATACTATCGAAACACAATCGATGCCCGCATCGCTCAGCTGGAAAAACAGCTTGCATCCGAGGAATCCCTTCCAGAAAAATAATAAGGGACAGTCTGGCAAAAACGTGGTATGCTAAAGGGCGTAGATATCTGCGCCTTTTTCTCTTTTTTACACACAATATTCTTTAAGAGAATTTTTTCAAATAAAGGTGGTGGGCCCATGCTTGACCAGCGTAAAAAGACAGACTATATAAGCTGGACCATCTTAATTGGCATCCTTCTTTTGGCCATCGAAATCTCCTTTTTTAACAAAGGAATCATCTTCTCCATTATTTTGTCGACTGGATTCATATATATAGGAAGAAAAAAATGGAATCGCAAAGCTGGAAAAGTTCTATTTTGGATCGGCGTGATCCACTTACTTTTCAATATTTTTTCAATGATGACAATAAGGTTTTTCTTAATAGCCATCCTACTTTATGTGATTATTCAATTTTTCCAATCGAAGCGGAACCCTTCTATCGTTCGTCCTGAAGTCCGTGATAGCGATTCGCCGGCGGCACAAGGGGAAGTGCTAGAGCAAAAACCGTTATTTTGCAATTTGTTGTTCGGAAAACAAAAAACGCCTGAACATGCTTATGAGTGGAATGATATTAATATACAGACAGGAATCGGAGATGCGATTATTGATTTAAGCTACACTGTTCTTCCAAAAGGAGAGGCGGTCGTTTTTGTGCGCGGCTGGATTGGAAATGTACAAATTTTAGTTCCATACGAGATAGAAGTCAGTCTCGCACATTCTGCAGTCGTGGGAGCGGCCCATGTATTTGAGCGAGAAAAAGAACAAATTTTTAATCAAACGCTCATTTATCAAACCCCTTCTTATGAAAACGCCGAACAAAAATTAAAAATTATCACCTCGATGATCATCGGCAACCTAGAGGTGAAACGCATATGAGCATGGTGCAGAGGCAATTAATCGTGTCGATGTTGCTGTCCGTTACACTTTTTGTGCTTTTGTCTATTTCTTTTTTCGCTGCTTTTCCGCTAGAAAGCTGGTCGGCGTTATGGGAAAGAAAAGTGCTCAATGTGCCATTCATCGTATTTGCCCCTACGATCAGCATCCTTGTTGGAACGATATTCGGTGTTATTTCGAACATCTTTTGGAAAAGCGAGATACAAACAATTGCTCGCGCCCTCCAGCAAATCGAGCAAGGAACGATCACCGAATTAGAAGCGGGACATCCGCCTGAAGATCTTCAGGAAATTTGGGGACGAATCCAAAAAATTCATAAATTATGGATCGAGCAGACGAAACGGTCGCAAAAACTTGCGACTGAAAAAGCGGAACACCAAGAAACATTGATCGAAGAAATTATTTCACAAGAGCGGCATCGTCTCGCCCGAGAATTGCATGACTCCGTCAGCCAGCAGCTGTTTGCTGCTTCGATGATGATGTCGGCAGTAATGGAAAACAAGCCTTTATCCGATGACCGTGAAACGAAACAACTGAAGATGGTCGAACAAATGATTCAACAGTCGCAGCTTGAAATGAGAGCGCTGCTTCTCCATTTGCGCCCTGTCCCACTAAAAGGAAAATCGCTGCAAGAAGGAATAAAAGAGCTGTTACTGGAACTATCACAAAAAGTGCCGATACAAATTAAATGGAAAATTGAAGACGCTCCGCTAGATAAAGGAGTGGAAGATCATTTATTCCGCATTCTGCAAGAATCGGTTTCTAACACCCTTCGCCACGCGAAAGCAACCACGTTGGAAGTATTGCTGATCAAGCGGGACGATTTCATTATTTTACGAGTCATTGATGATGGAATCGGTTTTGATGTCAACTATTCAAAAAGCGGATCATACGGTTTGCAAAATATGTATGAACGCGCTGCCGAAATCGGTGGCACGCTGAAAATTGTCAGCTTAAAAAATAAAGGAACGAGATTGGAAGTAAAAGTACCAATGGTCGCGTTGGAGGAGAACAAGAATGATTAAAGTATTGTTGATCGATGACCACGAAATGGTCAGAATCGGGGTTTCTGCTTATTTATCCGCACAGCCGGACATCGAAGTGGTCGGGGAAGCGGAAGATGGAAAAAAAGGAGTGGAGCTCGCGCTCAAGCTTCGGCCCGACATTATTTTAATGGATCTCGTCATGCCGCAAATCGATGGCATCGAGGCGACGAAAGAAATTATATCTTCCTGGCCGGAAGCAAAAATTATCATCGTCACAAGCTTTTTAGATGATGACAAAGTGTATCCCGCACTAGAAGCAGGGGCGGCAAGTTACATGCTAAAAACTTCAAAAGCGAGCGAAATCGCCAATGCCATCCGCGCTACCTTTCATGGACAGTCCGTGCTTGAGCCGGAAGTGACGGGAAAAATGATGCAAAAAATGCGACAAAAAGAAGCATCCCTTCCTCATGAACAATTGACGAACCGCGAAATGGAAATTTTGCTGTTGATGGCGCAAGGAAAAACAAATCAGGAAATCGCCGATGCTCTGTTCATTTCATTAAAAACAGTGAAAGTTCACGTCAGCAACATTCTCGCCAAACTCGAAGTGCAAGACCGGACGCAAGCGGTCATTTACGCGTTTAAGCATTCGCTTGTAAAATGACAATAGCATGTTTCCCCCCCCCGCCCATCGACTGTGCGGGATTTTTATTTGAAATATAATAGTTCGATACCTCTTGCAATATTGGAAAGACAATTCAACTAAAAACTTGCTGTCACATGAGTTGCCTACTTTTTTGAAAAACTCCCCTGACATGCAGATTTTTAGAAAAATCGCTATGCCTGCATATAGGGGAGAGCTGCTCTTTATTTGCAAAACGAGGCTTCTATGGACCTCCCCCACCTACACTTCGCTTAGCGGTAACCATGTTTGTTGAATCGCTGTTTTTACCGCGTTCACCAATTCAGGCCCTTCTTCTACTTGAAATACTCCAATACCGAACTATGGTATTTTCACGCCGTTACGTAAAGTAGTTGCATCCTGTAAATTTTTCACTATTATTCCATATTCCTCCCTTTTCGACTAGCATTTCGCTTAGCAACTTTTATATTTTTTAGGAATTAAGGCAAGAGATATGCCCTGCATTGCTTTTTTTCTGTTCTTTCAGTTCAAGAGCTCGGCTCCAACCCGTTAAAATAACGGCACCAAGAACCATTAATGCTCCGGCCCATGGCGTATGAATCAGTCCGATCGAATCGGTGACGATGCCGCCGATATAAGATCCGATCGCAATTCCTGCATTAAATGCTGCAATATTAATGGCAGAAGCAACATCGACCGCGCTCGGCACAAAACGCTCGGCAAGCATTACTACATATACTTGCAATCCTGGCGCGTTCATAAAGCCAAGCAGTCCCATTAAAACGATGGTAATAAGCCCAGCCACCTTCAACGGAGCTGTAAATGTTAAAATAAAAAGCACAATAGCTTGCACAATGAACATATAAAATAAAGCGCTAATCGGATTTTGATTAGATAATTTTCCTCCCGCTACATTACCGATCGCAATCGCCACTCCATAAACGAGCAAAATCACTGCAACAGTTTTTTCACTAAATCCCGTGATGTTCTGAAGAAGCGGAGATAAGTACGTAAAAGTAACAAAAGTGCCTCCGTATCCTAAAGCTGTAATAATGAACAACAGTAACAAACGACCATTAGTGATTAACTTAAACTGGTCGCGAAATGTAGTGCGGGCACCCTCTCGCAAATTCGCTGGAACGAGAATGCTGTTGGCAATAAACGCAATAACTCCCACGGCAACAATAAAAAGAAATGCAAACCTCCAGCCAAATTGCTGCCCGATAAATGTACCGAACGGCACTCCTGTGATGGTAGCGACCGTCAGGCCGGAAAACATAATGGAAATCGCGCTAGCTCGCCGGTGTTCCGCTACTAAACTTGCTGCGATGGTTGACCCGATCGACATAAATACACCATGTGAAAATGCGGACAGCACACGAGCCACAAGCAAAACAGTTATACTATCGGCGCTAGCTGCAATGCTGTTGCCGATGATAAAGACAACCATAATCCAAAGCAACAAAGCTTTGCGTGACATACTGGACGTTAAAGACGTAAGAATAGGAGCACCGAAAGTAACCCCTAAAGCGTATAAGGAAACCGTCAGCCCGGCGATAGAAACAGAAACGTGCAAGTCGCGCGAAATGAGCGGCAGTAACCCTACACTAATAAATTCTGTCGTCCCGATCGCAAAGGCGCTCACAGCTAATGCGATCAATGCTAATGTATTTCGTTTACCTTCGTTCATTGCCCTTCCTCCTCATTGCTTGGTTGTAAAAAAATATAGTGAAAGCCAGCTGGCAAATGTTATTATGGAACATATAAGTCATTAAAAAAAGTACGTACTTTAAAGTGCCATAGATACTTCAAAGTGCTATAGATACTTTTTAGTAACTATCGAAGAGGAGGAAGAACATGCAAAAAAAGAAGTATAATATTCCCATTGAAGCGACACTAGAAGTAATAGGTGGAAAATGGAAATGTGTTATTCTTTGCCACCTTACGCACGGCAAAAAACGCACTAGTGAATTGAAGCGTTTGATGCCAGGAATCACTCAAAAAATGCTAACGCAGCAATTGCGAGAGCTGGAGGAAGATGGGATTATTAATCGGATTGTTTATAATCAAGTTCCCCCGAAAGTGGAGTACGAACTAAGTGAGTACGGGTGGAGTTTAAAAGAAATTTTAGATTCTTTATGCGGATGGGGAGAAAAGCATATCGTCAAAGTATATGGGGATAAATTTTCAGTTTTAGAGGAAAGCATTCTAAATGAAAAATTAAAATAACTTTCTTTATTTAAGATAACTAAAAACGTCGAAGCCCTAGCCAACGGGACTTCGACGTTGTTTTTTATTCAGCCTTAAACATAATATCCTCTTTGCGGGCCACTCCTGTTCGATATGCTGCTTTAATGACCGCTTCGCGCACTCGTTCTGCGACTTTGCTGTTGAACACGCTCGGGATAATGTATGATTCGCTTAATTCTTCGTCCGTCACAACAGAAGCGATCGCTTGCGCCGCTGCAATTTTCATCTCTTCGTTAATCTCAATCGCACGGCAATCAAGAGCGCCGCGGAAGATGCCTGGGAAGCAAAGCACGTTGTTAATTTGGTTCGGATAATCGGAACGCCCTGTCGCCATGACGCGAACATGCGGTTCCGCCAGCTCTGGGTCAATTTCTGGAACCGGGTTGGCCATCGCGAAAACAATTGGGTCATTCGCCATCTTCTTCACATCTTCCACTGTCAAAATTCCCGGTGCTGATACCCCAATAAAGACATCGGCCCCTTTAATGACATCCGAAAGCGTACCGCTTACGTTTTCTGGGTTTGTTAACTCGGCGTATTCGTTCCAATATGGGTTGTCATATTCGACACCGCGATGGATGGCACCATGGCGGTCAACACCAATAATATTTTTGACACCCGCAGCAAGCAAAATTTTCGTACACGCGATTCCTGCTGCTCCAATCCCTGTTAATACGACTTTAATATCTTCAATCTTTTTATCAACGATCTTTAACGCGTTTAAAAGCCCCGCCAGCAAGACGACCGCTGTTCCGTGTTGGTCATCATGGAATACCGGAATGTCTAGCTCTTGCTTTAATCTCTCTTCAATTTCAAAGCAGCGCGGTGCGGAAATGTCCTCTAAGTTAATGCCGCCAAACGCTGGGGCAATCGCTTTAACAATTTGAATAATTTCTTCCGTATCCTTTGTATCCAAACAAATCGGAAAAGCATCGACGTCGGCTAATTGTTTAAACAGCATTGCCTTTCCTTCCATCACCGGCATGGCGGCGTATGGCCCAATATCCCCTAAGCCCAACACCGCTGTTCCGTCGGAAACAACCGCGACCGTATTGCGTTTAATCGTTAACGAATACGCTTTATTAGGGTCTTCGGCAATCGCTGTACATACGCGAGCCACTCCCGGAGTGTACACGCGCGACAGGTCATCGCGCGTTTTAATCGGCATTTTTGATTTCATCTCGATTTTTCCGCCAATGTGCATAAGGAACGTACGATCCGATACGTTAATCACTTTGACGCCGTGTATTTTTTTCAATGTATCGATAATAAGATCGGAATGCTTCGTGTCAAATACGCTCACGGTAATATCGCGCACCGTATGTGTTTTGCTTGATGAAATAACGTCAATTCCCACCATATCGCCGCCAGCTTGGCCGATCGCCGTAGCGATATCACCGAAAGACACTAAATTTTTCGCAAACTGAAGACGAATGGTAATATGCATACTTGCTCCACTTGGTATTGACATATGTATCTGCCTCTCTTTTAAAATTTTTTAATAATTGCTTTGCCCTGCAATTCCAGGACGAGTCATCGCATAAGGGTCAAGTATTTCGTTTAACTGTTGCTCCGTCAGTAAACGACGCGACAAGCACAGCTCACGGACCGACTTGCCTGTAACGTATGCTTCACGCGCAATGCTTGAAGCTGTTTCGTAGCCAATGTACGGGTTCACGGCCGTAATGACTCCGACACTTTTTTCCACATTCTCTTTTAATTTCGCTTCGTTTGCTTCAATTCCTGCTAGACAGTAATCCGTAAATACACGAAATGCATTATCCATAATATGGATTGATTGAAGCAAATTAAATACGAGCACTGGCTCCATTACATTTAGTTCGAGCTGTCCGGCTTCGGATGCCAAACAAATGGTGTGATCGTTCCCAATGACTTGAAAAGCCACTTGGTTGATCACCTCTGCCATGACCGGATTTACTTTGCCAGGCATGATGGACGAACCCGGTTGCCGGGCTGGCAATGTAATTTCATTCAGACCTGTTCTTGGTCCTGATGCCATCAGGCGAAGATCGTTTGCAATTTTTGACATGTTAATCATGCATACTTTTAATGCAGCCGACACTTCTGTGTAAGCATCCGTATTTTGCGTTCCATCAACTAGATGCTCAACACGCGCTAGCGGAAAACCGCTAATCTGTGATAAATGCTTAATTACAATATCAATATAACGCGGATCCGCGTTCAGCCCTGTTCCTACCGCCGTTGCTCCCATATTGACTTCGTATAAATGCTGGCGCGATTGCTCTATTCTTTTTATGTCCCGCGCCAAGACGCGGCGATAGGCTTCAAATTCTTGGCCGAGACGAATCGGGACCGCGTCTTGTAAATGGGTGCGTCCCATTTTAATCACGTGATCAAACTGCAGCGCTTTATCCGCAAATACCGCATGCATGCCCTCCATCGTCGCAAGCAGCTTCTCAAGCATTTTTAATACAGCGATATGAATGGCGGTTGGAAAAGCGTCGTTTGTCGACTGCGACATGTTGACGTGATTGTTCGGGCTGATCACTTGATAGTTTCCTTTTCGCTCCCCTAGTAATTCAAGCGCCCGATTGGCGATGACTTCATTCGTGTTCATATTAATCGACGTTCCGGCCCCGCCCTGAATCGGGTCCACTATAAATTGATCATGCCATTTTCCGTTGATAATTTCTTGTGCAGCTGCGGCAATTGCTTGTCCAATTCGCGGGTTGAGCTGCCCAACTTCCATATTGGCTTGTGCCGCGGCCATTTTCACCATCGCCATTGCTTCAATTAAAGATGGATGGATTCGATACCCGGTAATCGGAAAATTTTCTACCGCGCGCATCGTTTGAATACCATAGTATACATGCTCTGGAATTTCCTTTTCCCCAAGAAAGTCTTTTTCCATTCGTACTGCCTTTGTTTTGGTCATTTTATAAATCCCAGCTTTCATCAAATTTTGGCGTAATATCTCCCGCAATCGGTGTTTCCATGATTTTTTTGATTTCAAGCAGATGATCCGTTTTCCCTAACACCCACATTAACTTCGGCACAATAGCCTCCGTGTTCATATCTCCAGATAGAATGACGGTGTTTTGTGCGACTTTCCGTCCTACTTCGTATAGTGTTAAATCTTCCCCTTCTTCTAGGCATTGAGTCGTAATCACTACGGCCATTTGGGCATCAATAAGCTCCTTAATTTTCGGAAGCAAATTTCTCTCTTGAAACGGCACACCGCCATTGCCAAAGCTTTCAATAATAACTCCGCGGTAAAGATGTTTAATATAATCAAACACTTCCGGCTTTGTACCGGGATGAAGTTTTAAGAGAAACACATCCGGACAAAGAGAAGGTTCAAACTTTAACTCTTGTTTTTTGTCTGTGCAAATCTCGTATTGGTAGTCAATTTCGTTTTGATGGATGTAGGCAACATACGGATGGTTGATGCTTTCAAAAGCGTCGTAGCTTTTTGTCCTCATTTTGACTGCCCTTGTCCCAAGAATAACCCTTCCATCAAATACGATAAAGACACCCCCGACTTCCTCGCAAGCAAATCGAACTGCATCCGACATATTTTTTTTCGCGTCCGTTCTTGCAAAGCCGATCGGAACTTGTGAACCTGTAAGAACGACAGGCTTGTCTAAATTTTGCAGCATATACGATAGTGCCGAAGCCGTATAGGCCATCGTATCGGTCCCGTGCGTAATCACAAAACCATCGTAGCGATGATAGTTTTCATAAATCGCTTCGGCAATTTTTACCCAATACTCCGGCTGCATGTTTGTGCTGTCGATGTTCATCAATATTTGGCTGTCTAAGCGATAATTTCGGCTATGTTTTGGTACGTAGCTTGTCAGCTCTTCAGCCGTTAATGCCGGCGTGAGCCCTTCTTCTCCCTTTACGGAAGCAATTGTGCCGCCTGTCGCTAATAATAGAATGTTTTTCATCGTTGACACCCCTGTGAAAAAGCGATAATGGTGCGAAAAGATAATTTATGAATAACCTGTTGTATTTTATGGCCCATTTAGTGTACATTATAATTAAGTTGTTCGCGTTCTGCGAACCTACGCTTCAATTATATTCATTTATCATGAAAATAACAAGAGTTTTTATTCATTTCGCGAACATTTTTATGGTGAGAGGAATAAAGGGGGAGAGCAGGCCGATGATATCAAAACGGCTATCAGAACTGAGGAAAAAGAAAAAATGGTCATTGCAATATATCGCAGATCAGCTTGACATTGCCAAAAGCACATACGCAGGGTACGAATCAGGCTACCGCCAGCCTTCGCTAGAGGCAGTGAGAGAACTCGCACAGTTATTCGGGACATCGACCGACTACTTGTTAGGAGCAGTGGATGATCCAGAAAAACGTGAATCGAAAGTGATCGAATTAACTGAAGCAGATTTATCAAACCTTCATCTTACAATCGACGGCAAACTGCTAACACAAGAGGACATCAACCAAATGATTGCGTTCATCCGCGTCAAACGCGGAATGGAAGCAGGATAAAAAAGGCTGTCTCGAAAGGTCAATAAATGACCTTTTGTGACAGTCTTTTTTGTTTTATTTCTAGTCATTACTTTGATTATCAATGCTATCAATATGAGTAAAATAATTTTTTTATTTTTAACCGTTTGTCTCCCAGTCGCCCTACTAACCCATCTCATCCCCCAGTCTTTTCAATCATGTTCTATGTTGTGGCTTTGACTCCGCTTTTCGTTATTCATCCGCATTCGGGACGCCGGGCCAACTCCGACATATGACAGTTGCCATGGAACAGACGAGATGCTTTCCGCTATATAGATCTCAATCAAATAAAAAGACCTTGAAAAGCATATAGCCACTCAAGGTTTTTAACACTTTTAACTGCTAGACTGCAAGTTTTCCTAGTAAAATCATTGTTAATTTGTCAATTGCTTCTCCCCCGTCGATTGTTTCACTTTTTGTATCACTTTCCATGATAATTTCGATTGCTAGTAAAAAAGAAACCTTGAAAGAGTTTTCACTCAGTCAAGGCCCTTAAGAATTTACTACCTATTTTGCTTTTACAGCTTCTTTTAATTGTTCTACTACACTTTTTAGCCATTGGATTGGAGTCAGTCCAAGGGCAGGAAAATACAATCCGTCTGCACAGTGTTGAATGTATTCATTCTTCTCATCATCTGAATACTCGCTATTAATGAATTCCATTAAAAATACGATAGCAGATTCAAGATATTCCTTACTTTCTTCCGTCAACAATTCTTGTAATGCCTCCTCAGGCGAATCTATGTCTTGATGAAAAGTTCCAGCCAGGAACTGAAAAACTGGATCTTCCGGATTATTTTTGACTAACAAGCATCTTACCCTCCATTCCGTTATTTAGTTGGATAACCAGTTAAAATGAAATTCCCTGCCCCATCCTTTTTTAATACTATCTTAGCATTCGTCATATATTCAACTGTCGTAGAACCTCTTTGTACTCCGCGTCCAATAATTTCTGTACCTTGATAGGGCAGAACCAAAGTCGATTTAGCTTTTGGATTGCTTAACCATGCTTGGATAATTTTTTGGTTATTTGGATCGTTTAAAACTTCGCTAGCAACTTTTTCAGCTGTAGCCCTATCTTTGAAAGTCGATGCTCCTGTTATTTTAGGGTTATCTTTTAAGCGCTGTAATAACTCGGCATCGGTCTTCCCAACATGTCTGGCAATTAGATGTCCTCCCCTTGCCTCATGTGCTGCTAATCCTCCGCCGGGAGCTAGAGGACTAAAATCTTTAGGTTTAACATTACTCGTCCCCTTATCAATCACCTTACTTTTGGCTTTCTTAATCATATGGAGAGATGCATCTTTCGCTTCATTCATCCATATTCTAGACGTTGGACCAACTCCAGCATATGCTGGTTGCAGTAAAACCGGAGAGATGCTTGCGACTAGATCTTCCCATTTCTTCTTAAACAAGCGTGCCGTTTCCGAAAGAGGGGAATTGACCACTTGGCGGTAAATAGTGTCGAAGATTCCCTTTATTTTATCATAACGCACGACACGACTCACTTTGGCAAGGGCTGATGCGACATCCATCGCCCTAACCCCTGTAATCGCTGTTTTTCCTGCCATGCCCACTCCTTTAGCGGGAGGGACAACCGATAGTAACAGCATCCCGCCTGCCAGCAAGCGATCTCCTAAAGAAAGGCGCTCCCCAGTAATCGGGTCGTACTCGCCGAACACTCGTTGCACGTCATACCATCCGAGAAGCTCCAAGCCGAATTCTTTCATGTTGTCAGCAAGCGTTTGATCCGCTTGGCGCATCGCCGCAGCCGTTCGATACAACAGCTCTTCAGCTTCGTTTAGTTTGTCCTCATAACGCTGTAACCAATGAACGAGTTCATCCCGCAACGCTTTGATCGCTGGCGTGCTGACGCCGGGGAGGTCCATGGCAAGAGAAGAAAGTTCCCACGACAGCGTCGTTCGCGCCCGCTCACAAGCGTCTTCGGCATCAGGAACGTGTTTTGCGATCGTTTCCAACTCATCAGGCTTTAGTCGGATCATCGTCAGTGCATCTCCCTTATCTTTTGACAAATACGAACAATATTCCAACTAGTTTGATAGACTTTCTGATTGAAAGGCGGCTCTACGATCCACAAGTTCTTAGATTCCCGTTTATACAGCACGTTGTGCGACATGCTTTGCACGCGCGGCATATTGATTCACTCCTCAATTTAGGCTTCACCAAAATGGTAACATAAGTAAAATAAGTATAAATTATGATTTTATTACTGTTTTTCCGACTAATTTATTAGTTATATTTCCTTAATTTTTACACGGAGATATAATACAAAATTCGTTTTAATATTCACTTTATACACTAGGACTGATGATCCATGATTGTCTAAATAAGCAAGTGCCATCGAAAAAATAAATAGAAAACGTTCATTTTCCTAACAGGGAAATTGAACCAAATTATACACTTTATATCAATTTATCATTTTGAATCATCACATATTAGTTGGATACGCTACACTTATAACCCATCACCTGAATTATGAACTTTCTTCATCTGTACCGCGCTTAAGAACGGGAAAGGAAACATGAATATATAAAAATGAGGAGGTTTGGCCCTCCTCATCCTGAATTTTTTTATTACGATTTGCTTAATGAAACATTTGGTTTCGTTTATTCCTTAAAATTCGCTTTTCCAGATAATAAGTCGGAATGATGATGGCCGCCCAAATGGCAAAGTAGTTCAGAACAACAAGAAACGGATTTCTGCTGCCGCCATGTCCTTCTTTTCGCCCTCTGCCGTCAAAATCTCCTTCGCGAAAATCCCCGTTAGGCGGCCCTTGATGCCTATTCGCCAATTCGCCTGTATTTCCATTCTCAAATGGCTGCCCATTTTGCTGCATTAGTTTCGGGTGAAATTCTCCCATGCTTGGAGTAGCCGTTGCAGAAAACCATTGAGTTCCGCCCGCTAAAATAGCGATTGATAAGGCAACTGCTGCAACCACTCTCTTTCGGAGTTTTCCTTCCTTCGATGTAAACGCTCTTTTACAAATGCTCATAATCCATTGCCAATGTACTCCAATATGAAGACCGACTAGCGCAAGCGTTGCATCGGCAGAGAAACTGTGGAGTTCTCGAATCGCATGTCCTCCTTGAACAGCAAGGCTTGGAAAAACGACTCTCGAAATCAATATCCCCGTTATAATAACGGTCGCCATCGAAATTAATAACAGTATATTTAACAGAAAACTAAAGCGCGTTTTTTTAGGGAGCGCGGGATCAAAAATCTTTTTAGTCGTATTGATGACCCAGCGATAGTTCAATCCGATATGAATAAGAATAGCTACGCCAATGACTAGACCAGCCACTTCATGGAACGGTAACCCGTTCATCACTCTCGGATTCATTAGCAACACAAAAGTGATGGCCATCAATAAATCGAGTACAATTTTTGTATAATTTTTCTTCAAGCTATGTCCTCCTAGCTTAAAATCGATCCCCCAGAAGCGTTTATTATTAGAAAAATAAAATTCGAGGTAAAGTTCAACATGTGCATTTAATGATGTCTAAAAAACATGATGAGAACGATTTTATTAGAAAAGCAGTGTGATTCCGACGGTGAAATCCACTGCCTTTCTAATCGTGTTTGATAGCTGCTGATACTTTTAAAGAAACCGCTGAAACTGCCTCTCTCTTTTGTGTATTCAGTCATCTTTACTTCAGTGTGATGTTACAACCTTGTAAATAGCGGATGACCAACCCGCAATTTGGTTCATTCAGTCGACTTTTGTTTTAGCATCTGTGAATCGTTTGTTCGTTATTGAGCTAACTGGCGATTTGCCGCTATAAATTCTTAAGTAACTCCTAACGATAAACCGTTTGTCATCACGTATCAAAATACTTCATTCCCCCCTTCTAATATTTAACCTCTTTTTTAGATACAACTATTACTTTACTAGCAAATGGTGAAGATTTAGTGAAAATCATTTGCATAAATTTTATTTTTCCATCCTATTTTCAGTAATTTTTTAGAAACAACAGGGTATTCTTTGTTTACATTTGGGAGGTAAATGAAGTTCTTCTATCTAAATCTTATTCAGAGGTGGTAGAAGTTCATAAATCTTTACTATCCTTACATATAATCCCCCATTAGAACAAGAAGCAAGCTTAGTTAAAATATCAAGGAGGAATTCATATGGCATTAAACCTTGCACTTCGTTTCATTTTAGAAGTTTGTGCCCTCGTTTCTTTTTCGTACTGGGGATTCCAAAGTGACAAAAGTTTCCCCATAAAGCTAGTACTCGGTATAGGCACCCCTTTGTTAATTGCATTGATCTGGGGGATTTTTGGTTCCCCTTCGGCTCGTATTCCATTGCGTGGATTTGCGCGAATCCTACTAGAATTATTTATTTTTGGTTTAGCAGCAATTGCTTTATATGCTTCTGGAAAGCCTATCCTTGCAATGATTTTTGCGTTTCTTGTTTTGATAAACCGCATTATAATGTATATTTGGGATCAATAAAACAAATATGATGTTCCTTTTTCTCGTTAATGAATCATATGTGTCTATTTAGTAGCATTGTCTGATTTTGTTAACAGTTTTATTTGCTAATTGGTACAAACTAACAGCATAACAGCAATCGTTTTAGCATTTCTTTTCTCATTCGTGCCAAATGTTAAGGGTACAGCCATCATCTCCGCCTCTGTTCAAATGGCATAGAATTTAATTAAATGATTTACTAACCACGCGCTAAACTTAATCCAACTTTTTCACAAACAACACCCGATCTTGATTCGGTCCGTCATAGTCTGCATATACCGGAATGCCGTCGACTTCCTTATCCCCGTTTTTTTCAATTTCAACTCCCATTTTTGTATGAAAAGCAATAGAGCCTTTGTTTACTGGCGAGGTAACGCAGCGAACAATGCTTCGACCGTGCTTTTTGACGGCAGCAAAAAACTCTCCATAAAGCCGTCTGCCAATGCCGTGCTTCCGATAATCAGGGTGAACGCCGACAAAGTGTATATATGCTTCTTCTGGATACGTTTGAGATAGAAAACCGATCAAAAATCCAACAATGGTTCCGTCTTGTTCAATAATGAAACTTGTATTTCTAAAATGGTCAAAAAATAGCTTTGGCAACATATCAGCCATTTGCCGCCCACCCCACCACTCATTGATGACCGGAGATATTGCATAGTAGTCTGATGCTTGTACTGGACGTAATCTCATTTGAAATCCCCCCTCAACTAGAGAGTTTTTTCTTCACTCCCCTGTAACCAATTACGTTTACTTTTTATTCTGCTTGAATGACTTAAATGACAAGACAATAGTGACAATCGCAACAATGCTAATAAAAAACAGCATCCGCCAAGGTTTAGGAAGATCAGGGAGCGGTATATGAGAAAATACAAGCTTCAATAAAACAAATGTTAAAAACGACATTATAAAATCTTTTAGGAAAGAAAGGAGTTTCCGATCCTTCAGCCAATTTGCGAATCCGAATATAAGTGATAAAAAAACTATTTCAAACCAAGTCATCAGCTGCCTCCTCTAAACACAGATTGTTAATCTAAACTTTAGCATAACTAATCTAAATTTATTAATCTCTTATCACGACAAATGATATAACCCCACACGTATTCATCAAAGTTTCCACACTCACGCACATCGAGCGTTTTTGGTCAACATGTTAAAAGGCCATAATAGCCGAACCGTTTCATGCACAGATTATAGTCTCATTTTTCCTATGAATCACATTGCTTTCGCCCACCAGTTTCTATAATCATTTTTTTCAAAAATATAACAATAATTCTATTTGAAAATTTATACATAATTGGTATTATATAATAGAAAGGGGTGAGAGGCTGCGCTATGAAACTATTTTAATGGATGATATCTCTAAAACTACTATCTACCATTCAAAAGGGGGAGAAGAAAAATGAAAAAGACGAAAATGATACTTTTTCTTTTTACATTCATTTTTAGTTTTATAGCTATATCTGCCAATGCTCATGCGGCTACTCCGACGCTCGGGTATCGTTGGTCTTCCTCTTCGATTACCTATTATAACGACGGTACTAATTCTTTTTATTCTGGCATATGGAATACCGCTTCTATATGTCGTATGCTTTATAAAACATCAATACTTAGTTTATCTCAAGCCCGAAAAATATAGACAAATGATTCACGAGGTCTTATATGATCTTACTGGTTTGGATTATCAAGTAGAATTCGAATATATTCTTCGTGAACTAAATTCAGAGAAGTAGAGGTATGTGTACCTCTACAGACTGTTGAAAAACGATTTTGTCAACGACAAAATCGTTTTTCTTTTGTTAAAATTTTAGGGAAAAGCAATGAAGAAGGGGATGAAGAACTATGTATTTTTCTTTTTCAAAATTCGAACTGAAAAAGAACAGACAAGCTTATGAAAACATGTACGACAAAAATCATTTAGTCGTTCAGATTGACAAAACGATGAATTGGAACTACGTGTATTCGTTACTAAAACCGTTGTATTCAGAAGACAAAGGTCGTCCATCGCTTGACCCATTGATGCTTGTTAAAATTTTAATCATTCAGTATATCGAAGGATTTCGTTCTGTTCGTTTCACCTGTAAACAAATTGAACAGCACATCACGTATCGATGGTTTTTAGGCCTTTCTAAGGACGATTCGGTCCCCTGTCACTCCAGTGTATCGAAGTTCCTTCGTCATCGTGTTGATCCAAAGGTATGGGAAGCCTTATTCGAGTGTGTCCTGTTACAGATTCAAAAAGAAGGATTTTTATCTCCAGAAACGTGGGCTGCGGATGAAACCGAGCTAAAAGCGAATGCGAATAAGCGAAAACGCGTCAAGGTGATGGAGAAGGAAGACGAGGACGTGCTACAGCTACTGAATCAAAAGCGCTTACAACATGGGAAAAAACCCCTTTCTCCCAAGCCGCCAAAAGAGGAGGGGAAAGAAGTCCTTTTCAGTACTACCGATCCAGATGCAGGACTATCTGTCAAGCATGATCCTCGTGGTCGGTTTGCTTTTCATGATCATCGCATCGTCGAAACCCTGCACCATTTTATTTTAGATGCCTATGTTACGTCAGCGAATGTGCCGGGGCATCGCGTGCTGTTGGAACGAATCGAGCGGGTGAAACAACGAATCGGCTATGTGCCGGAAGAAATCGTGCTAGATGCCGGCTACTATAACGCACGGCTTGGACGGGGGCTCGAAAAGAAAGGGATCGGAGCGTATATTTCTTATCTTCGCTTTCATCGAAAAGAACATCCGAAATGCCGTTCCAGTCACTTCCGTGGAGTGAAAGAAGATGTCTATGTTGGCCCTTGTGGTGTGGAGTTTACCTATTCGACGTCCACTCGCGCCGGATACCATGAATACAAACCTGTCGTGAAAGGCAGTTGTACAGGATGTCCTGCCGCGAAAGGAAAAGGAGATCGAGTACTCCGGATCTCGGTTCATCAAGAGGTCTACGAACAAATGAGAAAACGGCGGCTATCAGAAAGAGGACAAATCCTTCGATTGGTTCGTCCCGCTACTATTGAACGAAGTTTTGCAGAAAGTAAAGAACTCCACGGGCTTCGTTTTGCACGATACCGCGGAGTTCCATACGTACAGATTCAGGTCTGGATCACCGCCATGATCCAAAACCTAAAAAAGTGGATCAAATTACGATCCCTTCAATCACAAGGTATAGACTTAAGTTATCATAAGTAAGGCAAAAAGAAAAGAAAAAACTCACGTCTTCCGTGAACTTTTTCTTGACATCATACTTTTTCAACACTTT
>NZ_JHVN01000003.1 GCF_000620165.1 Anoxybacillus tepidamans PS2
CTGAGCGTCGTTCGATGATTCGGATGAAAGCTCCAGTGATGAATATCGGTCAATGTTCCCGAGAATCCCTTGGTGGTCAAGGCATCGACAATATGAATGAGATGCTTGATGACCGGTTTGGAAAGCTGCAGCGTCAACCCCAGCGTGAAGAAAAACTTGTAGATTCCTTGGTGATGTGCTAATCTATTCATGAGACATGAACCTCCTTGTGTGAATGGGTTTTGAGCACATCTATTTTACCCAAGGAGTCCGGTTCATGTCTCCTTTTTTGTTTGGTTGTCAATTTATGTTAGTGAATTTGCTCATCTACAGTCACTAATTTTTTTATTGCCTTCTTTCATTTTCACAATTATATTTAAATTTTTAGAAAGAGCTATACTGAAATTGTTAAACTCCTTAAATAAGTCACTATTCACTATTTTTTCAAACTCTACTTCATAATTTTCATTATATTTTTTTGTATGAATGAAATCTTTTATTTTTTTTGAGATAAATACAACTACAGGAGAAACACTCGCTGAATCAAAAACTTTAATATTAGAAAAATCTGATATATTGTAAATATTTTCTTTAACGTATTCCCTTAAAGCTTCACCGTATTTTATAGATAACCATTTATTTGGTGTGATTAAAGCCGCTGTACCTTTAGAATTTAACAAATCCTTACTTAGCTCCCAAAATGGTATATAGAGATCCCAATTACCTTTGGTTGTTTTAAACTTTTTACCTATCAACTTTCTTTCTTCTTCATTATTTTTGACCATATTTTCTGAATCTACATATGGTGGATTTCCTATAACTATATCAAAGCCTTTTTTCTCTTGGAAAACCTTTGCAAACTCTAAATGCCATAAGAAATATGGTCTTTGTTTATTCTTTTGCAATTCCTTGTATTTCTTTAATCCTTCTTCATTTCCATCCAATTGCAACTTATATTCGATTAAATCATCCCTAATTCTATCAATCTTATTTTTAATTTCTTTCTTACGTTGTTCATCTTCTTCATCAAAATACCTATCTTGTAATTGGAACATTTCATTTAACATTTCATCCGTATTATCAATTAACAAGCTAAGTTGAATCATTGTATTATAATTTTCACTATTTTCTTTAATTTTATTTTTCTTTTTCTCTAATATTTTTTCATCAAATAACTTGATTCCTTCATACTCATCTATCAAGCTATTACCAACCATTATGTTGCAATCTAGATTCGGTAATGGATGGGGTTCAGGTGTTTCAGCATTAATTTCTTGATCAACAATAACAGATAACCAGAGCCGAAGTTTTGCAATATCAACTGCACTTGGCTCAATATCAACAGCAAAAATACTATTTTTAATCGTCTCCCACTTCAATCTATATGGGGAGCGCTTTTTGCGAATAATTTCTTCACCATACCTTCTTCCCAATGATCCTTCTTTATCTTTCCAAACTAAATATTCGGTAATGTTGTTTCTAATACGGACGATTTCACTTAACATGCCTAGAGGAAACGCTCCGGATCCAACGGCAGGATCAGCAATCTTTATGTTTTTTAAAGATTGGTCAATTTTTACAATGTTATCAAAAATAGTTTGTTTAATAGTAAAATCTTTTCCATACCCAACATCCCGTCTCTTATCGGCATCTCTTATTAATTCACCATATAAGATAAACTCCTTCATGTCTTCATGTGGAACGCCAACTTCGTTAACAAGGTAATTCGTGAGACTCTCTTGACACATATAATGAACAATTTCACGCGGAGTATAGAAAGCCCCTTTTGACTTTCTATCTTTGACATCTAATAAATTTTCAAAAATTTTCCCTAACATCTCAGGGTCAACAGCAACTTCTTTCTCTAATGGCTCATCTTCATTAATTGTAAAATTGTATCGATCAAAAATATCTAAAATACCGTCCGCTTCTCTATTCTTTTGTTTAACATTAGAGAAAATTTCATTAGGAATATTAAATTCAACTTCTTTCCAATGATAACCTTCCAATGGTTCAAAAAGGCCACCGTTCAAAAAAGGAATTTTACAGTTAAATTGTTTGAAGTAATGATTTTTACGTTTTTTGTTTAATGCCTCGTAAAATAACGGTTGTAAGAAATGAACAAAGAAATTTTTATTTGTATTTTCCATACAAAAGTTAAAAATCGTCCTAATAAATTGTTTGTTTCCGCTACCCCAAAGCATATCGTACTTTGTGCCAATAAAACAATCAGATAAAAGCTCTGCTTCTTGATCCGAAATATTAAACATCTCTCTAGAAGAAAGCTTTCTTCTTCCATCGGATGTTTTAATAAAAACTTTTTCAAGTACCGCTCTGTGAGGCTCATCTTGTCTTTGATAGATTTCAATAAATTCTGCTTCCGTTAATGTCCGATCTTCCGGCATAATCCGAACGCCAAGCCAGCCTTTTTTCTGTAAAAAATATAGGAATGCTAGTTGTCCCATTAATTTTTTTGCAAATTGTTCAGAGAATTGATGAACTTGTAGCCCTAGTTTCTCTGCTTCTTTTACAAAAGCTTGATCTTGTTCAAGATATTCTTTTAATTGAATATACTTTTCTTTATACTGTTCAAAGAAATCCTTAGTTACTTTTTCAACACTAAAAGCTGTCTCTATCTCATCTAGTGTTGGGTTATGCTTATCATCTTCGAAAATCGGTAAAAGCTGTAATTGGGCAGTATGATTCGGTTCGCCTTTCCCGACTAAATAAGAATATCTTTTAGCGGGAGTTAAATCTAAAGCTAAGCCCTTTTCATTAAATGTATAATCAAGTCGTACAAAAGAAAGTCTCCAGTTATCTTCATTAGGTGAATAAAAGGCGACAATAGCCGCTTCATAATTATTCATTTCTAAAAGCTTAGAAATAAAGTTACGTTGCAAGCTTCTCGCCCGCTCAACACTTTTTTCCTTTTTAATTTCAACAGCCAAAACGATTAAGTTATTTCCTTCACGGTCAGTATATTTTGCAATCTCTACATAAGAGGCAATATGATCAGCATATTCCTTCCAGATACCTACTCTTTTTTTATATGGAAACATTTCCGGTCCATTAAAAAATTCCCTTGTGAAAGTTCTAAATTTATCGATGTCAAAGCTATTTTCGAACGTTTCTTGCAAGATTTTTAACTTTGCTGTACTCAATTACCCTCTTCCTTTCGCAAGTAAGATGATAAGATTACTTCTGTTTCTCCGGCTGTAGCATTGTATTTTTTTACATTTCTTTCTACATCTAAATATTTGTCTGGAACAAGATGGACAATTTCATAATAGATTTTTATTGGATCATTCATACCTTTCGTTGCTTTAACAATTTCTTTCGTGATACTTGCAGGGATATTTCCTTCTTCCCACAGCTTTATTAATCGTGGGATCATTTTTTCTTGTTCATCCGTAAATGTTTTAAATTTAGAAATTGCTTTAAGTAACTTAATGACCTTTGCATCATTTCCACTCTTCATTGTTTTTTCGGTTACTAAAGAATCCTCTTCTACAAAGCACAATTCAAATTGTTCCTTGTTTGCTTCTAGATGATTGAAATAGTCTTTTAAAGGTTTTATTTTCTTTTCGTTTCTTTCCACCTTGAGATATTTCATGGCTTCTAAAAATGTCTGTTCTCTCGTTTCTTTTCCATCCGTAATAAAAAACTTCTTTAAAGCCCCTTTTCTCAAAAAGCTAATCGTTGAGTTAGATAAAACATCTTTACACATCCGACCGCTTTTAGCTTTTTGAGGAAGTCTTTTAATTTTTTCAAATAAATCAGGTTCATGGTCACGAATGTGGCGAATAATATTTAAATATGCTAATTCTGATTCTCCCTCGTCATATTCTGCCTCTAAGCTATCTTTACTATTTAACTTTTGATAAAGCTGATGTGAAGTTACCTCTTCATCTTCAGATAAATATTTGAAATCTTCACCCAATGTATCATGAAAAGCCTGTATTTTAGAGATAATATTTTCTTCTAAAGGCAAATGTGCATTTGCTTGTGCAGTTGGAAAAAAGTTAAATACGTAAATAGTTTTATGTTCTGTACCTACACGGTTAATACGCCCTACACGCTGCATTACTTTTGTAGGGTTCCAAGGTAAATCATAATTGATAAGAACGTTCGAACGATGTAAGTTAATCCCTTCCGCTAATACATCTGTTGTGACTAAGAATCTAATATCATCTCTTTTTGTCCCCGTGAAGTTTGGATTATAATTTGCTTCAATTTCTAATCTCAACTTTCTGGAGCCTTGTCCGCTAAATACAATCACTTGTTCAGGATAACGTTGCTCTAAATAAGCACCAACATATTCAGCGGTTTCTTTTGATTCAGTAAAAATAATCATTTTTTTACCTTTCAATAATTCGTTATTCTCCAATTCATATAAGAACTGATCCTTTTTCGGATCCTCGGTTATCAATTCCCATTCTTCTTCCAGTCTTCTTAGTAACATTAAGTCCCGTCTAAGGGAAGGTAAAAATCCTTCATTAAACTCTTCGATTGAGTAATATTGCACCTTTTCTTCTTCCACAAGCGCCATTAACTTTTCATCATCGCCACTATCTAATAAATCGTATACATCTACTTTTTTACTAATATAGACTTTACCTTTTTCACACATATCAATAAACTTCACATAGGATTTGATGAAACGATTCAACGTCTTTTTAAACGCTTCGAAACTACTTTCCAAGCGTTTTACAAGAATAGATTTCATAAAGCCGCTCATGTTTCGTTGTGATACCATCATTGTAGCAAGTTGCTTATCAATATTTTTTAAATATGTCAATGGTTTGTACCGAGCGTAATCTAAACGTTGAATTACTTTAATCGTTTCATTAAATACTCTCTCTATTTCATTGTTATACGTGTATACAATTTTTTCAGGTGAACCTAAATGCGGGAACTCTAATCCTTGTTTTTTTAAATCCTCTGCATAAAATTCCTTTATTTCATTTCTTGTTCGTCGGATCATTATATTTCTTAAAACTTTGTCACGAATAACTTCTGAATTTCTCCGTAATGTTTCCATGTATTCCGGTGTTCCTTTTTCATGTTTCTTTAGTTCTACCTCTAGGTTTTGAAAGAAACGTTCTAAATTTTTATTATTAGGAATAATAGTACTGTTATTTTTTGGTTGGAATAAGTATATTTGATTAGCTATATCAGTTGAATAGTTATTTTGTGGAGTAGCAGTAATCAAAATAACTTTCTTGTTATAACAAATTTGGTGAAGCTTTTGGAAATTTTCTGTGTTTTGGTTTCTAAATCGATGAGCTTCATCAATAAATACATATTTAAACTGATCTACTCCCATCTCAAGAAGACTGTCTAACTTGCCAAGCGACTCAACTTTATAGCCTTGAACTTCAAAATTAAATAAGACTTCTTCCCAATAATCTTTTAACACCGGAGGACAAATAAACAACTTTTTCCCTTTTAAATTTTGCGCTAACATAGCACAAATATATGTTTTTCCAAGTCCAACCACATCAGATATAAAAACCCCGCCATAGGCTTCTAAAGTCTTTTTAGCTTGGACAACAGCATCCATTTGATACTGTAACTTCATAAAACCGTCAGGGAGCATTTCCTCCCATCTATTATTTTTATCCTCATTAATTTCTTCTTTAAAATATTCATATAAAGTTTTTAAAAATAACTCATATGGTGTAATGTCATCGCGAATCCAAGTATTCTCAAAAATTGTCTCGATGTATTCGTCCGAAATATCGATACTTTGTTCCCAAAGTTCCTCAAATTTTTCAAGTGCAAATTGTACATCACGACTATCCTTCAGCTCCACATTAAACTCAAGGTTATTAATTAACCCTGCCTGTGAAAAATTACTGGATCCAGTTATAACCGTCCCAAATTGATCAGGAACTTTCGATAAGTCTTTTCTCATAATGTATACTTTCGCATGGATAGGAGCATTAGGGTAAATTCGGATTTCAATTTTTCCGCTTTGCAACCACTTAATAAATGTTCTAATTCCCTCTTCTACCCTGTAGCTATCCTCCGATTTATTCATTTCACGAATTAATTCGTTTTTATATTCTTCTTTTACTTCTTTATGAGACATTTCAAAAGACATTTGTTCTTCATTTGACTTTTGAATAATTTGTACTGTACGATTGTCAACATTTAACCCTACTAAAATTCTAATTTTTTCAATATCCTCAAGTGCCGGATACATCAAGTAAAATCCGCTTGTTCTAAAATAACCAACTAAAATATCAAAAAATTGTGTATTACTTTTTAAAATCTTATTAAACCTGTCATATAAAGTTCTTTCAGGTTCATTTGTAAAAAAAGTTAAATCATTATGCATTTCTGACCTCCTCACTGGATTTTAGTTGGTTATAAAAAACTATAGTAAAATGATACCATATTTCAAATTTTACATTAATTTTTAGATGATATAAAGAAAAAGAAGAGTGATTATGTGGTCGTTGGTGAGACCGATTGTAGCTTCTGATTTGTAATTTTACTAAAACGAGCCAAAATGAGATACCAAATGTTGTTGTCAACCTTCAGAATAGTTTCATGTAAAAGTTTCCTTGTTCAAACCATTCAATATTTTAAGATCACTATAAAACTCTATGCAGTCACAAGAAGTATGTGCCTTGCTCTTTTCATTTGTTGTATCGAAAAAATCAGTTAACTTCCTCTGTACTTTTGACCACAGAGAGTCGGTGACTTTAACGCATCAAAGATTCGACAGGACAATGTGTACTTCATGAAATCAGCTTCTCTTACCTATTTTCCCGTAAAAGGTCAGATTTCAATATCTCCTTTATGTCTGCGGTCCCTCACGAAAAAATTCATATATATACATAATTTTCCGAAACGAACCTGCATCCTTTATTGGAAGCAATGACTTTCCTACCATATATTCCTGGTTGTAGCACTCTTGATGCATGACCGTATGGATGACATCAAGAACCACTCGATCTTGTCGCTTAATCTTCATCGAACAAATTGGACAGCGAATTTTTCCAAAAACACTGGACACTTTAGCTTCAGTTCCTTCTCATTCAGATTTTGAAAAGCCTTTTTGAAACACGCTTATTGTCGTTTGATTTCCATTGATTCATAAATCCCGATTTGCTTATAAAGTTCTAATAACGATTGTTTTTTGTCTTCTTCCACCTTTTGAAGGGCTTGTTGGTATCGATCATACGTATGGCGATACTTTTCGCCAATGGCTTTTTGTTCTTCGATACTTGGCACGGGAATTGGAATTTCTTGCAAATCTTTCGTGTTGATGTTTTTAATACTTGTTCCCGTTTGAATTCTTGCAAGTAAATATTGTCCTACTGGACTCTCTAAATACGCCTTCACAAAATACGGATCCATCTCCTTATGCAACCGGATGCCATGGAAATTTTGTGACAAGATTAACGTTCCTTTATGAGGCGGTACAATGGCAATCTTTATATTTGTACCACGGCTGGAAATGAGAATGTCGCCTTCTTTCACTACATAAGCATCAAGGCTTTTTTGGATTCGAATGTTTGCAGGAGTCATTTCGTCCACAAGAACTTCTCCATTTTCCACATCACTTAATTTGATCAGTTTAAACTCCCCTTTCCCTTCTTCCAACTGACTAGGGGATACGTTGATTCCTCTGTAAATTTTAGATATCTCTCCTAACGTTTTTTGGTTGCTAAGGTTCTCTAAGTGCTTGCTGGAAATTTTCACAACACCAAACTCATAAGTTTCCACTTCATGATCTTCGAGGTATTTACTGCAAAGTAAATTTCCATCTTCAATATCGGCTATCTCAACAAACTTGCTAAACTTTTCTATTTCTGCACCATTTAAATACACATCTCTAATTTTTTCGATGTTTTCTTCTGTTAATAGACGCTTTCTTCTCACTTCTCCGTATTCGTTGACTGCGTTGATAAACAATACCTTCTGCTTACGTTCTTGCGGCTTATTCTTGTTTACAATCAATACATTCGTTTGGATGGCCGTATAGCCAAATAAATTCTCTGGCAAGGCAATGACGGCTTCGATCAAATCAGCAGAAAGCAAATTTTTACGCATGATTTGTTCCGTCGCTCTAAACAGCACTCCGTTCGTAACAATTAAAACCGCCCGACCGTTTTCATTTAAGGAGGCTAGTGCGTGCTGTATGAAGGCGGAATCACTACTACTCTTGGAAACAGGTGCATAAACAAATCGGTTAAACGGATCGTACTGCAGCAACTCGTGTCGATTGATGTTCATGCCAAAAGGAACATTCATATATACATAGTCAAACTTCATGATTTCATTTCCAGCCAAAAACTTCGGGTCGAGCAACGAGTCCCCTAATTCAATATGGGCGTTGTGAATTCCATGTAAGAAGAGATTGATTTTTGCGAAAGCCCATGCTTCGCGATTCATTTCTTGACCGAATAGTTCAAGGTGAATTCCTTGTCTTCGAGCATAATCAGCTGCTGCAACAAAAGAGCTACCGATGCCCAAACAGCCATTATAGAGACTCCCGTTATCTAGATTTAAAAGTTCTATTGCAAGATTGTTAATGGTGCTCGGAGTTTCATGTTCTTCTCCAACCCATTGCAAACGTTCCATGACTAAAGACCAATCCAAATCTGCAACATCGACACTTTCTAATGACCAAAGGAATTTAAGCAATGTATTACCGTTGATTCTCATAAGCACGTCAAGCGGTGCAAAAACCCCCTGCAAAAGCTCAATATGTTCTTCGATGGTTTGAAACGCTTGAATCAATGCTTCATTTACATGCCCCTGACTTCTTAAAATGTAAGAAATCGTACATGAATGGGGTAAACCAAACTTTTCCTTTTGTTCATCCACGTATTTTAGAACGAGAAACCAGGCACTTACTTTTCTCGCTTCACTGTTCGTTACTTGCCCACTTAAATCATCTAAAAACGACCACAGCAATTTTTCTCCTGACACATGATCACCTCTAAATACACTTATTACCTCAAACTGAGTAAATACATTACTAAGTTAATAACGCTATAAAAATACGAATTGAGCCTCTATTTCTCATTATATTCAACAGGAGTAATATGTCAACACAGAATTTAGTATTTACATTACTAAATAAAGAGCGAAAACTGCCATTAAACTTTAAACTCTTAGTCACATCCTTATTGTCCCCTAGCTTATAGTACGATTCTCAAATGGGGTCCTAAAGTATATCAGTTAAGTTTGTTATATTCCATACTATTTATCTTCTTGAATGCATTTACCCATCTTATCTTTCATCCACTCCACAAGCTGCGCAAACTCCCTCTTTTCAACAAACCGCTTCGCCTGTTCTTTCATCTCGCCCTTTCTCTTAAAAGCCGCTCGCTTTAGCTCACGGATTTCCGCTGCATGCTTTTGGATGATTTGCGCCATCTGCACGGTATCTTGATAAATTAAATTCATATTCCAACGTTCAGCTTCACCTTTACCTTTATCGGCGATAATGCAGGAGCCGGATTCGTTTCCGTAATAAACCTTCCATTTGTAGTGGAGAGAACAGGTGCTCAAATATTTTTCCTGAATGACCTCAAACCAAGCGCCGTGGAATCCCCCTGAAAGCTGGACATTTGGGTTATAACGGTGATGGCCGTTGCAACCTGTAAGAGCCGTGATACCCGCAAGGTTCAATGATTTCACCAACATCGCCATGTTTGCATCTAAATCCAACGCATTCACCTTGATACCAAATCGTCTTTGGACAAACGGCTTCCATTTGTAGTGATAACTTTCTATGAAAATTGGAAACTCCCGTCCCGGTGTATTCATGATGCGTTTCATCATAGAAATTGGCACACGGGTAACCAATACTTGAAATTTATTTTCTTGCCAAAAGGTTGGAATTCCTAAATTGTGCAGCAACTCGCGAACTTTGCTAATATCTGCTTTTGTGTTTTCGTCTGTTAAGATAATAAAATCATCTTTTACTTTTACAAATACTCCTCTCACCTGTAGTGCCTCGGCGATGCGAGCAGTTGCATCCATCATTTCTAAATTCATTAGATTCATTGTGATCATCCTCCTAACCAATTTGTACCCTAAGTATACAAAAAGCCCGGTTACGAAATCGTAACCGGATTGTTATCCGTTACGAAGGACGATCGATGGAATGTCTGCTTTCCATGCGTATCCTTCAGATGTGGTGACTAAAATGTTTTCAGCAATATCATCACGCCCCATTGCTTGGGCGAGCTTTCTTCTCAGACTAGCGATATATCGCTTGACTGCAGAATTACTCACTGGCCGATCATACCAAACGGCCTGTTCGATGCTATACTTCGAACACGATGTCATCTCGTGATCCATCAAGTAACCGAGGATTTCCGCTTCCTTCCTCTCGAGCCGGACAGCATCCTTATATCCATAGAAATATTTTTCATCTTGGGCTAAATCGAGAACGACACATTTTCCTTCCATTGCATCTTCTTTGACCTGATTTGCATCGCGTCTTGAAACCGTCTGTCGCTTCTCTTTTCGCTCCTTCAGTAAAATTGGTTCTGTTCCCTTCTTTTTCATCCTGTCTATGTACAATTCGATAAACCAGCCGTGTTCGCCCATTTTATCCAACTCGTATGCTTCCTTTATGTGCTCTGTTGCTTTCTGAATATAACCAAGCCTTGCATATCCTAACGCAATATTACAAAGCAGTTTGATGCGTTTGCTGCCGTCGATCCCTTTTTCAAGCGCTTCTTTTCCATAAAAAAGAACCGTCTCCCACTTGCGCTCTTCGTTGGCAAAAATGAAAGATAAATGATAGAATGCATCGGGCTTTGTTGGTGCATAAATCGTCGCCTTGCGCAATATTTTATATGCATTGTGATAGTTCCCTCTGCGAATTTTTTCATCTCGTCCCCACTGTAAATATAAATCTGCAAGCATAATCGCATAGCGGGGTTCTTTTGGATCGAGCTGAATAAACTGCTTGTAAAGACTGATCCCTTCTTCTAGCCATGCATTGCGCTCATCGCCTTCATCGAGACATTCCCGATCGAGCCAATGATCCTCCCAATCTAATAGCTCTTCCTTTGTCAGTCGCTTCATTAATTTGCCCCTCCCGCCAAAAGTGCTGCGCTTAATTTTATTGAAACCTCTATATTTTATAATATGACTCCTAGCCTTATGATTAATGGATTTTGTATTCAAGACGCCCAATATCGTATAGCGATTGCGGATGAATCACAATTGTTTCATAAGTTGTATTGATCATTAAGATTCCATAAGGTTATAAAATATCACCTTTTTGCTGATTAACTTTTCAACAAAAACCTCTCTTAAAATCTTTTACAATTATTTTACTCCGATGATGTGTCTCCATGTTTGCTTGTATTCCTCTTTTACATATTTCTCAAACGCGGAGCTCGGAACAAATTCCTCGCCATAATAGGTGCCAATCAACTCTATATTTTCCGGAGGAATGGAGCCAAAAAACAAAATCTCGTCAAGCCCGTCGACGCGGCGATCTTTTTTCATCGTCTTCCGGTCATACCGAATATAGTCCTCAAGCGAACAAGAACAACCCCAGTACATTTTCGCGATTTCCTCTTCGATGAACTGTAAGCGTTCGTTGTCGGTAATTGGTTCTTCCGACATGCAATAGCCTCCGTACATTTGACTCCCCATCCATCCCTTTGTATCGGGAAGATTGACGGCAAATAAGTCTTGTTGCTCTCTATACCCTAAAATCAATAATTCGTCGATTGACATCACGGGAAACAGATAAAGAGCCTCAGAACGGCGAACCCAGCCGGGAATCCAGTTTGGTTTTAATTGATCTAAGAGGACGCTCGCATGAAATACATCCACACTTTGTGCGAAACTAGGAATCAGTCCCTTTTCTAAAACGGAGCTTCGGTGCTCAGATGAAGTTACATGGTAAGTGACCATCGCTTCCCGTACATTCAGCAAAATCTCTTCTCCTTTGTAGGAAATGTCGAATCCTTTTCTAACGAGTGCCGGAACTTCACCACGTTGTTCATGCTCCTTGAGCCATTCATACATCTGTTTGCGCAACGCCCGTCGTGAATCGCCCACAAACTGAATCCGTTCCCCTTCCCAATCATCCGCTTCTATATACAGTTTCCCGTTTTCTTCACGCAAATAAGCTATAAGAACCCAATCACCGCAATGAATCAAATTTCTTTCCATATGCCGCTTCCCTCCTATACAAGCCCATTGGCCGCACTATGATGCGTTCAACCTAAAAACCGCACCCACAATAAATTGGAAAAGGGACGGCCCGCGGTAAAATTCCTCTTGTCTGTTCCTGAATGTGATTCCCGGGCAGCCCCTTTATGTTTTTTAGTGATTCACAAAATGCACTTTGTCGCCATCTAACTGATACCCAAAGTATTTCAGCAAATACTTCTTCACCATATCCTCCACTTCTTCCTCTGTGAGCATATCTAAAATCATCGCCCCACCAACGATATTTAAGTATTTATTCGCCTGAACAAAATGGTCCCGCTTAATTTCAATGCCATTTTCCTCAAGTCCGACGAGGCACTTCAGGATCCCTTTTGTAATCGTACGATTGGAAGTAAAGTTGCTGGAAAAGAATATAACGCTTCTTGCTGAAAAATCTTTGCTGCAAAAGAAGTTCGTTAACCAATAAGGATCTTGTTTGTTCGATTCATCATATGTCATATAGCCGACCCACCAAAGCCGGGCTAAAATGTGCACAAATAATGAACGCTTATTTCCGTTTTTGAAAAATAAAGCTGTATTTATGCGTTTGTCGTTTTTATTTTCCAGATCTTTCTTTAATCGATAAAAAGTAAATTCCCTCAGCTGCAAGTGTGCGAGCCCGGCCCAAAGCCTCTCTTGCGTCGCTTGATTCACCGTCAAGTGTTTTAACGCCTCATAGATCGCTTTGACGTTTTCTTTGTCGCTCGCGGCATAGTCCGCTTCCATATTCAACGCAGGCATTTCAAACGAGATGTTAGATTCAAGCACCTTTCCCTCTTCTTTCAAATAGTTGTCAAACCATTCATGATCTTCATTGTAGTAATGTTCCTTATAAGAATCGTAATTGCCCCTTAAATCCATTAATGTTTCATCCGAGATGAATTTTAACTTCAAGTTAATCCTCCGTTCTATGAAGCTTTTCGATTTCTTCAAAACTCGCTTTCAGAGGTTTTCTTAAAACGAGCTGTGCCGCTTTTAGCGGGGATAACACGTCCGTTCCCACGTCTTCTAATCGATAATTATTTTCTTGGAAAATTTTATCCAACACTTGATACCACGTATATTCCTCCAAATCCCCGTTCGCTTCGCTAATTTTAGAGAAAACATAGACTAAAGCCGGAACGATGACTGCCGCCAATATCGTATTTTTCAGTGGCGAATGGGCGCTCATGGCATATTGGTGATACTCGTACTCCGGTAAATAAATCGTAATATTATTCGAATGGATATCAACATCCATATAATCATTTTTAAGAGATTTTGTGACCGTCACAATAGAAGGCAAATTCAAAAACTCGGTATGATCATCAATGAGCGTTGTTTCGATCGCCTCTCCGATTGCGAGTATATTTCCTTTTTCAAACGTCAATGGAATGCCTTTATACCAATCATTTAAATATTCATTCGTATAATTGTGAATCGCTTCTTTTGCGATGACAAACGAATGAAGCACAATCTTTCCTCTTAATTGGTAGGTCGGGATTGAAATTTCCAGACGTTCCTGATGCGTTTCGAACGCTTTCCGATAGCTCGTTTGCGAACATTCGACGTGAATTAAGTAGACGCAGGAACGGTTCTCTATCAATCTTTTAATCTCCAGATTATCCAAATAAAAATGCGCCTCGATTTTTACTTCGCCGAATTCTTCTTTGACATCTATTTTGGTGGAGAAACTCGTTTGTTTGTAATCATCGTTGTTCATATACAATACTGGGTATGGATATGAGACGTTAATTTTCATACAGCTCCACCTCCATGACGCAATAATTCGGATATGCGATTTCCACATTGATAATAAAAGGCTTTTTGGCCGGAATTGAGTGAAGGTCAATTTTATTGGCGCCGCATTTTTCCACCGTCACATTTGGATCGTCGGTTGTCGCGTTTTGAATCGGTAAATCAAAGTCGTTCTGTTCCCCGATCACTTTAAAGATGAGCCGGCCCTTTTCAATCGCTTTTTTCGCCGTAATGACAAAACAATACTTTCCTCGTTCTTTGTCAATACAAACATATCTTTGCGCAATTTGAATCGGTTCACTACTTGGTTTCTGCTGCCTTTGTCGATCCAAGCCGCCAGTCATGCCTTTATCCAATTGATTTTGACCGCTAGGATTTTGAACTCCGCCTCCACTGTTTCCCCCGCCACTATGTTTTCCCGATCCGTTTCCTCCTTCCTCTCCAGTCGGGGTAATCCCGTATTCTCCGGCTAATTGGGCCTCAACATCTTCAGTGGTGAGACCTCTTTGCCTTGTGGCTTTCCTACTCTCTTCCTTGATTTCTTTTTTCAAAATCTGTTTAATGCTTGAATGGAGAGATTCTGTTTTATTAACTCCCTGCATGTTGACAAGCTTTTTGTTAGGGAGAAAATCGCTTAAGCCGATCGCATCCATGCTGTCTGTAATTTTTTCTTGAAAATGTTCTTTTACCGCGTTTCTAATAAAAGACCTTAAATCCGCATAAACTTTTTTCGCTAATTTAGGGTCTTTTTCATAGCGCTCAGGCGACCATTCATTATGAGCGGGATTTTCCATTTGCTTAAAAATCGTATTCATGTTTTTTCCTGTAATCATCAATATTCCAGTAAAAGAGATACTGCCGCTAATATTTTTTTGTTCAAAAAGACGCATACCAGTCGTTCGCGTCATCAGCACGCGTCTATTTAAATCTTCACCGTTCATCAAATATAACGTGGCTTCCCCTTCGGCAAAAGAGATTCCTTGCTTATACCTTTGGGCTGGATAAGCGACTTTGATTGTTTGATCGGAAGTAAGTAGATGGAAGTAATGCTGTAAATGTCGATTTTCTTCCGTATCCTCTAAATCGCTAATTAATTGTGCAATATTCTTGTCACTAATTTCAAAATCATTGATTCGAACCACCAATTTTTTCTTATAAATCGTGATAAAGAAGTTATGCAACACCGATTTAATGATTTCTTGTTCCCAATCTTCGCCAGGCTCAAATGCCGTTACATATATATCCGTTCCGGTATCTTTTCTGACAAAACCGGGCTCTAAAAATAATTGCTGAGGAATTGCATTGGAATTTTCGTTATGCGTGTAATAACCATTCCCTAACGTGATCTCATTTGGATTCTTTTTGAAAGACATAATATTGGCTACGCCGATAAATGATTCATAGCCCGTGATATCAAGAGAAGAATAAAACAATGTCCGCAATTTAGAGTTCAAGAAAGGAGCCGATTTCCCAATGCCAAAACTGCCACCGGAGCTTTCATGCTTATTCGATGACCCTGCTTCCTTTACTAATGAGCTCCATGGAGATCCTAGTTCCCCTTCTTTCGCTCCTTCAAGCCCCTTTGTATTAAAATCGCTGATTCGCAAAATTTGTATAGTAGGTTGTTGAACGATCTGTAATGCGTTTTCTAAAAAATACTCACATTGTTGGTTTTTTCCCTTCCACGTTTCTTGGCATTTCAGAAACACATCTTTTAACTCGTTGATGCCAGGTACTTGATTCATATACGTTGTAAAACTACTGAACTCTACAATAACAGGATTTTGTTCATTTTTTACAGCATCTAAAGAATTTTGACAGATTTCTCTTGTTAATGACTCTAGAGCGTTTCCTCTAAAAGTTTCCAGTCCGGCGTGATTAATGGAATTAATCAATCCACCCGTTGCCGCAGGAAAATGCCAAAATGTATTCATATATATCCTCCCACACGTGTTGATGATCTAGTAAAACCCATAAAAATATAGAAAAAAGAGCGCCCTTTCTGTAGAAATGTAAGTAACTTAACCCGCAGCCCCAGGGGTACTCTCTACATGCAAGCATCCCACACTCCCACATTTGATGAAAAAATAGTTTTGGAGGAAACGGTTCAGTCGATCACCGAAGCCGTTGGGTATCGCAACTCCTCGCGAACCTTTACGTTGCGCATCTTGATCACATTTTGTTCTCCTCGCTCCGATTCATGAATGAAAAACCTTCCGCCAATGTGGCCACCATGCATGGATTGCTGCGATTTCATGACTCCACAGTATCGAAGAAAGCCAAAGAAATCTCGTACAACATCATGAAACGCTTATTGGCTTTGATCGTCTCGAAGTGTAACTGCCCAAACGCGCCGTTCGCTTCAGTTTCCCAAAGCGTTGCGTGTGGTGATTCGACGACGGTCACGGTCAGAAAAACTGTCTTCGGTGGGCTCTTTACCATGGGGAACGTTCCAGGGTGAAAGTGCACATGGTGTACTTATCGGAGCAATAAATGCCCATGCGCTTCGTGGAAACGACAGGGCCGCGTCACGTGAACCTGTTGGAGAACCACTTATATGAATGTTCAACACATCCCTGTCGAAGATCGAGCTTATTTCAAAATCGAACGCAACGACAAATTTGCAGAACAAAAACAACTCTTTGTCATTCGCTTGAAAGACAACGTGGAGATTCATCAGAAGAAAAGTCTCAAGCGCCTTTCTGTAAATCATCACGTTATTTCAGAATAAAATGGCTGGTTTTTTTGCACGTTCATCCAGCAAAAATCTGCGGGATTGTGCAACATTCCACCCTTCTTTTTACAGAAAAACCGTTTGGCGGCTTGACATGGAGCCTCTGCGGACCTGTTTTTTAGGGAAAGGGGCGCGCAGGAGCCCTTATTTCGCTAGGCAACGAGCCTAACATGTCCGTCACTTCATGTAAAGACCGCGCATCTAATTTTGCAATTATATTTCAGTCTGAAATAATTAGCCAATTTGCAGAACAAATAATTTACAATACTCTTACAAAAGTATCAATAAAATCATTGTCATCTATTAATTCGATTCTTTGTGTCTGTGACCACTTTTCTACATTAATTGGTTCATCGAAGACTTTCATTATTTCTACTTTACGAATATGTCTATAAGGACGATGATTCGGATCAAAATAGTAATCTCCAGTTATGCGAGCAATTAATTTCATTTTGAAGGCAGTGGTTTGTCCCACTCCCACTATTACATAGTCTCCTTGTTGCACCCATTTGCAAAACTGATTAAACCGACGCAATATACGTTCATTGTTAAGCGGTAACTGGTTGTGAGGATACTGATTATAATTTTGGTTTACTCCTTCTTCATCCATGCCAATCTCACTGTTATGAATAAATGAGTCAGCCCAATCCTTAAATGTTTTCATAACCCAGTAGTTCGCCATGTATATTCTCTCCTCACTTTATATAGTTTAATAATATAGCAGCCGCTTTGAGCCGTAGTTCCTCACGCTCGGATTCCATCGCTTTATATACAATCTCTAATGCTTTTGAAATTTGTTCGTTCGGAATGGAAACTCTGCTTTGAATTTGATTACTTTTGTTTAACAAGCAATCAAGTTCGGCTTTAGCAATAGGATGCTTGAACTGGGTAACCGTTCCACGGTTTCTTAATAGCTCTTGAACCTCAGCGTTTAAATCGCTTTTTTGCACGGTCACCAACCACTTTACCTCTCTTTGATGACATTTGCCGTCAATATCATTGTCAAACTCCTCGACATATTTGTAAGGTCCGATGATTCCTAGGTGAACATACTCGTTCTCAGAGATAAGAACATAATCGCCTTCCTGCATAGTCCGAACAAAAGTGTTTACGAATCCTAAATAGGTGGATAGTTGTTGACCTTCGTACTTATACACTTTTGCTAGTTGTTTACGAATGATGTCTTTCGTAGCATGTGTTAAATCTCCAATGCCTGGCCAGCCAATACAGATGTAATTTTCACGTAAGAATTCGGCACCTCGTTCAATTCCATGGGGTTTCGTTTTCATTTGAAATAAATTCATTCTACACCCTCCTTATACGTTACGGACCTTAA
Organism: Anoxybacillus tepidamans PS2; assembly: GCF_000620165.1. GTDB lineage: Bacteria > Bacillota > Bacilli > Bacillales > Anoxybacillaceae > Anoxybacteroides > Anoxybacteroides tepidamans_A. Next base: position 17,994 of record NZ_JHVN01000003.1, read on the forward strand.
CGTTTATTTTAATTGTAATTCTGTTTATTGTAAATGTCAAATGTAAATATCCTAAAAAAAGTGTATTAAGCCGCGACCTCTTCTTAAGTTCGTGCTTTTCATTTTCGAAAATTTTTATAAAATAGAGGATCATTTTGGCTCTCCGTTTTTTGTTTTACACCACACCACAAAGACTGGTGAAGTTTGTAGAGACAGAGAGTCAATGTTCGGCTTGGTATTTTTCATTCGCATGAGAGAAGTTTGTTTGTTGTTGTTGAAAAAGTCCAGTAGGGTGATGGGACGCATGAAAACCGTGATCGTTAGATATTTGAGTTTTTCAAGCGTATCCAATGGCGTTTCAGGATTTTACGGATATGATCATGATCAACGATGTACACAACCGGGCAAGCGTTATAAACACGGATGGTGTCATACTGAAGGCGAAGAGTTGGATGAACTAGCTTTGAGAGTTGGCTTTATGACAAGAGAGCAGTTTGCGCAGGAGCGTAGAAGACAAGGGAAAACAAGCTGGAAAATACTTATGCTACAGAGTTGTCTATAGTTGTAGGAGAGGTGCTCGAACAGCAAGGGATTTTGTGGAGTGTAAACGGAGTAGATGTTTTATTTCGTTGCCCTCAAGCGGAATTTGTGACTTGGCCTGCAACAAAGAGAAAGGACCGTATGTTTGCTTTTAATAGTTTAACACACCCACCGAGAAGTCTCCCACCTCTTAACGGAGTGTAGGTGGGAATGATTCACCGCTTCATCTGAGTTATAGCTCCCATACGCCTTTTTCCATTGTACACCATGATGTATATAAACGCATAGCTGATCGCACATATTGGGGCCACGTTTCAACGGTACGTGCATCACGCGTGTTGATTATCCAGTAAACCGATAAAAAGAAAGACAACGTGGAGATTCATCAAAAGGAAAGCCTCAAGCATCTTTCTTTGCCGTCGTCCTCAGTTGTGGCGGATTTCACTTTGTCAGCTTGGAACGAAGCAGTGCCGTTCGAAAAAACGCCACCGTGTCGCTATCTTTAAGGATGCTCTCCGTGTGGTCCACACATCCGCAGAAAAGATGGCCGACATGTATCAAGAACGTTGGACGGTCGAAGTGTTTTTCCGTTGGGTGAGGCAATACTTAAACGTTCCGGCTTTGTTTGGCACCACCGAGCGCACGGTATACAACCAGCTCTTTGCGGCATTTATCGCCTATGTGTTATTGAGATGGCTATACAATCGAACCAAAAAACAGGCAACATCACACCTTCCCTTCATTTCTTTCGTTCGTCGTCTTTTATCTGGGCAAATTCCTCTGGAATGGAAATCCGAGATGGGAGTTGTCTTATTTGAGTTTACTCGAATCTATGGGAGGGGTATTCCTAATTTTGGATAATCAACAACCTTGATATCCTCCAAATCTTTAAACATTTACTAAGGGTTTTTTCAAACTACTTAGAATTATAGTTTTCCGTAACTACCTACTCCATGAAAGCGCTTGATTATCTGAAGTCATTATGTCAGCAGTTACAGATAGAAACACGCCCTCCCCAAACGTCCCCATCTTCGTTTGGAAAGGACGATATTTCTAGTGAACCGATCCGCCCTTTCTCTCAAAATATGCGTGCAGGCGGTATTCGCAAATTTGTTGCGTCCAGTTGTAGAGAGTGTCTTCATCGCCTGGCGCGACCCGGAAGTTGAGGGAGAACGCATTGTTTTCAAAAGATACGATTCCTTGCGAGCTGCCGCTCCATTTTGTCATCGGCATTTTGGCGATGAGTTTGGCTACCTTCTGTTCGTCGTATTGCCAAAGTCGCTTCGTTTCGCCGTCGGAGAAGTCGATGCGCTTCCGGTATTCTTTCTCCATAAAATATTGATGGAAAAACGGCGCGGCTTCAATCGGCGTGATCGGCTCATGCCAGCGCGCCGGGCCGCGGTTGAGCATCGCTTGCAAGACGACCATTTTATAACTTTTTGTCATCGTCGTCCGCTCAACCTCGACAAGCCACGGTTCGTATTGTAAAAACAACCTCTCTTCTCGTTCCGACAGTTCCCCTGCCCAATAAAGGAAGCCGACATATGATTTAAACTCTGATTTATATTCAGTCGCTTCGCTTCTGCCGTGCAAGTGAAGCTCCAAATACGTCGGACGGCGGCCGAGTTGTTGCTTCACTTCAAGGTAATCAGCTAGCAGCTTCTCGCGGCGCGGCTGGCGCTTCCGCCGCATTTCCTCGAGCAAGTTCACGACACGCACATCGAGATCAATGAAGCAATGGTCGGGCACCGTTGGGATCGTCGGTTCTTTCCCTTTTTTCTTCTCTCCGCGTCTTGCGTCAAACAGCTGCAGCTTCACGTCGGCGTTGCGGTAGTTGCCGATTAAGTCGATAATGACGCAATGGTCTTTTCCGTCATGCAAGCGAAGGCCGCGGCCGACTTGCTGGGTAAAGATCGTCAGCGATTCTGTCGGACGGACGAACAACAGCGTGTCGACAGCGGGAATGTCGACCCCTTCGTTAAACAAATCGACGGTAAAAATCGCGTCGAGTTCGCCCTGCTCGAGCATCTCGATCGCTTTTGCGCGGGTGATCTGTACTTGCTTCGAGTGCAAGCTCACTGTGCGATAGTTTTTTCCATTAAAATAGTTTGATAGAAAATCGGCTTGTTGAATGGAAGAACAAAACACGAGCGTTTTCGTTTGTTTATGCGTCTCCCATGCCCGCAAAATATGTTCCGCCATCTCCACACGCAGCTGCGCTTGCAATAACTCCGCTTCGTCGTAGCGGTTGCCGCGCCAAGTGATTTTCGTATAGTCGGTTTCGTCGTATACGCCATAGTAGCGAAACGGCGCAAGCCAGCCGCGCTGGACGGCTTCGATAAAATCGATGCGGTACGCCACGTTGCCATCGCAAATCGCATACACGTCTTTATGATCGTTGCGGTCGGGCGTTGCAGTAATGCCAAGCAAAAATTTCGGTTTGAAATAATCGAGCACCCGCTCGTACGATTTCGCCGCCGCGTGATGAAATTCGTCGACGACGATCAGGTCAAATTCGTCCTGGGCGAACGCCTGCAGATGCTTTTTCATGCTTAACGTAAAAATCGATGCAAATACGACATCGGCTTGTCCTTCTTTTATTTTGCCGTCGTAAATGCCGAACGTTTTTCCCGGCATGACGCGCGCAAACGACTGCTTCGCCTGATGCAAAATTTCTTCGCGATGGGCGATGAACAGCACTTTGCCGAAATGGCGGGCAAAAAAAGCGGCCAAATACGTTTTGCCGAGCCCTGTCGCCATCACCACCATCGCCCGCTCGTATCCTTCTTCATATGTCGCTTCTAATTGGGCGAGCGCCTCGATTTGCGCAAACCGCGGCTGGATTGCCTCGTATGGTGCACTCGGATCGTGAATGACTTCCACTTCTTCCGCACGTTCGGTCTGTTCAACCGGAAGCATCAGCTCGACTTCCTCAAGCTCCGCCCATTGCCGCACTAAGTTCACATGGCGCTGATGGTACTCTCCATATTGTTTTTCGTATTCTTTCAAAGTTTCCTCGTTTACTTGCACCGTTTGTTGCGCATAAAACAGCGCTAAAAATTCGTTCATCACGTCAGCGAACACGTTCTCCTCGACGCACTTGCGCATCCCGATGTTCCATTCAATGCCGCTCGTCAAGGCAGAACGGGACAAATTGGATGAACCGATGATAAAATATCCTTCCTCTCGATCTTCAAACAAATACGCTTTCGGATGGAACGAAACGCCATCGCTTTTCCATAAGCGGACTTCGATGTTCGGATGGATCGCCGCCAATTGCCGCAGCGCCTCCGGCTGGGTCACGTATAAATAATCGCCAGCGCAAATTTTAATATCCGCCCCGCGATCGGCTGCCCGTTTCAGCGGTTCTTTTAAAAACTCCACTCCCGATTTCATGACGAACGAAGTCAAAATGTAAATCGTCGCTGACGTTTCAATATGCTCTTGCAATTTTTTTATTAGACCGCTTTTAATAAACTCCACTTTACTCATCGTGTACCTCGATTAAGAAAATCTTCTCTCGAAACCCTCCCCGCTTCTCCGCTTTCTCGGCGCGGATTGCTTCGACTTTTTCGATGCTTGCTCCGTGGCACTCGGCAAGCGCGTGGACGATTTCCAATAAATCCGCCAACTCCTCGAGCGCCGCGGCATCGTCTTTCGCGTTCATGTATTCGTCCAACTCCTCGAACGCTTTTTGCCGCAGCTCGCGGCGGTATTCCTCTTCATCGAGCGTTCTTGTTGTGAACGTCTTTCCTGCCGCTTCGATGATTTGCGGAATTTTGTCGCGTACTAGCTTGTTATAGACTGGCATGAAATCCTCTCCTATTCTTTCAATATTCCTTCACATATTTTACAAGATTTGCAGCTTGTTTGGAACGAACAAAATGAAAGGTGGCCGGCCGAATTTAAAAATGCCAAACTTCTTATACGAATCTGTTGCGACACTCCTTCCCCATTTCGATCCCCGGCAATGATAGCTTGGCATTCTCTTATACGTGCTCGTTTTTTCTTCCCCTATCCGCCTTGTTACCTTATTCAGACAAAAGAGAATCGTACATCCCACATGTTAAAATTTTTCCCTTACTTCCCATATCCCTAAGGAATAACTTGCCTTCGTGAAAATATGATTAGGTGTAAATAAATTTTAGGAATGGAGGGGTAAAATGAAGCGGAAGGTTTTTTCGTCTGTTGCGGCGATGACGCTAGCGTGCGGCTTGATGGTCGGTGCGGGGGGAGCGAAGGCGAAAACCGAAGATACGAATCCGGTCGGTCAAACGTATTTAGTCGTTTTTAAAGGCAATACCTTGCCGAAAAATTATGCTGACATGATTTCAAACGCTGGCGGTAAAGTAGTGCGCACCTTGCCTAAAATCGGCAGTGTGGAGGTCGAGGCAGCAAAAGATAATTTTCTTGCGAATTTAAAATCTATTTCCGATGTGCAGGCGGCCAATCGCGAGATGATCCATCGGCTCGATGATATGGAAAACGATCCTGCGGCGGCGGATGGCCAGCCTGTCACCGATATTCCTCAGCCGGAGAATATCGATAGCTATTGGAATTATCAATGGGATATTCAAAAAGTTACGAACAACGGGTCATCCTATGCGATTAACAAAGGAAAAGGCGCGATAGTCGGCATTATTGATACTGGAATTGACCCAAATCATCCGGATTTAAAAGCAAATCTTTTAGGCGGGCAAAACTTTGTTCCTGCGGGCGCTTATGGCGATGACCCAACTGAAACGGGAGACCCTCGTGACTTTAAAGACCGCAACGGTCATGGAACGCATGTGGCTGGTTCGATCGCTGCCAACGGAAAAGTGAAAGGCGTTGGTCCAGAACTTGGCATTCGCGCTTACCGCGTCTTCCCGGCCAACGACGGCGCGGCGACGTCTTGGATTGCCGCTGCGATCATTCAAGCAGCTGATGACGGTGTCGATGTCATCAATATGTCGATCGGCGGCTTTGACGCGTTATCTCGCTACACGTACCAAAACAGCGGCTCTTATAGTGATATCGCTGATATGCTTGTATGGAAGCGCGCCATCCAGTACGCCGTGAACAAAAATGTAACCGTTGTCGTAGCTGCTGGCAATGAATCTTTGAATCTCAACAATCCGACTGCCATCACCGATTACATGAATGCCGAGTACGGCTACCTTGGGTTGCAGTTTAAAGGCGCGGCGATGGAAGTGCCGGGGCAAATTCCTGGCGTCATCACCGTTTCCTCATCCAATCAATGGTCGACAGAAAAAATCGCCTTTTATTCAAATTACGGCACACGCTCGATTGATGTTGCAGCACCGGGCGGAGATAACGGCCCTGTTTACGATGCAACTGGGGATCTAAATAAACGCGACTTTCATTACAGAACGTTAAGCACTTGGCCGACATACATGGAGCCATATTTCACCTCGAACTTACACAGCTATGCGTTGCTTCACGGAACGTCGATGGCCGCACCAAAAGTTGCCGGCATCGCAGGCGTGATTAAGGCGGCCCATCCTAACTACACGCCAGCCCAAGTCGCAACGCTCATCGAACAAACCGCCGTTGATTACGGCAAACCTGGCCACGACGCCTTGTACGGTTCTGGAGAAGCGAATATTTACAATGCTTTAACCGAAAAATAGTTTCATAGTTAGTTGCAATGTAAAAAGCAGCGGGTTTCTGCCCGCTGCTTTTCGCTTTTTAGTGAGATTCGGTACTGTCGGATGTTTAAACGTTAAGGGTCGCCGATTCCTCCTTCTCACCCCTTCCTAAAAACAGCCGATTCTTAAGTTCAAAATTTAACATAATCTACCCGAGAAGCCTCCCACCTTGAAACGGAGTGTAGGGTTCATTTTTTATATTAATAGAAAATGACATATCCCAAATATCCCCTTATAATCATCTATATGGATAAATCAGGAGGTATTGGCATGAAAAGCATCAAACCCGGCCGGGGCCCTTCGCTGCAAGGGCTGATTATAGGCATCGCCTTTATTCTTTTTGGTATTTTTTGGATGATTATGATGTTCAATATTACGCAAGATTCACCGTTTCTCGCCGCTCGCATTTTTCCGTTCTTCGGCCTCGTTACTACAGCGATCGGTGTGTTCCAAGCGGTCTATCATTATAAAAACGCGACGGGAAAAAACCGCATGTCCGTGCTCGATATTGTCGACAGCAGCGAAGAACCCGATCCACTGAACGTCCGCTTTGACAGCGAACAGCGAGAAAGCAAATATTGCCCATATTGCGGAGAGCGCGTGCAACGCGATTTTCAGTTTTGCCCGAAATGCGGGAAAGCTTTATCCCCCTCGACATAAGTCTTGGGGGATTGATTTTTTCACCGCCCATCAACTTCAGCTTGCCGCGCGCCGTTCATCACCTCTTCCATCCCTCAATAACATGCAAGCACGAGAGATTCATCTATCGTGATAGATATGATATGCTAGAAAAGGAAGACTACGAAGGTTAAACAGGATGGGGAGAGAGATGCAACAAGAACGGTTATGGACGAAAAATTTCATTCTCGTCGCTCTAGCGAACTTTTTTACATTCCTGATTTTTTATTATTTGCTTGTGACGCTGCCGGTGTATGCCGTCCAAGAACTGCGCAGCAGCCCGTCATCCATCGGCTTAATTACGACCGTCTTTCTCATCGCAGCCATTATCGTGCGGCCGTTTGCCGGAAAATGGATGGGCAAATACGGAAAGTATATCGTCTTTTTAGGTGCGCTTGCCGTCATTGACGCCGCCTCGCTTCTATATTTTTTCCCGCATTCGCTTGTGGGCTTGCTTGCGCTTCGCTTTTTCCACGGCCTCGGATTCGGCATGGCGACAACCGCTAACGGCGCGATGGTGGCGGATTTAATTCCCGATTCGCGCAAAGGCGAAGGGATGGGCTATTTCGGCCTAACGCTCAATCTCGCGATGGTCGTCGGTCCGTTTCTTGGCTTAACGGCGATGCGGCACGGGGCGACAACGATGTTTGCCATTAACGCTCTATGCGCGTTCGTAGCGATCGCCATCGGGCTGTTCGTCCGCCTGCCGAAACAAAAGATGGCCAGCCGTTCTGCCAAAGCGCGGAATGCGGCGACAAAACTTTGGGAACGTTCCGCCATTCCCGTTTCGCTTTTAGCCGCCTTTTTTGGACTAACGTATTCCGGAATCATTTCTTTTGTTTCGATTTATGCGAAAGAAGCGGGATTCCCGAGGGCAGCCAGCTACTTTTTTATCATCTACGCCGCGGTTCTTTTGATTTCTAGACCGTTTACCGGAAAGTGGTTTGACCGCTACGGGGCGAAGGTGATCATGTATCCGGCGATCGGCTGCTTTGCGCTCGGCACTTACTTGCTTAGCACGGCGTCAAGTGCGCTGCTTTTTCTTGCGTCCGCGGGGCTCATTGGACTCGGCTGGGGCACGATGTTTCCGAGTTTGCAAACGATCGCGATTCAAGTCGCCCCGCCGCCCAACCGGGGATTGGCGACGGCGACGTTTCTATCGATTTTCGACTTCGGATTTGGAGGCGGTTCCTTTTTATTCGGTTTGGCTGCCGCGCAGACGGGCTACAGCGTCTTATATTTTGGCAGCACGTTTCTCATCCTTGCCGGCATCGGGCTGTACTATTGGCTCGACCAGCGAAGCGGCGCCACATCCGAAACAACCGTCCAGAAAGCGAGCTAATATGCGCATAACGTCGCTTTGCATGAACGGAAAAACCCTATTCCCGACCGTTGGGAATAGGGTTTTTTAGGTCTAGCGCGTCTAGTTGTTCCCTCCATGCTTGAATGGCTTATGAATCACGGAAGCAACCGCAAGCGCTGTTCGTTTTTTATCATTCAACGATTTCTTCTTCTTGCGTGCGGATGAACTCTTCGTAAAATGCCGCTAACGAAGTATAAACGTAAGGAATCAGCCATAAAAGTCCAATGCCGAGAGTGAGGATGCTAAGAATCCCCCAACCTATAAAGCTAAGATACAATAAAAATAGCTTCCATTTATACCCTTTCATCCGCTTTTTGCTTTCTCGAATTGCCTCAAGCGCACCGTATTCTGGATGATCTCTAAATAAAAAGAATGCTTGCGAGTATGATAGCGCTTTGATGATTCCAGGGATGACAAGCAATAGACTCCAAAGAACGACGAAGATCCCATACAAAATCGATGTGCCGATCAGTTTGAGCCACATCTTTCCTTCCCCATACACCGTAAATATATCGGCGATGTCAATAGCTTCCCCTCTATATGCGTCTAAAAACACCCAGTAAATAGCCACACCTAATGGAATCAACGCCAATGAATACAATAAATTAAATATTTCAGCCGCTGCCGGCGGATTTTCCTGCGCACTCCATGCGCTCCAGCCGCCGCTGATAATAACCTCCACAACAATCGGAACGATCGTATTCATAAGAAAATAAACAATCATCAATAAAACCGCTGCGCCCCATTTCCCTTTTAACGATTGCCTCGCTTGGCGCTTCAATGCTGATAATGTCATGATGTTTCCTCCTTGTCAGCAAATAATGTCTACAATCCAAATATACGATGCCCTTTTCCAATTTATCATATATTTCTCAAAATCTCTATCACTTTTTTCCAATCATTACATACATTGTTTATTCTTTTATGAATCCCTTCACAATGAAACAAACGATAAATGCGATCGCAGTGACAAGGAGGCCGAACAGTAAGCCGAGCGTTTGAGCATCAACCATTTATAAGAAATGCCGATGTTAGCCCGATTCAAAACACATTTTTCTTTATATTTCCTCTTCAGCGATTGTTTTATTTATTTTCGGTTTTCGCACTCTATGGAGAGAGGTGAAAATCAATGAACAAAAAGTGGATTCCCGTATGGGGAGGAATCGCGGTTCTCCTTCTAGTTGCGGCGTTTTTTCTTCCTTTCCATGAAAGCCGGAACATAGGACAGCCAAATCATGTACAGCGGTTAACGACCGCGCCGCAGCCCACGCCAAACCGCGCAGGACATATAATGATTACGCATGATAACCTAATGGCGAATCATCAATTGAAAATGAAGCTAAACAGCAGTTCCGCGGTAAAAATTATTCAACATAACGAACAAGACGAAAGCCATTATTACAAAAACCAAATTACCGTCCGGTTCAAACATGTGCCCGCGGCGCCTGAATTAAGGCAAATCGAAAAAGCCATCGACGGAAAAATCGTCCGCCGGATGAACCATATTTTTGTATTTGAGTCCAATATGCATACATTTGAGCGGCTTGAGGACTATTTTGCCGATCGGGCCGATGTGGACTATGCCGAACCGAACTACATTTATTTGCAAAATGAAGTGCCGAACGACTCATTGTATTTAACGTACCAATGGAACTTGCCCGCGATTCAAACAGAGGAAGGCTGGAGGTTTTCCCGGGGAAATAAACATGTGACGATTGCGGTAGTTGACAGCGGCGTCGATTTAAATCATCCAGACCTCGTTCATCGCTTAGTCCCGGGATATAACGCCATCGAAGATCATGGTTTGCCGCAAGATGACAACGGGCACGGAACGCACGTGGCCGGCATTATCGCCTCTGAAGCCAACAATCGGCAAGGGGTTGCCGGCATTACTTGGTTTAATCGGATTATGCCGATTAAAGCGTTGAATTCGGACGGACACGGTTCTTCGTTCGATGTGGCGAAAGGAATTATTTGGGCGGTCGACCACGGCGCTCGCGTCATTAACTTAAGCCTTGGGAATTATCAACCGTCCGAACTGTTAGAGGAAGCGGTTCGCTACGCCTATGACCGGGATGTCGTGCTCATTGCCGCTTCCGGAAACGACCATTCCGCACAGCCTAGTTTTCCAGCCGCATATCCCGAAGTGCTGAGCGTCGGCGCTGTCAATCCCGACGGTTCGCAAGCGGAATACTCGAATTACGGCGATTATTTAGACGTAGTAGCGCCCGGAACAAACATCGCCAGCACGTTTATTCACAACCAATACGCTGCTCTTTCAGGAACATCGATGGCAGCACCGCACGTGACGGCATTGGCAGGGCTCATTCGTTCGCTGAATCCACAGCTCACGAACAAACAGGTTATTCATATTATCCGAAAGTCGACGATCGACCTAGGCCCTCCTGGGAAAGATGCCCTGTTTGGCAACGGCTTAATTAATATATATAAGGCGATGCAAATGGCGAATCAAACGATCCAAAAAAGAGCCTCTTGAATCATGCGTTCGCTTTTGCGGCGGAAAATCGGAAATGACATTCAGAACGAACAGCAGAAAAACTCGGCAATGGCCGAGTTTTTTCATATCCTATCCAATCGCATTTAGTTATAAGCGGGCATCTTCGTTCTTGTTATCGAGCTGCTTTACAAAAACAAACCCGATCAAGTTCAATATTGCAGAAAATATCACACCCATATATCCGGCTCTAATATACGGCATCAAAATATCCCACACATCTCTAATGACAGAGGGCGGAAAAATTTTGATGCCAATCCATGCAATGATGATAAAAGCGATTCCTCCACTGAAAGATGCTTTTATAAAACCAGCCTTCTTGATTCGGTTCTTTTTTATCAAATACACAAAAATGCCGATCGGGACAATGAGAGAAAGAAAAAAAGCAATCCATAAACTGAACACTAATCTTGCCAACAAAAATAGAAGCAACAACAAAATCCCCAAACCGCTTCCTAAAAAATAAGCAGATTGATAAAACTTCATTCCAATCCCTCCCCCGACCGCTTTGCCATCGTATGATAATTAACTTATTAATATTTACTTTTTTTGCCATTTATAGAAACATTCAATTTGCCAACGTTTTTCCGTAATTTTGATTCACCCATAAACCCCCCGCCTTGAAACGGAGTGTAAGTGCGAAAGGTTCATCCTTTCCTTTAGCTACATCCACAATCCCTTCGTTGCTTCACACCGATTTTCCGTATTCCAAAAGCTCCTTTAGCTCCCATACATACTCTTCGGAACCGGTGACGATGAGCCGGTCGCCGATGCGCAATTCCGTATCCCCGTGCGGAATGAGCGACTTGTCGCCGCGGAAAATACGGACAATAATGCAGTCGCCTAAAAACGGAAACTGGCGAAGCAGCACACCGTGGTAAGCAGAATGGTTCATCTCAATTTCATGCAGGGCGACATCTTTATCCGTCAACATATGAACAATATGCGGCGATTCAATGAATGACCGCAATACCGCGGCCGCCGAAAGAGAAATCGAAGCTGTTTCAATGCCTATTGCTTGCAGTTCATGGACGGTGGCGGGTGAATCGACAAAGGCGATAACGCGCACCACACCTTGTTCTTTCGCCCATGTCGCCACTTGCATATTCGTCTCTTCATTGCCCGTCAACACAACAACGGTATCAGCGGCAAACGCCCCGTGGTCGCGCAATGTGTCGAACGAATAATCCTCGATATCGACGATCGGAAAAACGTGATCAAGCGTTAACAATTCCAACTTTTCTTCTTTAATATGATATAGCGTTGTCTCATACAGCTGGGCATTTAAATCGCGGGCGGCTGCAAGCGTAAATTGGTTCGTCCCGATCAGCTTGACCGTTATTTTCCTAGCTGGTTCTTCTTTTTTGTCATACAGCTTTCTAAACATAATCGGCGAAACGACGCTCGTTAACACCGCCACTAAAATGAGCGCCCCCTTCATGTTTTCGTCGATCATTTTCATCCGCTCAGCAATCGTGGCCGCCGCGATGACGAGCGAGAGCGTCGAGACAAGCAAAAACCCGGAAGCGAGGGTTGTTTTTCCATCGTACCAGATGCGAAGCAAATAGACAGGCGCCACCTTGGAAATGACAAGCGCGATAAATAGCAGCGGAATTAACAATAAAATTTTTGGTTCGGCAAACAGCGGCCGCAAATCTAAGTTCACCCCGACCATCACAAAGAAAATCGGAATGAAAAAGCCGTAGCCGAACGAATCGAGCTTATGCATAAAATCTTGGTTCGGCGCCAATAGCGAGACGAGAACGCCAGCCAAAAACGCCCCTAAAATCTTTTCCGCCCCTAGCGTTTCCGACAGCGCCACAAGTACGATAATGAGCGCAAAAACAGCGCGCGTGCCGATTTGAATCGTCCCTTTCGCCATCGTATCGACAAACGAACGGCGCTTGAAATATTTCCCGGCAAAGTAAAACACAACTCCCGCGCCAAACAATACAAGAAGCAGCCATGTATTTCCTTGTCCTTGGCCACTAGTTGAGACGAACACCGCGAGCAAAATCATTGTTACTAAATCGGCAATGACTGCGATCAGCAAAATCGTCTGGCCGATCGACGTTTTCATCAGCTGCGCATCTTTCAATGTCGGCACAACAACACCAAGAGAAATCGTCGAAATAATAAGCGTCATCAAAAACGGGTTGTCAACATAACCAGCCCACACAAACACATAGGACAACCCAAGCGATACGGCAAAAATGGCAACAAACACGATCGATGCGAGGGCAAACGTGTTCGGTTCTTTCGCTTCCTTCCCTTTTGCCTTGCGGGCAAAGGCGGAAAAATCGATTTCTAGACCGCTTAAAAACATAAGGAAAAGAAAACCGAGCGTCGATAGCGTGTCTAGCCACGTGTCGTGCTTCACAACGTTCAACCCCGTTTTGCCGATGATGATGCCAATTACAATTTCAGCCACGACAACTGGAATGACTTGAAGGCGAAAACGATGCAGGAGAAGCGGAGTGAAAAATGCGGCGACGATGACGATGAGCAACGATGTGATGGAGGAGTGCTGTTCCATCATCGTTCCCCCCTTTCGTTCGTTTCCACTATTATATAAGGTTCTATGCCGTTTTACAATTTTTCCATTTGAACAACAAATGTCCCTGCACCGTAAATTATTGTAAAAAAATCCTATGCCAAAACGCATAGGAAGACATCTCATTTTTGATGTATGGGTTGCAGGCGATAATGAAGCGCCGCCCGCTTATTAGAACGGGGAATCTATCTTCTATTTATTATAACCATTGCCAATTTGATGGCGCTCGCCTTCTACCTCTCTAGAAGAAAGGTTCCCCCTTTCGACTGTTAACGCGTCTTATATCCTATACACAAGATAATCGCCGCATTTTAGCTGCGTCACCTCGGCTTTTAAGCTTTTGGCGATATCTTGCGTGATTTGCTTCTGCTCTTCTTCATTAGCCGCAAGTAGGGCCAACACGTTGCCGCCAAGCACGCGCTCGCGGTTGAGTGTAACGTACGCAAGAATTTGATAAGGCGGTTTCGTCGTCGCTTCTTTACCCATTTACTCTTCCCCCCAAAAATTTGTTTTCATCACCGAATGGCTCTTTTTCGTGCTTTCAAGAAGCGGCGTTCTTTTGATCGCTTCAATGAACGCTTTTTCGCTGCGGACGATCGGCACGAGCGTCACGATGACGCGTCCTTGTTCATAGTCTTTGCGCGTAAAGTTGTACCGCTTCACCCCGACGGCTCTCGTCGCTTCAAATAGGATGGCTTGCCGCTGGCCGAAGTGGTCCAATGTGATGCGGAAATGCTCTTCGCGCGGCACAATCACCGCAGCGATGCCTTCTTTTTCGAACAGTTCTCTCGCGCGGTCCGTGCCGAGCTGGTTTGTCACAAACATGCCGTCGACAAACAGCTCGGAATCTTTGACTTCCACCTTCCCGAGCTTCACATCGGCAATATCGCCGACCGTTTTTCCTTTCGAAAAACGCTTTAATATGAATAAAACGATGAGTCCGACCACAGCGCCGATAGAAACGCTCGCCCATTGCGCGAGATGGGACGAAAGCTGCATTGCCACTCCTGTCACTAAAGCGACGACAAGCGCGAAATAATTCCGGGCCTCAAACGTCTTGGCGATGCCGTCGATATATGCATCTCCCCTCGGCGTGAACTCCGTGTTCTCCAAATCCTTTAAACTATCGCGCTCCGCTCTCCGCACATCGCGGAATTGCTGGATCGCCAGCGTCAAAAACGTGACCGCGACAAAATTCTTTGTCATGATCGCTGGAATGGCCACCGCTCCGAGCGCCGCGGCCACAAATCCCGTCACTAAATGAATCAAATAACCGTTCGGATAGCTCGGATATTGCCGGTAATCTTCTTTAATCGTAACAAGCCGGGCGAAAAAGCCGACAATTAACGCCGTGACCATAGTCGCCAAATGCTCCGACGAAATCATATCGCTTCTCATGAAAAAGAGCCTCCCGAAACATCGATATCTGGATTATTTTTTTAAAACTTCAACGCAATTATTCCCGCTGAAAGCGAAAAATACCTTTTTGTTTGGTTCGTGCCGATAAAAATAGCGTGATATTGGGTACAATACAGAACGAACAATTCGGAAAAGGAGCATGGTCTATGGCTGAAACGACGATTTTTGTCGCTGAAGCGGCATCGCAACAGCCGATTCAGCAAATCGAACATCTGCTAAACGGGCTTGACGGCGTACAGCGGGTTCTAATCGACACCGCTGACGGCGAAGTGAAGATCGAGTTTGACGAGAGGAAAATCTCGAAAGAACGCATTATCATCACCTTGCAGCAGCATAACTTTCGCGTGCACTAATGACTGAGAGGCTGTACACGCAAAAAGGGAACATTCGGATCACAAGTGTTGATGATCCATTATTTTACTAAAAATATGGAATGATATAGCTAGACACAAGCTTTTCTGCCTCTTCCCTCGAACAAGAACGCTAGCCTGCAAATGCATTTGCCCGCAAAGCGTTCGTTGTTCGAGGAGGGCATTCTATAGGCATGTTCAGTTGACTACGGCAGAAAAGCTAGGAATCAAGCAATGCCAATTGGTTTTTATTAGATCATCAACACACCTGCATTTGGATAAGAAAAAGGGTGTCTCGTTTGCGACACCCTCGATTTTATTCGGCAAATTTTCCTTCCTGATAATCACGAATGGCTTGAACAATTTCCTCGCGCGTATTCATGACAAACGGCCCGTAAGCGACCACCGGCTCAATGACTGGCTCGCCGGCATAAAGGAGCACGCGCAGCTTCTCGATCGCTGTCACGGTCAGCTCGCTTTCTTCGCTATCGTCATGCCGGCTTAAAAAGAGCGCCTGCCTTGCGGTTCCTTCGGTCGCCTCCGCTCCAAATGTTCCGCGTCCTTCGAGTATGTAAAGAAAACCGTTATAGCGGCCCGGCAAATCTTGCACGATGCTCGCTCCCGGTTCCAAAATCATTTCCACCATCGTCACCGGAACATGATTGAGCGCCGGCGCTGTCACTCCTTTCGACGATCCAGAAAAGACGCGAATGAGCGCCCCTTCTTCTTGTCGGACCGGCATATCTTCCGCCCGCAAATTTTGATAACGCGGCTCGGTCATTTTTTTCGCGCTCGGCAAGTTCACCCATAGCTGCAGGCTATGAACCGTCGAACCCGGCGCTGGATCTTCTTTATGAATGACGCCTCTTCCTGCCGTCATCCATTGTACATCCCCCGCACCAAGCGTTCCATGACCAGCTTTATTGTCGTAGTGCTCTAACTGTCCGTCGATCACGTAGGTAACTGTTTCAATGCCGCGGTGCGGATGAAAATCAAACGTTCCTTTTTGAAAAATATCTTCCATCAAAAATAAAAACGGGTCATATTCTTGCCAATTGCCTGGCTCCAATACAGGACCGCTTTGATGGATCGGACTGTTCATTTGCATTTGTACGGTTCGCACATAGCGAATGCTGCGCTGTACGGCCATACGATCCCCTCCTTTTTATGCAAAACTTTCGCTTGTATCGTACCTTATTGGATAAATGAAAGGCAAATGTTTTAGACAACCATTTTTCCTAACTATACAGCTTGCGATTGGAATAGCATTATTTAGTATTAGTAAATATAAAAACATATCGGAACATTGCTTGCATGTATATTTTTAACATAACTGCCGAGAAGTCTCGCGCCTCTTAACGGAATGTAGCTGGGAGAGGCCCATTCACGAGGCTATTTGCTTGCAATATATGATAGAGTTTAGTAGAATTATTTTGAATTAAAAATATCCCAAATTGAGACATTTGTATTTCTTTTAGTTTATTACACAAACTACAACAGCAAAACTACACGAAAGGAAAGATGCAAAATGGCAAAAGTACTTTACATCACAGCTCATCCACACGATCACACTCAATCCTACAGCATGGCGGTAGGAAAAGCATTTATCGATGCTTACAAGGAAGTTAATCCAAATCATGAGATTGTACATATCGATCTCTACAAAGAAGACATTCCGCAAATTGATGCCGATGTATTTAGCGGTTGGGGAAAACTTCGAACTGGCAAAGGGTTTGAAGAGCTTTCCGCGGAAGAAAAAGCAAAAGTGGGACGCCTATCGGAATTATGCGACCAATTTATTTCTGCTGACAAATATGTGTTTGTGACACCGATGTGGAATTTCTCATTCCCGCCAGTGATGAAAGCATATATTGATGCTGTGGCTGTTGCGGGCAAAACGTTTAAATATACCGAACAAGGTCCAGTTGGCTTATTAACAGACAAAAAAGCTCTCCATATTCAAGCAAGCGGCGGCATTTATTCCGAAGGTCCAGCAGCTGCAATGGAAATGGGACATCGCTACTTAAGCGCCATCATGCAGTTCTTCGGCGTGCCTTCTTTTGAAGGATTGTTTGTTGAAGGACATAACGCCATGCCTGACAAAGCTGGGGAAATTAAAGAAAAGGCGATCGCGCGCGCCAAAGATTTAGCTCAAACTTTCTAATTCAACACAGCAAAACAGCCTGAATCCTATTTATAAGGGTTCAGGCTGTTGCTTTTCTAAACGTTCTCCCTGTATTTTTCGCTCAAGCAGGACAACGGACTCTTTTCATCCGTTTTTCCGCTTTTTAGGCCGGCCAACAAGGCAACTTACTCGCTTTTGGTTTGCTCGACAAGACGACGCAGCTGCTCTTTGACATTGTGATGGCACAAACCGCCGTGATAACAAATCACGGAGTCGACATCTAAATCAGCAAGCTTTTCAAGCGAACGCACCGCTTCCGCCATATCCAAGGTCGTCTCTGGCATAGGCCCTAATAATTCACCATTTAAACACGCAATCGCGTCCCCAGCGACAAGCAGCTTATGTTTCTTTAAGTAGAGGCTAATATGACCTGGCGTATGCCCCGGCGTAAAAATGACTTGAATCCCTCCGCCATACGGAAGCTCTTGATGGTCTGCTAACACCTCATCGACTTTCGCCCGCGGCGGGTTTTCCGCTAAAGCCCGCATGGCTGGCGGAAGCGATTCCCATCTTTCTTTCGGCATCCGGTTCGGATCGAGCTTGAATAAAGGACGCTCCCCTTCAATATGAGGCTTTTCAAGCGCATGCGCATACACTTTGACGCGCTCGCCGCATTCTTGAAGAATAGCGGGAAGACTGCCGATGTGATCAATATCTTGATGAGTGATAATGACTGCCTTCAATTGCTCAAAAGAAACACCCGCTTGGTTCATCGCCCGGCGAATCGCTTCGAGCTGTCCAGGCACCCCAGTATCGATCAACACCGCTCCTTCTTCATCCCAAATCAGCGTCGGATTGAACACCATCCGTTGACCGAAAGCCTCGACTTGTAGTTCTAGCACTTCCACTCCATGAGCCACTTTCATTTGCTAGCCTCCTTTGCACTTCTGCTAAACCTTACATATATTTTTTACCACACATCTTTAATTTTGTAAATATAAATTTTTATTATATCATAAAATATTTAATTTGTAAATAGTTTTGTTATTTTCTTATGAAAAACTCGTTGCTTTATGTTTTGGTAAGACCGAACTCCAGCGAATTGATTGCTTGATTTCCACAGCTATAGAAACCGTTCTGATGGACATAAAAACGAAGAGGCGGCAAACAGAACTCCTGTGCCCGCCTCTATTTAGCTGCATCCACGCATCATGGTCAGACAAGAACATCAAGCAATAAACAATGATACGTCGCTGGAATTTGGCCATTTTTCGAAAAGCGCCGCTCGTACTCGTCCATCATCGTTTTGAACACGGACGGTCGCTGGCAATGGCGCCCATCTGTGCTGTTAGTCGCACCGATCTGGCGTAGCGATAAGAAAAAGTCGCGGACCGTTGGAAAGTACTCCGTTTCCCACGTTTCTTCCGCCGCCACCGCCGCTTTTGGAAAAGCATGCTCGCACCGCTTCAGCCAATCGGACAGCCCCGGAAAGGATGGGCCGATCGAAAACCGCTCAGCGATGCCGTGTTGCTTGAGCGCGGCTAGAAACGATGCGTGCAACTCTTGAAACGTGTCCGCGCCAAACGTCGAGAAAAGAAGCTGTCCGCCGGGATTTAAAGCGCGCGCTAGCCGATTGATCGTCCGTTCCGGGGCATTCAGCCATTGGAACGTCGCGTTAGAAATGATCAGGTCATACCGTTCATCGATGGCCATTTCTTCAATATCAGCGCACCGCCACGTAATGCGGTTATCAAGACGCTGTTGCGCGGCGGCAATCATTCCCGGAGCGATGTCGACAGCGGTCAGATGTGCGTCTGGAAACGTGCGAATTAACTGTTCCGTTAAATAGCCGGTGCCGCACCCGACCTCAAGAATGCGCGTTGGACGCACGGCTATTCGAATAACAAGGGCATCCGCCATCTTTTTTTGCACGTTTGCAAATCGGTCGTACGTCGCTGCTCGTTCGCTAAATCGTTTCCGCACTAATTGTTTGTCAATCATCGCTTCCACCTGCCCATGTTTGAATGATCCGGGCGCATTCGGCCGCGTTTGTCACAAACGGGACGTGCCCCGCATCTGGAAGCAAAGCGAATCTCGCATTGCGCGCCTGTTCAGCTATGTAACGCGCGGCCTCCGGCGGACAAATCGTATCACTAACGCCATGGATTAGAAGGAGCGGCATATCAAGTTCCGGCAAAAACGGCCGCGCATCCGCCTCCAGCAAATAATCAAGCCCAATGGCAAGTTCATTGATGCGCTCATGATGAACAAATGCAGAAATGTCCGCCTCTTCCCCTTTCGCCCATAACGATGCCAAAAATGCGGCGATCGTTTCATCAGGGCGCTTGTATAGCTGCTTTTTCATTCGTTCGACGATGCGCCGATGCCACCCTGCTTCATATGTATCATCGGTCATAAAACGGCTCGTCCCGCCGATTAGAACGAGGCGCTTCACCCGTTCTGGATAAGCGCCCGCCAATTCAAGAGCAACAAGCGAGCCAAGCGACCAGCCAATGACAAGCGATGGCGCACAAAGCGCTTGTTCTGCACGTTTGCGAAAACAGCGGACCGTGTCAATGTCGATCCACTCGACAAGTGAAACGTCTTTCGCCGGCGCGAGTTGTGCCAAAAGCGGCGCAAAAATGCTCCCTTTCATGCCCCATCCCGGAATGCAAACGATGTTCATCCGATCACCCCCATCGCCCGGCCAGCGCGGACAATGCTCTCAAGCGCCCAGTCCAGCTGCTGCTTCGTCATCGTCGCCATGAGCGAAAAACGAATGCGGGCGGAACCTTCCGGGACGGTCGGCGGACGAATGGCGACAGCGGCAATGCCGGATGCTTGCAATTGTTCGCTGAAGCGCACGGCCCGCTCGTTATCCCCGATGATGATCGGAACGATGTGCGTTTCGCTCGCGCCGATATTAAAGCCCAATTCCTTTAAGGTGTTGCGAAAATAGGCGCTTAACTCACGGAGCTGGGCGCGCCGCTCTTTTTCTTCTTGTACGATGGCAACAGCGGCTTGGATCGAGCCAAGCACCGCCGGCGGCAGCGCGGTCGTAAAAATGAGCGGGCGCATATGATTGACAAGATAGTCAATCAGCGTCCTGCTTCCCGCCACATACGCCCCGAACACGCCAAGCGCCTTGCTGAACGTTCCGATATGGATGTCCACATGCTCGCTGACGCCTACATGATGCGCCAATCCTTCCCCTTTTTCTCCGTAAACGCCGCTTGCATGCGCTTCATCGATCATTAGCCAGGCATTGTACTTCTTTTTCAGTTCAACGAGCGCACGCAAGGGAGCGACATCCCCATCCATGCTGAACACCGTGTCGGTGACGATGATTTTCCGTTTCCGTTCGTCTGTTTTCCGCAAAAGCTCTTCTAAATGGTCGATATCGTTATGACGATACCTTTTGACTTCAGCGCGGCTTAAAATGGCGCCGTCGATGATGCTGGCGTGGTTCAGTTTGTCGCTGAAAACAACGCCATCGCGCCCGGCGAGCGCCGAAATAATGCCGACATTGGCGTTATAGCCGCTGTTAATCACAAGCGCGGCTTCGCTTCCTTTCCATTTCGCCACCGCTGTTTCGACCTCTTCGTAAAGCGGGCAGTTGCCGACGATCAGCCTCGATGCCGTGGCCCCCGCTCCATACGTTCGCGCTGCTTGGACGCCTGCTTCAATAATCCTCTTATCGTTCGCAAGCCCTAAATAGTTGTTCGACGCCAAATTCAACATCGTAGTTCCATTGATCGTTGCCCAGGCTCCAGCGGATTCCGTCCTTACGAGCTTCCTTTTTTGCGTTTTCTCTTCTAATGCTTGCAGCTGTCTGCACAACTCATGCCACAAATGTGCCTCTCCCCTTTTTGTAAACTTAATAAAATAAAAGGTTTACATTTATCGTATCATAGGAAACGTTTGGCAACAACAAGAAGGTATAAATAAAAAATGGTAACACTGTCCATGTCCTCGACAGTCGTTTTCACATTTACTAAGTTGAAGGGAGGAAAAGAGCGATGAATTTTATTCACCAGGCCCGCCAGTCCATCGGGCACCATGTAAAGGTCATGACCGCGCATGATACTTTCACCGGAACATTATTATCCGTCGGCAGCGATTTTCTTGTTATAAGAGTGCGGCACAATCGGAATGAACAACGCCTTCTCATCCGGCTGGAGTCCATTATTGCTTTGTCGCGCTCCGAAGAACCAACTTCTTTAGAAGACGAATCTTCGCATACTGCATCTATGGATGACGATGATCTTCTCGAACAGTATTTGCTTGAAGCGGATGATGAATGAACTTCTCCTGCCTACACGCCGCCTAGAGGCAAGGGATTTCTCGGTGGATTATGTTAAATGTCCGAAAAACCCGGCCGTTTTGCCGGGCTTTTCATATTTCCTTGTTAATAGGACATACTAACCGATAATCGAATGAACAGGCGGGAGACGAGTCAGCCATGGATGAAATGATGTTATGGATGTTGTTTGTTTTAGGGATCGGTTTGCTGCTTTTTGGCTTGTTAAGAAAGCCGGAAATTATAAAAGATTCGATGCTGGCGTTTTTATTGAAAGCGTACTTTTCCACTTTTTTCGGCGTTATCGTGGTTGAGATGCATATGCTCGACTATCCTGTTAGAATTTTGTCTCAATATTTTGATACGAGCATTTTGTTCGAATATTTGTTGTATCCCGTCGTCTGTGTCTTTTTTTATCAAACGACGCTTCGTTCGTCTTTTTTAGGAATTGTGGGGCAATGTACGCTGTATATCTCTGTGCTGACAGCGATTGAAGTGCTGTTTGAAAAATACACAAGCTTAATTCACTACAATACATGGAAATGGTGGTATTCCTTTTTGACCATGTTTGTGTTGTCTTTTTCCGTTCGAATGATGATGGTATGGATTAACAAAAAGCAACCGTTACGCAAATAATTCGAACGCCAACCTATCATCCATTGCCGGCGTTTTTTCGCACCTTGCTGCTGACGGTCTTTTTTTGTTCCAAATCGTATATGAATTTATGAATAACATCGTGAATCATCATCTTCCTCACGCTCCGTTTGTTGTTTTGACAATTTCATTGTAAAAAAGAAATGAAATCCCAACATCGGAGCGCGGATGGAACTTTTTATTCGTCTTTGAACCGAACAACATCTCCATCAAAAGTTGTAAGGAAGGTGCTATCGGTATTTTTTTAGCCGCTCGCGCAGCGCTTCGACATCGACTGGCGGCTCAGGCGGCGAAGGAGCTTCCCACTGTTTTTGATATTCTTTAAGCCAATCCGGAACAAGCTCAGTACGAACGGGCGCGCGCTTTACTGAAACAAAGCGGCGCTGTTTTCTTCGTTTCGCATGCTTAACATCTTCAACCGTTTGATAGCGTTTTGCCCGCCAATCCAACAGCACTTTTTCTACATACTTCCATGATGTACTCCCGTATTCCAGAGCCGTTTTCAACGCTTCAAGAACAAGCGGTCCATTCATTTCATCGATCCATTTGTTCATTTGTTGTTGAATATACTCGTTATACGGATAAAAATGATATTGCTGATAAAAATCAAATACAGTCTTCTTTTCCATTTCTTTTTGATTTATATATGTATAATCCATTGAGTGATTTGAACCGTTCTCTTGCTGTTCCGTCTGTTCATTTGTTAATTGTGCATTTAGAACAATGTTCGATTTACGAGGAAAATATTTCTCTCTAGCAGTAAGATAGTCTAGATGCTCGTTAACGGCCGAAGCGCATCGCCCGAGCTCGTCTGTAGCTCTTGTGGCCGGATCATGCCCAAGCAATCCTTGCTCGCACTGGGTGATTCGGACTTGCGCGGTGTTCCGATCGTTTGCTGGCTGGTCCATTTGCTGCGCTCGATAGTCATTTTGACCATTCGCCTGTTCGGCATGGTCCGTTGATCGACCGATTTGTTCGAAATGTTCAGTTTGGTCATTTAGAACAATATTTTGTTTGCGCAGCTCTTCATAATTGATGCGATACGATTTCGTTTGGTCAATTTTGTTTTTATTCAAGTTCGCCGACTCAAGGTAGCCAAGCCGTTCAAGCTTCTTGATTACGCGGCGGATCGTGCTCGTCGACCAAAACGGAACAATGCGCTGCCACTCTTCATATGTCAGCATGACCCAATCGGTGCGCGCCTCTTGTAAAAGCCGATGGATTTCGCTTAATACGATGCTTTCATTGAGCCCGATTTGACAAGCAAGCTGCGGCGAGATACGCATCATGTGCCACCCTCCTTTTCTACTTTATTGATCGCTCCAGTGAGTCAAAAAAGATAGATACGTTCTTGAAAAATTTATCATTTTAGGCGAGAAGACTCCCACCTCAAGGAACGAACGTGAGTAGATGGGAGAGGAATCGCCTTCGGACAAGGCTCTAAAAGGATATAAAGATCCATGCAGTCATGGTATAATAGGTATACCATAAAGGGAGGTGAACCTCATGAGGATTCACAAATCCTACAAATTTCGTATCTATCCCAACCAAAAACAAGAAGAGCTCATCAAAAAGACGTTTGGTTGTTGCCGGTTTGTGTATAACTATTTTCTAGAAAAATGGGATCGCACCTATAAGGAAACTGGCAAAGGATGGTCGTACCACACTTGCTCCTCCCAACTCACTCAACTAAAAAAAGAAGGGGTCTGGTTAAAAGAGGTGGACAGCACGGCCCTTCCATCTTCCCTAAAACACCTCGCGGATGCTTTTTCTCGCTTTTTTAAGAAGCAAAACGATCCACCGCGCTTCAAGAGTAAGAAAAACAAGGTTCAATCGTATACCACGAAACAAACAAACAGAAATATGGCGATCGAAGGAAACTACATCAAACTTCCCAAACTAGGGTTCGTTCGTTTTGCCAAATCAAGGGGAGTCGAAGGTCGGATTTTAAGTGCGACCGTTCGCCGGAATCCAAGTGGAACATACTTCGTCTCTCTTTTAGTAGAAACGGACGTGAATCCTCTTCCCCAAACGGGTTCGGCGGTGGGCATCGACTTAGGATTGAAAGAGTTGGCGATTCTTTCAACCGGCGAACGATTGGAAAACCCAAAATGGCTACGCAACATGGAACCAAAACTCATTCGGGCCCAGCGTATTCTATCGAGGCGGATCAAAGGTTCTTCGAATTGGCATCGACAGCGCATCAAAGTGGCTCGCATTCACGAAAAAATCACCAACACAAGAATCGATTACTTGCAAAAGATTTCAACGCAGATCGTCAAAAACCACGACATCATTGCGTTGGAAGAGTTGCAAGTGTCGAACATGATGAAGAACCGCAAATTAGCCAAAGCGATTCATGAAGTGTCTTGGTCACAGTTTCGCACCATGTTGGAGTACAAAGCGAAATGGTACGAGAAACAAGTGGTCGTTGTATCGAAGACCTTTGCCTCTTCCCAACTCTGTTCGTGCTGTGGCTACCAACACAAAGACGTGAAAAATCTCCGCCTTCGTGAATGGAGATGTCCATCTTGCGGAACCTATCACGATCGGGATCAGAATGCAAGTATCAATATTCTAAAAGAAGGACTGCGCTTGTTGTCGTGTTAGACAACGGAACCGTTGGGACGACGGGGATCGCCTACTTAGAGAACCGAAGGAGGCTTCGGTGTTCGTAGGAATCTCCCACTTTGAAACAAAATGAAAGTGGGAGTAGTTCAATGTCCGAACAAAAAAGGAGACGAGACGGAAAAGGAGAATACGTATTTGAAGAAGTAAGGAGGTGCTTGCGTGAATCGAGAAGCACTGATTCAACAGTTTAATCAACAGCAGCGAATCGAGATCGATTTTCCCGGGTTTCGGCGCGAGATGGACGGGACCGTTATCCGGCATGTGTCGCTGACCGAAGAAGACGGGTTTATCAGCTACTCCCGCCTCGAAGACGAAATGGCGGATGAAGCGATTCGCACACAACTCGACTATTTTCAACAGCTCGGCCAACGCTTTGAGTGGAAAGTATACGATTATGACCAACCGGCGGATTTGAAGGAGAGGCTTCAATCATTCGGCTTTTCGGTCGGTGAACCGGAAGCGCTGATGGTAATGGAACTTGCCAAAGAGCACCCGCTTCTTGCCGCTTCACTCCCCGATTACGTGCACCGCATTGACAGCGAAGCCGGCATCGACGATATTATCGCACTAGAAGAAGCAGTGTGGGGGGAACCGCACGGAAGCCTTGGCGAACGGTTGAAGCGCGATTTAAAAAACGATCCTGACCATCTCTATTTATACGCGGTGTACGAGGGCAAAAAAGCGGTCAGCGCCGCTTGGATGTACTTGCATAAAGGTACGTCCTTCGCCAGCCTCTGGGGCGGTTCGACCTTGCCGGATTACCGGCAAAAAGGATTGTATACCTCGCTCATTGCCGCGCGGGCGCAAGATGCTTGGAACAGGGGCTATCGCTTTTTGACCGTCGATGCCAGCCCGATGAGCCGCCCGATTTTAGAGAAAAAAGGATTCACCTGCCTCGGCTATTCGTATCCATGCGTATCGCCCCCGATTGAACTTTAGCGCATATGCCCTTTGCAACAAAGCCGAAGCAGACGACCATGTAGCCAACAAAAAAGCGAGGACGATGTTCCTCGCTTATTGTTGTTTCGCTAAAAATTCAATTCGGTTGTGAAACGGGTCGCGGCAGGAGAAGCGAACGACGCCGGGAATCGGTTTTTCGTCTTGTGTCGCGATGCCCTTTTCTTCCAAATAGCGGCGCACCGCTTCGATGTTTTCGACTTCAAAGGCCGGATGGCTTTTGCTTCGGTAGCCTTCGCGGTTTTCAACGCCGATATGCAGTTCAATGTCGCCGACTTTGTACCAAAGCCCGCCGCTTGCTTTCAGCGCTTCCGGCTTTTCAATTTCGACAAAGCCGAGCACATCGGTATAAAAGGCGCGCGCTTCGTCTTCCGCGCCGACTGGAATGCAAATTTGCACATGGTCGAGCCGTTTGACAACAATGTTCATCGCGATTCCCCCTCGCTTTCAAATTGTACTTTTACACGGCGCACCCAAACAAACGAGGCTGCGGCCGCTAGGAATAAAATCGCTTCAATCGCCCAAATGTTGGTCACAACTCCCGCTTGATACAACGCCGGCGCCACGTCTAAAAGCGCATGCGCACAAATCGCATAGATGACGTAGCGAAACTGCCGCTTGCGCACGCCAAGCAAGACGAGAAGCGACATGACGATATGAAAGGCAATCGCAAACACGCGCTCCAGTCCCCCAAGCACATACATGGCAAACGTCGTCTCTTTTATGCGCTCTTTTAACTGCGCCGCTTGATCTGCCGGCAGCGACGAAGCGATGGTATGATCGAACGCTCCGGATTGAATGAGGTTCATCAACACAATCGAAGTGATGGCGCCAAACACTCCAAGCAAAATCGCCTCGATGCCGCCGTGGCCGATCCCAAACGACAGACCGTCTCCGTAACCGAGATGCTTTTTTAGAAGCCAGCGAAAACCGACGTAGCGCCCAATTTCCTCAAATACGCCCGCTGCCAGCGCCGCATAGGTGACAAAGAGCGCGGTGCTGTTCGTCCATTTCAGCGCGGTGCCGCTTGAATCGATGACCGCCACATGCAACGCTTTTTCCAACACTTGCGAAAAAACAAGAAACACGACAACGCCAACACCGAGCGGCTTCCATGAAAGCCATCCTTTTTTCCTTCCGTACCACACAAGCCCAACAGGAACAAACAAAGAAATCAGAAGCTGGACGACGGGGCCCGCCATGTTCATGTGATCCTCCCCTTTCTATCCTTTATAGACGCTTGCGCTGTTCTTGCTGAAAATAAAGATACGATTGAATTAGTAAATATAAATTGCCGATCACGATAATGATGATAAACAAGACAAACTGCATTTCCCCGTGCCAAAGCGCCGTCAACATCGATAAAATCCCCATAGCGACAAACACTTTGCCGCCGAGACGGTGCGTCTTGTTCCAAACCGTTTCGCTCGCAAGCGTCCACGGCGTGCGAATGCCGACAAAATAATTGTGCTTGATTTTCGGCATATAGTTGCCAAGCACGATAAACAACGCGCCGATGCCAACAAGCACGACCAAGCCGACATCGACCGGAAAACCAAGATTGAACGCAAGCATCACGATATGGATCGCGAAGAAAAAGAGCGAAAGCGCCACTGTCGAGATGCTGTAACTTTTCTGAAAGCTGCCGTAGTTTGCTTTTTTCGGATCAAACTTAGGCAGCACGCTCATAAGAACGACGATGAACGTCATCAATAAAGGTAGAAGGAATGCGCCAAACCATTTGCCCGCAAAGCCGTCCGCCACGCCTGATGCGTTCCAATGGATCGCCACTTGTTCCGGCAAGTATGGAATGGCGATCAAACTTAAAATATATGCAAAAACTGTAAACATAATCGCGAGTCGATTGATTTTCATTGTTTCTTTCCTTCCTTCTCGACAAAATCGTAAAACCAGCTCAACAAATCTTGAAACACTGTCGTATTTAGCGAGTAGTAAATATGCTGTCCGTCACGCCGGTCTTGCACTAAATCCGCTTGCTTCAAAATTTTTAAATGATGCGACACGCTCGGCTTTTGCATATCAAAATGCGAGGCAATTTCCCCAGCCGTCAAATCCCCTTTTCGCAACAAGGAAAGGATTTTTCTGCGCGTCGGATCGGCAATCGCTTTAAACGCTTCGTTAAATGACAATGATGATCCCACCTCGCAGCTTATTGTAGTTAGATATTTAGAAAACCTTCTAAATATCGGACAAAAATTTAGATATTTAGAAAATCATCTAAATACCAGGTAAAAAAATTAGATATTTAGACATCTTTCTAATTAAAGAATATTCCATTTCCATCTGATTGTCAATGACCTTTATTACAAATGGGCCGCCTTCCGTAACGAAGAATAGCCGCCTATGGAATGCTGATTGACAGAGTAGCGGGCAATATACTCTCTGTTTCCGTAAAGACTGTCCATTTCTTTCCTTTCCCTCTATTGATGCGGCGCCGTATTTATGAGAAAATAAGGTAGAACATTTGAGCGGATAGAAGGTGAAAGAATTGGATGGGCAAAGAAAAAAATCGATCTCTTGCAATCCATCAAGTCTTTGTCCGAAATTTGAAGCAGCCATGACATTGTTAAGCAAACGATGGGTCGGATTGATTATTAGCCAATTGCTAGAAGGCAAAACGAGGTTTTCCGAAATTGAATCGGCGATGCCGATTAGTGGAAAGCTATTGTCCGAGCGACTTAAAGAGCTTGAGGAAGCAGGCATTGTCGAACGAAACGTCTATCCGGAAACGCCTGTACGCATTGAGTACGTATTGACGGACAAAGGTCGTGCGCTGCAACCCGTCATCGAGGCGATTGAACAATGGGCAGAACTATGGGCGGAGCGCTGACGTTTGTGCCGCAATCATAAAAAATTATCATCAAAAGGGGATGTTTCAATGAACAATTTCGAAAAAAAGCTG
The DNA here is from genome assembly GCF_000620165.1 of Anoxybacillus tepidamans PS2. Classification (GTDB taxonomy): domain Bacteria; phylum Bacillota; class Bacilli; order Bacillales; family Anoxybacillaceae; genus Anoxybacteroides; species Anoxybacteroides tepidamans_A. Next base: position 46,633 of record NZ_JHVN01000003.1, read on the forward strand.
GACAACTATGCGATGCTGGCCGTCCGTACGGGCGTTAACATTCAACAAGGGCAGACGCTCGTTGTCAACGCGCCGCTTGAGGCTGCGCCGCTCGTGCGCAAAATCGCTCAAAAAGCGTATGAAGCAGGAGCCAAGCACGTATATGTCGAATGGAACGACGAAGAGCTTACATACATCAAGTACAAACATGCGCCTGAGGAAGCGTTTTCCGAATACCCGATGTGGCGGGCGCAAGGAATGGAACAAATGGCGCAAGAAGGCGCGGCATTCCTCTCCATTTACGCCCCAAATCCGGATTTGTTGAAAGATGTCGATCCGAAACGGATCGCGACATTTATGAAAACATCTTCTGAAGCGTTAAGAAATTACCGCAGCGCCTTGATGGCCGATCGAAACTGTTGGTCGCTCATTTCTACGCCAACGCCGGCATGGGCGAAAAAAGTCTTTCCTGACTTGCCGGAACAAGAAGCCATCGACAAGCTGTGGGATGTCATTTTTGACGTGACGCGCGTTTCTACGGAAGATCCGGTTCAAGCATGGAACGAGCATAACGAAAAACTGGCGCACATCGTCGACTATTTAAACAATAAGCAATATAAACAGCTTATTTATGAAGCACCGGGCACGAATTTGACGATCGATCTCGTCGAAAACCATGTGTGGCACGGCGGAGCGGCGGTGAGCGAAGACGGCGTGCGCTTCAACCCGAACATCCCGACGGAAGAAGTGTTCACAATGCCGCATAAAGACGGCGTCAACGGCACGGTCCGCAACACGAAGCCGCTGAATTACGGCGGTAACTTGATCGACGGCTTCACGCTCACATTCAAAGATGGCAAAGTCGTCGATTTCACGGCTGAGCAAGGCTACGACACGCTCAAACACTTGCTTGAGACAGATGAAGGAGCGCGCCGCCTCGGCGAAGTCGCGCTCGTGCCGCACCGCTCGCCGATTTCGGAGTCAAATTTGATTTTCTACAACACGCTGTTTGACGAAAACGCGGCGTGCCATCTCGCGCTTGGCAAGGCGTATCCGACAAACATCCAAGACGGGGCGGCGCTTGCGAAAGAAGAATTAGACGCGCGCGGCGTCAACGATAGCCTCGTCCACGAAGATTTCATGATCGGTTCCGCCGAACTGAACATCGACGGCGTCACCAACGACGGCAAGCGCGAACCGATTTTCCGCAACGGCAACTGGGCGATTGAATGGTAAGCATGCAAGTCAAAACCATCATCACCCGCAAATGATAGAAACCGAATAAAACAGCCGCCCCTTTCCATATAATTGGAAGGGCGCGGCTGTTTTTATTGAAGGCGCTATAGTGCTTGCGGTTGATTTTTCACTAGACATTGACTGGCGATCGGAATGGACGAAATTCTGTTCACTTATTTGATTTTTAACATACTTATCGAGAAGTCTCCCATCTCTTAACGTAGTGGAGATAGGAGAGATTCATTTCTTACATATGAGTGTTGAATAAAAGCGGGATTATATGTTGTTTTTTAATCTTTTTTCCATCAGCTCCGCGATTTGTTTCGAATTGGCATCCCCTTCCTTTTTTAATTGATTGATGATGTTCCTATAATCCGTTTCGTTCCGGTTTTGTCTTAATTTATAGGCCGCCTCGATTTCTTCCACCTTAATCATGAACCTCCCCCTCCTACATTTCATTTAGAGGTGGGAGTTTCTTACCACTCGATCGAAGAAGCTTCAACGCAGAAGAAGGCGGTCTTCTTCGGCTCGATAGGAGTATCGGAAGTCTTCCCGACCGATTTGGTAAGCAACATCGGTAGGTCACCGATGGGGCGGTCCGACCCGTCTACTACTTCTTGCTTAGGCAATCCGTAGATACGTGAGCATCGTTGGCATATCCCAAGGAACCATCTCTTGATAGAGCGCCTTGCTCAAAATGTTGCGGGCGCCGTGGATGTCCCGATGTTCTTGATATCCGCAAGAACAGGCAAAGATTCGGGTGGAACTTTTTCTTCTCTTTTGGCAGACAGGACATGTCTGACTTGTATACGATTCATCAATTTCTTTCAGACGAATGCCTTGTTGGGCTAGTTTGTAAGCCAAATATTGCTTCACTTTTCCGAATGACCAGTTGGAGAGTTTTTGCGCCTGCTTCCGATGAACTTTCTTTTTCGTGTTTCGTTGGATTCCCTCCACATTTCCCATGTATACGTCGGAAACGGATTGCGCAAGGCACCAATCGACGAATTGCTTCGTCGTTTTATGAAGCGCATCCCGCAGTTGTCGTTCGGATTTGGATAAGAGGTATCGTTTGGCTCGTTCGTACTTTTTCCACCTTCGGGAGCCTTTTTGGCATTTGGATTGTCGTCGTTGAATGTCAGCGAGCTTCTTGTTTCGCAGCCGATGAAGCGAGCGCACCTTTCTCCCTGTAATCAAGAGCGCTTGCCCGTTTTCACAAAAGGCACCGATCGTATGAATTTCACCGAGATCGACACCGACGGAACGACCCGGTTGATACGCTTTCGCTTCCCGACCGTCGTCGTAGGTGATGGCCAAATACCAACTGTGGTTATAACAACATTCGATTTCCTTGATCGTTCCTTTCGGCAAGTGGGAGACATGGACGAGGATCGGTTCTTCTCTTGTTCCATCATGGATACCCATCGATAACGCAATGGTTCCATTTTCGTACACTTTAAACCCATCTTTCGCCCATTTCGTGTTGAAGAGTTTCTTTTGTTTGTACGGGTAGCGAGCATGGTGAAGTCCTTTTTGAATGGCGGCTTGTGCTGATTGTCGTGCGAAGAGGTATTTGTGGCAAACCGCTTGGATCGACTGGCTGTGAAGATGGAAGCGGCCTTTCGTTTGCTTTTGCAGTTCGCTTTTTGAGATGCGGCGGCCGTATTGAAGGAAATAGTCTTTGGCGAGCCGGAGGCACTCATTCCAAACGCGAGCCGACTCTCGGTTGCAGGCCCATAGCCGTTCGAGATCCCTCTTGGAGGCACGAAAGGCGACTTTTTGACCGCGGAGCATCGTCATTCCTCCCTTTCTCTGCATTTTGGCTAAGACCATTATAGCACATACGTTCTGTTTAGAAAAGCCAAAACGCCCGATTCATCTCCCACCTACATTCCATTTAGAGGTGGGAGACTTCTCGGTGAATGTGTTAAATGCCCTTTCCAAATACGCTTTCATATTTTCAGGTGAGTTTTGATCTTTAAATGTGTCGTAAAATGTTTCAATGCTGATTTCTTGGAGCAATTGTAAATCTTCAAGGTGACATTTTTTGATTTGTACAGTCATTTTCCCACTCAACTCCTATTAATAAATTCTTTTGTTTCCCTTTTTAACAAATTCCCAGTCAATTTCTACATTTTTTCTCACTCGTTGCAGAAGATGAAGCAGCATTTCGGCTTCTTTTTCGGAAAATCCGGATAATGCGACGCGATTCGAATGCTCGTGCTCTCTTTTGATAATAGGAAAGACCTGTTTCCCTTTTTCTGTCGGAAACAGTTTTTTAATTTTTTTGTTATGTTCATCTTCTTTCTTTTCAATAAAGCCGTTCATCTCAAGCTTTTGGATCGCCCGGGCTGCTGTGGTCCGATCGACTTTTATCATCTCAGCGAGCTTTTCTTGAATGATTCCTGGATTTTCACATATTCGCACAAGATACAAATACTGCCCTTTTGTCAGGTCATACTCTTTGAATTCGATATTGCTTATCGAATCTAACGCCCTTGCTATCATTCCGATTTCACGAAGAATTTCCGTCATGAATGACCTCCTTGGTGCGGATTTTGTTGCAAATGCAATAAAATTGATATATATTAAATTTAACCTAAATTTGTTGCATTTGCAACAAAAAATATGATAAAGAGGGCGGGTAATGTGAAATACGTCTTATATGTATTAGGAATTTTGATATTAACCTTTGGCATTTCTCTCACTATACAATCAAACCTTGGAACTTCACCTTTTGATGCGCTTTTGGTAGGACTGTCTGCAAGTGTGGGGCTGACTGTGGGAAGTTGGGAAATCATAATAGCTGCAATATTAATAGGCTGTAATGCATTTTTACGAAGAGAGCGGCCAGAAGTTTTGGGGTTATTAACGGCGTTTATAACGGGTGTTGGGATTGATATGTGGCTTTTGTTGTTGCACCATTGGATCACACCTGAACTATGGTACAGCAAAGCCGTTTGCTTTGGCATCGGCTTAGTTGTGATCGGATTAGGAACCGCAATATATTTGCACACAAATGTTGCCCCGATGCCCATTGACCGATTAACATTAATCCTGCAAGAATTAACTAGAACCAATCTATTTTTTTCGAGAACACTCATTTACCTCGTATTCTTGGTAATGGCGATGGTTTTGAATGGACCGATTGGCGTCGGAACTTTATTAACCGTTTGTTTAGGGGGGCTCATACTGAATGGCTGTATGCCTTTTGCTGGAAAAGTAATAGACTGCGTATTAACAACATCGCCAAATTATAGCAAAGATAAAAAGCATTCAATATAGAATGCTTTTTATTGTCCTTATTGGATATAGATGCCCCCTCCCACTTACACTCCGTTAACAGATGGGCGATGTCCCTATAGATATATTAAACTTTTATTCTATTTATTTTTCAGTTTACAGATTCGATATAATAGTAAATCCCCGAATATAATAGTAAATCCCCGAATCTGTATCGACTTTAGGTTTGACTGTAGCTCCGTTTTTTGTTTTTATAGAAATGCTTTGCTTTTCTGTTGTACCGGTATATACGATGAATTTTTTCTTTGATTGCGTTTCAAACTCCCAGCTAACTTCGTGAGAATGGTTGTCATTATGAGGCTTTATCAGCCAGGAGATTTTAATTCTATCCCAAGCATATTGTTTATCTTGCTTGATGATGTTGGCCAAACTAATGGCTGTCCCCTCTTTTTCTTCTTCTTTGAAGAACACAAATGTTTCGTGGTTTTGTTCGATCTTACCCAGAATATCTTCTCTTTTGATCCATTCTTCCTTAATGCCGTAATCGATAGCTTCTTGTTCAGTTTTGAACCATTTTATATATCTCAATTCATCATTATTAGATTCAGAACATCCAGAAACCGCAAATAAAACCAGTAATGCAGCTAAAATGTTTTTCAAGTTTACCCCGCCTTTAACTTTATTAATTATTTATTTTAGTTATTTCATAATTGAAAGAGCTTACTGCTTTGTTACAGAAACGCATCCGTTAGTTGATACATCCTTGAACAGCCATGCCCCAAAATGAGAACTCTATCACTTGTTAACGGCGACTATTTCGATCACTGCATTTTTGCTCCTATCCGCCCTTGCCACAGATGCTGTTATATTTTCAGGGACCATTCCGATTCCCATTCACTGCAATGCCGAAGTAGATCACAAACAAATGCGTAAGCGCTTATGCTCCCCTCATCAAACGCAAGCTCAAAAACAACCTGCTCTAAAAGGGCTCGATCCTGCGATGTTATGTATTGCTTGATCTGTTCCTTTATCATTTTGTCCCCTCCTTACCATATGTCATTCCTTTGCGAGAACAAACTTCGAAGTGCTTTGCTGGATTCTATAAAACTCTTATCCCCCATTGACCGTTCCCGATTACTAGAAAGAAAAATCTCTCAAACTACTAACGCCGTTATATATTTGGTTGATGGAGCTATATAATATTATACCGTTCCTGCCGGGGCTGGGGATATATATAAAAAACCCCCTTACCGCTTTTTTAGTCGATAAGAGGGTGTATCGTTCTCTATTCCACTTGCGGGCGGTTGAACCATTTCGCTTGTTTCTCGCAGTACATATTTTCATCCGCTTCTTTGATCATTTGCTCGATTTGCATCGCGTTGTTGGCGTTGCAGCTTCCTACGCTGACTTTCACTTCAAAGCCGAATTCGTGAACAAGTTCCCGCATTGCGATATTAATTCCCCCGCGCAGCGATGCGGCAAATGCTGAAGGCGCATCCGGCATAATGAGCAGAAACTCGTCTCCGCCCCAGCGCACGACGATATCCGTTTTTCGCGTTTGCCGTTGCAAAACGGAGGCGATTCTCGCAAGCACCTGATCCCCCGTATCGTGGCCATAAGTATCATTAATTCGTTTAAAGTCATCGACATCGATGATAAACACCGACAAAGAATGGTGCTTTTTCAGCAAATTCGGCAACCGGTCGTAGACGAATGAGCGATTGTACAGCTTCGTCAACACATCGCGCTCCGCCTTATATTTCATCGCGTCATACCGTCCCCCAAGCCAGACGCTCAACATGACGTAAAAAGCGGAGAGAAAAAGCATCGGCCATTCCGACTGAAGGCGATGCATGACCATGTATAAACAAAACAAGGAAAGACTTGCTAAAAATGAAACAATCCTGCCTTGATATCCCATCATAAAAATCCTAGCCATTCCCGAAGCCCGAACCCATCATTTCATCTTTAAATTGATATGGCGGACTTGTTCGCTAGGGCCCCCTTTCGATTGTCATTTTTCATTGCTTTTTTCGTTATAATAATGCGCCTCTATTTTTTATGTCGGATTCATTACGTTGTTGTTTGAATGGTAAATAATAGTCGCTGAATCCATTGCCCTCCTAACATCAATTCGCCCGTCGCGAAACAGACAACAAAAATGATTACAATCGACCTTAGCCACAAGTATATTCATAGCGATTCCCTGCTTGGTTACTAAAAATCATATTGTTTCCGATGTTAAGTATATTTTGCATGAAATGGAAAATCATATATAGAAAAAAGTGTAAGGGGATTTTCGATGAGATTAACTGTGTGGATTTTGCTCATTCTTGCAGCTTGGAAGTGGGGAGATTGGCGCAATTGGCGAAAATATGAGGGAGCGATTTACTATACAATTGTCTTCAGCCTCATCTATACAATCCTCTGTGCGGATTACCCGATGTGGAAATTTGAAAAAGATCCGTCTCTTCCCTTTCTATTCAACCACAGTCTTGTAAGCATCGCCTTCGGGTTTATTGTGTTTCCAAGTGTTATTTTAGTGTATTTGGGCAGATTTCCAAAAAAATTTTGGAACGGTGTTGCTTGGACTGCGTTATTTATCACTATTCTTTCCGGCATTGAAGCATTGATGACGTGGAAAGGACGGCAAACATTTCATAACGGTTGGACCATGTGGACGTCGGTTGTATTCAACTGCATTATGTATCCTTTTATTCGCTTATACCAAAGCATGCCGCTTCTTACGCTGCTTCTTTCGTTTTTAATTACCATTATGCTATGTATCATCTTCCGCGTTCCGATCCACCAATTGCCATAGCCGCCTCCTGATCCTACCTTGTGTTAAAAGGCTTGAAATACATATTTTTATCATATACATATATCCCCCTCGAATAAGATGAAAATAAAACCTCTCTTCACCGATAGCGTGAAGAGTGCCGTAGAGGGGGAAAAGTATGTACAGCTATGTGTTCCCTAAGTTATCCTCCCAACAAATGATTTCGATTATCCAAAATGGCTTGAAAAAAACATCTGTTCCGAAAAAAATCATTATTGTCGGCGCAGGCATGGCCGGTCTTGTTGCCGGCTCTTTATTGAAACAGGCGGGACATGAAGTGACCATTCTGGAAGCTTCCGAGAGAGTCGGCGGACGGGTATATACGCTGCGATCCAATTTTCGCGAGGATCAGTATCTTGAAGCAGGTGCCATGCGCATTCCGCATACCCACTATTTAACGCTTGAGTATATTAAGAAATTTAAACTTCCTACTAATCCGTTTATTAACAGCAGCCCCAATGATATTATTTACCTTCGCGGAGTTAAAGCCCGTTCTAAAGAGTACGAAAAAAATCCAGGCATCTTTGGTTTCCCAGTCGCCCCGCATGAACGGGGAAAAACGGCATCAGAATTGCTGCAAATGGCCATTAAGCCGGTGAGCGACTTCATCCGACAAAACCCCGTTCAGCACTGGCCGATCGTCATTCGAGAACTCGATAAATACTCGTTAGACACTTATTTGCGCTATAACCCGTTCGGCATTAGATTGTCCCGAGGCGCCATTGATATGATTAAGTCGGTGCTTTCTTTAGAGGGGTTCCCGGAGCTTTCTTTTCTTGAAATGTTTCGCGAGCTGACGATTTTATTCACCCCCAACATCAAGTTTTACGAAATTACCGGAGGGAACGACCAGCTTCCAAAAGCGTTTGTAAACCAATTAAAAGATAATATTTTATATGGGCAAAAGGTGCGCAAAATCCAGCAACATAACAATCAAGTGACGGTTCATTCAGTGCATACAAAAATTTTAGAGCCATTTCAAATTACCGGCGATCTCGTCATCGTTACCATTCCTTTTTCTATCTTGCAATTTGTCGAGATTGAGCCGCGCGATTCGTTTTCGCAAAATAAATGGAAAGCGATCCGCGAACTTCACTACGTCGGATCGACGAAAACCGGGATTCAGTTCAAAAACAGATTTTGGGAAAAAGAAGGGCTGTTTGGCGGCCAAATGGTGACCGACTTGCCGATCAAATATTCACAATTCCCAAGTCACGGATTCGGCACATCCGGCCCGGGTGTTATTTTGGCAAGCTACACATGGGAAGACGATACGATTCCGTGGGACAGCTTGAGGGATGAGGATCGGTTGGAGTATACGTTAAGAAATCTTGCAGTCATTTTCGGACGGCAAGTGTACCGCGAATTTGCAACAGGGTTAAGCCACAGCTGGGTGCGCTATCCGTACTCCGGCGGCGCGTTTACGATGTTTAAGCCGGAACAAATCACAGAACTCTCAGAATATATTGCAAAACCGGAAGGAAGAGTATATTTTGCGGGCGAGCACGCCTCGACAACCCACGGCTGGATTCAAGGCGCCATCGAATCGGGAATAAGCACCGCCTATGAGGTGAACGATCTGCCGAAAACGTATTTTGAATCAGAAACAAACGATCCTCCCGATCCGGCTATAAATAATGTGGGGAGATGAGAAAGGGAACTCTTTATTTAACATTTCCGCCGAGAAGTTTCCCGTCTTGAAACGGAGTGTAGACGGGAGAGATTCATGGAACTTATTTAAAAAACAGAAACGAATATCGAAAGGCTGCCTGATCCTGTTAAGAATACTGTCGTAGCCACACTCGTTCTTTTAAAAGATTCCGAAATCCATCGAGACGATGTGATGACGCCGGATACATCTACTGCTTCCGCGGTACGAAATGCCGACGGTCAAATTGTTGGCGTTCGCTGTTTTCAGATGCTATGATTGTTAGGAAAAAAAGAGCCATCGGCAATTCATGCGGATGGCTTTTTCTATCCTTATCCGCTTAAATTCTTATGTTCAAGCATAGAAAATTTTACATATTATCATTCTATTTTTGTATAAACTGTTTTATAGAGTAAGCAAAAATAATACTTGAGATCAAGATAAAAAACGTATAAGTATTAACGTACAAAGCGTTTGTATATTGATTCAACCAATTATAACGATAGATTTTAGAATTTATATTCGACGGAGGACCTCCTAGTTGTTTGATTACGTTCATAACATATGTAACTTCCAAAAAAGCAGACAAGCCTAAAATAAATAATGAACTGATAATCATAAGCAACCATTTTCTCTTTGAACAACCCGTGTTAGCAAGGGCTTTCCATACTTCCCTTCCAAAGAAAAAAAACGAAAGTATAGATAATATAACAAACACAATCCCCAGGTTGCCATTTCCTGAAATTACATTAGGCTCCATAGTAAACAGTTCTGTTAGATATACCATGAATAAACAAACTAAAAATGATATGATCAATCGTTTAGAAAATAACTTCAACTCAATTCCCCCCTCCTACTAAATTAAACAGCCCTTACGATAATGAAGGAATGTTGTTGTTTATGTCATTGTGTTGCATGTGAGCCAATAAAGTTATTGCAAATTGTCTTTGGCTAAAATGATAGGCAATCATTGACCAAAAGCACATAAGAACCATTTTATCCCCGTTGATTACAGGAATAACTGATGATTGTGGAACATACCTTCCTAATGGGAGGGATTATATGTTCAAAAAGATATTAATCAGCGCTGGAATACTTATCATTTTAGGAACATCCTCATATAGTCTTATCAATAAACCGTCAAAAGCCGATACTGCTGTTGAAAATCAAAAGGAACAAAAACGTGTAGTTACGAAAGAAAAAGAACAAATGATAAATACTTTAGAAAGGGTAGCTGCAAAGATTCACAAGAAATATCAGTCTGTTGTTGTAAGCATGAATTCAGAGAAGGAATTAGTTATACAGGTTAAAGGAGACCAAGATTATTTTAATTCTGTGAAAAATGACATATAGTCCATTGCAACAAACGCCATTAAATCATCCCCATTGAAAGAATATACGGTTGTTGTCGAGAGAATGGATATGTCTTCCGTTTCTGAAGAAGACAAAAATAGAAACAAGGAACTTTTACACTTAACCTCTACTTTAATGGAAGGTCTGAAAAGTTACAATGAAGTAAAAGATATAAAAGTCGACGATCAGAAATCAATTACTATTGAGACAAAAATAAAAGGCTTTAATAAGAATGGGCATGAGAGAGCAAAAGAAATCGAAGAAAAAGTGAAAGAATTAATAAGATCTAAAGATGCTTCAGCCCCCCTATCCTATAAAGTGTATGTGAAAAATGCAGAGGGAAAAGTTATGAATTAGTAATAAAGCATAATGCCTAACTAACTGTAATGCTGCATCGTGCGCAACCTATAAAACATTGTATTACTTGCTAAGTTAACGAGCGTGTTAGTTTAATAAGGATGGGGCCTACCGTATCATAAAAATTTAAAAACGCCTCAAAATAAAACAAGGCCCCAACCTTCTCAAAGCTCACTTTAAACACATTTAACGTTCGTTCTCACAGGCAGTAATACGTCTAAAACCCATCTTGTAAACTTGGCTTCTACTTCTTCCTCCGTTGTGTTGAAAAGAAACACCCCGAACTTATCATCTCAATAGGCGGTCGAGAAGCGAAACAGTGCTTCATATTCGTTCGCATTGATAGCTTCAAAATACACGTCCCAAGTACCGTCATCGAGCCTTTGAAACGCAATCGCCTCCATATCGTGGTCGTCTTTGTAATAGCCAATGCTTGTCGTGATGATCATCAGCATGTGCAAGGTCTGTCTTCATAAAACTCCCCCTTCCACAACAATTCGCCTGAGACTTCATAATTATATTACCTTAACATTCGTTGACGCCGAGATTCCCAAATCTAAAGAAACGCCAACAACATCGTCATAGACATCAATCTGTTTCGCGGATAATGGCACAAGGTCGCCTGCATACTTGATGCTCGTCTTTCCCCATTTGTTCTGCAAACAAAATAATTTTGTCCCACTGGCTCATTTAAACCAAAGTCACGGCAGACACAAGAAAAAACTCATTTGTTACTTTTTCCATCAGCAGCTGACGGCAGGAGATGCAGCCTTGCTTCCAATCCATCGATCAACAATGCAAAACCACTCTTTCATATCGCTAGTACGTAAAAGTTATTATCTTTTTTGATTCAAATTGAATAAACACTAATTGATGAAGCTCATCGAAGCTAAACGTCATGCCGTCCATTCGTTCCTTTGGCAATAATACCTCGAATTCGCCGGAAAAATCAGCAAAAACATACACGTTCGTATACTCTATTTCTTGCAACAAATCAAAAAGGTCTAACGTAAACTCAAAGTCTTCAATGACGGCTATTTCCATATGTTGCACCGTGACATGCCGGTATTTTTTCAAGTGTCGGCGCAAAAACAGTGATAGCGGAAAATAAGAAATGAGCAGCTTTTTCCCGTTCGCCGCCGAACAAACATCATCAAACGAAATCGCACGATCGAAGCTCGTTTCTTCTATTACAATCGGAAGTTGATTCACATGAATGCCCGTTGAAAATGCCAAATAAGGGCTTTCATCTAAATCTGCTAGTGAAAAGGTTTCAGTATGTTTCAATGATTCGGCCCCCTATAACGCGTATTGGAGCACACCGCTTATTCAAAAGCATGCCGTGCAAAAGCCCCTGGCCGTTTCACGCATGAACTTACGAACAAAGTGCGCAGATTGTAACATCCCCGCTGAAAAGCCCCCGTCCCTAACATAGACGAAAACCTGAAAAATGGTCAGTAAGACAAGATCGAAAAAATTCACGGGGATGTGAGATTCCTATATCAGTTTCAAAGATAAAAAATCAGCATTCCCCATATTCATCCAAATGATAGATGCTATTATTGATGTCTAGTGGATACGCCCCCATTTTAACTAAATCGCGCACAATCCGCTACATCCTTTTTATCCCGCTGTTGTGCGCCAATCCGGCCGCAAGCGCGTTTTATTTCGCTTCCTCCTCCTTCAAGATATCGCCAAGAACTTCGGCAAGAGCATCCGCTGTTCTGTATTCCTCCTTCAGCGTGTTTTCAACTCCGCCGATTTGCAGCAATAACGAACGGCCTAACACGTCTTGGTTGTAATGGTTCGGTCCATCGTCTTTCACGGTAACCCCTCTTGATAAGCCCGGGTATTTCGCTTCGAGTTGATCGTGAAGGCGCTTTGCGAACTTATAATTCTCTTCGTAATGATCGCTTGAACGAGATACGATGATCTCGATTCTAGGATAGTCTTTTCCGTTTATATTAATGGTCGTATCGCTTCTCTTTTTCGAATCTCGGTGTATATCCAATATCATTTTCACGCTCGGATGGCTTTTCAAGGCGGCCAATAGCGATTCTCTTGCGACGGCATACGCTTTGCTAAATGGCAAGCCTTTTTCTTTTAGAATGGCGGCAATATCGGTTTGATCATGGATCGACTGAATGCCTCTCTTTTTTAATGATTCACTTAATCGTTGACCGACTAATGTGATATTTTTCGTTTGATGGAAGGCTTCGGAAGGATCGTTTACCTGTGTTTCCGGGAGAAATGACTCTAAATTGTGCGATTGATAAATATAAACGGAAGGTTCTGCTTTGTTAATGGAAGATGACATTTTTCCTTCTTCTAACATTTTAAACTTACTAGCGATCAAATCTTCTCCCCCATAAAACAACAACCATGAAATCGCCATGGCACATATGGCAATGGATGCGGCGGCGAACGAAAGCCGTTTCATGTTTCTGTTTCGCTCTAATTTCCGGGCTGCACGCCGCAGTTGATCGGACGTCACCGACACAAAATCCTCTCTTGGATTGAGCGGATACGCTTCTTTCATGAGGTCAAATAAATCCTTGTCAGTTTGCATTCCCCATAACCTCCTTCATATCCATCTTTAATTTTTTTCTCAATTCCTTTAACGCCCGATGATAATCGACCTTCACCTTTGCTTCGCTGCATTGGAGGATCTCAGCTGTTTCTTTTATGGAACATTCATTGATGCCTCTTAAGATGACTACCGCTCGATAATGCGGTTTCAGCTTGGCAATGGCCGCGCGCACGAGCTGTTTCGTTTCGCTTTGTTCCATAAATTCGTTCGGCTCTTTTTCCGTTGATGCCATTTGTCTGAAAAATCCATCGGCAAAGAGCGAAGAAAATCGTTTTTTACGATAATGGTCGACAGCAACGTGCTTCGCAATGGAAAAAATCCATGTTTTGATGTTGCTGATATGGTGAATGTTAGATAGGTTATGTAGAATGCGAATAAACACCTCTTGCGTCAAATCCTCCGCATCATTTTGACTTCCCGAAAAGCAGACGAGAAACCGGTATACATCCAAATAGTAGCGTTTATAAATTTCATCGATGCGTTCCTCTAAATGGTCTTTATCAAACAAACCGTTCCCCCCTAAATTGTGTTTGCATATATTAATCGTTTGAAGTTAAAGAAAGGTTACAAAAATTTCCGTTCTTGGCGCGCCATGCGTTATTTGTGCGCCCTTAATGCGAAAAAAAGAACTTGGCGAGCGTCCAAGTTCTTTTTTGAGACAGCCTGTGAATGTTACGTTAGTCGAACAAATACGAGTTTATGCCTCTTTATTCATCGTTTCCGAACATGGATTTTAGCTGAATAAGGCTATTGCTTGTTTCGCCCATAGCTCGGTTTTAACGTTTTCGGGTTTAACGGCGGCAGGCGAAATAATTGGTGCAGGAAGTCAGCGAAAGAATGGGCGATTTCAATAAATTCCCACGTTACATCTTCGCACGAGTAATTCTCCCTTATATACAGGACGGGCGGTTCGCTTTTCGTATGGCGATAATCCAATACGACCCAATGATGAAAATCACTCCATAATACAAAAAACTCCTGCGGAAGTTGAACTTCTTGCAACATCTCCTTCAACGACAAAATGCTTGTTCCTTCGTCTGGGGCAAGACATATCCCCTCCATATTAGGTATGCTCTCCCTTTGCCCATCTGGTAATATAAAGTATGGATAGTTTAGCTCGCCGCCGTTTTTTTGCTTAATCAACTCAATATAAGACAGAGGCAACTTGATGCCTAAAATATCCTCTGCGTTCTTGATCAGCTCCTCGCTTATCGGAGACATCGTTTGCTCGCTGTTATCTTTCCAGAAATTTTTGCCTCTATAAAACTCTTGTTTCATCAATAAACCTCTCCGCCAATTCGTTTCTGACTACGATCATATTCTCGTTCAATTAAGCTCTCCGTAAGCCAACCGCAAAGCGAATTTCGCCAAAGCGGACGGAATCCTTGGAAGCCGGACTTTACAATATCACTCAACGTCTAAGCGCAAACGTTGGGCCAGCTCCCTGGTAAATTCTTTTTGGGAATCCAGCTTACATTCTGAATAAATTTTCTTCATTCGTTTTTGTGCTGCGTCTTGATCGCCATGCGCCTGATACAAAATGGTTAAAAAATGAGGGCATTCGTACTCGCCTTGTTCTTCTCTTCTCTCCATTTCCTTGATGACATCTTCTATTGTTTGAAATTGGGCAAAATGTGGCAGAATGACATTTTCAATATCGTTTTGCAGCTGCCTTTTCAGTTTTTCAATGTCCGTTGTTGGAGTCAGTCGGTACCATGCATCTGGCATATTTTTTAACGCTGACACGCGCAGCCTGAGTACGGAGTATACTTCTAGCGGAAATTTAGGCCGCTCCCAATCATAAAACGTACCGAATAACGTATCTGTAAATATGCCTGTATTTATGGTGAATTCCACATCTTCTTTGGTGTTCCGCAACGACGATTGGATATGAACAGTCCAAGCGAAATCCGGGAGCATCTTTGCGAAATGGTTTCCCTTCTTTTTAAAACCCTTTTGCTTTCAATACAGGGGCCATTGTCTCTTTGATCATCTGTTGTAACACATTTTGCATGCTCATTATTTTATCCCCTTTGTCAAAAGTTCAGCTAAGCGACAACATTAGTGTACTAAAAATGTTTACAAACGTCGCGCCATTTTTTCGACTATTCGTTCGATCCCTCGCCATCATCCATGATATAGCGCAGCGTTTGTCACCACATTCGGATCGGTCCGATAAGAAAAAGCGTCCCCGCCGATGGCAGAAACGCCGCGGTCTGATTCCTCCATCAATTGATCGGAATAGGCTCTTGGTGTAACCGATGGCCTTTCGAATCATAAGCGATTAAGAAATATTTCGTTTGTTCCAAGGTCAACCCATTAAAGCGAACAAACGACACATCGCCTGCATGGTTGGACGTAAAAGCTGACGAATACGTTTTTAGTGCGCCATCTGCGGATTGAATTTTAAAATAAACATCCTCGCTCGTGCTTTGTGACAAGTCGTAATATACAGTTGTTGAAATAGGGGTTGCCACTACCTTTTGGATGGTGACCGTTCCCTTGTTATGCAATGCGATCGTTTTATTTAGCTCAAATGCTTTTTGATCTTCCAATAGTTTAGCCTGAGATGCTGTGATCCGAAACGTCCAAGGCTGTTCAATCTTTTTATCAAAATTCCAAGTATTATAGCTCACTTCAATTTGGAGGTTTTCAGTCCTCATCGATTGATTCAAGGTGATATCATTATAAATCATGAACATGTTGCGATTTAACGGGACCGTTTGCCCTCCGGTTGCTATTGTATAATCCTTGCCGTTGATTTTGACTTTCGGCGTAATATGCGTTCGGTAGTCAAAGTTTACATCCTTTGCCGGCTCGAATGTGGCGCTTAAAAATAATTGGCGGTCGTCCATCACGACTTCGTTTAATGTTAATTTTCCAAGTTCATTTTCAGCCGTTTCTCCAATCGCAGTTTTATATGCCGAATAGTTGAGAGTTTCATTGGGATTTATATATTTTTCTATGATTCCGCCGACAAATGGCATGCTTGCAATCGTTTCTTTATCGATTGTGAAAAATAAGACGAGGGCACAAACAGCGACAGAAGTGATCCCGGCCCTGGTCCACATTTTCTTCGGTTTCTGCGAAGAAATTTTCTTTTTTACCTGTTTTAAAATTCTTTTTTGTTCATCATTTGACAGCGCGATTTCTTCAAATTCGCTTAAGTCCAATTTTATATGATTGAGCTCCTTAAAAATAGACATAGGACTACACCTCTTCTCTTAACAGAATGCTCCGTAATTTTTTTCTTCCCCTCGAGAGCTTGTTATGTACCCAAGATTCCCTCGTTTCAAATTGTGCGGCGATTTCTTTCGTTGGCACGCCCTCGACATAGTATTTTTTGAAAATATCCCGTTCGACATCGGATAGCTCATGCATTAAGCTTTCGAGATGAGACATGCATGACTCCGAAGCTGATGGCCCCGGTAATCTTTCATTCCATTCAAAGCGGCTTTCATATAGCTTCTGTTTTTTCGACCTTCGCGCATAATCGATCGCCTTGTATTTAGCAATGGCAGCGACCCACTGCTTAAATTCATTTTTGGCGGGGTCAAACGAATCAATATGGAACCACACCGACACTAATACATCCGCCAAACATTCTTCCATGTCTTGCTGGTTGCCATGAAGATATTTTCGAATGACGGCCTTAAGCAGCCCGCCATATGTTTGAAGCATATAAGAAATCGCTTCTTCATTTCTCGCTTTGATTCGTTGAACCAAATGTTCTTCCGCAAGCGACAACTCTGCCCCCTCCTTTGCTTTTTTTCCTGTATCCGCTTAGTAATACGTTCCTTATCTTGAAATCCTATCAAAAAAATAAACCGATAGAGCAAAAAATTTCTATCGGCAAACAGCATGCGGTTTTATTATGGAGGCGGATGGTTCCATTTGTTATATGTCAACCTTTATGAGCCTCCCTCTAGAAATAAAGACAGGAATCAGGCTGCTTTCTTAAATTCATATTGTTTTACGTTATTTTAATAAATGTTTATATGGCCACTCGATACATTTAGATCGATAGGATATTCACCAGACCCATGGGTGCCTTTAATGCTTTTATGCTCTATTTTTTTATTGGTTAACGGAAAATCACATGTGATATTACCGCTGCTTGTTTTTCCGTTTAAAGTAAAATCAGCACCTTTCGGAAGATTTAGATCCATCCCTCCGGAACTGACTTCAATATTCACAGCCCCTGTTAATTCGTCCATTTGCATACTTAGATTTCCAGATGATAAATCGGCCTCAATCGCTCCACTATAATGCCGTACCTTGAGGTTTCCCGAACCAATATCAAATGCTCCTGATTCTGCCGTTAATGAGTCGATATCGACATTCCCCGAGGAACTATCGTGTTCAAAACGTTGAACCGATATATTTTTTAGTTTGACGTTTCCTGAGCTCACATCGAGCAGTAATTCATCTAATTTCATCGGTTGATTTTTTGAATGACCAGAGAAGCTCAAATTCCCTGAACCCTGATTTATCACTATGTTTCGATCATAATCTTCAGGGATATAAATATTCAGTTTGGCCTTGTTATGAAATAGCCACCCAAACCATTTCTGCTTCACGCTTATATTCACTTTATCTCCTTGTCGCTTAACTGTCAGTTTTCCCTTTCCATCTAAATCAGCTTGTATGTCTTCACGTTGTTTCGGAATAATCGTTGTGCTGACACCTGAAATATCCATTTCAATCATATCAATTCCCTCTGATGTAACAGACTGGTTTTTTTGCTTTCCGAAAGGCCACCAACTAAAATCAACTGGATTCCCGAAGATAAGGGATAAGCCAATCAATCCAATAAGACCTAATAAAACGAGAATTTTTCTTTCCAATGTTTTTCCTTCCTTCCAATTAAATTTTACATAGGTTCCTTCCCTCTACTTCGAACCGAACAATTAACTTTTTCATGCGCCCCTCAAACGGTTAAACTTCACGGCCAGGTCTTCATGCTCTAATGGTTCAGTTGCCTTTCATTTGTTTGACGACAGAATCGACATTTTGCCGCATATTTAGCTGATTTACAACTTGGATTGAGATAAGATCAAGCGACTCTTCCTTTTCTTATCGTAAGAATACAGTAAAAGGGAATTTTCCAAAATGGACCTCAAATGTATATTGAAATAAGACTTGAGACTTATATGATGATAAACAAATAATGGGGGGTGTGTAGCGAGGGAATACCTCATATATGTACCGCACAACATAAAATTTGATCTTAAGCTCCTGACAAGCGATATGGATCTCCCATTGTTTGACGATGTGTTTTCTTGAAGCCATTTCAATTACCAGCCTTACAATTGACACGCCTTCGATGGCAGTAAAAACACTGTCTGTGAAAAATGTTTTTATTCCTTATAGTTAAGATAAAAGCGCAGCCGGAATTTTTCTTGTTCAACTTTCATACGTTCGTTTCAATCCTTCATAGTTAAAATAAAAACTACAGCTATAACCCGCCAAAACGGAGGCAGTCGTGGATGTTTCAATCCCTCATAGTTAAGATAAAACCCAAAAAATTCCGATAAAATCATCATTTGGAAAATGGATACAATGCTATTATAAAATTTATCTTAAAATTCGAGCAATATCTTCTTTTTCTTATCGCTGTAGGAATTCTAGCCGTTAGAAACCGGTCGTCGATCCCCCGAGTTTTTGACGCTACTAAAAAAAGCCCGAAAAGCAAACACTTTTCGAGCTCTTTTTTACTTGCACGCTGTCCTTATTTTCTTTTAAATAATGCGATAAGCGAAAGGATGAGAGATGCGATCGAGACGATGAGAGTAGCCGTCTGCATGCCGTTTGTTCCTGATTGGTTGGCCGTTGTCTCTTCTTTCGCGTTCTCTTTTTGCGCAGCTTGATGGTCATGATGCGTATCATGGCTGTCTGCTGTTGCGGCGGATTGGCTGATTTCTGTTACCGAATGCGGAGTTTGCGATTTTTCATTGCCTGTCCATTCGACAATCGAGCCGTCTTTGTAATATTGGTACGCATCCCATGCTAATGTGCCTTCTTTTTCTGGATTTTTAGCCATAAAATCAAATTGCTGAAATTGCCCAGGCAAAAGTCCCGCTCCTGTCGCTTCCCATGTCACTGTTTTGACTTTTCCGGATGCGTCTTTTTCCATCGTTACCTTCCAGCCATCCGCAGGTTGATACGACACGAATTCGGCTCCCTCCGGAATTTTTAAAGTCACTTTTACAGTCGGCACATCTTTTTCTACTGGAATTTTGATCGTATACGTTTCCCAAGCGCCTGGTGCCGACATATTTGGCTTCACCGTTACATGGGCGCTTGCCATTCCGGCAAATAATAAAAATGCGGCCATGGTCAACGCCATGATTCTCGATGTTCGTAAAATGGCTTTTTTCATTAATAGATTTCCTCCTTTTCTATTGGCTGCCGACAAAACATTCAAAATCGGCATCGATGCTTTGCAATGACCGGGTTAATGCGTGGATGTGAATGTTCCAACGCCCCGCCATATTGATCATTCCTTGAGTTTCATATATTCCGGATCGGTTTCCACGGATTTGCAACACATTTTCTCCCATATCCATTTCTTTTGATGTCAGCGTCACCGTTACTTGCTCGATGTCTTTGACAGGCTGCCCCTTAAAGTCTTTGATGTCGATCCTTAATTCATTCACTCCTAATATATTAGGAGTCACTTTTAATCTCATTTCATATCCATGAATCTCTTTTACTTGATCAAAAGGACCTGGGGCAGCTACAGCCGGAGGAAGGTTTGTTAAAATGGCGGCCAAAAGCAGCACACCGACTCCAATCCCCCACTCTGCCCACACGGTCGCACCTAGTTTCTTTTTTCTTCGCCGCGCCAACACATGCACAAAAGCCAACAGCAGCATCGCCACCAGCAATATTCCTTTCCAGATTAGAAGTTTTCCATACATGGTAGAAAAAAGAGAATTGAAGGTAGGAACTTGCTCGAGGCTCATATATACGCCGGTCAAAATCAACGTGCCGACACAAACGGCTCCCCAGTAAGAAAATCGTTTAATGGTTGCCCAATACTTATTCCAATCCGGCCTTTCCTTTTTCGCCAGCGCTTCTAGCGGCAAAGCGAGAGCTATCATGCACAAACCGCCCAGCCAAATGCTAGCGGCAAGAAGATGCAAAAAATCGATGAAAATAGAAATCACTGGATTTGCAGACGCCGATGCATGACCAATAAACGTTTTCATAAACAACAATCCCATTCCGATGATGAGCGATAAAGCCGTCCAAGGCTTAAGCCAACGATCTTTGGAATATGTAATCGCGCAACCTGCGATCAGCAATAATACAAGAAGCGCAAGCTGAATGAGCCAAACAGAGCCAAACGAATGATCCGTCAGCATTTTCTTCAGCAGCGAAACGCGCCATGCCTGAGACCACGGCACATCCGCTTCGACCGTCACCTGCAAAGGCAGGCTTAATAAAATAGAAACGCTCATTCCGTTATAAGCGAGCCAATATAACAATCTATATCTAGATGAAAACGAATATAGTTTTTGCTTCGGCTCTACGATCTGCTTAAAAAACAGCATGCCGACAAACAGCGACGCACTTATATAAAACAGCCAGCGAATCAACACCATATCCAGTTTAGGCGAATAACTCTCGGCTTTAGACGGAGCAGATTTCGCGAATTCTCCGTTTTTTCCAACTTGAAACGGAATCGTTCCCTCCACACGATGCCCGTCGCTTGAAACGACCTTCCAGCGAACGGTATACGTTCCGTTCGCTAAACGATCTTGTAAGTCCGCTTCGATGATTTTTCGATCATCCTTATCAATGCGAACATCGTGTAATTGAATCAGCTGCCCCGATTCGTTTATAAGTTTCAACGAGTAAAAATTCCTTTGAATCGCCTCATTAAACTCAATGCGAATCACACTCGGGGCCTCGCTTAGCGTCTCGTTCTCTGCCGGCGTCGAACGAACGATGTAAGCATGGGCCAACGAACGGTCAGGGAATAAGCTAAACAGCCAAAAAACAAACAATCCCCATATCCATATTTTTTGTAGGCGACGCAACGATTCCCACCTCCTTGCCGCGCCATTCTATTCCGCTTGTTCGCTCCGTCCATTTACAGTTGCTTGACATCATCCTGGTTCATTTGCGGTACGAACTTTATATTAGACAAACAATTTGAAAAAACTGTGAAGAATGTTTGACATTTTTCATACATCCCTCTGTTATGCAGCATCGGCTTCTATATAGAAAGACAACATCAATTTTTTGAAAAATAGGCCTTGTTTAATTGTTAAGGTCGATAATTGCAAAAAATTAAGGGAAACCCCGTTTATAAGGATTTCCCCATTCTTGTGAAATAAACGCACCCTTTATTCGAAGAAGAAAATTCAATATATTGAAAGATTATTAATATAAGGATAATTTTAACGCATCAAGATTTTTCTTCATAACCCCTATATAGTCGAGACCTTTTTTCTGATCTTCTTTAGTTAATCCTTCTAATGGATTTAACACTTCTGTTTTAGCCCCTATTTCATTGGCCAGCGTTTGAGCTACCTTAGAAGAAACAAGTCCCTCAAAATAAATGACCTTTATATTTTTCTTTTTCATTAACTCCGTTAATTCTGTCAGTTTACTAAGACTTGGCTCAACATCTGGAGATAAACCGGCTATTGGAATTTGTGTTATTCCATATTGTTTGGCTAAATATCCAAAGGCAGCATGCTGTGTTACAAATTCTTTTTTCTTCGCCTCATTAATTGTCTTTTTGTATAGGCGATCTAAATCAGCGAGTTGAGATTTAAAAACCGCCGCATTTTTTTCATATTGCTCTTTGTTTTTAGGGTCTTTTTGTTCTAAAGCTTTTGTAATATTATCAACTTCTTGACTGGCTAACACAGGAGAGAGCCATACATGCGGGTCTTTAGAAGCGGTATTTTCTTTATGATTTTCACCTTCTTCGGAGATCCCGTCTATCAGTTCAATACCTTTTGAAGCCTCAACGATCTTTAAGTTTGATCGGTCAATACTATTTAATACTTTTTCCGTCCATGTTTCAAAATAGCGGCTGTTATAGATAAAAACGTCCGAGTCTTGAATGATAGCCATGTCCTTTGCGGTTGGTTCCCAGTCATGCGGCTCAACCCCATTTGGTATTAAAAGATCGACATCAGCTAAATTACCAGCAACTTTTTTAGCAAAATAGTACATAGGATAGAAAGTGGTAACAATATGTAGTTTCTTTGTTCCACGAGCATCTTTTTTGCCCTCAATCTCAGTTGCGTGGGAACAACCGCTTACTAACATAAGAAAAATAATCAAAGGTATGATAAGTTTTTTCATAATTCCCTCCGTTAAAATATATAAATTGGAATAATTACGATTTAAATGAATAATTAATTTTATAGAGGTTGTCGGTTGTCTCAAATCGTAATCATTACGAATTGTATCATATAACGATTATTTATTTAAGTCAATATCAAATGGAAGGAAATTAACTTTAGAGGAACACATACTAATATGATAGGATGAATAATTTTGAGGAGGTAGATTTAATAATGGCCTACTTAAATAAACTGCTAAAAGATAGTTTGGTTTTTTTGTTATTTAGTTCCTTTATACTTCTCTTTCTATTTGCAGAGATCATAAGGAAAAACCCTTTTTTTACTAAAATTCCAAGTACGTTTTTTAATGTAAATACCATTTTCCTGAGCATTATTTTAGAGGCAATCCCCTTTATCTTATTGGGCGTGTTCGCTTCAGCCATCATTCAATCATTTGTGTCGGAAAATACCCTGCGCAAGATAGTGCCCCGTAATGCTTTTTTAGCCGTTATACCAGCGGCATTGCTAGGCATTATTTTCCCTATTTGCGAATGTGCTATTATTCCGATGGTTCGAAGGTTAATAAAGAAAGGCATGCCTTCACACGTAGGAATTGTGTTTATGCTTAGTGCACCTATCCTCAATCCAGTCGTCTATGCTTCTACCTATTTTGCTTTTAAAAGCACACCCTATATAGCAAATGCCAGAATGTTTGTTGGATTCATAAGTTCTATCATCGTCGGATTAATCATCTACCGGTATTTCAAAGGGGAAAATATTCTTAAAACAACGGAAAATAATACTCACAAACACCACCATCACCACCACAAAAAAAGAAATAAATTATTAGAAACGTTATATCATGCCAGCGATGAGTTGTTTGATACAGGGAAATATTTATTCATTGGGGCCTTCCTCGCTAGTTTATTTCAAACTTTTTTTGACCGCAATGCTCTTTTATCCATAGGAACTAGCACTAGTTTGGCTCCGGGGGCGATGATGGGTTTGGCGTATGCTCTTTCCGTCTGCTCTTCAGCAGATGCTTTTGTGGCTTCTTCATTCAGTTCTACCTTTACAGAGGGCGCAATTCTTGCTTTTCTAGTCTTCGGACCAATGATTGATATAAAAAATACCCTGATGTTATTCGGTTATTTTAAGAAAAAATTTGTTCTATTTTTACTATTGGTTACTTCTATAGTTGTATATTTTTCTGTCTATATCTTTGACCAACTTTTTATTTAGGAGGTGCGCAAGATGAATAGAACGAATAAGGTTCTTGATCTCTCTTTCCATCATCTTATTAGGGGGATTATATTGATTGGGTTTATGCTGCTTCTATTTAAATTGTTACTAACTAATAATATCTCCCTATTGATCGCTCCAAAAATGATGAGTTTTATTTATTTCACTTTATTGGTATTACTCATTTTAGGCATGCTTCTAATACTAAGAGGAACGTCAAACCATAACGATTCTTATCATTGCGATTGTGACGGCGAACATTCCTATCCTACTTCAAAATTCAAAAATCTATTTCTTTATTCACTGTTTATTTTTCCAATCATCACTGGCTTTCTTTTCTCTAATAATGTGCTAGATAGTTCTGTAGCAATGAACAGGACTATTAAACTTGGAGCAGACTCACCGAATAGTAACCAAACAAAGACTGTAAATACGAATAAACGATCCGATAAAACAAATTCTTCTTTAAGTAAAACTAATGTCTCAGCGAATAATAAAGATGCAGCAAATTCTCAGCCCGAGCCTTTATCTGAATCAGAATATAACGCATTAAAAGAGAGGCTCTTAAAGGCAACGACTATAAATATTTCAGATGAGCAATATGTCCCGATTATGAATATCATTCAAGAAAATCTAAAAAATATGCTTGGAAAAACAGTGACAACGAAAGGTTTTGTCTATCGGGAGGCCAAATTCGCACAAGATCAAATTGTGGTAGCTAGATTTGGAGTTACATGCTGTGTGGCAGATGCGTCCGTCTATGGAATGATGGCAAAAGGAAATGTAGCTGCTTTGTCTGAAAACAAGTGGGTACAAGTAACTGGTACAATCCAACAAACCCAATATGACGGTGAAACAATTCCCATAATACATATAAAAAGCATTTCGAAAATTGCTGCTCCCCGGCAGCCTTATGTATTTGATGTAGGAATCCAGGTTGAGTAACCTTGTATTTGTCGAAATACTAAAATAAATCGCCTAATAATATGATGTGTTGCAAAACGTATAACGAGCGCATAGCCATCTATTTAGAAATTATATACATCAACAAACCCTCAAATTTCGATAAAAGTTAAACAATAGTATAGAGATTAGGTTTGAACCCTTGTCACTATTGATTCTCGGAAATAGGCCATTTCGTCGCCTTATGAGTGTAGTTCAACGATAACACTGCTAGGTGACAATATAGCCCCTAGAGCTTTGAGAGTGCCGTCTCATTTCCGAGCCGTCAACCTACAGTAAACTATGTAAAAATGCCAAACCTTTGATATAACTCGGTTTTTCGATATATTTCTTTGTTGAGGAGCTGTTTAGATTCTCAGCGCATCTAAATTTCACACAAGGGAAAGAATCATTTTTAATCATTTATTATCAAATTAACAACGTTTATTTACTTCAGTACCTAGATGCTTTGATTCTGTTTTTTCATGTACAGCTCAATTCCTAGAGTAATTATTTTAACATATCCACCGAGAAGTCTCCCATCTCTAAGCAAAGTGTAGGTGGGAGAGGTTCATTATTGTTGAAATAGAAACAAAAATTTCATATAATATCGCTAATGCACCAACGGGTGGGAGGACCGGCCATGAACAAAGAAGAACAGGTCATAATGGGTTTTAGGGACTTATTAAACAAGCTAGTTTGGCTTAATAAATACAAGATGGAAAAAAGTCTTAAGGGTTATAAGCCTACTGAAGTGCATTGTATCGAATACATTGGAAACAATGTAGATGCCAACGTGACAAAACTGGCGGAGTCCTTTTATATGACTAGAAGTGCCATGAGTAAATTAACTAAGAAGCTCATGCAAAAAGGTCTTATCGAAAGCTACCAGAAGCCGGATAACAAGAAAGAAATCTATTTTAGGCTTACTGAACAAGGGAAAGTCATTTATAAAATCCATGAGGAACTGCATAAAGAGTTTCGAGAGCGGGATAAAGCCGTATTTGAGCAGGTAACCGAGGAACAATTTGACGGTATGCTTAGCTTCGTGGAAAAGTATAGTAAGCATTTGGATGCGGAAATAAAAAAACTGGGTATAGATATGAAGTCGGAATAAATTTGGATAATAAAAATGAGACTACAGGCAGCCCTATTCCATTGAGAACGGGCTGCATTTTTATCGCCATCATTTTGTTGACAAGGAAACAAAATCGAGATATGATTTTTGTTGACAAGGAAACAAAACCACAACTTTTGAAGGGAGCATTTAAATGTTCAAATTTAGATCACGCAATGAACAGAGCACAGAACAAACCGTAGATAAAAAGGCTTTAATATTCGGTCTTATGTCTGTGTTTCTTTGCGGAATAGGCTTCAGCATCATCACTCCTGTCGTCCCATTCTTAGTGCAGCCTTATTTAAGCAATCCGGAAGATCAAGCTATAGTTGTTACGTTGCTGACCTCTGTTTATGCACTCTGCGTGTTTTTTGCGGCCCCCGGGCTTGGAGCTTTGAGCGACAGATATGGCCGTCGTCCATTACTTTTAGTATGCCTTTTCGGTTCCGCAATCGGGTACTTCATTTTTGGCATAGGAGGAGCTTTATGGGTACTATTTGCCGGGCGCATCATAGAAGGTATAACCGGCGGGAGCATAAGCACGATCTTCGCATATTTTGCAGACATCACTCCTAGAGAACAGCGAACCAAATTCTTTGGGTGGGCGAGTGCGGTGGCAGGTGTAGGCGCCGCCATTGGACCTACTCTAGGTGGATTGCTTGCCAAGTTTGGTTATTCTGCACCTATGTATTTTGGCGCAATCATCACTTTATTAAATGTTGTTTACGGATTCTTTTTTATGCCTGAGAGCCTTGCCAAGAATAATAGACTGAAAAAGATTACCTTTGTTAGGCTGAATCCATTTACACAGCTTGTAAACGTACTTTCCGTGAAAAACTTAAAAAGGCTGCTTCTCTCAGCGTTCTTTCTTTGGATATCTAACGGATCTTTGCAGGCTGTTTTTTCACAATTTACAATAGATACCTTCCATTGGGAGCCTGCGCTAATCGGACTTATGTTTTCAATTATGGGCGTCCAAGACATCATTTCTCAAGGTTTCATCATGCCAAAGCTTTTGATAAAACTTAGTGATACGCATATAGCCATTATTGGAATGGCTTCGGAGATGATAGGCTACAGTCTTATTGCGCTATCTGCTTTGCTCTCATTCTATCCTCTACTTATCGCTGGAATGTTTATATTTGGTTTCGGTGACTCGATCTTCGGGCCTTCATTCAATGGGATGCTCTCCAAGTCTGTCGATTCGAGCGAACAAGGAAGAATTCAAGGAGGCAGCCAATCTATTCAGGCTTTGGCAAGAATAACTGGACCTGTCATTGGAGGTCAAATCTATGTATCACTTGGTCATGCCGCACCCGCTTTTATGGGTATGATCCTTATAGCAGCGGCAATACCAGTTTTGTATAAGGGTGCGCATGTAAATATGTAAACGATCTACTTTATAAGCTGTATACCTGCATAACAGTCCCTGTTTAGAAACATCTCGAGTTAACGGCAATATCAACGTTAGCTTCAAATCATTGTACCATTGGACTTTTTGCTTTGGTTCATCTAATATATTCGGTGAGAAATCTTCCGACTAAACGGAGTGTGGTTTGGTAAAGGCTCGTTAAACTTCTCCTAATCACGCATCCATTCACTCTAAAAAGGATGCCAAACAATCGAACAATATTAGACGCATAGATAAGAAGGTGGCACATCTGTGAAAGCGCACCAAATTTCTTGGCTGCCGATTATTGTTTTTACACTGTTCGGAGCCTTTATGCTGTTTCTGGCATTGGCGAGTATCATCACGTCTCTGCTGGCAGTAGGGAATATAAAAGATATGGTTACAGATATTTTGACCTTCATTGGCGAGTTATCGGTATCATCTTTATTTCTAGGGTATGGTGTTTATCTTTTCAGCAAAAGAAAACAAGGCAAAGCATTCTACTGGGATGATGAAGGGGTTGTCATTGATTTACGAGGCAATAAGGTGTATTGGAAGGAGATTGAAGAGATTCGATTTGTAAAAGTAAAAAGTTTAAAATCCACCGTCATTTATCCCCATTATACCTATTGGGAACAAATTCGAATTCGCCATAAGAAATCAATCGGCACCACTGCCTATGACATCCCTTGGTTTCTAATTGAAAGGCCGAAAGAGTATCATCAAAACTTAATGAAAGCGTGGGAAAAACAACAAGAAAAGAAGACCTTCAAGTGAGGGTCTTCTTCAGACTGTTGAAAAACCCTTGCTAACGCAAGGGTTCTCTTTAGCGTCCCAGGAGAGACTCGAACTCCCGACCGACGGCTTAGAAGGCCGCTGCTCTATCCTGCTGAGCTACTGGGACATAGTATAAACATTTTATTATTTAAAAACTAACATCGCACTTGGGTTTTCCGCCGTCCCGCACCCAGCATGCCGATTCAAGATACGGTTCGTGCGGTACGCTGATGTGTTCTATCCGGCTGTGCCTCTTCCTCTGCTCGCTTATTCAAAGATGCTCGATGCGTCGAGGCAACTCGCAACGCATTCACCGATGCGTCGCTCGTCGCAAGCGGGTGATGGGAATCGAACCCACGACTTCAGCTTGGGAAGCTGAGGTTTTGCCACTAAACTACACCCGCGAGTGAAGGCGGCACCCGGATTCGAACCGGGGGTAAAGGTTTTGCAGACCTCTGCCTTACCACTTGGCTATGCCGCCATAACCTATCATTCAAAGCGGAAGACGGGACTCGAACCCGCGACCCCCACCTTGGCAAGGTGGTGTTCTACCACTGAACTACTTCCGCATATGGCTGGGGTAGCTGGATTCGAACCAACGCATCACGGAGTCAAAGTCCGTTGCCTTACCGCTTGGCTATACCCCAACATTCCTTTGATTATAAATAGCTAATTCATGGGGCGACTAGTGGGAATCGAACCCACGAATGCCAGAGCCACAATCTGGTGCGTTAACCACTTCGCCATAGCCGCCATATGGCAGGGGCAGTAGGAATCGAACCCACACCGGAGGTTTTGGAGACCTCTGTTCTACCATTAAACTATGCCCCTACATAAGATGGTGGAGGGGGACGGATTCGAACCGCCGAACCCACAGGGAGCGGATTTACAGTCCGCCGCGTTTGGCCACTTCGCTACCCCTCCAAATAAAGATGGCTCGAGACGGAATCGAACCGCCGACACAAGGATTTTCAGTCCTTTGCTCTACCGACTGAGCTATCGAGCCGTGATATGATATGAAACCTTTACATTATTTCTGCATCGCACTGTCCTTCGTCCCGCACTCAGCATGCCCATTCAAGCAGCGAATTCGTGCGGTACGCTGATGTTTTTTTCGAAGAAGCGAACTCGGTCCAGTCCCTTCCTCTCCCAGTTCAATCATGGAAGCCAATGCGTCGGGACTACTCGGCGTACATTCACAGTAGCCTTGCTCGTTGCTCTACCGAATGTGCCTCTTCCTCTTCTCGCTTATTCGAAGATGATCAATGCGTCGAGGCAACTCGTAGCGGACTCGACGATGTGTCGCTCGTCGCTATCGAGCCGTGATTATCATATTCAGTGGTGAACGATTTTATGTATAAATACAAGCATCTTATGTATGTAAGAATGGCGGAGGAGGAGGGATTCGAACCCCCGCGGGCTGTGACACCCCTATCGGTTTTCGAAACCGACCCCTTCAGCCAGACTTGGGTACTCCTCCATACAGATGGAGCCTATCGGGATCGAACCGATGACCTCCTGCGTGCAAAGCAGGCGCTCTCCCAGCTGAGCTAAGGCCCCAAAATTTGTCAAATGGTCGGGAAGACAGGATTTGAACCTGCGACCTCATGGACCCGAACCATGTGCTCTACCAAGCTGAGCTACTTCCCGGCT
This sequence comes from Anoxybacillus tepidamans PS2, assembly GCF_000620165.1. GTDB lineage: Bacteria > Bacillota > Bacilli > Bacillales > Anoxybacillaceae > Anoxybacteroides > Anoxybacteroides tepidamans_A. The sequence goes on from NZ_JHVN01000003.1 coordinate 76,310, forward strand.
TATGGCAATAGCACACGATGGAGCGGAAGACGGGACTCGAACCCGCGACCCCCACCTTGGCAAGGTGGTGTTCTACCACTGAACTACTTCCGCATTATAAAAATAGTGAGCAAGTATTATTATAATAAAAAGTGCCCGAATGTCAATATCATTTTTTAAGTTCCATTTACTCTTTTATCATGCGACAGCGTTATTGATTTTAGTTCACCGTTATTATTTTGTCAATATATTTTTTCATAAATCTCCTCTGCGCCAGTCCCTCGCAATGTGTACTTTTTCTTTCTTCGTTCATCCACTATAATGATAATCGTGAATTTCAAGCGTTGATGAAGGAGGATGTTGGTGCTTACATTTGTGCAATTGTTCGAAGCATATCGTTCGCTTTGGTCTAATCGATCTCTTATTAAAGCCGAAGTGCTGACAGAGGAAAAATGCAAATCGCTGCTTTACGAAGCCGTCGAAAAAGAACTGCGCGATGAAATGACCCATCCGCGCGTCCGACAAACGCCAGAAATGAAGTTCCGCTACGCTATTAGACGCATTGTTGCTTCGTCGTTAACCGAATCGGAAAAACTTGCCCTTATTGAACTTCATCTAGAAGTAATGGAGCGAATTGCCGTATAAGAAAGCCGCCTTCCTATTCACTCGGAAGGCCGTTTTTTCAATAATGGACCTTCGAGCATATAGCCTCGAATTTCATCCCATCGTGAGCGAAAGGCCTGTTTCTCGCTTGCGGCGCGCCTCTTCCATGACCCACTTCCAGTTTCTTCATCAATTGGAGTAAACATTCTTGGGGAAACAACAGCCATCCCCCACCTTTTCAACATTATTGCTCCTGCTTTCTTCTCATATGCACGTGATTTGAAAACAACTAGATGAATAAGTGTGATCGCATAAAAAATTTGCTCGGAAACATACTATGTAGCGACATCATGAAAGGAGGAATGTGCATGCCACTTGTACCTTATGATCCGTTCCGCCATTTAGAGTCGGTACGGCGCGACTTGAACCGCTTTTTCACGAACGATTTCCCGACATTTTTTCAAGCTGACGAACTAGCGATGCCGCGCATCGACATGCATGAAACAGAGCGTGAATATATCGTATCGTGCGACCTGCCAGGCCTTGAGCGAAAAGAAGACGTCCATATTGACGTTCATAACCAAGTGTTGACGATTAGCGGCACGATTCATCGAAACGAAACGATCAAAGAAGAGCAAATGCATCGCCGCGAACGCTTTTTCGGCCGTTTCCAACGCTCCATTCCGCTGCCATCGGACGCTGCGACCGAACGCATTCAGGCGTCATACAAAAACGGCGTCCTTGACATTCACATTCCAAAAACCGCTTCTGAACAACGAAAATCAATCGATATCCAATTCCATTAAGAAAGACGAACATCTCATTCGCTCGTTGTACGCTTGTCCATAAAAACAGGGTGTCCGCATCGAGAACACCCTGCTTTTAGTTTGTATGTAAACTTATATCAAAATCAGCCCAATTTCGTGCAAACACCGCTGCTTTCACGGACGACTAATGCGGTTGGGATGACGACTTTTTTCGACAAATGCCGTTTTGTTGAAAGCCTTTCAACTAACAGTTCCACAGCCGTTTCTCCCATAAACTCCGTATATACTTTGACGGTTGTCAGCGGCGGCTGAACAAATGCCGATGTAGGAATGTCATTAAAGCCGACAATCGACATATCTTCCGGAACGCGGACGCCCGCCTCGTGAAGCGCCCGCAACGCGCCGATCGCCATCGAGTCGCTCGCAATGAAAAAAGCCGTCGGGCGATCCTTCCCCGCTAACGCTTGCTTCATCAACATGTATCCGTCTTCCGCCGTAAAGCGCCCGGTGAATACATAATCCTGATGATAGATTCCTTTTACATATAAATATTCATAAAACGTCGCTTCCCGTTCATCGTGAATCGGCGTCTTTCCATCGATATACTCCCGGCCGCCGATGTAGCCAATTCTTTGATGACCAAGCGAGAGAAGGTAATTGAGCACGCCGATCATCGATTTGCGAAAATCGACGACGACAGAGTCGAACCGCTCCTCATCAGGCGCAAAATCGACAAACACAATTTGTTCCGCGCTTGATGAAAATATTTCGATATCTTTCGGGCCGAATTTTCCGACGGCGATGATCCCATCAAGCCCAGAGAGCCATTCCGACTCATAGGAGCCGCCTTGCTTAAACAATTTGACAAGTTCAATTTGGCGATGAAAGCATTCTTTCTCCACACCTAAGCGAATCGCCATATAATACGGGTCGCCCAATTCCTGCGCTTCCGAGTACCAGTGGACAAGGCCGAAGCGCAACCGTTCTTTCGCCGTTTGTTGGCTGCGCTCGCGCAGCGTTTTATAATTCAATTCCTGAGCCACTTCAAAAATGCGCTTTCTCGTTTCTTCCGACACCGAGAGCGTGGGATCATAGTTTAGGACGCGCGATACGGTCGCTACCGATACGCCTGCTTTTTCTGCGATTTCTTTCAATGTTGCCATGGATGAAACATTTCACTTCCTTACGAGATTTTAATAATTTTGCTGTCATACGGCTGCAACTCAATGGTTTGAAACCGTTTGATTTCGCCAGTATGGTTCATGACAAACAAATACTGCTCCGACCCCTTGCCTCTTTTATATACTTCGACCCCTTCATCGCTTTGTATATGCCAAATGCCGCCTGCCGCCAGCACCTCGGATGCGATGTCGCGAAGCGCCGCGTTGGCGATCCCGCAACCGATATAATATACCGTCCCTTTTCCGTACTTATTTTTCGTGACGGCTGCTTCCGGGTAAAACTCATCGCCATAGCGGTACAGCACTTCAGCGGTCACTGGCGTTAACAGATCGCGCCAGACGGAACATTCCGACGTTTTCCCTGCAAATGCTCCTTCCCCTATTAACTTCATGCGCCTTGCAGCAGCTAGCGATTCGACTTCGTGAATTTCCACGCCGGCAATATCGTTCACATAACCCGGCAGCACCTTTTTAAAGTGGATGTTGTTTTGTTTGTCTTTCAGTCCTGTGCGGAACGAAAAAAGAATGGTGCCTCCTTGGGCGACAAACTGTTCAAACCGCTTCCCGAGCGCTTCGTCGATGATCTGCAGCGCAGGCACAAGCAGCACTTTATAGTTCGAAAAATCGCGCGTCACTGGAATGACATCCATATGGGCGTTCCATTCATAAAACGGCGTATACAGCCGCAAAAGCTCGTTCGTAAAGTCAAACCCTTCGCTCTGCGGCTGAAAGCGCCACGACCAAATATTATCATAGTCATATAATACGGCAATATCGGCTTGAATATCCGTTTGCACAAGCGATTCATACTTGGCAATGTCGGCAAAGAACGATTGCACCTCTTTATACTTCCGGCCGCGCCGGTTGCTATGGTCGACAATGCCGTAGCAAAACTGCTCCGCCCCTCGATTCATACCGCGCCAGCGAAAATATAACATATGGGTGCAGCCGTGCGCAAACGCTTGGTATGACCACATTTTTGCTTGATTCGGCCGCGGTAAATAACCGATTATATTATGGCCTTGCGCTCCCATTAATTCTTCTACAATCCAATAGTGTTTCCCAAGCAGCCCGCGGTTAAAATCGTGGGCCATGGCGATCGCCGCAGGCGGAATAGGCTCCATCAGCCCTCCCCACACCGGGTAATTGTCATACGAAACAACATCCATATATTTCACGTTTTCTTCATGGTCAAACCATTTCTCAAAAAAACCGCCGGACACATTCGTCGTCACGAGCTGATGATCTCCTTTATACCGCCGGACAATGTTCGTCATTTCATGGGCAAAGCTATTGACCGAATGGGAACGGAACCGCGCCCAATCGAGCTGCAAAGACGGATTGTGTGTCGTAATCGTCTTTTTCGGAAGCGGAATCTCGGAAAAATCGTTGTACGTTTGCCCCCAAAAAATCGTGCCGTACGCTTCGTTTAACGCTTCAATCGTTTTATATTTATTTTTTAAAAATTGTTGAAATTTCACGTGGCATTGCTCGCAATAACACATGTCGCTTCCTTCATGGCCGAACTCGTTGTCGATTTGCCAAGCGACGATCGCCGTTTCGTTCCGGTAATGCTCGACAAGTTTTTGCGTAATGCGTGCGCTGTAGCGGCGATATACATCGGAGTTAAAGCAATACTGGCGCCGTCCGCCGAATACGCGCGTCTGCCCGTTTTCGTCTTTAGATAAAATCGCCGGGTGTTTTTTCGCCAGCCAAGCCGGAAACGTCGCTGTCGGCGTGCCGAACATCACCGATAGTCCGCGCTCCTTTAACTTGGAAATAACATGGTCGAAAAAGGAAAAATCGAACACCCCTTCGTTCGGTTCCATTAAATGCCAGGCGAACTCGCCGATGCGCACGATGTTGGCCCCGAGTTCCTTTATGCCTTGTATATCCTCTTCCAACATCTCCGCCGGCCAATGCTCCGGATAATAATCGACGCCTAAATACATGGCGCTAGCCTCCCCCGTTTTCGTTTGCCACAACACTTCCGGTCGCTCAGGCGTTCTTGAACGCTTCCGTGCGCGCCCGCTCTTCCACCTTCTGCAAAAACACGCGAAACGCCTGCTTGCCTTCTTCCGTCCGTTTAAACACGCCCGCATGTTCAAGCACGACAATAAAGCGCTGTCCGACTTCATAGCGCAACATCTCTTCCACCTCTTCCTCGCTGAAACGGTGGTATCGATGGCGCAGCTGTTCGATCCAATCGGCGTGCTTCCGCAGCGGCGCATCCCAATGTTCCGTTGGAATATCGCGCACAAGGCACTGCTTGAGCGCATCTAGTTCATCCGCGAGCCGTCCAGGAAGAACCGCAAGCCCCATTACTTCGATCAGCCCGATGTTTTCCTTTTTAATATGATGCAGCTCTTCATGCGGGTGGAAAATGCCGTACGGATGCTCTTCGGATGTCCGATTGTTGCGCAAGACGATATCCATCTCAAATAACTCCCCCCGCCGGCGCGCGATCGGCGTCACGGTGTTGTGCGGTGTGCCGCCGGTTTCGTGGCGGATTCCGACACTTTCATCGCTGTACGTTTGCCATGTCCGGTAAACCAAATCGGCCGCATCAAGCACCTCGGACTTTTGGCCGCGCAAACGGATGACCGACATCGGCCAGCGAACAATGCCGACGGTTAATGACGGATAAGATGGCAGCTGGATCGATTCCTCGACGGCCGCTTTTTCCATGGCGAATTCATAACGCCCGCCTTGAAAATGGTCGTGCGCTAAAATCGAACCGCCGACAATCGGCAAATCGGCATTCGATCCGATGAAGTAATGGGGAAATTGTTCGATAAAATCGAGCAAGCGGGCAAATGTCTTCCGCTCCATTTTCATCGGCACATGTTTAGCGCTAAGCACGATGCAATGCTCGTTGTAGTATACATAAGGCGAATATTGAAAATACCACTGTTCATCTAATAGCGAAAGCGGAATTATGCGATGATTGGCGCGCGCCGGGTGATGCCAAGTTCCTTCGTATCCTTCATTTTCCGCACAGAGCACGCATTTCGGGTATGACGAAGGCGGCGCGGCTTTTAATCGAGCGATGTCCTTCGGATCTTTTTCCGGTTTGGATAAATTAATGGTAATGTCAATATCGCCGTATGCCGTTTTCACCTTCCACTTTCGATTTTTTGCGATCCGGTCTGTTTGAATATAGTTAGAGGCGCAACTCAGCGAATAAAACCAGCCGGTTGCCTCCATCGGATTGTTTTTGTATTTGGCAAAAAACCCGCGAATGACTTCTGACGGGCGCGGCATGAGACAATTCATCAGCTTCGCTTCCCATATATCCCGCTCCGTCACCGAGTTGGTTTGCAATCGCCCTTGCTCGTACGCCCAATCGAGCATGACCGCTAAAATCGGGGAGGGGGAGGACGGAAGCGGCGGAAGTTCTTCAGCGGGCTGCCACTCCTCTAGCCCAAGCGCAGCAAGCAGCCGATTGCGCACGTAAATGACATCCTCCCGCTCTAGCAGCCCTTTGGCAACCCCGTACTGAACAAGCTGTTCAATCGCTTCGTAAATGTTCACGTTCACGCACCTCGATATCCGTTCGGGTTCGCTTGGTGCCACTCCCAGGCAGAAGCGACGATGTCGTCAATGCTCGTATACGTTGGCGTCCAGCCAAGCTCCCGCTTCGCTTTTTCCGCAGAAGCGACCAATCTCGCTGGATCGCCGGCGCGTCTTGGCGCCACGCGCGCCGGAATGTCGCGGCCCGTCACGCGGCGAGCGGCTTCAATCACTTCCTTCACAGAAAATCCGCTTCCATTTCCGAGGTTGAACACGTCGCTTTGGCCGCCGCTTCTCAATTTTTCTACCGCCAACAAGTGAGCATCGACTAAATCAAGAACATGAATGTAGTCGCGGATGCACGTTCCGTCATGCGTGTCGTAGTCTTCGCCGAAAATTTGTATCTCGCTTCGCTGTCCTAGCGCCACTTTCAATATGAGCGGAATTAAATGCGTCTCTGGATCATGGTCCTCGCCTAAATGCGCGCCGTACGCCCCAGCCACGTTAAAGTAGCGGAGCGAAATCGAGCGGATGCCGTAGGCGCGGTCGACCCATTTCATCATTTTCTCCATCGCCAGCTTCGTCTCACCGTATGCGTTTTCCGGCACGGTCGGATCGGTTTCCACGATGGGAATTTGCGCCGGCTCCCCATATACGGCAGCGGTCGATGAAAATACGATGCGTTTGACGTTGAACTCGTTCATCGTCTCTAACAACACTTGCGTTCCATATACATTGTTGTCATAATACTTGAGCGGCACTTGCATGCTTTCACCGACAAGCGAATTCGCCGCAAAATGGATCACCGTATCAATGTCATGCTGTTCGAACACTTGCCTTAAAAAGTTGAGATCCCGAATATCTCCTTCGTGGAAAATCGCTTCAGGATGAACCGCTTCCCGATGCCCTGTCTGTAAATTATCGACCACCACCACCTTTTCTCCTTTTTCTATCAATCGATATACTGCATGGCTTCCGATGTAACCGGCGCCGCCGCAAACAAGAATCATAACACCATCTCCTTTTCTTCTTTTATTTCTCTCGCCCCGCCGCCGATTTTCGCCACATAGAAGCTCGCCTCATAGCCGATTTTTTGCTTGTATTCGCGCCCGACTTGTTCAATAAAGGAAGGAATGTGTTCGTCTTTCACAATATTGACCGTGCAGCCGCCAAAACCTGCGCCGGTCATGCGCGCGCCGATCGTGCCTTCATGTTTCCACGCCGCCTCTACGAGCGCATCAAGCTCTGCCCCCGTCACCTCGTAATCGTTGCATAGTGAAAGATGCGATTGCTTCATCAGTTCGCCAAAGCGCGCTAGATCGCCTCGTTCTAACGCCTCCGCTGCCTCCATCGTTCGCTCGTTTTCCGTCACTGCATGGCGGACGCGCTTTTGCTCAATTGGAGAAAGAAGGTGTTGGCATTGTTCGAGTTGTGCGCTTGTTAAATCGCCGAGCGATTGAATTTTAAGCACCTGCCGCAGCTTGGCGAGCGCCGCTTCGCATGTGGCCCGCCGCTCATTATATGCCGAATCGGCCAAGCCGCGCTGTTTGTTTGTGTTGGCGATCACAATCGAGCAGTCGTTCAATACAAGCGGCAAGTAGCGATATGTTAATGTTTGACAGTTTAATAGAATCGCATGATCCCATTTTCCCATTCCAACGGCAAATTGGTCCATAATGCCGCAATTAACGCCAATATATTTATTTTCTACCTTTTGGCTGATTTTCACAAGTTCAAGCATTTCGATACCCGCGCTGTACAGCGCATTTACCATGACCGCTGTTGCCAGCTCGATCGAAGCCGACGAGGACAGACCGGCGCCGTTTGGAATGTTGCCGTAATAAAACACATCAAAACCGCTGTCGATGGAACATAGCTCAGCAAATGCAGCAACCATTCCTTTCGGATAGTTCGCCCAGCTATGTGCCGCATCGTATGATAACTCGTCAAGCGAAACCGTGATGACACCTTTTTCCGGGAAATTTTTCGAATAAAAACGGATGAACGGATGATCCGTTTTTCTCGCGAACGCATAAGTGCCGATATGCAAAGCGCATGGAAGCACATGTCCCCCATTATAATCGGTATGCTCGCCAATTAAGTTGACGCGTCCCGGAGCGAAAAACACGCGAATATCCTCCTCCCTCCCGCCAAACCGCGCCAAAAATTCCGTTTTTAACTGTTTGATCATCCCGATGCCTCCTACACTTTCAATTTACCTTTCTAGTAAATATTTTAGTAAAAATTTTATCTAATAGCAATAAACTTTTTTCCCTCGCACCGAAAATAAAGCGGCATTTACTAATAAAAATAGCGGGAATATCTCCCGCCTCGTGCCACTTTACTTCTTTTTGGCATGCTTCCGCATATCAAACGCCACCGCTACAATGATAATCAAGCCTTTAACGATAAACTGAATATAAGGACTCACACCGAGAAACGCAAGGCCGTAGTTAATAATTTGAAAAATAAGAACGCCAGCGATGACACCGGATACGGTTCCGATGCCCCCAGATAACGAAACGCCCCCGACGACGCACGCGGCAATTGCATCAAGCTCGTACATATTTCCAGTGTTGTTCGTCGCGCTGCCGACGCGCCCCGCTTCTAATGTACCGGAAAAACCGTAAAGCAAGCCGGCAATTGTATAAATGATAATGAGATTTTTCGTGACGTTGACGCCGGACACTTTCGCCGCTTCCGGGTTTCCGCCGATCGCGTACATATTTTTGCCTAACTCCGTTTTATTCCAAATGATCCACATGATTACTGAAATAACGGCCGCGTAAATGATAAGATAAGGAATTTCATACGAACCGATCGGGATTCCGCGCTGGGCGAACGTGGTAAAACTCTCGTTCAGCCCGCCAATCGGCTGCGCGCCATACGGCGGACGGTCAAAATAAATCGAGTTGATTCCATAGACGGCGATCATCATTCCTAATGTAGCGATAAACGGCGGCACGTGGAGCTTGGCGACGATGACACCGTTTAAAGCGCCAAGCAAGCCGGTGGCGATCATCGAAATGAGAATCGGAACAAATAAAGGCAGTTCAGGCAAATGCGGATACATCCGATATGCGTAATCGGCCGCTTGCAATAGCGAAGCGGAAATCACCGCCGCCAACCCGACCATTCGCCCAGCCGACAAATCCGTTCCGGCCGTAATTAAAATGCCCGCCACCCCGAGCGCAATAATCACGCGCGAAGACGACTGGCTTAGTATATTCAAGATGTTCGTCATCGATAAAAAATCGGGAGAAGCGACGACAATTCCAACGATCAGAAGGATTAAAACGACATAAATCACATGATCGACAAGCCACTTGGCAACACTTGATTGTTTGATGCGTTCCATTTAGTTTCTCCCCTCCTAATACAAGGCCGATAATCTCATAATCTCTTCTTGGGATGTCGCGGCCGTTTCCACAATCCCAGCCGCCCTTCCGTTGCTCATCACTAAAATGCGGTCTGTCACTCCTAAAAGTTCCGGCATTTCTGACGAAACAATAATAATTCCTTTTCCATCGGCCGCTAATTGATTGATAAGTTGATAAATTTCAAACTTCGCTCCGACATCGATGCCGCGCGTTGGCTCGTCTAACAATAAAATGTCCGGCTTTGTAAGCAGCCATCTGCCGATAATGACTTTCTGCTGGTTGCCTCCTGAGAGGCTCCGGATCGGCGTTTTTTGCGACGGTGTTTTTACTTTCATAGAGTCAATGACCCATTTCGTATCGTCATACACTTTCCGCTCGGACACAAACACCCCTTTCGATCGGTATTGACGCAGATTAGAGATCATACAATTGAAACTCACACTTAAATCCGGATAGATGCCGGTTGTCCGTCTTTCCTCCGTCACAAGAGCGAACCCATTTTTAATCGCCTCTTGCGGAGATTTGTTTTCAATCATTCGTCCGCGAAGTTCGATCGTGCCTGAACGAACCGCTCTGAGCCCAAACAACGCTTCAAGCAATTCGGTGCGCCTTGAGCCGACTAACCCAGCCACTCCTAAAATTTCGCCTTTTCTTAATTCGAAACTCACATCGGAAAAAGAAGGCTGCGCTTCGGCGGTCAAATGGGAAACTTTTAAGATGACGTCCCCTGGATTGTTGATTTTGTCAGGGAAGCGCTGCGATAGGTCGCGCCCTACCATCAGCTTAATGATTTCATCTGTCGTCAGCTCGTCTGCCCGCTTTGTCGTAATATAACGGCCGTCGCGCATAATGGTCACTTCGTCCGATATTTTTAAAATTTCCTCCATTTTGTGAGAAATATAGATGATGCCGACTCCCTCTTGCTTCAGCTTGCGGATAATGCGGAATAAATGCTCGACTTCTTTTTCGGTGAGCGATGATGTCGGCTCGTCCATCACGATGATTTTCGAACGGTACGACACCGCTTTCGCAATTTCAACCATCTGCATTTCCGAAACCGATAAAGTGCTCACCTTTCGTCGCGGATCGATTTGGATGTCGAGATTTTTAAAAATTTCAAGCGTATCGTTATACATCTTTTTTTCATCGATGAACATCCCTTTTTTCGGATAACGCCCAAGCCACATGTTATCCATGACGCTTTGCTGGCGCACTTGGTTCAGTTCTTGATGCACCATCGACACGCCGCATTCAAGCGCTTGTTTCGAGTTTTCAAACGACACCGCTTTTCCTTCTAATAAAATTTCGCCCTCATCCATCGAATAAATGCCAAACAAACATTTCATGAGCGTCGATTTTCCCGCGCCGTTTTCGCCCATGAGCGCATGAACCGTCCCCGGCTTTACTTTGAGCGAAGCGTTTTGCAAAGCAATGACGCCGGGGAATTTTTTGGTGATATTGTTCATTTCCAATATGTAAGCTGTACTTTGTTCCGCCATTGCGCGACCTCCTACTCCTTAACAGATGTTGTATTTAAACATCAAACCCATCTGCCATTGGCGATAAACGGGGGAAAGCAGCGCTGTTCCCCCGTTTATCCATTTCTTACTCGCTATAAGCATCTTTGCCGACTTGAATGTTCTCCTTCGTAATGCCGATATACGGAACGCGTACCGCTTTTTTGTCATCGAGCTTCCATTGTGTTCCTTCCAATACATCTTTGCCGCGCGCTGCGTTAGCCGCCAGTTCAATCGTCGCTTTTCCTTGGTTTTTCGCATCGTTTAAGACAGTGCCAACCATTTTTCCTTTTTCAATCATTTCGAGCGCTTCCGGAATCGCATCCACTCCGACGACCGGCATAAATTTATTGCCGGTGAAATATCCCGCTTTTTCGAGCGCCGAGATCGCCCCTAGCGCCATCGCGTCGTTATTGCAAATGACAAACTCAATCTTGTCGTTAAATTTGGAAATCCACGCATCCATTTTTTCTGTCGCTTTCGTCGCATCCCACATCGCTGTATCCATCGCCAATTCTTCTACTTGAATGCCTTTTTGTTTGAGCGTCTCGATCGCATACTTTGTGCGGGCTTCCGCATCAGGATGCCCCGGCTCGCCTTTTAAGAGCACATACTGTATTTTTCCGTCTTTGTTTTTATCGTATTTGTCTTTATTTTCTTCCCATGCTTTGGCGATGATTTCGCCTTGAATAATGCCTGATTCGGCGGAATTCGTACCGACATAATACGCCTTATCGTAGCTCGCTAGCACGTTCGCATCCGGCTCTTTGTTAAAGAAGATGACCGGAATGTTTTTCGGTTTTGCCTTGTCGATGACCGTTTGCGCCGCCTTTGGATCTACAAGGTTAATCGCGAGCGCCTTCGCCCCTTTGGCAATGAGTGTATCAATCTGCTCAATCTGCTTGGCCTGGTCGTTTTGCGAGTCGTTCAACATCAAATTGACCTTGTCCTTCGCCGTATTTTCCATCGCCCGGCGCACATACGACATAAAGTTGTCATCAAATTTGTAAATCGTCGCTCCCACCATCGGAAGGTCGCTGCCTCCCCCTCCTTTCTTGGAGCTCGTCGTGTCGCTGCTGCAGCCTGCCGCTAATAGAATGCTAGAGGCGACTGCCAACGATAAGATAAGACCTTTTTTCTTTTGAAGCATATTCTCCATCCCCTTTCGTCATAGTTTTAAAAGTTTAAAAACTGTTCCCCCCTGTTGTAAGCCTTTACACAAAAATACGCTGTCAAAATTTGTTTCCTGCCACCTAAAACGACTTGACTATAATTCTTGTTTTGCTCGTAAAACCTGTTAGTTAATTTTACTTAAAAGAGAAGAAAAATATAACAAAAAAGAGGACATAGCTACATGATTTTTAAAAGTTTTTTCTGTATATACGAAATAAGGAACCGTGAACTAATTTCAACAAACTTCTTTTACGATTACAACATCGCGCGGCTTTCTGAATGTGTCGTGACCGCCCAAATGCCTTTTTCCGACATTTTCCATTATATAGAATAAAGGTTTTATTTCTCGGTCGTTTAGTTTATAATTTAAATTAAAAAAGTAAATCGAATGCGGAGGAAATTTAGATGTCGAAACAGATGCTGACAGGCAGCTTTCAACTTATGAAGTCCCTAAACCGTTCGGCTATTTTAAACATCATTCGGGAGCAAGGGCCCATTTCGCGCGCCGATATCGCAAAATTGACAAAGCTCACTCCCCCGACCGTTAGCAATCTAGTAAAAGAGCTTCTTGATACAGGCATTATTATCGAAACCTACCAAGGGGAATCGAGCGGCGGCAGGAAGCCGACGATGCTAGACATCAACAGCGAGCGGTTTTACGTAATCGGTTTAGATATCGGTTCTTATCAAATTAAAGCGGTACTTGCTAACTTAAACGGCTTTATCGTAAAAAAAGCATCCTTTTCCATTCCTACTCCCATCAATAACGACCGCTTGCTCTCATTAATGATACAAGCTGTGCATCATATGAAAGAAGGGATCGATGATACCGAATCGAGAATGATCGGAATCGGTGTCGGCATGCATGGGATTATCGATGTCGACAATGGAGAATCGCTGTTCGCTCCAAACTTAAATTTATATAATATTCCGATTCAAAAAACGCTAGAAAAAGAATTCGATATATTGATCAAGGTGGAAAATGACGTTCGGGCCATGGCGCTTGGAGAGCGTTGGTTCGGCAACGGCCACGGAACCGATAGTTTAGTGTGCATCAATATCGGCCGCGGCATTGGCGCGGGGATTATTATGGACGGCAAACTGTTTCACGGCCACAATTTTATTAGCGGGGAAATCGGACATATGACGATCGACATTGACGGTCCGAAATGTTCATGCGGCAATTACGGTTGTTTGCAAACGCTCGCCTCCGGTCCCGCAATTGCCAGAAAAGCGAAAACGGAAATCGGGCTAGGACATCCGAGTATTTTAACGCAGCTTGTCGGCGGCGATTTAGGGAACATCACCGGCGAAACCGTATACGAAGCGGCGGCTCAAGGCGATCCGTTAAGCGTATCGATTCTGTCGCAAGCCGGCCGCTATATCGGCATCGGCCTCACCAACATTATTCATTTGATTAACCCAAAACGAATCATTATTGGCGGGGGCGTATCGAACGCCGGAAGTCTCATTCTCGAAAGCATTCAAGACACGATTTATCAGCGGGCGCTTACCGCTTCTGCGAAACAGACGGAAATCATGCTGTCAAAGCTCGGGGAGGATGCAACCGCCCTCGGAGCCGTCACGCTTATTTTAGAAGAACTGTTTGCGACAACGAGCAATGCCTAAAAAAGCGAAAAGCCTTTGGACATCCTTGTTCCAAAGGCTTTTCCATTCTATTAATCACCGATCTCGATCACGAACTGAACCGCGCGTTTTCTTCTCTTTTTTCCGCCCAAAAGCATGAACGGGCACTAGCGTTCATCGTGCAAGCTGTACTCTCATTCGCAACAGCGCACTTGGCGTCAAACAACAAGGGAAACAAGCGATCCTAATCGCTCAACTGCACCTTGCGTTTACTCGCCGATCGTTTCCGGATGCCACATATCGTTGATCGCTTTAATTTGCGCCAAATCGCATTTCGGCTTCCGGTCGTACGTCAGCAAACCATTGATTTCCTGCTCGACGTCCGTGAGCTGCGTATAACAAAAGCCATGCAAAATTTTTGAGCTGTATACCGCCTCGATGACCCGCTTGTAATCTTCAAGAAACTCCTCGGCGCTGCCGGCGGACGTATAGCCCCATCCAGCATCGCCGCCGGCTTTAAACGCAACCCCACCAAACTCGGTCAATAAAATCGGCTCTCCTTGATGGGCAAAGCCGTTGGCGTAAATGCTGCGCTTTGCGGGCTGAGAGCGCAAAATCGCCTCTTTCGTCGAAAGCGACGCTTTGAACGCCTCATATTTTTCGCGTTCGTTTTTATGGCCGTGATTGTAGTTATGGACTGCGCAAATATCCGTTTTCGTCAATTCCCACCCATCGTTCGATACGACAAGGCGCGTTGGGTCTAACGAATGGATGAGATGGTACATTGCCAATGAATGATGCTGCTGTTGCCGATCGGAGCGAACATGAGGAATGCCCCAGCTTTCATTTAAAGGCACCCAGGCAACGATGCACGGATGGTTGTAATCGCGCTCGATGATTTCGATCCACTCGCGCGTCAGCCGAGCGGCCGCATCTCCGCTGAACGACGGCGATGCCGCACATTCGCCCCACACTAAAAAGCCGAGCCGATCCGCCCAGTAGAGGAAGCGCGGGTCTTCCACTTTTTGATGCTTGCGGCAGCCGTTGAACCCCATCGCTTTCGCTAGTTCAATATCTTTTTTAAGCGCCTCATCGCTCGGCGCCGTCAACAATCCTTCCGGCCAGTAGCCTTGATCGAGCACAAGCTTCTGGTAATACGGCTTGTTGTTCAAGTACACCATGCCGTTTTCCGCATGGATTTTCCGCATGCCAAAATACGATTCGATTTCATCCAAAACCGTTGCACCTTGCTTCAATACGATTTTCACATCAAACAAATTCGGATGCTCTGGCGTCCAGCACCAGCCGTCATGGTGGAAACCCGTCCGAAAAATCTTTCGGTTGAACAAGTTGATCGCGCGTTTATTGTACCGTTCATAAATATGAATGCAATCGTTCGCCACAAGCTCGTTTTGAAAGCGGATCTCTATTTCCACGCTTTGGTCCGCCTTATTTCCCGCCACTTCAAATTCGACGATCATATCGCCGCGGTCAAAATCAGGCGTAAAACGAAGTTTCGCAAGGTGGCTGTCTGACAGCGGCTCCAGCCATACCGTCTGCCAAATTCCCGTCGTGCGCGTATACCAAATCGCATCTGATTTTTCCA
Organism: Anoxybacillus tepidamans PS2; assembly: GCF_000620165.1. Taxonomy (GTDB): domain Bacteria; phylum Bacillota; class Bacilli; order Bacillales; family Anoxybacillaceae; genus Anoxybacteroides; species Anoxybacteroides tepidamans_A. The sequence goes on from NZ_JHVN01000003.1 coordinate 91,616, forward strand.
GCCAAAATTGTTTGCCGCGCGGAATCGTTTCATCGGCTGAAGGATCTTCTACCCGGACCGTCACCATTTCTGTCTCCCAAGTTAAGCAATGCGTAATATCGAAATGAAACGGCACATGCCCCCCTTCATGAAACCCGACGAATTGGCCGTTCACATACACCCAAGCGCGATAGTCGACCGCGCCGAAATGAAGGACGATCGTTTGCCCTTTCCATTCCGGCGGCACGGCAAATGTCCGCTGATACCATACGATATCGTGGAACGACGGATCCCCGATGCCGCTTAGAGAAGTTTGATACACAAACGGAACGTTAATTTGCTGCCGCTTTTCCGGAAACCGTTCGTACCATCGTTCACCGATTCCTTTATTCTCATCATCAAAGCAAAAATCCCATGTTCCATTTAAGTTCAGCCATTGTTTTCGCACTAACTGCGGTCTCGGATATTCATTGCGTGCAATCATGATCTTCACCTAGCCTCTTATCATTTGTTATAAAAACGCTTCCCATTACAGCGCCGTTAAATGTTGTAAAATTGTTCCTTTATACTGTGCACCGTCTCCCTGTGACAGCTGCATGAACGCATATCCAACAGGCGCGATCGCCTCATAGCGGCATACGCGATCCAACATAAAGCGAATCGTCCCCGCTTGCTTCCAAATTTGCAGCTGATGCGACACTTCAAAGCGATAGTCATCGGAAAGCGGTATAACCGTCGTCTCATCGCCTGACTGAAACCGGAGCTGCCGCGCTGCGAGTAAGTTCGTTATCTAGCAAACAAAAAACTCATAAACATGTAGCGAGGCAACTCCCTTGCCCAAGCGAAAACCAAGCAAGTCGAACGCGCGGTGAGAACTCACTTACAAAATCCATTGTCATTTCACCGTTGGAACGGCGGAGCAAGCCTCTCTAAAACCGACGGATACGTTGGTGTTCGCAGGAATCTCCCACTTCAAGCAGGGCTAAGTGGGAGTAGCTCAATTTGTGTACGGCCCCGGCATCGGACCGGTGCTCGGTTCCCCGCCCTTGACAGTCGGCCAGCCGTTTTTCCATGTGATTCGGTCGAGCATTAACGGTCGCTTTGTAGCACCGTTCAACAACCGCGGGTCATCCTCATTAATGGCGTGATACACGATCCAATCATTCCCTTTCTTATCCATAATGATCGCATTATGGCCGGGACCGACAAATTTTTTCCCGTTCTTCCCGCGTTTTTCATTAAAAGAAAGGATCGTTGTGCCTCCCCCTTCAAGAAGCGAAACCCCTTTTTCGTCTTTGTACGGCCCTTTGACGGAGGAAGCGCGTCCGACTTTAACATGATAAGTGCTATTTTCCCCTTCACAGCAGCTGCCGGACGAACCAAAAAAGTAATAAAATCCGTTGCGCTTGATTATATACGGCGCTTCATAGCTGGCGTCGGCAATTTGAAACTTGTCCCCGACGGTATGCAAGCCGTCAGCAGCAAGCTGAATGCCGTAAATGCCGTGAAAGCTTCCCCAAAATAAATACAACGTTCCGTCGTCATCTTTGAACAGCTGTGGGTCGATCGAGTTGGCTACGCCGATGCTTTCGCTCGTAAATAGAGGGCCGTGGTCGATAAATGTACCGCCCGGCTTATCGGCGGTCGCTACGCCAATTGCCGGATTCGAGTCTCCCCAAAGCGAAACGGCATAATATAAGTAGTATTTGCCGTTTGCATGCCTAGAAATATCGGGAGCCCATAACCCGCCTCCCCCCTCTTTCCAACCTGGCTTTTGCATAAAGGCGTCCCGATAAAACTTCCAATGAATTAAATCTTTCGAACGGATAATGGGGATCGCATGGGGCCCGCGCCCATCGCCCCAGTCATCTTCCGTGCCGTAAGCGTAATAATAGCCATCGTCCCCTCGAATAATGGACGGATCGGCAAAAGTCGGGCCAAACACCGGGTTCTCGTAGCTTGCCGGCTTTTGCAGCGCATGCCAACCGAAGCCAATGGCAGCCGAAACAAGCAGAGCCGCCGCCGCATACCCTACCGTTTTTTTCTTGTTCATGCCCTCACCTTCTCATTACGTTGCCGCGCTGGGCTTTATTTGATTCCCGATTGGGTGACCGCTTTGACAAATGATTTCTGGCCGATTAAAAAGACGAGCAAAACCGGAATCGTCGCGATTGTCGACAGCGCCATCATTTTATTCGGTGAATTCACATAGCTTCCTTGCGTCATAATCGCGATCCCGGCCGTCAGCGTCCGCATTTCGTCGGAGTTGGTCGCATACAGCGGCCAAACGAAATCGTTGAACACGCCCATGAACGTTAAAATGGCGAGCGTCCATAACGCCGGCTTGGCGCTCGGCAGCAAAATCCGATAAAAAATTTGAAACTTATTGGCCCCGTCTAAATAAGCCGCTTCCTCAATTTCTTTTGGGAACGACGTGAAAAATTGGTAAAGCAAAAACACACCGAACGCTCCGGATGTATAAGGCAAAATAAGCGCCCAATACGTGTCAATTAATTGCAGTTTGCTAAACTCGGCGTACAGCGGCAAAAACCAAACAATGCTTGGAATCATCATCGTTCCAACAATCATGGCCAAAATGACATTTTTAAATGGAACGTCCAAACGCGCAAGCCCATAAGCAGCCAACGCATCAATCGCTACGACAAGCACCGTTGTAACGACGCCGACAAACAAAGAGTTAAACACCCAGCGCCAAATCGGGACGTTCAAGTCACCCCCCGTCAATACATTCACGTAATTCGCTACGGTCGGATGGTCGGGAATGATATTCAAGTTAGGCAATATCGCTTCCACATCATCTTTAAACGATATCGAAACCATCCATAAAAGCGGTGCGATAAAAACAACGGCTAAGACGCTTGCAATAATAATAGAGAGTATTGGCTTTATATATTTCTTCATACAAGTCACTCCTCTCTTTCTCTCGTTAGACGGAACTGAATGATCGAAATCACTATGATCATTAGCGCCATTAATAAAGCCATCGCCGACGCTGCTCCCATCTTATGCTGACCGAACGCTACATCAAACACGTTCATTAGTAATACCGTCGTCTCGGAGCCTGGTCCGCCGCGCGTCATTAAAAACGGTTGAGCGTAAATATTAAATGAAGCGATCGTGGAGGTAATAATGATAAAAATCATGATTTTGCGAATCGAAGGCAACGTGATATAAAGAAATCGCTGCCACGCGTTCGCCCCATCGATTTTTGCCGCCTCGTACATTTCTTCCGACACTTCGTTGAGCGCATTGATAAAAATAAGCATATTAAACCCGATCGTCCACCATAAAGTCGCGCCGACAAGAGCGATCCACGCCCACGGCAAATCCGTCAGCCAGCCGATTTGCGACGGAAGGTGGAACTTGCTTAATACGATATTTAACAATCCCGCATTCGTATCAAACACGCGAATGAAAATGACCGCCATAACAGATGCCGAGATCGCATAAGGGGTGAAAAAAATGGTGCGGAACACCGAGCGTACTTTAGCGGGAAGCGAATTCACCAACAGCGCTAGCGCCAAACCAACGATGATTAGAAAAGGAACAGAATAAACGACAAATTTAACGGTTCCTAGTAATCCTTGAAAAAAGCTCGTATGCAAATAGTCGCCTTTTTTAAAGATATCAATATAATTTTTCAGACCGACAAACGCATGCTTCGATGAAAGAAGCTCATAATCTTGAAAACTCATAACAATTCCGTAAACGAGCGGATATGCAAGAAAGGCAACAAAGCAAATTAAATAAGGAAGAACAAATAGACTCGATGTGAATTGCGATTTCCATTTCGATTTTACCGTCCTTGTTTGAAATGAACGGTTCATCGGCGTTTCTATAGGTGCTTGCGATGCCGGATGCGGATTGAAATTCCCTTCCATAAATTCACCATCCTCTCTTATTCAATCAGGCAGGTGATGCCACCTGCCTGATTGAATTCGCTATTTTACTTGCAATGCTTTTTCCTGAGCTTCATCGAGCGCTTTTTGCGGATCTTTTTGACCGAGAAGCACAAGGTTGATTTCCTTATAAAGATCGGCCGTCATCGCGCCCCAGTTAATGATAGGCGGGTTGAACTGGGCATAATCGAATTCTTGGGCGACGATTGTTTGCTGTTTTGTTAATTGCTTAAATTCATCGCTTGCCAATACTTGCTTGGATGCTACGGCCTGACCGGACTGTGCCCAATCGATTGAATGGCCGGCTACGTACTTTAAGAAATCGCCGATGCCTTCAAGCACTTTTGCATCCGTCACGTCTTTCGGAATGACAAAATTGTGAGAACCCGCCTGCACCGCTTGCTGCTTTGTTCCAAGTTGCGGCACAGGGGCAACACCGTAATTGATTTTCGCCTTGTCAAATTGGTCTTTCATCCACGGACCGTTCAACTGCATGGCGTTTTTCCCTTGTAAAAACAGCGTCACTTCTCCGTCTTGGGCCACTTTTTCCGGCGAAACTTTATACTTGTACACTAAATCCTTTAAGAATGTCAACGCTTCTACCGCTTCCGGCGAGTTCAATTGCGGCTTTCCTTGTTCATCCGCAAGCTTGGCTCCGTTTTGTCCCACAACGGTCGGGAAGATGAACTGCTGCGGCCAAAGCGTCGGAACGACATAGCCCCATTGTCCTTTCGATTTGTCAGTCAATTTTTGCGCAGCCTCGATGAACTCTTCGCGGTTTGTCGGCGGATGATCGATGCCAGCCGCTTTAAAGAGATCTTTGTTGTAATAAAGCACAAGCGGATGGATATCGAGCGGAATGCCGTACCATTTGCCGTCGATTGTTGCGTATTTCACAGGAGCTTCTACATAATCTTCTTTTTTGATGCCTGCTTTAGCGGCGATATCATCAACCGGCTGCAACTGCCCTTTCTTTTGGTATGTAGGAATGTTGTCAACATGCATAATCATCAAATCCGGGCGCTTTTTGCCTGTGCTTAGCGCTAAATCCACCTGCTTATAATACTCACCGTTAGGAATGATTTGGAACTTCACATAATACTTGTCTGATTGCTTGTTGTAATTGTCGACAATTTTCTTCATAAATGGGCCGTCCGCACCAGAAAACGGCGTCCAAAATGTAATTTCCTGTTTGCCGCTCGATGACGGCGAAGACGTTTCTTCCGTTGACTTAGAGCTGCATCCGGCCAACGCCAAGGACGTTCCTAAAACGGCGGCTGCCGCAATGCCCCACGCTCGCTTCCACAAACCCATAAATATACCCCCTTTAATTAATAATCCCCATCTAGTTTTATATAAAAAACTAGCAGGAATCTTTAAAAAAATGGTTGGATTTTGCCATACAGATGCCAAAAATCGACGCGTTTCCCACTAAGGAAGCAAAAAACCAGGGAGACGATCGTCCATCTGTACACACTGCCATAGGAATTGTTTGCGCTTTCATAAAGTTGCTAAAAAATAGGAACGTGCGATCTTTGATCTTGCAAATCTCTTAACTTAATTAAATTTATTTACTTTAATATTAGTAAACAATGAAATGTTTGTCAACGCTATCTCTTTTGATTTTTCCGAAAACTTTAATTATTTTACTAAGATGTCAGGACGCAAGTACATTTGTTGATTTACTTCCGTCTCGATATAAACCCAATCGCCCGTATGTGTTAGAAACTCATTTTCGTTCTCTTTCACTAAAATCGTGTCTTCTGATTTAATTCCTTTAATAGCCGGATTCCAAGCAAACGCTTGATGCAACTGGACCACTTCTTCTCTTTCCGGCGTCGCTAGAAACTCGCGTGTGGCGTATCCTGTCGGGCCTCCTTGATGCAAGTATTTCCAATCATTTAGGAACCCTGCTTCCTCGTAAGCTGTGACCGCTTGCCGGAAAATATCTTTAATCATCACTCCCGGCCTTGTTGAAGCATTCATGATAGCATCAATTCGCGCAAGCTTTCGCTTATTTTCTTCGAGTTCTTGCGGCAGCTTGCCAAAATGAACAAAACGAGTCGCGTTGGCGATCAGTCCCCATTTTTCCGCACAGATGACAACCATCGCATATTTTTCGAGTTTTTTACTCGTCGGAATCGGATGGCGGTACTTAAACACACGGTCATCGGTAGAAACTAAAATAACGTGCGGACAAATTCCTTCCTTCATCACTTTAGCCGCTAAATGCGCCGCGATTTCATGTTCCGTCCATCCTGGTTCGATTTCTTTGCACGTGCTTTCAACTGCCCAAGCCGACTTTTTTCCCAACCAGCGGTATTTTTCCATTTCTTCCTCGCTAAGACAAAAGCGCAATGTCGCCAACTCACTGCTTAAATCAATAAGCCCAGCAACCGGCGCATCGCTCGCGATATTTTTTCCAGCGCCCAGCTCTCGAATCGCCCGATCCTGCTCTTCATACCATTCAGTCGCGATAAACTCCACCTCTCCTCCCAGCAATTCCTCGTCGCGAATTCTTGCATACTCCATTCGATTGGTGACGCAGTACACTTTGTCTCTGAACACCAAAAGATCAGCTACTCCTAATTCAGTAGTATTTACGATGTGGTTGCTTCCCCCTCCTGTGAGCCAAGCGAAGTTGCTCCGTTTGCGAAACAACACTCCATCTAAATGGTTGTGATCCATAAATCGCCGCACTTTCTGTATCGCCGTTTCCGCAATCAAATGAAACCACTCCTTTTCTACTCTTAAAAAACTTTATTAAATTAATTAATATTTTATAATTGATCTGTCCTTTCTTCAACCTTTTTTCTATATACTTGAAACGAATTTTGCTGAAAATACGTATAACATAGTAAAAATCGCTTCATGCTATAAAGAAAAACGGAGGATTCAACGATGGAAACGAAACAGCTTCTCCAACAAGAACTACGGAACATTGAACAGTGGGAACGCAGCCAGAAAGACCTATGGTTTTGGGAAAAGCTTGCAAGGTTGCCGTTCAAGATGCTTGATAAACTCACTCCTGCCATCGTACATAAAAAGCTCGGACAATTGCTTGACGAACTAGGCGGTTACATTCAAACAGGCGGGCAATATTTAGTGAGCGAAGAAAAAATGCTGGCGAAGTTTTCGGTTTCCACTATTAGCGAAATTGCTGATATGCCAATTGAAACGATGGACCGCGTCTGTGAAGAACTAATTGAATCACGCGTCTCTTTCGCCCAATATCAAGGGGCGACAACCGGAGTGGGCGGCGTATTTACACTAGCGATTGATATTCCTGCTCTTCTTGGACTTGCGCTAAAAACGCTGCAAGAAATCGCCATCATATACGGATACAACCCGAAGGAAAAGAAAGAGCGCATTTTTATCGTCAAATGCCTGCAATTTGCCTCGAGCGACATTGTCGGAAAAAAGGCGATTCTCCAGCAGCTGACATCGTTTTCTAATGACCACCAGCAAGTATTCTCCCAGCTGCAAGGCTGGCGGGAAGTCATCATGACATTTCGCGACCAATACGGCTGGAAAAAGCTGTTCCAATTCGTTCCGATCGTCGGCATTATTTTCGGAGCGATGTCCAACAGAATGTTTATCAAAGACATCGCCGAAGCCGGAAAAATGCTGTATCGAAAGCGGCGCATTTTAGAAAAACTCGAAAAAATAAAATGAGGGTGTCCAAATGCCAGGACCCCTCATCGAACGATTTCCCTTTGCACTATCGCCATTCTTTTAACAACCACACCGCACTTAAAAAATCGCCACGGCGAGTCGGTGCGTTTAGGCCGATATACATTAATTCATCTCCTCCATATACTTCACCGCTGCCGATCATTTCATAGTTTTTGTTTGGATCAAGCCCCTTGAGCCGGAAGAAAGACAGCGGGGCGTTTGCTTCCGAAAGCATGCGGAAATAGGCGACGAATGCTTCTGAACGATCCTCCGATACGAACATCCAAGCTGCTTCATTCCCTTCAAACGGGCTTAAAATGCGATAAAACGTTCCGAACTGGACAAGACGGCGAATTTGTTTGTAAAAAGCGATTTGCTCTTTCACTTGCTCCCGCTCTTTGTCGCTCAATTTTGTGACATCGAGCTCATAGCCAAAATTGCCTGACATCGCTACATGGCCCCTTGTTTCTAGCGGTGTGACACGGCGCACTTGATGGTTCGGGACAGTTGAAACGTGCGCCCCCATCGCGATTGCCGGGTATACAAGGCTTGTGCCGTATTGAATTTTTAAGCGTGAGACGGCATCGGTATTGTCACTCGTCCACGTTTGCGGCATGTAATAAAGGATGCCCGGGTCGAAGCGCCCGCCGCCGCCAGAGCAGCTTTCAAACAAAATGTGCGGAAAGCGCGACGTGATTTCATCCATGACCCGATACAATCCGAGCATATAGCGATGCGCTGTTTCCCGCTGGCGCTCCGGCGGCAAAGCGGCGGAACCAACTTCCGTCATGTGGCGGTTCATATCCCATTTTACATATGAGATCGGCGCACTTTTAAGCACGTTGGAAATCGTTTCAATGATGTAATCGCACACGTCTTGGCGCGAGTAATCAAGCACGAGCTGATTCCGCCCTTCCGAACGCGGACGGTTCGGCACATGCAAGCACCAGTCGGGATGTTTTCGATACAATTCGCTGTCGACCGAGATCATTTCTGGTTCAACCCATAGGCCAAACTGCATGCCCATGCTGTTGATATGCTGCGCCAATCCTTTCAGTCCGTGCGGCAGCTTTCGCCTGTCAACGAACCAATCGCCAAGCGAGCTTTTGTCGTTGTCGCGTTTTCCAAACCAGCCGTCATCCAACACAAACAATTCGATTCCTAATTCCGCCGCCGCTTTCGCGAGCTGCAAAATTTTTTCCTCATTGAAACGGAAATATGTCGCTTCCCAGTTGTTGATCAGAATGGGGCGTTCGCGATCCCGGAACACGCCGCGGGCGAGCCGGGTGCGATATAATTCGTGGAACGTTTGCGACATTCCATTCAGCCCTTGATCCGAATACACCATGACCACTTCCGGCGTCTGAAACGATTCTCCCGGCGCAAGCAGCCATGTAAAATCAAATGGATTAATACCGAGCGACACGCGCGTTGTATGAAACTGATCGACCTCGATTTGAGCGAGGAAATTGCCGCTGTATACAAGGCTAAACCCGTACACTTCCCCAGCATCTTCATTTGTATCTTTCCGCAATAAAGCGATAAACGGGTTTTGTTGGTGGCTGCTCGCCCCGCGGCGGCTTTCGATCGACTGCATCCCTGTCTGCAGCGCCTTCCGCTCTATATATCGCTCTCGCGCCCACGCTCCCGGCAGGTGGATCCATTCATAATCCGCATCGCGAAAATCGATATTCATGCTTAAGGCGCGCAGCAGCTTAATCCGCTCCGACCCGAGGTTATCAAAACGGACAGAGCGGGCAATAACGTTCCATTTTTCATACACCGTATACAGCAGCGTGACCTGCAAGCCAATCAATTCATCTTTTAAAATTAGCTCTAACGTTTCCGCCTCGGCTTCATGCTCGACATACGTAGCCGGCAACCCTTTCAGCCTCGGCTTTCCTTTATAAATGCGATGCGCCCGATAGCGCAAATCCGAAATGGTTGACCCGTTCTCTAACTGCACTTGATACGCCGGCGCACGAAAATCCGTATTGCCGTATGCTGGATACTCCTGCGGCAGCGTATCTAACGAAAAGGTGCGATCGGAAGGGTCAGGGTTGGGGGAAAAGGCGCGGTCAAGAAATGTCAGCTTCCTTGGCATGTTCGCTGCCTGAACCTTTTTTCCCCAATAAAGGTGGGCCACATATCCCGAACGAAAAATTTGCATGATGTAACTCGTATCGCCTGCTTGTAGGTGGAAAGCTTTGTTTGATGGATCAAATGCAATCCCCATTTCTTCTCCTCCTCTTTTCGATAAACTATTTGATTGCTCCTCTTGTTACTCCGCCAATAATCCACTTTTGTGCAAATAGATATACGATAATCATCGGTGATAATGCCATCAAATAGGAAGCAAACGCAAGATTATAGTCGGTGCCGAACTCCGACTGAAAAACATATTGCACTAGCGGGAGTGTCATATGTTCTTGATCATTTAATATAATGAGCGGCAATAAGAAATCATTCCAAGCCCATAAACAAGTTAAAATACCAACTGTTGCGTTAATAGGAGCCATCAGTGGAAAGATGATGCGCCAAAATACCCCCCACGTGCTGCATCCATCCACAATAGCGGCTTCCTCCAACTCTTTTGGAATGGAACGAATATAACCAACATAAATAAAGATATTAAATGCAACTCCATACACTACATACAGAACAACAAGCCCGCTTGGATTGTTCATGTCAAATGCGGATGTTTGTTTCACAATAGGCAACATAATAATAGGAAACGGAATAAATAATGCACTCACAAAGTAGTAATACAAAAACTTGAAAAATTTCCGATGCATATTTCGGGCAATGGCATAAGCCACCATCGAATTTGTTAAAATCGTCAGTATCACGGCCGTGACCGTAATATATACGCTATTTTTAAATGCTTGAAAAAAGTTCGTTGCCTTGATCGCCTTTGCGAAATTTTCAATATGGAAGCCCATCGGCGGCGACAACACGGAGTTTGCCAATTCCTCCGGCGTTTTCAACGCAATAGATACCGCCATATACAAAGGAAATAAAATAAACAGCGCACCTGCAGCAATCAAAAACGTCACAATCCAGTTTGTTTTCTTTTCCATTACAGATCCACTTCCCGTTTTTGCAAAAATTTAATTTGTGCAATTGATATCACCATGATGACGATAAAATAAATGACCGAATTCGCTGATTGATATGCAAACTCCCCGCCTTGGAATCCGCTGTTATAAATTAGCAGCGAAATTGATTCTGTTGCTCTTCCAGGTCCTCCTCCTGTCAATGCCACCACTTGGTCAAATACCATCAAAAAATTTTTCATCGCCAAGACCATATTGATCGTAAAAAACGGTGCAATCATTGGGAATGTAATGTGCCAAAAGTTTTGCCATTTGCTCGCTCCATCAAGGCTCGAAGCTTCATATAGCTCAGGTGGAACCGTCTGCAGCCCCGTTAAATATAAAATCGTATTGAACGCACACGCCTGCCATACTGCAACAACGACAATTCCAAGCCAGGCCCATTTCTCATTTCCTAAAATATTGGTAGCCAATACGCCAATCCCCAACTTCTCCCCCAGTAAAGGAAGAACGTTGGCAAACAAATAGTTAAAAATATACCCGACAACGAGAACACTCAAAATATTCGGTAGAAAATAGACAGCTCGGAAAAAGTTTTTTAGCTTAATATTTTCGTTTAAACCAAGCGCAATTGCTAAACTTAATATATTTACCAAGATGGTAGAAATAAGCGCAAACTTAAAAGTAAATAAATATGAGTGAAGTACATTTTCATCTTGGAATAAATAATAATAGTTTTTTAGTCCAACAAAATCATATGTTAAACTTAACCCGTCCCAGTTGGTGAAAGAATAAAAAATGCCTTGAATTGCTGGAAAGGTATGAAACGTCGCGAATAAAAGCACGGCAGGAACCGTCATAAGATAAATAGTGACACTTTTTGTTTTTTTTATTTTTCTACTAACAAAATGAAGAAGTAGCTTTCGGTTTTGAATCACCATACTTTCTTTCTGCATTGTATCGCCTCCTATGCAAAAGAGAAGAAAAAATAAGTATGTACTGTTTTCTTCTCTTTTCCTACTTACGCCCTTGTACTTTTGTCCATTCCGCGTCTAGTGCTTTTAAAAATTTGCCCACATCTTTATCGTGAGTTAATTGCTGCAAGTAATTTGCTAGATTTACGCTTGGAGGAATATAGTGATCTGGAAAGTCAACAAGTGCTCCTTTTACAAAGCTTTCCTTCAATCCGTCTAGCGTTGGATCATCCTGTGACAGCTGTTTGATAGCAGAAAACGCATTCTGTTCCGTAATATACGCCTTCGCATTCTCCACCTTTAATAAGAAATCAACAAATTTCTTCGCTTCTTTCTGATGATGTGATGTCTTTGAAATGGCCAAAAGAAGATCGACCCCGGATACTAGTTTTGTTTGTGTTGGCTCATTTGTTACGGGATATGGAAATACCCCTAATTCAATATTCGGATTGGCTTTTTTAATTTCAGGAATGGCCCAAATGCCCTGTAAATACATCGCTGATGCGCCTTTGGCAAACGCGACGTTGCCATCATTATATCCTTTGCCAAAACTATCTTTATGTCCATATTCCAGTAATCTCACAAATTTTTCAGCAGCTTCTTTATGTCCTTCTTTGAAAGTTACCTTTCCTTTGTTCAAGTCTTTGAAAAATGTGTCTCCTTGCGTGTTCGCGGCAAGCGCATTATAGACTGGCAATGTTGTCCAAGCATCCTTAAACGTAAAATAGAACGGTGTTTTTCCTGATGATTTGATTTTCTCCGCCGTCTCAATCAATTCGTCCCACGTTTTTGGAACGGTTAATCCAAGCTCTTGAAATATCGCCTTATTATAAATGACCCCATCTGCGTTTGCGGCATATGGGATCGCATACACTCGATCTAATTCAGTTACATCGCGCAGCATTTGAACGTAAGCGGGCTGAATGTTAGCAAGTTCCGGCGCCTTTGTTACATCTTCAAACACTCCAACCTTTGACAGCTCCGCAAATGTCGAATCTGCTCCGATTCCGACCACATCCGGTATATCACGCTTAGCTACACGCGTTTTCAAAACGGTTTCCGCTTCTGGCGGATTGACGTTTACTACATCAATGTTTGGATTTTCTTTCTCAAATTTTTTAATTAATTTATCAAAAGTGTCTTTTGCCTCAGGTTTATAATGAAAGAACTCGATTTTCACTTTATTTCCTGAGCCGTTTGATGCCTCTTCACTTTTGCTTCCGCAGGCGCCAAGCACTGAGAAAGCTAGTGTGCTGAACACGACAAATGATATTGTTCTTTTCATTCCAAACTCCCCCGTTTCGTTTATTGTTAACGCTTACTTTTACAAACAACTCGCTTCTGGGAATGTTCCTGATCACTCACCTCCTTTAAAGGAGCCATGTTCCTTTTTTGGTGCACAGCTTTCACGAATAATGAGCTTAGCTGGCGTAAGAATTTTAACTGGGATGCTTCTTCCGTTCATTCGTTCATACAAAGCGTTTGCCGCAATCTCCCCCATTTCATACGCATACATTTTGACCGTGGAAAGTGGAGGATTTAAAAATGCAGCTGCGTCAATATCGTCAAAGCTAATAATGGAAATGTCGTCCGGTACTCTTAATCCAGCTTGATGAATCGCATGAAGAGCACCAATTGCCATCGGATCGCTGGCAATCACAAAAGCGCGGGGTAAATCTCCTAATTCAATTGCTTTTTTCATTAGCTCATAGCCTTCTGAAGGTCCCCAATTTCCAATGAAAACATGTTTTGGTTCGTATAGCCCCATTGCTTTCATCTTTTTTTCAAAAACTCTCTTTCGAATATCATCTACTTCATAACTTTTTTCTCCGTTTAACTTCTTAATTGTTTCAGATCCACCTATATACCCGATTTTTGTATGACCAAGCTCAATGAGGTAATCTACGATGCCTTCCGTGGCCGTTTCTAAATCCGAACAGACGATATCATACCCATCTATACTATGGATGACTTGATTTACCAATACGACATGGTCGCTTTCCGGAAAATAGCGTCTAATGTCTTCAAGATCAATGCTGCCTATCACGATTAAGCCATCAAATTTACTTAAATCGTTCACCTCTGCACCGTTGGCACGGATCACAGAAGAAATGTGAATAGGCAATTGTTCACACTGTTCCTCAATACCTTGACGGATCGAAGCAAAATACGGATCGCTGGCTTCATCGTGCTGTGAAACAGCCAGCAGGAGAGCGATGTTATATACTCCTTTCTTCTTTTTAGAGTAACGTTTTTGGGAAGGCTTATAGTTAAGCTGCTGGGCGATATTAAAAACCCGTTGGCGCGTTTCCTCAGAAACTGAAAGAGTCGTATCGTTACTCAAAATTCTCGACACTGTTGCAACCGACACATTTGCTGCTTGCGCAATATCCTTCATCGTAACCATTCAATCACCACACCCAAAGTATTTTAGTTAATTTTAGTTAAATTTACTTGTTTTATTAAGTAAAATCTAACAAAAAATTATTAAAATATCAATAATTTTTCGAAAAATTTATTTTTATAATGTGATTCATAATATATTCTCAAAGATTTTCTTATTTATTTTTACTTAAATTTATCTAATAAAAAACGATGTCTATCGCTAGACATCGTTTCAATTGCTTCTCCCTTTTATTTCTCCCGCTGCTTCTTTCACGGCTATTTCCATTTCTTCTTTATACTCTTGCGTTTGCTCCTCCGTCCACTGCAAATACTCCGCCATAAAGCGAATCACCGCCTCCTTCCACTTCCGCACCCACGCAATGTTAAAAAAGAGGGCTCCAGTGCGGCGGATGAAATAGTCGGCGGGCGTCGCGGCTATTTCATATTCGATTGCGTACAAAAGCGTCGCAAACAACTCGCGCGGAAGATGCGATTCGGGGCGGTAGCGCTCGCTGGTGGCAAACAGCTGATCGACGTTCGTGCCGTATTGTTTGGCGAGGCGCAGTCCTTCTTCTTTTGTAAATCCGTATCGTTTCGCCTCTTCCGCTTTCCTTTCGACAAATGCAGGGAACAAATGCGAGCCGCCGACATCTCCCCCTGAAATCGGCAGCGACTTCGTTTGGCACGGCAGAAATGAGATCCCCTCTTCCTCTTCGAGCTGCTTTGCCGCTAAATCGACCGCCGCTTCCGCCATTTTTCGGTAGCCGGTCAGCTTTCCGCCTGCAATCGTAATGAGGCCGGACGGCGACTGCCAAATTTCATCTTTCCGCGAAATTTCTGATGGATTTTTTCCTTTTTCGTAGATCAGCGGCCGAACGCCGGCCCAGCTTGATTCAATATCATCAGCTGATAAGTGTGTAGACGGAAACATATAACGGACCGCCCGCAGCAAATATTCGCGGTCTTCTTCCGTCGCCGTCGGATGCGCGAGATCGCCTTCATAAAACGTATCGGTCGTGCCGACATATGTTTTACCGTCGCGCGGAATCGCGAAAATCATGCGGCCATCGGGCGCGTCAAAGTAGATTGCTTGCTTGAGAGGGAAGCGGATTTGGTCGATGACGAGGTGAACTCCTTTTGTAATTTTTAACATTTTTCCATATTTTGAACGATCTTTCTCGCGCAATACATCTACCCACGGCCCGGCGGCATTGATTATTTTTTTCGCATGCACCTCATACGTCCGTCCGCTTAACATATCGCGGCAGCGGACACCGGTCATTTTGCCGTTTTCATACAAAAATGTTTCCGCCCTCGTATAATTAACTGCATGCGCTCCGCATTCGACCGCCTTTTTCATCACCTCGATCGTCAAGCGGGCATCATCGGTGCGATACTCCACATAATAGCCGCCGCCGACAAGCCCTTCCCGTTTTAAAAGCGGCTCTTTTTTCAGCGCTTCTTCCGCACTTAGCATCGTCCGCCGCTCACTTTTTTTCACGCCCGCCAAATAATCGTATATCCAGAGCCCGATCGACGTGCTCCACTTGCCGAACGTCCCTTCTTTGTAAATCGGCAGCAGCATCCACTCCGGCGTCGTGACGTGCGGACCATTTTCATACACAATGGCGCGCTCTTTTCCGACTTCCGCCACCATTTTCACTTCGAACTGCTTTAAATATCGAAGCCCGCCGTGCACGAGCTTCGTTGATCGGCTTGACGTTCCTGCGGCAAAATCTTGCATCTCGATCAGCGCCGTTTTCATGCCCCTTGCCGCCGCATCAAGCGCGATCCCGCAGCCTGTAATCCCCCCGCCAATCACTAGCAGATCATAAGATGTTCGGCTCATTTCTTCGAGATACTCGCGGCGTTTCGCTCCTGAACATCGCATATTGCCCTCTCCTTTCTTGCGGAAAACAAAAGAGACCACAACAAACACGACAAGCCTTTGCTTATCATGTATGCGTGGTCTCTCCTGATCTCCTGACATGTTATTAACTTAACTCCATTATAATCAAAAATCGTCTGTTTGCCTAGGCTAAATTGCTGTAACACAAATGTTGATTATCCATTGTTTTTCTAAAATATGGATAAATAAAAACTTCTCTGCTTCTTCGCTCGGACAAGAACGCTAGCCTGCAAATCCATTTGCCCGCAAAGCGTTCATTGTTCGAGGGGGCATGCTAGGCACGTCAGTCGGCAAGCTGGGCTGCGCCGACTACAGCAGAAAAGCTAGCAATCAAACAATGTCAATTGGTTTTTATTGGATCATCAACACAGCTGTTGCTGTAATATTCCCACAAATGATGATTCGACGTCGTAATCGCCACGGCGCCTGCTTCAAGCGCCTGTTTAACATCGTTCACCGTGCGCACAAGCCCGCCAGCGAAAATCGGAATGCCTGTCCGCTCTTTGACTTCGCGGATGACGTGCGGCATCGCCCCGGGCATCACCTCGATGAAGTCGGGATGCGTCTTTTCTAAAAGCTGATAACTTTTCTCAAGCGCGTGCGAGTCAAGCAAAAAAATCCGCTGAATGGCTAACACTTTTTTTTGCTTCGCTTTCGTAATGACGCTTCCCCTTGTGGAAATCAATCCAAACGGCTTGAATTCTTGGCATAAATATTCCGCCGCATACTCGTCATGGCTCAATCCTTGAATAAGGTCGGCATGAACAATTAAATTTTTCCCGTGCTCGCGTCCATAACGAAACACGCTCTTCAGCTGGGAAATATGTAGTTCTAATAGCACTCCATACACATACGGGCTGCGCAAAAATTTCTCAAAATCTTTCATCGTTTTGATGGCGGGAATGATGGTTTGCTGATGAATGCCCAAAAAGCATCCTCCTCTCCCCGTTCACCGGCTCATGATTCGTGGTTTTTCGCTGTTTCAAGCGCCGCCAAACAAGATGGCGAGATCATCGTCCGCGGCTTGCAGGCGCTAATTTTAATCCCCCGTTTTTGAAATTTCTCGATCACGTGATGAATCGCTTTTTTGGGGCGATTCATCGTTCCATGTAAATGGGCTTCCATTCCTCTTCTCACCTTTCTTTTGTTTTTCGTCATATAACGGCTTTCGGAATAAATAGTTCTACAGTCGTTCCTGAACCGACCTCACTTTCGATCGCAATTTGTCCGCTGTATTTATCAACAATTTCCTTCGCAATCGCAAGGCCGAGCCCCACTCCGCCTTTTTCACGGCTTCTTGCTTTATCGACGCGATAAAATCGCAAAAACACCTTTTCTAATTCGCCGCGTGGAATCCCAATTCCTTTATCGATGACAGAAATTGACACATATTTTCCTTCGTCTCTTAAACGAATGGTGATTTGCTTGTGCTGTTGCGAGTATTTAACGGCATTATCTAATAAAATTAACAAAAGCTGCTCTAAATGGTGTTTTGCAATGCGAATCAACGTTTTCTCTCCCAATTCATCACGGATCATAAACTGAAAGCTCGGATGCAACACGCGAAAATTTTTCACTATTTGTTCCGCCGCTTCTTTCGGAGAAATCGGACTTAGATCGGCAGGCACGGCAATCGCTTCTGCACGCGACAAATCAAGCAGTTCAAACACGAGCTTTTTGAGACGTTCCACTTCTTGTGATGCAGCTTCTAACGATTCTTCTAAAATGTCCCGGTTATTTTTCCCCCATCGTCTTAAAAGCGACAAATGTCCTTCTAAAATCGCAATCGGTGTGCGCAATTCGTGCGATGCATCCTCAATAAACTGTTTTTGCTGGTGAAAAGAATGCTCGATTTCATCCATCATTTCATTAAACATCACCATCAGCTCCGACATTTCGTCGTTCGAAGGCGGAACATCGATGCGTTGTTGAAACCCTTTATTTTTAATGCTCTGCATCGTCTTTGTCACCGCCTGCAGACGGCCGGCGAAATGTCTGGCGATAAACATTCCGATCAATGCGCTCATCGCCATAGCGACGACCCCAATTGCTGTCATCATTATAAACAGCATGTTGGCCATGTGCTGGAACTTTACAAGGTGACGAACCATTTCGATCGTTCCGCTCATGCCTGAAAGACGGAACGGCTTTCGCAAAATGATGGAACGTTCGTCATTGACCGAATGATAATCAATTTCTAAACTTTTCGGCCGCTCCGCCGGAAAGAGCGAAACAGAAGCATGATTGGAAACGGAAACAATCACGTTTCCCTTCTCGTCAAGAATGCGAATCGTTTGGTATTTTTCGTTTAGCTTCTCGAGCAGCGGTTCGCTGTCGCGAATGTCTTTCCGAGATATATTACGTTTTTCTGCATAATAAGTTTCAATTTCTTCAATCGTTTTTTTCATTGCTTTTTCTTCTTCGCTCAGCAGCCACTGTTTGACGGTTTCGTATTGCAGACATGTGAACAAAAAGTACATAACAAAAATGACCGACCCCGAAAGAAACGTGAGCTTCCATTTTAATGAGACGTTTTCAAGGCGAAAAAGTTTCATGACCGCATCACGTATCCAGCACCTCGTACCGTTTGAATATAGCGCTCCTTATCTTTTTCATCTAACTTATGACGCAAATAGCGAACGTACACGTCGACCACATTCGTTTCAACTTCCGTATCAAATCCCCATACTTTATCGAGCAGCATGTCCCTTGTCAAAACGATATCAATATTTTGCAAAAAGGTTACGAGCAAATCGTATTCGCGCTTTGTCAGCTCAATCGTTTGGCCTTCCCTTTTTACCGTTCGCGCTCTCGTATCAACGACCAAGTCTTTAAAGATCAAGCACTCTTGTTCGGATGAAGGCTGAACGCGACGAAAAAGAGCGCGAATGCGCGCAAGCAATTCTTCGATCGCAAACGGCTTGACAATATAATCATCCGCACCGCTGTCTAATCCCATGACCCGGTCAAACACGCTGTCTCTTGCCGTAATCATAATCACAGGCGTCTGTTTGACCGAACGGAGCCGCCTGCACACTTCCATCCCATTTAAGCTCGGAAGCATTAAATCCAACAAAATAAGACCCCACTCTTCCGACAACGCAAGTTCCAGCCCTTCTCTTCCATCATGGCTCACGCGCACTTCATAGCCTTCATGAAGCAAATCAAGCTCAATAAACCGGGCTAAATTGGTTTCGTCTTCGATAATTAAAATCCTCTTGTTCATCTCGTTTCCCTCCTATCTATATCATATCAAAAAGAAATGCTAACCGCTTCCTACGGTCAGCAAACTTATGTTCGTATCATGAATGTTTGTCAAACAAATCCATAATCGCTTGAATGATTTCGACAAATTGGTACGTAAGCAAAGATACAGCCGTTCCCGAGAAAAACAGCGTAATCACCATCCGCATATGCTCTCCTCCTTCTTAATGCCGGTTTCTCTTCGCTAGAAAGGATCGAGCTATGGATGCATGAAAGATTCCGAATTCATTTGGAGGAACGTTGCTTACACACCGGCTTTTCAATCGTATTTCCATCATAAGGGATCAATCTTAAAAATAAATGAGATTTCGCTAAAAAAATGAATAGTGACCTTTTTCCAAAAACGCACATACATTTAAAGAAGAGGAACGTCATGAAAGGGGAGCGATCAAATGAACGAACATTTTCAACCACCGATGCGAAAAAAACGCGACGAGGAACCTTTCCAGCGGTTGCGCGAGATGGTGGATCAATTTTTTGACGAACGTCCGCTAAAAAAAATGTTGGAAACGCTTGATGAATATTTCCACGAAACGTTTTCCCGTTCCTACATTCCGATTGATGTCCACGAAACCGCAACGGAGTATGTAATCACCGCCCATCTTCCAAATGTCAAGCGCCAACAAATCCAACTCGAGTTTGATGATCAGCTGCTTCATCTTACCGTTCACAATGATGAAATTATCGAATCGGCAGACGACCAAAAACACATCTACAAAAAACGGCGCATGCATCAACATACGACCCGAACAATTCCTCTTCCTTACCCCGTGACAGAAAAAGAAATTAAAGCATCGTTTGAAAACGGAGAGCTCGTGATTAAACTGCCGCAAAAGAAAAAGTTTATCGATATTGATTGAGGGCGCAGACATGCGCCTTTTTTTATGGAACAAACGAGTGTATTCCCTAAATGTTTAAGCTTCACACATTCACGGTCGATTCCCTTCTAAACCGCTCGTTTTCTTTCACTCTACACTGCTTCTTATAACACATAGCTGGTCCATGTCGCCGATATTGGCTCGGCATTCAGCCAAGGCGACCGCGCTGCTAATTATAACACCCTATCCTATATTTTTTACGATACATACTTTTTTACTCATTGATGGACTCTAAAGATAAGGAGGGGTTAGAATATGAAAAATTTTGATTCATTGAACGACCGGATTATTGCAGAGCCGTCGGAAGAACCAAAAATCGTGATTAAAACGAATTTAGATCCGAAGCAAATAACGGAGGAAAATCCATACGCACCGAAAAAGGGACGCGTCACCCCAGCGTTTGAATCCTTTTTTAAAGGAGACGAAGCGTGATGGAAACGACGTTAGCTTACTTGCGGGAAACATTATCCAATTACCTCGATTATCATAGCGACATTCCGCGCCGCATTTACAAAAAATTGCTTGAACAATCGTATGCGAATGAAGAAGAGTTTGTCCAACATTTATCGCAGCAAGAAATCGCTTTTTTAGACCGGATTTTGCCGCATGAAATTCGCTATGCGATGAATGAACAGGACCAAAAACGCGCTCGCCAATTGAACGAAGTATACGAACTTTTATTTTAAACCGGCCATCCTCCTGGTGTACGGAGGATGGCCCCGCTATTTCTTGAATGCGCCCACCAATCCTTTTAGCACTCCCCCGACTTGATTCACCGTGTTGATCATTTGCCCCATTGTATTCATCATTTTATTAATATCATACGTTCCGTCTGAACTTTTAAACTGTGCCATAATCGACTGAATGCCGGATGGAGGCGGTGCCAATACCGGGTTTGGCTTTGGATACGGGGTTGAATACGTCGTGGCCCCCGCATGCGCCGTATGTTGCGTCGGCCACTGTTGAAGCGGTTGATACGGATTCAACTGATATTGATGCGGCGTATACCAGCCCGCATGATGCGGCCAATGAGAAACCGATGATGGAAACGGAAGACGATATACATACGGATATTGATACATGCGCAATCCCCCACTTTCTAGGCTGCCATCATTATATGTGCGGAATCGAAGAAAGGTGAACCGAGGACGTGTCATAAGTTGTCGGAAGTTTCAATTTTTTGAATTTATATTCGATATTGATTTTCATGATAAGATGAATAAAAACAAAATATTGTGAAGGGAGCATGCATAATGAACGCCGCACAATTGAGAGGCAAATTCATTGCGTTGAAAAATCATGAACCAGCCGACATGAATGGCCTTCTTGATTTCGCCCGCCAAATGTATTTGCGCGGAGAAATCTCGATTGCCGAATATCGCGATATCGCTCGGGAGCTCGAATCGGCGGGCGCTTATCAACCGGAATGAGACAATAATAAAGATAGCGATCTGTAACGATTCGTTTGCAATGCATAGTTCCCCTGCTCCTGCGGCACAGTAAGGAAAAGGGGGTGCTATCATGGGCAGAGGCGTTCATTTTCGCCACAAACTGAAAGGGCATGAACACGAACCGCCGCAACATGGAAACAACGTTCCACCAAAACAAACAGAGCGGGTCGAATACGAAATTGGAACGGTGGCGACTGAGGAACATGGTCCTATTTCGGTCAAAACGGAAAAAAACTTATAAAAATAAAAAAGGCTGTCCGCTGTTTGGGGATAGCCTTTATTTGTCGCTATTTTCTTCACTTAATCTCTTCTTAACAAGCAGAAGCGTATACTCAATCGATTGATGAAACTGCTTTATACGCCGAAGCTTGTTCGACGGATAAAATGCCTCAATGGCGATTTTTTCAATATTTTCGCCTGCCGCCTCGATTTGCTGCAGGTGAACGTGCTTCGGTCGTGCCGATTCGATCCACACCAGCGCCTCTTTTTTCCATTCATCGACTACCTGTTTGACCTCATCGGCAAACGGTTTCACCTTGCTGAAAAAATCGGGCTGTTCGGCGGTCTTGGAGGTTTGCTCGGCGATTTGCCAAATCGCATCGTTATACTTAAGCAATTGCTCTGTAAGTTTTGCTAGCTGTGGTGACATGCTTCGTCCTCCCCTTTTTGGAGAACATTATACAAAATGTAATTTCGATGGCACAAACATTTTTTCCTCTCCTTCATCATCTAGCTGCTGCTCGACGGTTTCTAGTTGCGCCTTCAGCTCGGCAATTTGCGCCTTCTCGCTTTCGCACTGTTCATTTATTAAATCATCGATCACGCGATCCATCTTATCCTCAATTTGCTGCATCAGTTCTAAAATTTCTCCTAACTGTTTTTCCACTGCCTCTTTTTTCACCCATCGCATCAGCGATTCCTCCCATCACCCGTTTGCTTTTAAACATTCGCCATTTTCTTTTCGCTCCCTTCACACCTGACAAAACTAGAATCTTTTCGGCAAAGAAAGTCGTCTTTTTTATTTATTCGTGCAATTTCGACATTTCCTTTATACACCCCTTTCTTTCTTTCGTGTGGTATAATAAAAAACATTCAAAGGAGATGAGAACAATGGCATTCAAATACCCCGGCGGAAAAGTGTACAAAGGGAAAGAAGAGCGCAGCTTGCGCGGCCCGGTTGATCCGAATTATGGAAACCGAGGGATGACGTTAGAAGAAGATTTAAACGCAACTAACGAATATTACCGTCAACACGGCATCGCTGTCATTCATAAAAAGCCGACGCCTGTGCAAATTGTGCACGTCGACTATCCGAAACGGAGCGCCGCCGTCATTAAAGAGGCGTATTTTAAGCAGCCGTCGACGACTGACTATAACGGCATCTTCCGCGGCAAATACATCGATTTTGAGGCAAAAGAAACAAGAAACCTAACATCTTTCCCTTTACAAAATTTTCATGAGCATCAAATCCAGCACATGAAAGAGGTGCTCGCGCACGGAGCGATTTGTTTTGTCATTTTGCGTTTTTCATCCCTTGATGAAGTATATTTGCTCGATGCATCACATTTGCTCGCCTTTTGGGAACGAAAGCAATCCGGGGGGAGAAAATCGATGACCAAGCAGGAGATCGAACAATGCGGTCATTACATTTCACTTGGCTATCAACCTCGAATTGATTATATTAGAGTAGTAGAAAAAATCTACTTTTAGGTAAGAAATTTAAAACATTTCTTACAATTATAAGAAAGGTAGGATTTGCTTATGTCTGGTGATTATCGTTCTCGCGTAGAACGGAAACAAGCAGCGAAACAAGCAGCGAAACAAGCAGCAAAGCAGCCGAAGCAAACGAAAGCGAAAAAACGAAAGACAGCTTCATGGTTTAAAACGATTGTGCTTACATTTGTGATATTGGTGATGGTTGGCGTCATCGGCGGAATCGCCGCTTTTGCCTATTTTATCAAAGGCGCTCCGCCGCTTGACGAAGCGAAAATTAAAGACCCGTTGTCATCGACTGTTTACGATATGAACGGGCATAAAATTGCCGAGCTAGGAGGCCAAAAACGCACATATATTTCTTACTCGGATATTCCAAAAGTGCTCGAAAATGCGGTGCTAGCCACCGAGGATGCCCGGTTTTACCAGCACCACGGCGTCGATTTAATTCGCCTTGGCGGAGCTGTTGTTGCGAACGTAAAAGACGGGTTTGGCGCGGAAGGCGGCAGTACGATTACGCAGCAAGTCGTCAAGCTTACGTTCCTTTCGCCCGAAAAAACGCTCAAACGCAAGGCGCAAGAATTATGGCTATCGCTTCGCCTTGAACAAAAATACTCCAAACACGAAATTTTGGAGATGTATTTAAATAAAATTTATTATTCAAACGGTGTTTACGGCGTCGCTAGAGCGGCCGAATTTTACTTCGGCAAAACGAATTTAAAAGACTTGACGCTGCCGGAAGCGGCGTTGCTTGCGGGCCTGCCGCAAAGCCCGAACAACTACAACCCATATGAACATCCGGAAGCAGCGAAAAAGCGTCGCGATGTCGTCTTGTCGCTGATGGCGCAACACGGCTTCATTACAAAAGAAGAAGCGGAAAAAGCGAAGAAAGTGCCAATTGCATCGATGCTCGTAGATCGGAAAAAACATCAAGATTCGTCAACTATTCAGTACGATTCATTCATCGACGAAGTAATTAGGGAAGTAACTGATCAAGCGAACGTTAACGTATACGAAGACGGCTTGAAGATTTATACGACGCTTGATCCAAACGCGCAAGACTATGTCGACAACTTGCTTGACTCTAATGAACTATTTACTAACAAAAAAGATTTGCAATCAGCGATCGCTTTAATCGACACAAAAACCGGGGAAATCCGCGCGCTTGGCGGCGGACGCGACCAAAAAAATGTGGCATTCGGCTTCAACTATGCGATCCAACCGGTCGGACAGCCAGGTTCGACGATTAAGCCGATTTTAGACTACGGTCCAGCCATTGAATATTTAAAATGGTCCACAGCCCATCAGCTTGTCGACGAACCGTACCACTATTCAAACGGTACGCCAATTAAAAACTGGAACGGCCAATACGAAGGTGCGATGACGATGCGGATGGCTCTCGCCAAATCGCGCAACATCCCAGCGCTCAAAGCGCTGCAAGAAGTTGGCTTGGACCGCGCTAAACAGTTTGCCAATAGACTTGGCATGGGCTTTGACAAAATTTACGAATCGTACGCGGTTGGGGGCCTTGAAAAAGGCGTATCGCCGCTGCAAATGGCCGGTGCGTACAGCGCCTTCGGCAATAACGGTGTGTACATTAAGCCGCATGCGGTAACAAAAATCGTCTTCCCGGACAACACAGAAATGGATTTAACGCCAAAGCCGAAAGTAGCAATGAGCGATTATACAGCGTACATGATTACCGATATGTTAAAATCGGTCGTTCAATACGGTACAGGTACGCTCGCGAACGTTCCAGGATTGCATATCGCCGGAAAAACGGGAACGACCAACTACGACGACGAAACGGCCCGCCAACTCGGACTTCCTAGCGATGCAGTGCCGGACAGCTGGTTTGTCGGCTATACGCCTAACTATACCGCAGCCGTATGGACCGGCTTCAGCAAGAAGAGCGGTACGGCGAACTTGTCGATGTACGAACAAAAGCTGCCGCGCCTATTGTTCAAGAAAGTGATCGCGCACGTCGACGGCGGCGGAAAAGATTTCCCAATGCCGCGAAGCGTTGAAAAACTGCCGATCAAGAAAGGAACGAATCCGCCAAAACTAGCAGGAAAATATACGCCAGCAAGCGAAATTACGTACGAATGCTTCGTAAGGGGCACACAGCCGACTGAGGTAGCAGAAGATGTGAAACCAAATTCGCCGACGAATTTGCAAGCGGCATATGACCCTGTGTCCGATACGATTTCTCTTGCATGGAAGTATGACAACAATACCGAAAATATGGCATTTGAGGTGCATATGAAAAACGACAAAGGCGAGTCGAATATCGTTCCGACGGCCGATTCTTCGCTAACAATCAGCCACCCAACGAAGGGAGCGGTTTATACATTTGAAGTATACGCAGTAAGCAAAGACGGACAAATAAAAAGCAGTCCGGCTACCGCGACCGTACAAGTGCCAGGCGACAGCCAAAACGAACAGAATGGACAAAACGGGCAGAAAAACGGACAAAACGGAAATAACAATAACAACGGACAGAATGGACAAAACGGCGGAAACAATGGTCAAAACGGAAATAATACTGGCGGAAATACCGGAAATGGCGGAAACAACGGGCAAAACGGAGGCAACAATACTGGCGGAAGCAATAATGACGGGCAAAACAACACTGGCGGAAATACGACACCAACATTGCCGCCGACAAATCCAATAACACCGCCGCAACAAAACAATAATAACAACTCGACAAGAAGCCGCTAACTTAGCTTCCGGTCATACGATCAAAAAGGGATGTCTCAACGAGGAGACATCCCTTTTTTCATGATCGACTTTTGTTTGTAAAACAGCTTCTCCGCTTCTTCAAACAGCTTGTCCAACTGTACGAATGAATGGTACGCGTCGCACCGGTCAAAAATAAATTGAAGCCGTTCCACGCAATTGATTGGCACAAGCGGCAGCAGTTCCAGTTCATTGCGCCATGTGCGCACATTTTGCGTTCGTCTGCCATTCAGCCAAAAAAGCAATACAATCAAATAGGACAACCCTCGAATCATCGGCGCTCGTGCCGCGGCTCGATCCCTTTGAGAAAAATAAGCTTTTAACTGTTCTTTCTCTTCCTTCCATAGCTGAAACAAAGGTGGCAGCGACTTCTCTGTTTGTTCCCAAGGCGCAGGCTTCGCAGAAACGATGTCATAATAAAAATAGACACGTTTCATCATATAAGGAAACAGCGCAACCTCTTGTTCCTCAATCATTTCCCCTTCTCGAAAAAATAACGGGTGCGCAAACTCAATCGGCACGCGCTGCACTTTCGTTCCGCCCTCTCATCCGTTTTTTCCCTTCTCTACATAGCTCAAGAAGCGGGCACACTTCACACTTCGGCGCTTGCGCTTTGCAATGGTAGCGGCCGAAAAAAATGATGCGATGGTGCGTAATCGACCATTCTTCTTTTGGAATTTTCCGCATGAGCGCCTCTTCCACCTCAAGCACCGAGTCCTTCCAGCGGCAAAAGCCAAGGCGTTTACTTACCCGCTCAACGTGCGTATCAACAGCGATGGCCGGAACGCCAAAAGCAACCGATGCAACGACATTGGCGGTTTTTCGTCCAACTCCCGGCAGCTTCATCAATTCATCGCGGTCGTTTGGCACTTGTCCACCATACTGTTCAATAAGCAGCGCGCATAACTTTTGAATATTTTTCGCTTTGTTGCGGTACAAGCCGATGGAACGAATGTCTTGCTCTAGTTCTTCAAGCGGAACCGCGATATAATCTTCGGGTGTTTTATATTTTTCAAACAAATGTTTTGTTACTTTGTTAACAAGGGCGTCTGTGCATTGCGCTGACAAAACAACAGCGATCAATAATTCAAATGGGTTGCGATGCACAAGCTCGCAATGCGCATCTGGAAACATTTCCGCTATCTGGTCTAGGCAGTAGCGAATTTGTGGACGAGTCAGCAAAAAAATCCCCCCTTCTATTTTACATAGAAAAGCGAGAGACAGCCGCCTCTCGCTCACGATTCGAGCCAGTTGTAAAACGTCACGGTTTGCCTATGCTCTGTTGGCTGCGGCAATTTGCTTTTCAACTGATGCTTGCGAAATTTTTTTCCATGATCTTTCGCTTGCTCAATCGTGCGGATTCCGTTCTTTTTCCATTCGAATAAAATGCGGTCAATGTAGCGAAAGTTCAGTTTTCCAGACAATACCGCCTCGCGAAGTGCCGCTTTAACGATCGCCGGATCATGACCATCTTGGTCGATCCACATCGTTAACGTTTCGCATTCAAACGGCGACAACGGGCGGCCAAATTCTTGTTCAAACATCGTATAGACGCTTTGTTCCTCTTCTTGCCGCTCTTTCTGGCCGCTTGCCGCCAATTCGGAAACTAAATAATGCACAAGCTTCTCCCAAAGCGGCTTCAGCGAGTATTTTTCGCTTAAAATGGCTTGATCGACTTGTTCTTCAATCGAAACAAATCCTTTTTGCATCAACTTTCGCAACGTTTCCATACATTGCGCCGGCGTTAAAGTCATTTTTTCCGCAATCTCCGCCGGAGTCGGAAACCAAACCCCTTCCTCCATAAATGAATGCAAGTGTAAAAGCAGCATAAATTCCACTTCTGTTAAACCGAGCCGCTTGTAATGATGCAAAAGCAGCTTCGGAATCGAAATACTTCCATGCCCGAGCCATTCCGCCATCTTTTCTTTATCCATCAGAACACACCTCAATTATATTATACCATGAACAGCAGACATTGTTGCCAGCAAGAGCGACAAACATTGCCAAACAGAAAAACTCTTATTCTGCGTTAGACGCGACTGCAGCATTTTTTTTATGAAAGAAAACCCCCCAAAAAAGGGGGGGATTTAAGCGATTGGCAATTATCAAATTTCTTGCGCCGCCGACAAAGGCGGCCGGTCCGTTCGCTTCGGGCAAGCGAAGACGTGCGGCCGCTTGCTTACCCGCATGCAATCTGCGTCTTCTTTATTATGGATACAGACGGTTTAACAAGCGCGGGAACGGAATTGTTTCACGAACGTGCTCAACTCCGCAAATCCAAGCGACCGTGCGCTCAAGCCCTAAGCCAAAGCCTGAATGCGGCACCGAGCCGTATTGGCGCAATTCTAAATACCATTTGTACGCGTCCATTGGCAAGTTGTGTTCCTCTAAGCGCTGTTTCAACAGCTCATAATCGTGAATGCGCTCGGAGCCGCCAATGATTTCGCCATATCCTTCCGGCGCGATCAAATCGGCGCACAGCACGACATCCGAACGGTTTGGATCCGGCTGCATATAAAACGGCTTCAACGTTGTCGGATAGTGTGTAATAAATACCGGCTTGTCGAAGCTTTCCGCGATCGCCGTCTCATGCGGTGCCCCAAAATCGTCGCCCCATTTTATATCATCGAAGCCTTTCTCTTGCAGAAACTTAATCGCCTCATCATACGTAATGCGCGGAAATGGTGCTTGAATGTTCTCAAGCTTCGTTGTATCGCGGCCGAGCGTTTTCAATTCGAGTTGACAGTTTTTCAATACGGATTGAACGATATATGATACGTACTCTTCTTGTACTTTTAAATTGTCTTCAAACTCGTAAAACGCCATTTCCGGCTCGATCATCCAGAACTCGATTAAATGGCGGCGCGTTTTTGATTTTTCCGCGCGGAACGTCGGACCGAATGAAAACACTTTTCCGAGCGCCATCGCTGCCGCTTCCATATAAAGCTGGCCGCTTTGCGAAAGATATGCATCTTCATCAAAATATTTTGTATGGAACAATTCCGTTGTTCCCTCTGGCGCGCTGCCCGTTAAAATCGGCGGATCGACTTTCACGAAACCGTTGTTGTTAAAAAATTCATACGTTGCGCGAATGACTTCGTTACGAACTTTCATAATCGCGTGCTGACGCTTCGAGCGCAGCCATAAATGGCGGTGATCCATTAAAAACTCGACACCGTGCTCTTTTGGTGTAATCGGATAGTCAACCGCCTCGTGAATGATTTCCAAATTCGTGACCGACAGTTCGTAGCCGAACGGAGATCGTTCATCGACGCGAACCACACCTGTTACATATAAAGACGTTTCTTGCGTCGCTGATTTAGCGATTTTGAACACATCTTCTGCCACCTGAGACTTTTCGACAACCCCTTGAATAAAGCCTGTCCCATCGCGCAGCTGCAAAAAGGCGATTTTGCCGCTTGAGCGCTTATTCGCCAGCCAAGCGCCGATCGTCACTTCTTGCCCTACATATTTGCTTACTTCTGCAATCGTTGCTTTCACCGCAAACTCCCTCCAACATTTGTTCAGAAAACTATGTATGCGTAACGTATATTATACCTTTCCTAATGAAACGAAGCAATAAAAAAGTGCGTCTCTGTTGCAACGCACGTGACAACATTTCCATGAACCTCCCCCACCTACACTTCGTTTAGAGGCGGGAGACTTCTTTTGGAAAGACGTTAAAGATACTTGACGTGGTCGAACGCTCCAAGTCTGCTTGCGGCGTTTTTCGTATCGAATACAAGCTTCGCGTTTGCAACAATCACATCTAACGGAAGGTTCGAATGATCCACTAATAGCAAAACGCAATCGACCGAGCTGATTATATCGCTAGTTAATTCAACACTGTCATATTGCTGGCCGTGAAGCGTTAAGCGAGGAACGAAAGGGTCGTGGTAAGAAACGTTCGCCCCTTGTTCGATGAGTAGTGACATAATATGAACGGCGCTAGATTCCCGCAAATCATTTACATCTTTTTTATACGTTACACCCACAAGCAATATCGATTTGTCTTTTAATGTCGAAGCATCGAGCAAGCGGGTGAGCCGGCTTAGTATATAATGCGGCATGGAGTCGTTCACTTTTTTGGCTATAGTAATGAATTCTACATCGCTTCCGATTTCTCTTGCTTTCCATTGCAAATATAACGGGTCAACTGGAATGCAATGCCCCCCGATGCCCGGCCCCGGATAAAAATACAGATTTCCGTAAGGCTTCGTATTAACCGCCTCAATGACTTCCCACACATTAATGTTCATCTTTTCACAGAATCTTACAATTTCATTTACAAAGGAGATGTTGATAAACCTTTGGCTATTTTCTGTTATTTTTGCCATTTCTGCCGCGCGCGGCGAAGAAACCGGAACCACTTTTTGATAAATCGGTGAATAGAGCGCGGTAATTTTTTCGAGACATGCTTTGGTAACCCCGCTAATAATTTTCGGCATTTCCGTCAAATGAAATCGTTTATCCCCTGGGTTGATCCGCTCCGGCGAATAGGCTAGGTAAAAATCCTCCCCCACCCTTTTGCCGTTTCCTTGCAGTATAGGAAGCAGCACCTCCTCCGTCGTTCCGGGGTACGTCGAACTTTCAAGTACCACTAATTGCTTATTTAACAAAACTGGCTCGAGATGCTGTCCGGCTAACTGAATATATTTGAGAATAGGTTCTCCTTTGTCATTAACAGGTGTAGGAACACAAATAATAATCGCATCCGTGTCGGTTAGCTTGCTATAGTCCTCCGTCGCCTCAAAATAACCGCAAGCCATCAGCTGTTGAATTTCGGCGTCGTCTAGATCGGAAATATAGCTGATTCCGGCGTACAAATGTTGGATTTTCGCTTTGTCTACATCGACACCTACGACATGCAGGCCGCGCTCCGCCAACAATTTTGCGAGCGGCAACCCTACATATCCGAGCCCGATCACACCAACAGAACTAAAACTCATCGTTTTGTATCCTCCTTTCCTAAAAACGCATTTTATTAAGATACGGAGACTTTTCGAATAATTTTGTTGGCTAAGGAAAGAGCGGCGAGACCATCTTGTCCGGTCACTTTAGGTGCTTCGTTCCGTTTGATCGAGTCGATAAAATGAATAAGCTCCATCCGTAACGGCTCGAGATCTGGTACGGATATGTTTTGAATCGCCCCTTGTTCAACTAGACTCGATTTTTGAATACACTTATTTAGCAGATCCGCCACTATAATAGATTCTTTTGTAATGACACGAATCGTTCGAACTTTTTCAGCCGCTAAGAAACTCGCGGTCAATTGGGCGATGATGCCGTTTTGAAATTTTAATAGCGCTGTCGCATGTCTTGTATAATTGTTGCGCTGTTTGCCGAGCGCATAAAAGTTTTGTACTTGATCCCCTAATAGATAGAATAGAATATACACATCGTGAATCATCGAATCGCTCACAACATCGACATTCATGACTTGCGGTTCTTGCGGGCGCAAACGGCTAATTTCTATGCTAATAATCTCCTCATTATTTAATAGCTGTTTCAGAACTTGCACAGTCGGATTGAACAACTCGATATGCCCGACTTGAAGCGTCACGTTTTTATCTTTTGCTTTCTCAATTAGTTTTTTGGCTTGCTGAATTGTTTCTGCAATCGGCTTCTCCATTAATACGTGCACACCTTCGTTGATACATTGCAAACCAATTTGGTAATGTAAAGAGGTAGGAACCGCAATTGATACGATATCGACTTGTTTTAATAAGTCTTGCAGCGAGCGGAAAGCTGTAACTCCATATTGTTTTGCTACGCTATAAGCGCGTTCGTAGTCCACATCGTAAACGCCGACAAACTGGCAATCATCCGTTAAAGAAGCATACACACGGGCGTGATTCTTCCCCATTGAACCAACTCCAACTACTCCTGCTCTCAAGGTCATTTCACTCCTTTCAATGGGTTTCGACTCATTTGCCTACAGCTGTTGATAAAGATTGGCCAGTTGTTTGGCAATAACTGATGCGTCATGATGTTTTTCCACATATTCTCTTCCTTGCATCCCTAACTCTTGCAATTGTTCCGGATGTTCCACCAATTCTTTTAACTTCTCATACAAGTTTTTCGGACTGGCATTCACAATCGGCAGACCTTCCGGATACGTCTCGACAAGTCCTTCACGAATATGGCATACAACAGGTTTTCCTAGAGCCATTCCTTCAAGGCTTAAGATTCCAAAAGAGCCGATACACATTTGATCGATAATGATGTCGGCCCGTTCGTACATACGAAGTGCTTCTTCATGAGGCACTTTGCGAAGAAGCTGGAAGTCGACAGGGTATCCCTTTTTTGTAAGCATTTTAATCGCATTTTGCACATACATCGTGCCCTTAATCACTGGATGCGACGGTGCATGGACAATCACGGGAGTTTTGATCGCATCGGATGGATAGACTGGTGCAAATTTTTTTAAATCGATCGCTTGGCGGATGATATGAACGTACTTATAAAAATCTTGAACGTAAGGAAGCAGCTCATAATCCGCTACGATAGCATGGTCAATAAAACTGGATAGCTTTTGCAATTCAGCAACAATTCTTTTTTCATTCGGGTATTTTACGCGCACATAAGGATTTCCGAGTTTGCGGGCGATAGAAAGCCGTCTAACGTCGGAGCCGCGGTGCTGAACGATAATCTTTTTTCCTAATTTCTTTAAATACTCCAAATCGCTATGATCATCAAAAAATGTCATGCCAAAATGAAAGTGGAATACGTCAAATTCCTTTACAGCCTGTTCAAAAAATTCTCTTTTCACTGATTCATGATCTGATTTCGAAATTTTTTGTAAATCTAAACATATATCTGGCTGAAATTGAAAATTCGATCTACGAAAATGACACGATGTGGCCTCTATTCCAATTTCTCTTAAAGCTGCGCATAATGTTATCATTTGTCCGCCGTACGGCAGATGAAGAACTTTCATTTTCACCTCTCCTGCTCCCACTACAAATGTGTCTGAAATATATTATTAAAATATTAAATTCTCTCATTTTAGGTTAGGGCTTTTGTGCAAAAAATTGGAAATGGTTCATAGCCCAGTTACTCTTTCATTCTTACCAATCATTTCATAACATGCTTATCCGATGAAAAGCGCTCGTTCATATGAAGGATGCAAAAGGGAGATTCATTGATTAAAATTTTAGAAGCTATAGTATAAAGGTAGGCTATTTTAAGGAAGCCCTAGCTAGCTGCCAGCCAGAGCGTTAGTAAAAAAAAACACTAGAGGGGGGATGATAGGGGCTGCAAAATTGTTCATTCAAAAAAGCAGCCAACACGAATGATCTATGTTTGGGGGTGCCCCCTTTAAGCCGATATGTTATCGAACCTAAAGAGGGACGGGGCAACTATAAAATATACCTTGCCCCCGTAGCCAAAAGACGTTCGTATATATTGAGAAGACGCTTCTCCATATGCTCCCAACTATAAATTTCTTCCATAATTTTTCGAGCGTTGATGCTCATTGATTTTAACTTATGCTTTTTCTTATGGAGATAAAGAAGCGCTTTTTTGTAATCCTGCACAGTTGCATTCTCTTTGTCAATAACCATTCCGCAATGATAAGTTTGGATAAAACGCTCCATTTCCGGACATTTATTAACAATCACCGGAACACCGTTATTGAGAAAGCTAAAAAACTTATTTGGCAGTGCGAAAGCATGATTGAGCGCATTTTGCACTTCATAATCGATCCAACCAACTTCTATTTCTTTCATTTCCTCAGGGATTTTATAGTAATCAACCCAGCCGGCCAGCTCAATTTTGTCCTTGACATCGGAAGGGATGATGTTCTTTTCATTATGCCTCATTCCCCCGATAATCTTAAACTTAAAATCTACTTCTTGACTGCACTCACGCGTAATTCCGATAATTTTATCTATGCTTCCCCTGCTGCTAGTTATATTTCCCTCATAACCGACGACTAGCTTATCTGTACTAAATTGTTTCGGCTTATAATCAGTAGCTAAAGGTGGCGAGTTATAAATCACACCTACCGGTAACGATGGGTCTAATGTTAAATACCACGCCTTCATCGAATCGGAAACAGCAATAATATAATCTACTTCTTTTAACATCATCTCTAAAATCTCGTGCAAATCTTTTTTTCGATTTTCCGCCATAGCACCAAACGGATCTGGCACGATTTCATGGCTATCGTAAATCAGCTTAACAGATTTGCCTTTCGCCTTCATGGCCCGCTTAATCCCGACGCCTGAGTAAAGGGATAAATACTCCTGAGCATGAAAAATATCGGCGTCTTGTTTTAATCCTTCCTGCGTTAAAGGATCGAGAAACGAACTATACTCACCTGACTTCAAATTTTGGATCATTTCTGGAACCGTTGCTCTTCCAGTATAGCCGTCATAAGTTACAATTTTTATTTTTTCATGTACAAAAGTTCGTTCGAGAAAACGATCCTTAAAAGGGGTTCCGTCAATATCAAATAAATAGCCGTCCTTTCTCGGCGCTATGATCGTTACATCATGGCCATTGTTCACTAAGCTCATGGCCTCTTTTTTAAAAACTCTCGCATCCAAAAACGGGTGATAGGCTACTAGCATACAAACTTTAGCCAACTTGATTCCTCCCTTTGAGCATTAGCACCGCCAACTATCTTAAGTTTTTATATATTTCGATCAGTTTGTCGGCTGCGTTATCAGCATCATGGAATTTTTGCGCATAATTGCGGCTTTGAATGCCTAACTGCCTCCGCTTTTCCGGATCTTTAATCAAATCCTCAAGGACATGGGCAACTGTATCGGGAGTGGCATTGACGATAGGAAGATCCGGGTATTTGTTTCGAAGATCGTCACGGATAAAACAAACAACTGGTTTTCCAAGAGCCATCGCTTCAATACTGAACAATCCATAATCACCAATTCTCAACTGATCAATGACAATATCGGCTTCGCGATACAATCTCTGGGCCTCTGCATGAGGTAGTTTTTCAATTAATGCAAATCGAAAGTTTAGTCCTTTTTGTCGTAAACGTTCCACAGCATTCGTGACATATTCTGTGCCTTTTAGCATTCTGTTGCTTGGCGCATGTATTAATAACGGGCTAGAACAAGTTGTTTCTGGATAAACTGCTTTCATTGAACGCACATCGACCCCGTTGGGGATATAATGAATATTTTTATAATATTTTTCTATATAAGGAAGTAACTCAAAGTAAGGAATAATGGCATCATCCACATATTGTGACAAACGTTGCAGATTTTGCTGAATTCGTTCTTCTGTCCAATATGGCTTCACCTCGACATATGGATTGTTAAAGCTTCTCGCAATCGACAATGAACGCACCTCGGAACCGTGGTGGTGAACGATCAGTTTCTTTCCTTTTCGCTTCAATATTTCGAGATCGCTATTATCTGGTAAAAACGTAAAACCGAAATGAAAGTGGAAAAGATCATATTCATCCATCGCCTTATGAAGAAACTCTGTCATTTTGTTTACTCGTTCATTTGGTGGCACATCCTGCAAATTTAAACAAATATCTACGGAAACATTCGAGGAGTGTTTATAGAAGTGGCATGTAGTTACATCCATTCCCTTACGTGTCAAAGCTTCACAAAGGGGAATCATCGACAGCCCG
The DNA here is from genome assembly GCF_000620165.1 of Anoxybacillus tepidamans PS2. Lineage (GTDB taxonomy): Bacteria > Bacillota > Bacilli > Bacillales > Anoxybacillaceae > Anoxybacteroides > Anoxybacteroides tepidamans_A. The sequence continues at coordinate 127,172 of NZ_JHVN01000003.1, forward strand.
TCGGTTAAATGCAAAACTTTCATTCATGATCGCCCCTTTTCGGTGCCTGCTTCTTGTTTTCCATAAATTTTTTAATGTGAGAGATGATATATCGCTGTTGTTCGGCAGTCAATTCTGGAAACATCGGAAGCGCCAATGTTCTCTCTGATGCCGCTTCGGCTACAGGCAAATCTCCTTGTTTATATCCGAGTCCAGCAAATACGTTTTGCAAATGCAGCGGACATGGGTAATAATGGCCTGTGGCGACACCGACACTGTTCAAATATGCAGACAATTCATCCCGTTCCTTGATTTCGATCATATACATATGGTATACATGGCTGGAATCGCTAGTAGTATGCGGCACTCCAACACCTAGGGCACTTAGCTGGTCAGAGTAGAAATCGGCCCGTTCTTTTCGCAATTTGTTCCATTCATCCAGCTTCTGCAATTTAATGCGCAAAATAGCGGCCTGAAGCTCATCGAGCCGGCTGTTGTAGCCGATCGCCTCATGATAGTATTTGCGCGTGCTTCCATGATTCGCGAGCAAGCGCACCTTTTTAGCAAGATTTTCGTCGTTCGTCAAAACGAGCCCGCCATCACCGTAGCCGCCCAAATTTTTTGTAGGAAAGAAAGAAACACAGCCAATATGTCCGATGCTTCCGACACGTCTTCCTTTATACGTAGCGCCCAATGCTTGGCAAGCATCCTCGATAATATATAAATGATGTCGTTGAGCGATGTCGAGAAACGCGTCCATATCAGCCGGTTGGCCGAAAATGTGGACAGGAATGATCGCTTTCGTTTTCGGAGAAATTTTCGCCTCGGTCTGTTCCGGCGATAAATTGTATGTCTTATCGTCTATATCCGCGAAAACCGGAGTCGCTCCGACCCTTGCGATCGCCTCAGCCGTAGCGAAAAAAGTATAGGGAGAAGTAATGACTTCGTCGCCTGGCCCAACTCCGCACGCCTCTAGCGCCAAAATAAGCGAATCTGTACCGTTAGCGGTAGAAATCGCGTATGTTGCTTCGGCAAATGCCGCTATTTCTTGTTCAAAACGCTCTACTTCAGACCCGGACACATAAATGCCGCTGTCCATTACCGCCCGAATGGCGTCCAGTATCTCTTCTTTTAACGACAAATATTGTGCGCGCAAATCGATTAATGGAACCTTCACGATTGATCTTCCTCCCCTGACTGCGGTAAATGAACCGTTATAGGCTTGGCAGGCACGCCTACAACCGTGATGTTGTCGGGGACATCTTTCGTCACAACAGACCCCGCTCCAACGACTGCGCCTTTGCCGATCGTGATTCCTGGAAGCAATGTGGCATTATTCCCGATGCTCGCTTTTTCTTTGATTCTCGGGCCCGCCAGTTCATAGGGTTTTCGATCCATATATTTATCGTTTGACGTCGATACTTCCGGTCCAATAAACACGTCGTCTTCAATCACCATATCCGCAGTAATATAAGCCCCCGTTTGTATGAGACAGCGGCTGCCAATAACGGTGCGGCATTCAACTGTTGCGCTTCTTCCGATGACAGTCGAATGTCCAATACGCGTTCTTTCACGGATGCTCGCTAAATCGCCGATCATTGTTCCTTCCCCTAACTCCGTTCCGGCATATATAATGACGCCATTGCCAATACGGCTCCCCTTCCCGATTACAAGCGCCCCTTGCTGAGATACGTCATGCTTCACCCTAGCATTTTTAAAAGGCTGGCATCCTAAAACGGCATTGCAACCGATCGTGACATCATCGCCAATGATCGTACCAGCTAATATTACAGAGTTATGTCCGATTTGAACGTTTTCTCCAATGACCGCTCCTTGTTCAATGACAACATGATGTCCTATCGATGCGGAAGATGGTATATGAACGGTTGCGTCAATCACACATGTCACGCTCCTTTAATAAATTCATATGGAAAATTTCTACTATCTAACAACTATCATATTAATCGAATATGTTTTTGTAACGGTGATTGCATCATTCATCTATAAATATAAAAAAATGGTTATATAAGACTGCTTTCCATAGTATTTTCTTATATATTCACTACTACAAATAGTTCTATATTACCATTTTGGAAATATTTGTACATATACCTAAATCAACTATTCGCGTTAGCGCATATCGTATTATCGAACATCTACTTATTCTACCAACGCTTTTTGGGAGGCTATCGACTACATTTATGAAGCTGTTAAGAAAAAGTGTAGCTAGCATTTGTGCAACCATTTTGGAACTGATCCATTTTATAAAAGGAGGGAGAAATATGAGTCATAAAAGAACAGTGGTGCTTGTGACGATCGATCCGCTGTCGCCAGAACACACGGTTATCGGTTTTTCCGGCGCCACAGATGCTATTGATTTTGCGCCAGTCGGTTGTGGCGGTGGAGGTGTACTGACAGCACTTTTTAGAGCAGATTTTAGAATTCAAGAAATTGTTGCGGGAGATAACTACATTCACTATGTCCTAAGCAACAAACATTTTGGCAGAGGGGATCAGGAAACACTTCAAGAGGAGCTCGACGCTCTTGGCTGCGAGCAGATAACATAGTGACAACATAATTGATCCTCGCTTTTTCGTCAAAATAAGAAGAAGCCAATAAACATCAAGAGTCAATACATGCCACTTTTTTAGGAATCGAACAGAGCAGCCACAACATCGTAAGCATAAAAAAGAGAGGGCCAAGCTGGCACGAATGAAGAAGCTTTGTTTGCAGAAGCGGAATATTAAAGAGGAAAGTATTAAAATCATTATCGCTTTCTATATAGAAAAAACAAAAGCAGTCTGAGAGAGAGGATTTCATCCCCTCCTCCCAGCTTGCTTTTTTCAGTATGAATACAAACTTCTTACACTTTCAATTATTTGTTGGCTTTCTGCTCCATAAACGCTTTGATACGTTCGATTGCTTTTTCCAAAACGTCAAGCGATGTCGCATAAGACAAACGGACGTTGTCAGGGGCGCCGAAACCCGAACCTGGCACGAGCGCCACTTTCGCTTCCTCAAGGAGCGCCGCGACAAGCTCATCGACGCTTGCGTAGCCAGCCATCGTCGCCGCTTGGCGCGCGTTCGGGAACAAGTAGAACGCTCCTTGCGGTTTCACGCACGTAAAGCCTGGGATTTCAATCAATTTTTCATAAATGATATTGAGACGTTGTTCAAAGGCTTGGCGCATTTCCTCGACAGGCTCTTGCGGCCCATTGTATGCAGCAATTGCCGCATATTGGGCGATCGATGTCGGGTTGGACGTGCTGTGGCTCGCTAGGTCTGTCATCGCGCGGATAATCTCCTTATCCCCAGCCGCATAGCCAATGCGCCATCCCGTCATCGAATGCGATTTTGACAAGCCGTTAATGATGATCGTTTGCGCTTTTAACTCTGGAGAAAGCTGGGCGATCGACACGTGGCGATGATCGCCGTAAATAAGCTTTTCGTAAATTTCATCAGACACAATTAAAATATCGTGCTCTAAACAAATTTCTCCAAGCGCCTTCAACTCTTCCTCAGTATAAATCATTCCCGTCGGGTTGCTCGGCGAGTTGATGATGACCGCTTTCGTCCGCTCAGTAATTGCAGATTTTAACTGTTCAGGGGTAATTTTAAATTCATTTTCTTCAAGCCCTTCAACATAGACAGGCACTCCGCCAGCGAGCTTCACTTGCTCCGGATAGCTGACCCAATACGGCGTCGGAATAATGACTTCATCGCCTTCATCTAAAATCACTTGGAACAGCGTATAAAGAGCATGCTTGGCCCCAACGCACACAATAATTTCCGACGGTTCATAATGAAGGCCTTGATCTTGCGCGAATTTTTTCGCAATTTCTGCGCGCAAAGTCGCCAATCCTTCCGACGGCGTATATTTTGTATGCCCCTCGTTCATCGCTTTGACAGCCGCATCGATAATATGTTGCGGCGTATTAAAATCCGGTTCGCCGGCGCCTAGACCGATCACATCGTGCCCGGCCGCTTTCAATTCTTTAGCTTTTGCCGTGATGGCAAGCGTCGTAGATGGAGTCAGCGACGCCACTCTTTTTGCTAGTTTCATCATCCATGTCCCCCTCGGTTATTGTTGAAAACTGTATCTTTTCAAAAAAGTACCGTCTTCAAAGCTGATGTAATAAAATGAATAGCGGTTGTTTTGGTCGATATATGTCAGCTCCCAAAGAGGTACTTCTTTTTCCATCCCAAGCTTTACAGAAACAATTCGCTGTGGATGCCGCTGTGCTTCCAACTTTTTGATCGCCTCTTCGCGCGTAATGCCGCTTTGGGCCCGTTTCACAATGATGCGCCCCTTTTTCTCCGGCACCCAGGCGATTTTCTTCGTTCCTTTCCGGTCGGTGCCGACGAATACAACATACGTTTTTTCGCCATAGTATGTATAGACATCATCAATATGCGCAAATCGCACTTTTTCCTCGGCCCGTTTCCTCGCCGTTTCAATAAGTGGTTGTTTCGACTCCACCGCCGCGTGGTACACGCTCACCGTCTGCCAAATGGCGATGCATAAAAAAATAACTAATAAAATGCTCCACTTTTTCATATACACCACATCTTATGTACGGTAGATGGTAAAAACCGCTTTATTTTGATCTTTCGCGTCAAGCGCCAAACCAAACATTAAATCGTTCTTTTTCAACGTTCGATTCAAACAATCGACAATTTTATATAAATCAGGCGAGTTTTGCACAGTGACGGTGGCCAATACTTCAATTTTGCTCTCCATTCACATTTTCCTCCTCTATGCCACAAATTTTGTTACTCATAGGAACGGCGCGTTGCGGCCACACTATAAATACAACAAGTTTCTGTTGTATCTTCCCATAATTATAACAGGTTCGTTGTACAATTCCATAAAAAAATTTCCCCCACCTACATCTTATGAACCTGCGGCGCAGCTGTGCGCCGCAGGTTTTATTTTAAAAAGTAATCATTTCATAACGCGATAAGCTGCATTTCATCATTAAAATGCCGGAATGGTGTACTTGATAAATATCGATCCATAGTTGATACAGCTTATCTAACAAATGCTGATCTGGCTGAACGCCGTCCTTGCGAAAAATAATTGCCGCCTGCGGATCCATGCTCTTTAACAACCGCATGCTTAAATGGTCACGCGCCGCAAACTGCGCCACTTTCAATACATTCACATCTCTGAGCGGAAGCGCCATTAGCTTCTCTGTTACCGCTTTGCCGTCGCTAGCCATATACAATAAGCAAAGCCGTCCGTATCGAAAACGAATCGTTAAACGGCCATTATCGTCCACCGCAAGAACGTCCGCCAACAGATGAGGAAACAGCGTGTGATGCTCCCCTTCTTTCCAAACAGACGTAATCCCTTTGGCTTTTACGCCGGCAACGACCTGTTTGGCATGATAGCGCCGTTTGTATGCGGCAAAGGAAGACGAAAAATCCGGATGAACGTCCGTTAACAAAATCGTGTCAAGCTGTCCGATATGGAGACGGTTAAGCCACGTCCGAATTTGTTTATCGCTTCCTTTTCCCCCCGTATTGATCAGCACAGCTTTTCCTTCCGCATTTTTCATAAGCATCGCTTCTCCGTTTGAAAGCGGAAGACAAACGATTGCCATCTCTCCATCTTCGAGACGCAAATCAATTTTCTTTACCGCCTGATCGAACGGTTCCTCGGCAAAAATCCCTAACGATAACGACATGAGAAGCCATAAAAAAATTTTCAACGATGCCATCCCCTACTCAGAATCATTCTACACATATAGATTGCATCATTTAACGTTTATTTACACGATTGTTTATTATCCATATTTTACTTAATAAAAAACACCGTTAGGGCCGGCAAAATCACCATTTTCCTTCCTGAAGCAACTGTTCAAGCGGCGCCTCATAAACCGGTACGGGCGGAAGAGAGGATAAAAAGTATTTTCCATAAGACGACGTGACAAGGCGCCGGTCAAAGACGAACAACACACCTTTATCTTGATGTGTGCGAATCAGTCGGCCAAACCCTTGTTTAAAACGAATAACCGCCTGCGGCAGCGATAAGTCGTAAAACGGTCGTCCCCCTTTTTTGCGAATATAATCGCTTTTTGCTTCCATCACTGGATCATCCGGCGGAGCAAACGGCAAACGAACGATGACGACTATCGCAAGCTGCTCCCCGGGCAAATCAACCCCTTCCCAAAAGCTATTCGTTCCGAATAAAATGGCTCGATCAAACTGCTGAAACGCCTTTGTTAATTTCGTGACGCTCCCTCCATGCATTCCTTGCGCCAATAACACAAGTGTTTCATCGCTATTTTCCTCTTTGACGATTGAAGCAGTCATTCGCAAAAGGTCGTGTGATGTAAATAAAACGAGCATTTTTCCCTTCATGTGCTCGGCAATGTCGAGCAATCGTACCGCTACCTCATAAGCATATTGCTCCAATGAAACATCGGAAATTGCCGGGATATCGGTTGGAACCAGCAATTTCGCTTGACGTTCATAATCATAGGGAGACGGAATAATACGGCAAATCGGATAAAAATCTTCAAGACCAAGCTGTGCGATTGCGTATGCGAAAGATCCGTTCATCGCCAGTGTCGCCGATGTCAAAACAACGCTTTTCTTCTTGGCAAATAACCGTTCAGCAAAAAACGATTCGAGCTCAATCGGTTGTGAATAAACCGCTGTCGCATTCGCTGCTCCTTTTGCATCTACTTCCATCCATCGAACGACCGCTGTATCTTCACTATCTAACAAATGACGCAACGTATGCAACATTTCTTCTAGCATCTCCACATCGGAAAAAAACGAAAGAGAAGAAAGCAAAGGTTCCCGCTGTTTAAGTTCATTCGCCTTTTTAACAAGATCGGAGGCGCGATGACATAACCGCCACAACAATTCACGAATCGCTCCCCAACTTTTCCCGTACTCTTTTTCCGGATGAAACCGATAGCGGAGCCGTGCCGTTTTCGAGTTTGTTTGTTTCGCGAGGACATAACTGCGAATCATACGAAACCATTCATCACATTCAAGCTCAATATCACGCAAAATCCCCTGAAACTCAAGTACGTATGACGCAAAGGCTTCAGATTGCTTTTTCAGTTGAAATAACGATCCTTCGTCTTGACCATTGCCAATACGTGTCAACAGCAAGCGAACACTCACATAATCAACGTTCCGGCCAAAATAGTGCGAAGCGACCTCCTCAAGATGATGTCCTTCATCGACAATAAGCTGTTCATACGGAGGAAGAAGCGGAACATCAGATGTAAGATCTTGCATTAAGAATGAATGGTTCGTAATAATGAGATCCGCTCCGTCTGCACGCTTTCGAGCACGCAAGAAAAAATCGCACTCTGGTGCTTCTTTTCTCTCATCCATGTGCAATGAAGACCAAAGTAGCTGTCCGCCGGAAGATAGCTGCAGTTCATCAACATCTCCTGTTTCCGTTTCTGTAAGCCAAACGAGAAGCTGGCATTTCATTAGCGCAACATCGTAATTTTTATTAGGCTCCTGAAGAAATGACACAAATTTCTCAAGGGAAAGATAATTCCTTTTTCCCTTTAACAATGCAGCGCGAAATGGAAACGGAACGATCGCCTGAAGCAATGGAATGTCGCGCTCAATGAGCTGTCGTCCAAGCTGCAGTGTATACGTGCTAATAACGACTGGCTTTCCCTGTTTTCGGGCGATATAGAGACTTGGAATTAGGTAGGCAAGCGATTTGCCAATTCCAGTTCCTGCTTCGATTAATGCGTGCTGCGATGTTTCAAGCGCCTCATGGACGAGATTCATCATCTCCCATTGCCCTTTGCGATGCTCGTACCCGGGAAATGGAAGCGAGGTAGCGTTAGCCATCCATTCAGTAAAAGAAGTATCGTCTTCCACGTTTTCACGCGGAGCTTCTTTCGTCGGCTTTTTGAGCGCCAAACCGCGATAATACACATATTGATCATCATGCAACACCGTTGTTTTTTGCTTTATGATCGAATCGATGATCGGACGAATATCACTTTTCATTTCGCGCGCCAATCGGCGCAATTGCTTCAGCGTTGCAAGCGGCAGCGCTTTAAGCTTGTCCAATAAAAGGAGCCATAATTTCGCCGTAACCTCGGCATCGCTGTCTGCTTGGTGGGGATTTTCGTGCTCAATATAAAGCGCTCGCGCAAGATCGCTTAATTTATAGCTTTCCATCGTCGGAAATAAGATGCGCGACAGCTCGACCGTATCAATTGTTGGCGGCGCTGGGCAAGCAACGCCCGCTCTTTCCAATTCTTCTTGTAAAAATGGCCAATCAAACGCCACATTATGTGCCACAAGATATGATTGCTTGAGCCTATCAACAATTTCTGAAGCAAGTTCGGGAAAAACAGGAGCATGCCGAACCATTTGTTCATCAATTTGCGTAAGCTGCTGAATAAATGGCGGGATGTCGCATTGCGGATTGATGAAGCTTGAAAAACGTTCTGTTACTTCCCCGTTCTCGATAGCAACCATGCCGATTTGGATGATTCGATCTCCCTTTTTCACTGCGTTTCCTGTTGTTTCTAAATCGATGACGACAAATCGTTCACCCATTTTTTCACCTCAAGTGCGCAATAATAGGGGCGTTCTCTATTGAGAAACAGCCCCCTTTCTTCACGCTTTTTGCTTTTCTGCGCTTAAGAAAGCGGCGCAAACCGCCCTCACATGTCGCATTCTCAACTACGGCGGCCAACTGTTCCCCGTTCATTTCCCCGTTAGGGAACAAACGCCCAGATAACCTAAAGCATTTGCCTAACGCAGTTGAGCAAACCGCCTTTTCCTACATAATCGTATGCGCTGGTTCCTCGACAATCAATTGCTTAATCTTGTTCTGTTCGTCCATGATGGCAATTTTTGGACGATGCTCGGCGATTTTTTCTTCCGGAACGAGCGCGTATGAAATAACGATAATCACATCATCCTTCTGCACGAGTCGCGCCGCCGCACCATTCAGACAAAATACGCCGCTGCCCCGCTCTCCTGGAATAATATATGTTTCAAAGCGTGCGCCGTTATTATTATTAACAATTTGTACTTTTTCGTTCTCGACCATGCCAACCGCGTCTAAAATGTCAGCATCGATGGTAATGCTGCCTACATAGTTCAAATTCGCTTCTGTCACACGGGCACGGTGGATTTTCGCGTTCATTAATGTACGAAACATAGTTGTCTCCTCCCTAATATGACGATTCGACATCAACAGTTATATTATCAATGAGACGAGCATTTGTAAACCGGACAGCAATGGCAATAATAATTTTTCCAGATAGCGGCGCCACCGGCTTTAACTCCGGATAAGAATATACCTCGACGTAATCGATCACACCGTTTGTATTCGTCTGAATATAATCGATAACAAGGTCGCGAATTGCCGCAGGCTCGCGTTCCCCATTTTTAATCGCTTCTTGCGCCTTTTGAAGCGCCCTGTATAAGGCAGGCGCTTCCTTGCGCTCCTCCGGAGACAGATAAACGTTGCGCGAGCTTTTCGCTAATCCATCGGCTTCACGCACCGTCGGAACCGCTACGAGCTCGATCGGAAAATTGAAATCGCGAATGAGTCCGTCCACCACCGCCACTTGCTGGGCGTCTTTCATTCCAAAATATGCGCGCGTCGGCATGACAATATGAAACAGCTTCGTCAATACGGTCGCCACCCCGTCAAAATGGCCCGGGCGCGATTTCCCGCACAGCACATCCACGCGCTCCTTAACGATGACCTGCACGCTTAACGGACGCGGATACATTTCCTCTACCGATGGGTAAAACAAAATATCGACGCCCGCTTCTTTGGCCATTTTTTCATCGCGGGCAATATCGCGCGGATAGCGGTCAAAGTCTTCGTTAGGACCGAACTGAAGCGGGTTGACAAACACGCTTAGCACAACCACATCATTGTCTTTCCGCGCTTCTTTTAAAAGCGTGATGTGCCCTTCATGCAAATATCCCATCGTCGGCACAAAGCCGACCGTTTTTCCTTGAGAGCGGCACGCTTTCATTTGCTGTTGCATTTCTTGAATCGTTGTAACGATTTTCATTATTGCTTTCCTCCGTATAACGCAATCCATTCTTCTTCTTTCATCGTAAACATATGTTCACGCTGTGGAAATTGGCGAAGCTTCACCTCGGCCACATAAGCGGAAAGAGCGTGGTGGATTGTTTCCTGCACGTTCGCATACGTCTTCACAAATTTCGGCACTCTGTCCACTCCGTATCCGAGCACATCATGATAAACGAGCACTTGACCGTCCACTTCGTCGCCTGCGCCGATGCCGATCGTCGGAATCGCAAGCTGCTTCGTAATTTCAGCGGCGATTTGTTTCGGTACACACTCAAGCACAAGCGCAATGGCGCCGGCTTCTTCGCACAATTTCGCATCAGCCATTAATTTGCGAGCGCTTTCAGCATCTTTTCCTTGCACTTTATATCCGCCGAGCACGCCGACGGATTGCGGTGTCAATCCTAAATGAGCCACGACCGGAACGCCCGCCTGCGTCAGCGCGCGAATGACTTCAACGACGTCCCCTGCGCCTTCGACTTTCACCGCATTGGCGCCAGACTGCTGCATGATGCGCTGCGCATTGCGAAGCGCGTCTTCCTTCGACAAATGGTACGACATGAACGGCATGTCCGTGACGATGAATGTGTTCGCTGCCCCGCGGCGCACCGCTTTCGTATGGTGAATCATGTCCTCGACCGTCACCGGAATCGTCGAATCGTACCCTAAGACGACCATGCCAAGCGAATCGCCGACAAGAATCATATCGACGCCCGACGCCTCGGCGAGCTTCGCGGACGGAAAATCATACGCCGTCAGCATCACGATCGGCTCATGCGTTTGCTTCATTTTCAAAAAATCGCTTTTTGTTTTCATCGATATCCCTCCTCTTGATTTGCAGAGGAGATGAATCACCGAATAAAAAAACCTTCTTTCCCTGCCTAGAGAAAGAAGGACGTTTTATGTATCGGCCGAGTTCATCCCTCTGTCCCAGTCCTCTTACGGATCAAGGCAGATCATTTCGCATTGGCTTTCGTTTATTTCTTATGGTGCAGTTCTTGTCGAAAAAGATACTGCCCGTAAGCAACCACTTGTATTTTAACAAAATTCTAACATTTTTTCTAGACGGAAATATCGGCCGAATGGATGTAATGGATCGCGCCATCATGGTCTTCGAGAATTAATACGCCTTCTTCCGTAATGCCTCGCGCCCATCCGCGAATCGTTCCATTCAATGTTCGCGCCGTAATTTCCTTGCCGATGCTGATCGCATATCCTTCCCACAAAAGCTTAATCGGCATAAAGCCGTGCTGCAAATATTGGCGATACAGCGTCTCCAGTTTGAGCATCACTTCTTGAATCAAGCGAGCCCGATTGATTTTTTCACCTTTTTCAATCGCAAGCGATGTGGCGATATCGCGAATCTCTTCGGGAAATTGTTCGCGTTCGTGATTGACGTTTAAGCCCATGCCGATAATGACCGAATGAACGCGGTCTGGATCCGCCTGCAATTCCGTTAAAATGCCGACGCATTTTTTTCCGTTCATTAAAATGTCATTCGGCCATTTGATATCAGGAACGAGCCCGGTTACTTCTTGAATCGCTTGAGCGATAGCAACCGCCGAAAGCAGTGTCAGCTGCGGCGTTTTTTGCGGCGGAATCGGCGGACGCAAAATAAGGCTCATCCAAACACCTGTGCCTTTTGGCGAAAACCATGTTCGATCCATGCGGCCGCGCCCGGCAGTTTGCAGCTCTGCGACGACGAGCGTTCCTTCTTTCGCCCCTTCATGCGCCAGCTGATGGGCGATTTTTTGCGTAGAAGTGACTTCTTCTTGAAAATGGATGGTTTGGCCTAACGTGTTTGTTTTTAAGCCTAGGCGAATCTCGTTTTCCGTAATTTTATCCGGCGTGCTGACAATGCGATAGCCGAGGCGGCGAACGGCCTCTAGTTCAAAGCCTTCTTTTCTTAAATCCTCGATATGCTTCCATACCGCTGTCCGCGAACAGCCAAGGATGTCGCTAATTTTTTGCCCGGAAATAAAATCGCCGTTCGCTTCAGAAAATAAGTCTAACAGTTTTTTTCTTGTGTCTGATTGCATCGCACAAGCCACTCCTTTATTCGCTCCTTATTATTTTCCACATGGCCGTAAAGGACCGCCCGCTCCACCTTTTGCAGCGCTTCGGCAAGCCAAGGACCGCCCGGACGCTGATACCATTCCATTAAATCCTTTCCTGTAACCGCCAACTCATTTCGTTCCTTGATCGGCAGTTCGTCAAACAGCTCAAGCAACCGGCTTCGGTTTTGTTCAACGTTTTCCCCATTGAGCAGCGAACGAACAGCCTCTGCGGCACAGGCGGATGCGCTTCCCATTTCATATAATCGCTCTTTCGTCCAGCTGTCATATGAACGAACGATAGATAAACTGCTCAAAATCTTTTGCACCTCTTTAATCAACCGGTTCGGCAATTTCCAGCGGCGCAAAAACGCAGCCGCTTCCTCACCGACACGAAGCAAGCCGCAAAGAAAGCTCCAGCGCTCCACACTAGAAGACAACTTCGTCCAATCATAACGCGAAAGCTGCAGAAGCTCCTGTTTTCTTCCGGCAAGTCCCGGCAAGTGCGCAAATAAACCTGTTTCGGCTAGCAATAAAAACGCTTCAGAGGCGAACGGCCCCGCCATCAGTTTTTCAAATTCGACCGTCATTCGCTCGATGGAAATGTGGGCGAGAAGCGAGGCATGTTCAATAATCGCTTGCTTCGTTTCTGGCGCGAGCGTAAACCCAAGCTGGCTCGCAAAGCGAATCGCCCGCATCATGCGAAGAGCGTCTTCGGAAAAGCGCTCTTTCGCCTCGCCGACCGTGCGGATGACGCGCTCGCGGATCGCTTTTTGGCCGCCGAACGGGTCGATCAGCTGACCGGCTTCATCCATGGCGATCGCATTCATCGTAAAATCGCGCCGCTCCAAATCCTGCGTGAGGAAGCGGACAAACGTCACCGACTCCGGCCGCCGATAGTTTTCATAAGTTCCCTCCGTGCGAAACGTCGTCACTTCATACGGCGTTCCTTCATGCAACACAACAACAGTTCCATGTTTCAAGCCGACAGGAACTGTTTTCGGAAAGAGCGCCATCACTTCTTCGGGAAGCGCCGATGTGGCAATATCGACATCGCCGATCGGCCGGTTCAGCAAATCATCACGCACCGCTCCTCCGACAAAATAAGCTTCATATCCTTGCTGCCTAAGCGTACGAATGATGCCAAGCGCGCGGCGAAACGGCTCTTTCATCGCTTCACCCCTCCGACTAATGAAAAATAAATGTCCTCATATTGCCTTAGCACACTTCGCGAATGAAATTTTTCATAGACAATTTGGCGCGCCTGCTCAGCCATGTATGTATGAAGCTCTGCATCGTTTAGCATTTGAAGCGTCTTCTCCGCCACTTCTTCGATGTTGCCAAGCTCACAGAGAAAGCCGGTTTTTCCATCTTCAATGACTTCCGGAATTCCGCCAATCTTTGTGCCGATGCACGGAACGCCGCATGCCATCGCTTCAAGCAACACAAGCCCGAAGCTCTCTTTTTCCGACAGCAGCCATTTGGCATCGCTGATCGAATAGAGCTCTTCCAAGTTTTCTTGCTTCCCTAAAAAGAGCACATCGTCCGTTAACCCAAGCTCCTTCACAAGGCGGCACACCACCGTCATTTCCGGCCCGTCGCCGACAAGCAAAAGCTTGACCGGCATTTGGCTGCGAACGAGCGAAAAGGCGCGGACAACATCCGGCACCCGCTTCACTTTACGAAAATTCGATACGTGAATAATCACTTTCTCGTGATCGCTAATACCGTATTCCTTTTTTAGATGCGTAACATCTTTTTTCTGATAGACACGTTCATCAACAAAATTATAAATCGTTTGAATATCCTTTTGTACATCAAGCAGTTCATACGTTTGCTTAACGAGCGCGTTCGATACAGCCGTCACCACGTCCGACTGCTCGATGCCGAATTTAATCATATCGCTTAGCGATGGATCGTACCCTAACACGGTAATATCGGTCCCATGAAGCGTCGTCACGATTTTCACATCGCGCCCGGACATTTGCCTTGCCAGCACCGCGCACACAGCATGCGGAATCGCGTAATGTACATGGAGCACATCAAGCTTTTCCCGTTTCACCACTTCGGCGATTTTGCTCGCAAGAGCCAAGTCATACGGCGGATATTGAAAGACGGAATATTGGTTGACGGTCACCTCATGGTAATAAATATTGCAATAAACTTTGTTCAAACGAAACGGCATGCTCGATGAAATAAAATGGATCTCGTGTCCTTTCTCCGCTAGCAATTTTCCCAACTCGGTAGCGACTACTCCCGAACCGCCAACCGTTGGATAACAAACAATCCCAATTTTCAAATTCATTGTTTCTCTCCTACTAAATCGTGTGAAATGATAAGCGGCTGCTTTGTCATAAATCCTTCGGCAAACGCGACGCCGACTTGCTTGCCCCATAGCCGCTCCCGGCTTTCCACCGTTTCGATATAGCCGTTTGTCAGCGGCGTCTCGACCGATTGCTCCGTTTTTTCAAATTGGCTTTCGTACGCTCGCAAGCTGGCAAGCTTCGCTTCGATGACATCGCTAATATCGACCACAAAATGCGGGCGGTCGTATCCGTTAATCATGTAATAGTATAGCGATGCAACACGGTGGGCTGGCAAGCCTTCCGCCTCATAGCGGCGAATTCCGGCGGAAAACACCGCCTCCTCAACAAGAAACGCGCAATTAGCGTGATCCGGGTGGCGATCAACCCAATATGGAGCAAAAACAACGCGCGGCTGATACTTGCGAATGACCCCCACAATTCGGCGAATCGCTTCTTCCGTCTTATAAAGCCCGCGGTCGGGAAGATGAAGGTTGATCCGCTCCGCCACACCGAGAATCTGTGCGGCGTTTTTAGCTTCTTGTTGCCGAATGTCCACCGTTCCGTTCGATGATAATTCTGCGAGCGTTAAATCACAAATGCCGATTTTGTATCCTTGCTGCGCGTATTTTGCGATCGTCCCGCCCATTCCGATTTCAACATCATCCGGGTGCGCCCCGAACGAAAGTATATCCAATTTCTCAGTCATGTTCCTCACCTTGCTTTTCGTGGACAATATTTCTCCATGCCAAATCGCCGCGCTCAAGCCCCTTAATTAAAATTTCCGCCGTCCCCATATTCGTTGCCAACGGCACGCTATACACATCACACAACCGGATAAGAGCGCTCACATCCGGTTCGTGAGGTTGCGCGGTTAACGGGTCACGGAAAAAAATCACCATGTCCATTTCATTGCGCGCAATCATCGCCCCAATTTCTTGATCTCCGCCTAACGGACCGGAACGAAATCGGTGAACGGATAACTCCGTTGCCTCTTCCACCCTGAGCCCCGTCGTTCCTGTCGCGTACAGTTCATGTTGCGCTAAAATGGATTGGTAGGCGGTTGCAAACTGTATCATCTCTGCCTTTTTTTTATCGTGTGCGATCAAGGCAATTTTCACACCGACACCCCCGTGATTCGATCATTCATTTCCAGTGAATTTAAATCTAAAGAGCACATAAAAGCCTTACGAGCGGACGAAAATTTTTTTCAACCGTAAAAGCACAGCGGAGAGCCAAACGACACTGCTTTTAAACGAAATAAAGCGCTGATTCGCCAACCGGTCAGCCGTTCGGATACTGCACACACCACATAATACATTAGCCTAGATATAAAACATCGATCGCAACTGTTTCCTGCTAGACTATTTCACTTTAACGGCAGATTCGCGCATCGGCCGGCGAAATCTGGTGCCGACCGAAGCAGAAGCGCTTATTTCCTCTACTTATTTATCCTCAAAATCACGAACGCTTGCTATTCAATAATGTGCTCTAAGCCGTACACAAGCGTCTGCAGTTTCATGACCGTTTCTACTGACAGCTTGACGCCAGACATAAATGATCCGCGATGGAACGAGTCATGGCGAATGGTTAATGCTTGTCCGTTCCCGCCAAAAATCACTTCCTGATGAGCGACAAATCCCGGCAGGCGCACACTATGAATCGGAATGCCGTCATACTCCGCACCGCGCGCTCCTTCAAGCGTTTCTTTCTCATCCGGATGCCCTTGCTTTTTCGATGGCCTTACGGCGGAAATCAACTGCGCTGTTTTAACCGCTGTTCCTGACGGTGCATCCAATTTCTGGTCGTGATGCAGTTCAATGATCTCGACATCGGTAAAATATTTGGCGGCCATTTGCGCGAATTTCATCATCAAAATAGCCCCAACGGCAAAGTTCGGCGCAATAATCGCCCCAATTTCCCTTTCCTCAGCAAGCTTTGTTAGCT
Organism: Anoxybacillus tepidamans PS2; assembly: GCF_000620165.1. Taxonomy (GTDB): domain Bacteria; phylum Bacillota; class Bacilli; order Bacillales; family Anoxybacillaceae; genus Anoxybacteroides; species Anoxybacteroides tepidamans_A. Next base: position 143,512 of record NZ_JHVN01000003.1, read on the forward strand.
GTTCAATCTCCTCTTGCGTAAACCCGGTCGTTCCAACTACCGGTCGAACGCCGTAGTGCAAAGCGATTTCCGTATGGCGCTTGCCAGCTTCCGGCGTCGTCAAATCAATAAGTACGTCCGGTTTCGCTTCTTGAAAACAACGCTCAATATCTGTATAAATCGGCGCATGAATGCCGGAAAATCCATCGACCTCCGCCAAATCTTTGCCATCATTGGCCCGGTCAATAACAGCAACGAGCTGAAAATGCTCCGTTTGATGCACGAGCGCTACCGCCTCGCGTCCCATCCGCCCGCGCGGTCCCGCGACAGCTACTTTAATCATTTCCATGATCTTTATCCTTCCTTTCTCGTCCAGCGATTTTTGTCACGTGTGCGAAATTTCTCCATTACCATATCATGGGCTTCTTGCAAATCAATATGTAGTGAATTGGCGAAGCAAATAAGAACAAACAATAAATCGCCTAACTCTTCTTCAATCGTCTTCTCTGCCTCGGATTTCTTTTTTGGCTTTTCTCCGTAATAATGGTTCACTTCCCTTGCCAATTCTCCTAGCTCTTCTGTCAGCCGCGCCAGCATCGCCAGCGGGCTGAAATAGCCTTCTTTAAATTGGCTAATATACTCATCGACTTCTTGTTGAAGTTGTTTCATTGTTTTTTCCGTCATGTACTGTCACCTCTCATGTTTCCATGTTAGCCAAAAGCAGCGTTTTTGACAAATATTTTTGAGCCGCGTTGCCCAAATCGACAAGTTCCACTATAATTAAGGCGCTAGCTATTACTAATGTGCGGAGGTGCTGTATGGTTTGGGGGCTCAAAATTAAAAATATCGTATTCATTTTGCTCGGTGCGGCTATTTTTGCATTCGGACTCGTTCATTTTAATATGCAGAACAATTTAGCGGAAGGCGGAGTGACTGGTATCACGCTTCTCCTTTACTTTCTCTTCGGGATTGATCCGTCGATTACGAACTTGCTTTTGAATATCCCGCTCTTTTTTATCGGATGGAAGTTGCTTGGCCGCCATTCTTTTTTGTACACCATAATAGGAACAGTAAGTTTGTCCCTTTTCCTGTGGCTATTCCAGCGCTACGCCATTCACATGCCGTTAAAGCATGATTTGACGCTTGCGGCGCTGTTTGCCGGGGTGTTTGTCGGCATCGGGCTCGGAATCATTTTCCGTTACGGCGGCACGACTGGCGGCGTTGACATTATCGCCCGCCTTCTTTATAAATACAGGGGAATTAGCATGGGAAAAACGATGTTTGCCTTTGACGCAGTCGTTATTGCGATGTCGCTGTTATATCTTTCATACCGTGAGGCGATGTATACGCTCGTCGCTGTCTTCGTCGGCGCCCGCGTTATCGACTTCTTACAAGAAAGCGGATACGCCGCGAAAGGAGCCACTATTATTTCTGAGAAAAGTGAAGAAGTCGCTCATAAAATTTTAACCGAAATGGAACGAGGCGTAACCGTATTAAAAGGGCGCGGCTCATATACCAATCGTGAGCGCGATGTGCTTTATTGTGTAGTGGCGAAAAACGAACTGCCGCGTTTGAAAAGCGTTATTACGTCGGTCGATCCGCACGCCTTCGTTGCCGTTACCGATGTCCACGACGTGCTCGGCGAAGGGTTCACCCTTGACGAAAACAAACAGCCGATTCAGCCTGAATAAGCCTCTCCCACCTACACTCATTTAGGGGTGGAAGACTTCCCGCTAAGTATGTAAAAATCGGCTTCTCGACTCACACGGGAAGCCGGTTTTTAAAGCTTATTATTTTCGACCATTCTTCCATCGGCTAATTTTCAGCGGCTTCATAATATAAAAGCGCTCATGCAAAAAAGGGCGGATGGCGATCCGCCCTTTTATTGTTCGTCATGCGATCTTGTTTTTTGTTTTTCCCCGCGGTATTTACGGAAACCGACGTACGTGAGCGTCAGCACGATCATGCCTCCAGTCGAAATCATCACCCACCATAGCGACGGGTCGGCTTCATCTTTTTTCATATGATGGAATAAGGCCTGAAAATCTCCTTTCATTTGCGAGAGCATCTGCTGTTGCTGAGCTTGATTCAACGTTTGAAATTTCGGCGTTTGCAGCTGTTCAATATCGGCGTCCGCTTTTTTTGCCCAGTCCGGCTCGACATCGATTTTCACGCTTGGCTCAATGATTTCATATTGGCGCAAAAAGTGCCGTAGCGCCGCTTGAAACTCAGACTTGCTTCTTCGTTTGACCGCCTTTTCGATTTGTTCAAAGGCATTCATCACAGAAGGTTCCATTTCCGTCCAAAGCGGTTGATAATTAGAATGAACCGCGTCGATGACAAGCCGGAACTGAGCTACTTGATCGATGCGGTCTTCCGCTGGCAATGTCGATGCGGTAATCGTCTTTAACGCATTTTCGTGCGTAACCGTAATCGCGCGCAGCTCATCCATTGATTTCAGCCGCTCCCGCGCGTTCAATTTTAAAAACTGATCTGAAAAGTAGTTCAATACTTCTTTCGCCTCTTCAAAACGTTTGTTTTTCGCAAGCTGCAATGCTTCGTCTGAAATTTCGTCAAGCCGGCTCCACCCGTCATGATGCGTGGCATACGCGGCCGACGGAAATACATAAACGATCATGATGAGCAACATAATCGCTATCCGCCTCATTCTTGTCCCTCCTCTGCTAACTATTATCAATGTATGAGGAGATGGACAAGGTTAGACCATGATTTCAGCGAAAATTGCAAACAGCTATGTACTGATGAATCTCCCCCGCCTACACTCCGTTTAGAGGCGGGAGACTTCTCGGTGAATGTGTTAAATAAGGCGAGTAATCAAGCGCTCTCAATTCGTTTTGATTGGTCCATCCACATGTGAACCGAACCATCCCTTTCTTACGCACAAAACGTAAGCGATGCCGATAGAAGCGATGCTAAGCCAAAAGGTAAAGTAGCCGATTTGCGGTACATATTGTTCCAACATGCTGTAACGCGGGAGCATGCGAAATACGTAATCAATCACATCATTATGCAACGTCCATACAGCGGCAAGCGCTAAATGCCAACCCTTTATCCGGTAAAATGGAGAGTACAAAATCCCTTCAACCGCCATCGCCCCATGTGAAACAATCAGCATCCATCCTTGCCAGCCAAGCGTTCCCGTCACCTTCCACACGAGTATATTCATCACCACCGCCCAAATTCCATATTTAAACAATGTCACAATCGCTAATGCTTCAAAGAGCGACCAGTTTCTGTTCAATAAAAAAGCGAATAAAACGAACACAAAAAACAAGCTCGCCGTTGGGCTATCGGGCACGAACAATAAAAATTTAGCTGGCGTCTCGGCAAGCTGATGACCGTACCATATGTATCCGTAAACCGTTCCAGCGATATTGGCCGCAAGCATCATCCATAGAAAAGAACGATTTATGAGCAAAGGAAGCACCCACTTCATACTACACCTACTTTCTTTTGTTAAACAAAGAAGCTGACTATAATAGCCAGCTTCTTTCGCATTGCTTTTATTATTTTTCTTTTAATCCTGCGATAAATTCAGAGAGTTTTTTCAACTCTTCATCCGTACCTTTAAACACGCCTTTTGGCATGCCGCCTCTACCGTTTCTCGCAATGTGAGCGATCTCTTCAGGCTTCAGCCCTGTGCCGACAAGCGAAGGCGCTGCAGCTCCGCCCGATAAATTTTCGCCGTGGCAAGTTGTACACGTATTCGCTTGGGCAATCTTATAGCCTTCCGCATTTTTGTCAATTTCAACTTGGGCACGGATTTTACCTTGTTCCGCTGCTTTTTTCCAGTCGTGAGTGACAACCGATTCCCAAGTTAAGTAAACCATCGCCGCAAGCGTTAATAACATCATACCGACGGCTACCGGACGCTTTAACGGACGACGCTCCGGTCCGCGATCTAGAAACGGAGCAAGCAATAAAGATCCGAACGCAAGCCCCGGCATGATGATCGCACCGATAACCGTATATGGACCTGAAGCATATGAATATTTCAACAATTGGTATAAGAATAAGAAATACCAGTCTGGAAGCGGAATATATGACGTATCTGTTGGGTCAGCGATACGCTCTAACGGAGACGGATGGGCAACGGTTAAGCATAAAAACCCAACTAAAAAGACAGAACCGACCATCCATTCCTTCAGCAAGAAGTTCGGCCAAAACGCTTCTGTTTTCCCCGGATATTCCGAATAGTCTTTCGGGATATTCGGCTTTCTTACAGCAGAAACGCGGGAGTCGCCGACGAATTTCATCCCTTTTCCGCGATGCATATCATGTTCCCCTCCTTTGTCTCATAGACTGATGAAATTATCAGTACATTTTACAGTGGACCAGAGATACCTTGTTTGCGAATCATTAAGAAGTGCGCCGCCATTAAGCCAAGCAATGCACCTGGCAAGAAGAAAACGTGAATCGCGAAGAAACGCGTCAACGTTTGAGCACCGACGATCTCTGGATGCCCTGCCAACAACGTCTTCACTGCCGTACCGATGACAGGCGTCGCCTCAGCAATTTGCAAACCTACTTTTGTCGCAAATAGCGCTTTCATATCCCAAGGCAATAAGTAACCTGTGAAACCAAGCCCCATCATTACCATGAAAATTAGTACACCGACAATCCAGTTTAATTCACGCGGTTTTTTATATGCCCCTTGGAAAAAGACGCGCAACGTATGTAAAAACATCATAACGATAACGAGACTTGCTCCCCAGTGGTGCATACCGCGCACAATTTGACCGAAGGCAACTTCGTTTTGCAAATAATACACTGATTCCCAAGCGTTTTTAATGTCCGGAACGTAGTACATCGTCAAGAACATCCCTGACAAAATTTGGATGACGGTAACGAAGAATGTAAGTCCGCCAAAGCAGTAAACGAACGCAGAAAAATGATGTGCCGGGTTAACATGTTCCGGAACCTCATGGTCAGCGATATCGCGCCACAAAGGCGTAATATCAAGACGTTCGTCCACCCAGTCATAAATCTTGTTTAACACGTATTACGCCTCCCCTCGTGGTTTCGCTTTACCTAAATACAATTTGCCGTCTTTCACTTTGTACTCGTAGCGGTCTAGTGGATGCATCGGCGGCGTTCCCGGAACGTTCGTGCCGTCTTTCGTATAGCGGCCGTAGTGGCACGGACAGAAGAATTGGTTTGGATGCGCTTTATCCGCATTCCAGTTAACGGTACAGCCAAGATGCTTACAGATCGGAGATAACGCGACGATTTCTCCCTTGTCATCTTTGTACACCCATGCCGATTTTGGCTCTTCCGATTCATACCATGCGTCTTTCACTTTTACTTTAAAGTCAAAGCGCTGCGGCTCGGTTGTGATGTCTTTCACTTGCGCAACCGGCACCAATTCTGCGCCTGCTTCTCCTTTTAAAATTGGATCCAACGCAAAGCGTGCCATTGGCATGAGAATTCCTGCGGCCATGAATCCGCCTACACCCGTTAACGTGTAGTTTAAAAATTGGCGTCTTGATACACGGTGTTTCTTCTCGCTCATCATTTTCCCCCCTCTATGTAAAGTTAAGTCCATCCGGACGAAATCTTATAACACATATAAAACTAGGACATTCTAATGATAGCTCAAGATGGAGACAAGGTCAATACAATCGTCGGTGAAAACGCTCACATTCCGACAACGTTCGCTACGTCCATCTGGAAATGAAAGCGTTTAATAGCTTCGATGTTTGGTCATGGACGATTTGCCGTTTATACGCTTCATCCATATGTTCAAATGGAACAACTGGAAGCAAAAACAACTCTCCCAAAAGATCTGGCTCATATTCCTTCCACGCTCGATCGCCCGTGACATAAAACACGTGATGCAACCCGCTTTCTTTCAGTTGGCTCGTCCAATCGTTTAACCGCTCCGTGCGCGCGCTTTGTTCCTCCGCAGTAAAGTAGGCAAACGGCGGAAGCAAAAATAAACGCCCTTTCAACTGCCGTTCGATCTCACTCGTCAAAAGCTGCACAAACTCTCCTCCGGAAACCGCCGCTTTCGCTCCCTCGGATAAGGTGAGCGGAATAAGAGGAATGACAGCCGTATCAATGTATTGCCTTTCTTTTTCGTACATGTCCACATCATTAGCTGTCCATTTCACTGTTCATTCTCCCCTTTTTTCCAATATTACATTCTTCTTTATCACCATAACATACTTTTAGAAAAAAAGAAAAACCTTGCTGTTCGCAAGGTCCCCGGCATATAAAACGTTCAATTTTGTAACTTTATATTTAGAGCCGTCTTAACTGTTCAGTCAGACGCTTGAATTCTTGTTCGTCTTGGCGGTCAAGCGCCTCATCAATCAGTTTCATCAGCCGCTCCTTTTGAAAATTGTAAAGCGATTTCTCTAAAAATTGTTCCGCCAATATTTGATCTTTTTCACTAACCTGCACATGTTTCGGCGCGTACGGGTTTTCTTCAAGCACGGCAACATATTGCGGTGAATGGAACGAAGCGCGGAAATTGAGCTGAATATAAATATCTTCGTCGCGATTGAGGCGAATATCATGAAACGATTTTTCTGCATCGGTCGTCATGACATTTTCTTTATAAAATCGAAATGGGACATCATCGACACAGTGAGTTGACATCACCATCCCGCGCGGACAATATTGGGCGTTTTCCACAAAATGCACTTTTTGCATCAGTTGATCATGGCTCATAAGATAGTTTAAAATCCATACACACTCGCGCCTTTTTAATTGATAATGACTTAAAAACCAACGGATGAACTCCTTTTTCTCACTCACCGATACTGTCATTCTTCTCCTCCCCCTCTATCGTTTTGAAAGAAAGAGGTGCTATGTCACCGCAAGCCCGTTACTCTTCCAATTCAAGCAGCATCTGGGCAGCTTCCGTATGGGCAGGATCGAGGCGCACGATTTGTTGAAACATCGCTTTCGCACGTTCGCGATCTCCATCCTCAATGAGGAAATATCCATATTCTTCAAGAAACTCGACATCATTCTTAAAGAAAGTATATGCCTCTTGATAATGGTTTAATGCATCGGAATACATCTCGAGCTTATGTTTCGCCCGAGCGAGCACCCATTCGAATTGCGGATCGTATTCCCCTTGTTGAAGCGCTTGTTCGATGAAATCGATCGCCGCTTCATAGCGCTCGTCATGCATGAGCATCGATGCTAAGGCAAGAAGTGCCTCGATATAGCCTGGGTCTATTTCAACCGCTTTGCGTAAATGTGCTTCTGCCTCCTCCGCTTTGCCAAGCTTTATGGCGATTTTTCCAGCGAACAGCAACAACTCCTTATTCCATTCATCGACAAGCAGCCCTTCTTTTGCCGTTTCGTAACTTTTAGCAAGCTGTCCCTCGTGTTCCTGCGCCTTCGCCAAATATAAATAAAGCGGCGCATAATCTCGGTCGAGCTCTTTTAACTCTGTTAGTTTTTCAATCGCCGTCTGGTAATATTCCGCCTGAAACGCGGTAAATCCGTATCCAAACAGCGTATGGCTATCGATTTTTTCTTGCAGCGTCTGTTCATAATATGGAAGCGCTTGTTCAAATTCCCCGAGCAAGCTGAATGATTCCGCCAACCGTTCCGGAATAAAAGTTCCGGCGATGCTTGTTTCTTGTTCGAGCACTTTTTGATACAAATCAATGCTTTTTTGATACTGACCCGTCGAAAAGTATAATTCCGCAAGCGCAAACTCAAGGAGCGGCTCATCCGGCAGCCGCTCGAGCGCTTTTTGGAGCTTTTGCTCGCTCACTTCCTCAAGCCCCTGCATTTGATAAAGGTCAGCAGCAAGCAGACACGCTCGCGGAAATAACGGGTCATCCTCATTGATGTCTGCTAATATTTCCAACGCTTTTTCTTCTTCATCTAATTCCGTATAAATTTCTGCTAAAAACAACCGCACTTCTCCCTCGTCCGGATAGCGAAGCGCAAGCTCCTCCATCATCGCTCGCGCCTCGTCAAGCACTCCCCATGAAAAGAGCTGCTCGGCTAGCATATATTTTTCATCGTCGCTCGCTTCCGCTTTTACTTTCGGAATGAGCGCAAGCGCTTTTTCAACCTCTCCGCTTTCTACAAGCTGAACGATTTCTTCGACTCGCTTCATTCGTCTACACTTCCTTACTCAAAGTATGCAGCAAACATTCCCGGTGCCCGCACGATTCTTTCTTTGCCGAAGCCGGGATGGAAAAATACTTGTTCGCCCGCCTTAACCACTTTTCCGTTATGGACCGTAATAATCGGAACATGTTTATCATAATCGACAACCGGCGTTTCGGCAACTAAGTCGCTTAGCGGCGGTCGCAAGTACAAGTTATAATCTACTTCGCCACCGATGCGAAGATCTCCTTTTTGCGGGTAAATGCCAATTTTCTTTAGTACATCTAGAGGGAGAGGCATTCGTTCTTTTAATGAAAAAGGAATGAACGGAATACGGTGAGCGGACAACCGTTCACGCCAGTTCTCTTGCAGTCTTTTGGGCGCAACTTCTTCTTTCCAGTGCGGAACGAGCGCAACCGGATACGAGACAAACGCTTCGTACATCCAGCTCCATGCGATCTCATCTAGCCGTTCGTCTCCTTTTAGCTCAATAAAAACGACAGGAATTTTATATTGTTTGCATGCTCTGATAAACGAAGGAGTCAACGTACGAAGGGGAATTTTCACACCGATGAAATAATCAATGGGGCTGTTCAATAAATTTTGCCGAAGCTTTTGTAGCGCTTTCACTAACTGCCTCTCATACAGCACATCGCACACAGCGAGAAGTGTTGTGCATCCTCTGGCAAGGAAATGCCGTTGCATATATTGCTTCAAGTCGGAAAAAGAACGCGGTTCTTGCAAAGAAAAATCGAGCATCACATGTCCCGGCGTCAACCAAAATTCGCCGACTGACATGCGCATCCATTGATAAAAGCTCATCTTCTCGCTTATATAATCAATTCGGTTTCCGTCAATAATAAATGAATAGCGCTCTAGCTTCCCATTCTTCACAACATGGGCATTATCAATAATGTAAGGCACACTTTCCACTCCTCCCACACTTGTCCTTAAGACAAGCTATGAGAGAATAGGAAAGCGTATGAATATTTTTTATAATGAAAGCCCTTGGACTGATACAAATAATGAAAATAAAAAAACAAGAATAAACAGCCAACCATTCGCTTTTCGCTCTTTTTGAATTTCTTCTAATCCCATCATCAACATTGTTAGACCTAAAAGTAATGTCATAATATGATTAAACTCAAAATTTTTCGTGATTAGCCCATAAGTAGTAAATAAGAGAGTTAATATTGATAAAGCATAACGCAAAATTTTCAACAAGATTGCCTCTCCTTTCTTTTTTGAACAAACTTGTTCTGTTGATTGAGTAGACCATGCATTGAATTTTGATAATCTTAATAAACGAAAAAACCATTTCTTCTTATAGTAATAGTAAAATATTTTAGCTTAACGAAAAAAAGCGTTTCCGCACCAAATTGACGTGCTCGAAGGAAAAAAGGAACAAAGCAATATTCCACTAATTTGTTCGGCTGCCAATCTGATCTCGTTACACAAGTATTAACAGCCCGTTATTGTATGCTATAAAACAACAAAAAGGGGCGCAAATCAGCCCCTTTTATTTCTGTTCACTCAGTATTTGCAAATGCTCAAAAAATGTCGGATATGAGACAGCGATCGCTTCCGGGCGGTTCAGCGACATCGTTCCTTCGGTGATGCAGGCGGCGACAGCGAGCATCATGCCGATGCGATGGTCGCCGTGGCTATCGACTGTCACTCCATCCGCTTTAAGCGGCGTTTTTCCGCGAATGATCATGCCGTCTTCCGTCGCTTCAATATGAGCGCCAAGCTTCCTTAATTCCGATACAACCGTATCAATCCGGTTCGTTTCTTTCACTTTCAGCTCGGCCGCATCTTTGATAATTGTCGTGCCCTCTGCTTGCGTGGCAAGAAGCGCGATAATCGGAATTTCGTCAATAAGCCGCGGAATAAGGGCGCCGCCAATTTCGGTCGCCTTCAGCGCCGATGTGCGGATCATAATGTCGCCGATCGGTTCCGTGTCTTCGTTCCGGATGTTTTCAATCGCCACATCCGCCCCCATTTGCTGAAGCACGTCGAGAATGCCTGTTCTCGTCGGATTGAGGCCGACGTTTTGCAAGACGATCTCGCTGTCAGGCACGATCGCTCCAGCCACTAAGAAGAAGGCAGCTGACGAAATATCGCCGGGAACATAGACGTTCGTACCTTTTAACTGCTGCTTGCCGCTCACTGACACCGTCAAGGCGTCAACATCGACCTTCCCGCCAAATAAGCGCACCATCCGTTCCGTATGATCGCGTGATTTTACCGGCTCCGTAACGGTCGTTGTGCCATCGGTCATCAATCCAGCCAATAAAATCGCCGATTTCACTTGCGCGCTCGCCACTGGAGAATGGTATTGAATCGGCTGCAAATGTCCCCCGCGAATCGAAAGTGGCGTATAGTTGCCGCCGTCGCGTCCATCGATGCGCGCACCCATCATCGCTAAAGGCTTTGTCACTCGCGCCATCGGCCGCTTGGCAATCGACTCATCGCCGATAAGGCAGGCGTGGAACGAACATCCAGCTAAAATGCCAAGCAATAGCCGCGTCGTCGTTCCAGAGTTTCCGACGTTTAAAATTTCAGTCGGCTCCTTCAGCCCTTCGATCCCTTTTCCTTCCACAATAACATCCGTTCCATTTTGCGTAATCGCGACCCCCATTTTACGAAAACAATCAATCGTGCTTAAACAATCTTCTCCCGCCAAAAAATTGGCGATCGTCGTCGTTCCATTGGCAATCGCTCCAAGCATGACCGCACGGTGGGAAATCGATTTATCGCCGGGCACTTGAATCGTTCCCCTTAGCGATGGGACGTTTGTTCGTAATAGCTGCATACTCTTCCCCCCTCATCCCTCATACGTTTCGTAATTTGTATATTTGCTGATGCACTGTTTGGCCCGTTCGCGATCTTCCTCGCTTTGAAAGCTTAAACGAAGCACTCCGTAAATTTCTTCTCTCGTTTCGATAATGCGGATATTCGTAATACTGATGCGCTCCTTGGCCAAATAGCCGGTAATTTCGGAAATCACCCCTGGATAGTCCGGAACGTCGACATACAAATCGTAAAAAGACGGAATCGCGCCTTTCGTCCGTACCGGCAATCCATCGCGAAATTGCTTCGCTTCTAAAAAATAGCGGTAAATCTCTTCGCTCTTTTCTTCTTCAACGAGCGAGCGAAGCATATTCATCTCAGACAGCCATCGGTCAAACAGCGCGAGAAGCTCGTCTTTATTATGTATAAAAATGTCGCGCCACATTTCCGGGTTGCTTGAAGCAATGCGCGTAATATCGCGAAATCCGCCCGCCGCCAAGCGGCTGACAAGCTCATCTTCGCTTTCATGCCGCTGCGCTTGGTGAACGAGACTTGCCGCAATAATGTGCGGAAAATGGCTGATGACGCCAGTAATCCGGTCGTGTTCTTTCGGCGACAAAATCACAAAATTCGCTTTCGTCCCCTTCAGCCATCCCTTGAGCCGCTCCACTGCATCAAGCGGCACATCCTCCGTCGGCGTTAAAATATAAAACGCATTTTCAAATAAATGCGCCCTCGCCGCCGTCACACCGCTTTTATGTGAACCGGCCATCGGATGCCCTCCGATAAAAACAATCCCTTTTTCCACTAGCTGCTTCGCATGCTTGACAATGCGCTGTTTCGTGCTGCCGACATCCGTGACAATCGCCGACGGCTTTAATCGGAAGCTGAGGATGTCCTCCAAAATTTTTTCCGTCTGCATCACCGGCGTCGCCAAAATGACGAGATCCGCCTGCTCCATTCCCGCTTCGAGCGAAGGAGCGATTTCATCAATGACCGCAAGTGTTTTTGCCAGCTTCGCTTCATCCTCATTGACGTCAAAGCCGACAATCACCGCTTCCGGATGTTCTTTTTTAATCGCAAGCGCCATCGAGCCGCCAATCAGCCCGAGCCCAACGACAAATACCGTTCCTTTCAATCGTTTCACCTTCTCTTGTTCCATGCGCCCGCCGCAAGACGCAAGCGGGCGTTTAGACGAGTTGTTTTTCCTTTAACATCTGTGCAAGTGCTGCGAACACTTTGCGGTTTTGTTCTTCCGTTCCGACCGTAATGCGCACTGAAGTCGGAAATCCGAGCGCATTGCCGGAACGGACGATGATACCGCGTTCTAATAAATATTGAAACACTTTATTTCCTTCAATGCCGAAATCAATCAAAATGAAATTTGCTTCGGAAGGATAATAGAATAGCCCATTTTCTTCACAAAAACGGTAAAATGCTTCAAGCTGCTCTTTATTTTGCGCAGCGCATTGCTTAATGAACTCTTGATCGCCAAGTGCGGCAACGGCTGCCGCTTGGGCAACGCTCGATGTGTTGAACGGTTCACGCGCCGGCTCGATTTGCTGAATGAGCGCTTCGCTCGCGATGCCGTAGCCAACGCGCAAAGCAGCGAGCCCATACGCTTTTGAAAACGTCCGTAAAATCATCAAGTTATCGTACTGGCTTAGAAGCGGCACCGTTTGCGGATAATTGGCCGCCGTCACATATTCATAATACGCCTCGTCGACCACAACGAGCACGTGCTTCGGTACTTGCTGCAAAAAGGCGGATAATTCCGCTTCATTGACATACGTTCCGCTCGGGTTGTTCGGGTTGCATATCCAAACGACTCGCGTCTTATCATCGATCGCTTCAAGCATTTTTGGCAAGTCGTGGCGGCCTTCCGTAAGCGGAACTTCGCGAATTTCCGCCCCCTCAATGACCGCGTTATGCCGGTATTGCGGAAACGTTGGCGTCGCCATGACCGTATTCGTGCCGGCGGATAAAAAAGCGCGGCAAATAATTTGCACCACTTCATCCGAGCCATTTCCAAAAATAAGTTCCGTCTCCTTCACCCCAACATGCCGTGCTACCGTTTCCCGAAGCTTGCGCGCATATCCGTCCGGATACAAAGCGAGCCGGTCTAGTTCAATGGCAATCGCTTCTTTTACCGCTTTCGAACAACCGTATGGATTTTCGTTCGATGCGAGCTTCACAACCTCTGTCAGACCGTATTGCTGCTTTACTTCCTCCATCGATTTTCCCGGTTGGTACGGAGGCAGCCCTTGCAATTGGTTTTTAAGTTTCATGTTCTCACCTCATTGCGAAATTTAACACTTTATTCGGGAGCGCAGCGTTGGTTCAATGGTGCAGTCAACATTTGAACGTAGCGGCGAAACTCGCTGAGCGCTTCCTGCTTCGTTTCTTCCCGCTGCAATGCATCAAGCAGCTGCTCAACTTTTTGTACGAGCGCGCTGCCAATCACGATACCGTCGCTGCAATGCTTCAGCATGCTTACTTGCTCGCTTGTCGAAATGCCGAAACCAACCGCTGCCGGAACGCGGCTGTACCGCTTCACTTCGGATAAAAACGCTTCAAGCTCATCCGGCAGCGTATCGCGCATACCGGTGACCCCTAGCGACGATACGCAGTATAAAAATCCTTGCGCCGAAGAGGCGATTTTTTCGATTCGCTGCTTCGATGTCGGCGCGACTAGCGAAATCAACGATAGCCCGGTAGATGCGCTCAGTCTTCGAATCGGCTCGCTTTCTTCAAATGGCAAATCAGGAATGAGGACGCCGTCCACCCCGTTTTCCTTCGCTAAAGCGAAGAAAAATTCTTCTCCTAATTGTAACACAGGATTGTAATACGTAAAGATAATAATTGGAATTTTCACACCTTTTTTTCGCATTAAAGACACTAGTTCAATCGCTTTTGGAAGCGTCATGCCCCCTTTCAACGCCCGTGCCGCGGCGCGCTGAATAGTAGGACCATCAGCAAGCGGGTCTGAATAAGGGACACCTAATTCTAAAATATCCGCGCCCGCCTGCTGAAGTTCAAGGGCAAGCTCAATGGTCAAGTCTGGATGCGGATCGCCGGCAACGATAAACGGAATAAACATCGTTTTAGCTGCGGTGGACAGTCGCAACGTCCATCCCTCCTTTTAAATGGCTCATGATCGCTTGAACATCTTTATCGCCGCGACCAGATAAGCAAACGAGCACTGTTTTTTCTTTCGGAAGTTTTTTCGCTATTTCTATCGCTTTAGCAAGCGCGTGGGCTGATTCAATCGCTGGAATGATCCCTTCCTCACGGGCGAGCATCTCGAATGCTTCAAGCGCTTCCTCATCTGTCACGCTTTCATAGCGGACGCGGCCGATGCTCGCTAAGTAAGCATGCTCCGGACCAACACCGGGGTAATCAAGCCCAGCGGAAATCGAATATGGCTCCGTAATTTGTCCGTATTCATCCTGAAGCAAATATGTCAGCGAACCGTGAATGACTCCTTTTCTTCCTTTTGTAATCGTTGCGGCATGGTACAGCGTGTCAACGCCCTTTCCAGCCGCTTCCACCCCGACAAGCGCAACCTTCTCTTCTAAAAATGGATAAAACATGCCGATGGCGTTGCTGCCGCCGCCGACGCACGCTATAACAGCGTCCGGCAGCTTCCCTTCCCGTTCGATAAACTGCTGCTTCGCTTCCTCACCAATGATTCTTTGAAACTCGCGCACCATTTTCGGATAAGGATGCGGTCCGACAACAGAGCCAATCATGTAAAAATGATCATCGCAATGCTGGACCCAGTAGCGAATCGCCTCGTTCGTCGCATCTTTTAACGTCCGATTGCCGCTTGCAACCGGAACAACTTCTGCCCCTAGCAATTTCATGCGGAATACGTTTAACTCTTGACGTTTAATATCCTCTTCGCCCATAAACACGATGCATTCCATCCCAAAGCGCGCCGCGACTGTGGCTGCCGCTACCCCGTGCTGGCCCGCCCCCGTCTCCGCAATTAATTTTTTCTTTCCCATCCGCTTTGCTAGCAGCGCCTGCCCAATCGCATTATTAATTTTATGGGCGCCCGTATGGTTTAAATCCTCGCGTTTCAAATAAATTTTCGCTCCATTCAGCTTTTCCGTTAGATTGGCAGCATACGTAAGCGCCGTCGGGCGGCCCGAATATTCTTGCAAAATACGAATATATTCCACGTGAAACAATTCATCAGCGAGCGCCCGCTTGAATTCCCTCTCTAGTTCTTCAAGCGGCCGCATTAACGTTTCCGGCACAAATCTCCCGCCGAACTCTCCGAATCTCCCAATTTCATTTGGCATATCGTACACTATGCATCACCTTCTTTTCAATCTCGATCATTTTTGCCATGCTTTTTTCACCGTTTTCTTCAATGCCGCTGCTAATGTCAATACCGTGCGGCTGGTACGAAAGCAGCCGATCGATATTATGAGGCGCAATGCCCCCGGCGATAAAACAAGGAACTCCCTGCCTATTCGCTTCTTCGATGTAAAAAGGAACCGCGTCCCAATCAAAGGCGACTCCCGTTCCGCCCCACGCACCGTTCACTCGGCTGTCCACAACATATCCATCTACAACTCTTGCATACTTCTTCATGTTGCCAAGCGCCCCTTCGCGATGATGAATCACTTTCCAGACAAGACAGTTTGTTGCTTTCTTAATAGCCGCTACTTGTTCGACGGTTTCATGGCCGTGACATTGAATGACGGAAAGCGGTACAGAATGCGCTACAAAACGAATGTATTCGAGCTCGCTGTTAACAAATACCCCCACAAGCTTTTTGCCATTCAATTCGACCGCTTCAAGCCACTGTTTGACCTGGGAAACCTCTACTTTTCGTTTGCTTTCAGCAAAAATGAGCCCGAGATAATGCGCGGCACTTTGCGCCCCTTTCTGTAAATCAGCAAGAGAACGATGACCGCAATATTTAAGAAGAACGCTCAATCGTTTCCGCCTCCCCATACAGCTCATAGATCGCTTGGCTGACATCGTTCTTTCGCATGAGCGATTCCCCGACTAACACCGCATCCGCCCCGTACGCCTGCACTTTTTGCAAATCGGACGGACAAGCGATGCCGCTTTCGCTGACAATGAGACATTCTTTCGGAACAAACGGCGCTACTTCTTTCGTTGTATTTAGCGTCGTTGTAAAGGTGCGCAAATCGCGGTTATTAATTCCGATGATCGCTGGTGTAAATAGTTCTAAAATTCTTTCTAACGTTTCTCGGCTATGCACTTCGACTAGGCACTCCATCCCTTTCTCATATGCCTCTTGATATAATTCATATAACGCCTTAGGCGAAAGCGCCTCGCCGATTAACAAAATGGCATCCGCTCCTATCCTTGCGCTTTCTTCAATTTGCAAACGGTCAATAATAAAGTCTTTACGCAGCACTGGAATGCGGACAATTTGCTTAATCGCCGTCAAGTATTGCCGATGCCCTTGGAAATAAGGCGCATCCGTTAAAACAGAAATAGCGTCCGCACCGGCTTGTTCATACGCTTTGGCGATATCGACCGGCTGAAAATCCGGCCTTATGATGCCTTTCGACGGTGATGCCTTTTTCACTTCGGCGATAAGCGCCACTGGGCGCGCTTGTTTTTCGAGCGCGGCGCGGAGCGAAACGCGCGGCACATCCACGCGCCTTGGCAATGTTAATGTTTCGATTTCTTTTCGCTTCGTCGCCAAAATGTTTTCAAGCATAGCGTTCCACCTCTTTCATTTGCAGGCGGCGCAATTGTGCAAGCGCCTGTTTCGTCATGATCGCTTCCTTCGCCATCTCGACCCCTTCACGGATCGTTGCCGCTTTTTCCGCGACATAAAGAGCGAGACCAGCATTTAAGGAGATGATGTTCACAGCGCTTTCGTTGGCCGTTCCCTCAACCGCTGCCTGAAGCAGAGCGGCGCTTTGGGCGACCGTATGAACTTGAATGTCTTCGATTTTACCGCGGGGAAGCCCGCACTCTTCCGGCGTTAGGACGAAGCGGCGAATGCGGCCGTCTTTTAATTCGACGATATCTGTTTCCGCCGCGATGCTGCACTCATCGAGCCCATCCTTCCCTGTGACGAATAACACGTGTGAGGAGCCAAGCCGTTTTGCGGTTTCCGCCAGCTTCTCCGCATAGCGCGTCGAATATACTCCGATCACTTGCTTTTTGCACCGAGCCGGGTTCGAAAGCGGTCCGAGCAAGTTAAAAGCGGTCCGAAAACCAATTTCCTTGCGCGGGCCTGCCGCGTGCTTCATCGCCGCATGGTACAAAGGAGCGAACAAAAACGCCAATCCTTTTGTTTTCAATGCCGCTTTCGCCTCCTCCGGCGTTCCTTGAATGTGAACCCCAAGCGCCTCTAACACATCAGCGCTGCCGCTTTTCGACGAAACAGCCCGATTCCCATGCTTGGCGACTTTAGCGCCCGCCGCTGAAGCGACGATCGCCGCGGCCGTTGAGATGTTAAATGTTCCTTTTTCATCGCCGCCTGTTCCGCACGTATCAATGACTTCCTCTTCATAGTCAATACGCATCATTTTATCCCGCATGCCGCGGACAAATCCGGTCAATTCATCCACTGTTTCGCCCCGCAGGCGCAAAATCGACAAGAGGCTCGCGATTTGGCTTGCTGTTGCTTCTCCTGACATGATCGCTCCCATCGCTTCGTATGCTTCCTGCTCCGTTAATGGCTGTCCTTCGATGCACTTGGTTAACAGCTGTTTAAGCATACAGACGTCCCCCTTTTCCAAACACCGCTTCCGCCAGTTCGATTGCTTTCATTAGCGCGCTTGCTTTATTGCGCGTTTCGTTCCATTCTAATTCCGGAACAGAATCAGCGACAATACCGGCGCCTGCTTGCACATATGCATAGCCATCTTTCACAATAGCGGTACGTATGGCGATACATGAGTCGATATTTCCGTCAAATCCGATGTAAGCAATCGCACCTGCATATACGTTCCGTGCCACCGGTTCAAGCTCATTTAGAATCTGCATCGCCCGCACTTTTGGCGCTCCGCTCACCGTGCCCGCCGGAAATGCCGAAAGTAGCGCATCAATCGGATGGATATCATCTCTCAACTCACCGGTCACTTTAGAAATAAGATGCATCACGTGGGAAAACTTGCCGATTTCCATTAGCACTGGCGCATGAACAGTGCCGTATTTGGCCACCTTGCCAACATCGTTACGCGCCAAATCAACGAGCATATAATGCTCCGCCCGTTCTTTCGGATCGTTTAATAACTCTCGCGCCAGCGCTTCGTCTTCTTCTTCCGTTCTTCCCCGTCGGCGCGTCCCGGCGATCGGATGAATTTCAATGTGGCGCTGCTGCACTTGCACAAGCTTTTCGGGCGAGCTGCCGACAATCTCCACTTCATTCGTTTGAATGTAAAACATGTACGGCGATGGATTGATCTTTCGAAGCATGCGGTACAATTGAAAGCCGGTGACGGCAATCGGCAGTGAAAACCGCTGTGACAACACCGCTTGAAAAATATCTCCGGCCGCGATATACCGCTTAATTGTTTCGACATCGCGCAAAAAAGCTGTGCGCTCGTACGTCGAGGCGACTCGTTCAAACGAGGCGCGCGCTCTTTGTTCATCGGCTGCCCACGGCAAAACCGGCTGGCTAATCCCTGCAGTCGCCTTTTTCATAATCGCTTCGATCGTTTGCAGCGCTTCTTCGTACTTTTGCCGTTTTGTTTGCTCGCTGTCCCCGTCTTGCAGGCGAACGTAATGAAACAGGGCAATTTCCCGCGTCGCATGGTCAAACGCAATCAGCGATTGGCAAACAGTGAAATGCACGATTTTCATCTTGATGTCACGGCAAGCATGAACAGGAACTTTCTCAATCGACGAAATCAAATCATAGCCTAAATACCCAACCGCGCCGCCGGTAAACGGAAGATCCGTTTCAATTGGTTTCACCTGCAATTGCTGTTCGACATAATGCAACGCCTCTTTTAAAGAGGCCGCTGCCGCTATTTCCGTTCCGTGCTCATCGACGATGGAAAATAATCGCCCGTCTTCGCTTTCAATTGTCAAAAAAGGTGCAAGCCCAATGAACGAATAGCGCGACCACGGGGAATGCTCATCTTTACTTTCTAATAGAAAACTCGCTTCGTTTTTCAGGTTTTCAAAGAGTTGCAACGGCTCCAATATATCCGCGAAAAAACGGCGCATAATTGGAACAGTTCGAAACTGTCTGGAATCTTCTAAAAAGGTGGTAAATGTGCAGTTTCTCATGTCTCTCTCCTCCGTTTGTTCGGACGGAGAATGAGGGTTTATGAGGCATAATAAAGAGGAAAACCCAAAGACGCTTATGTCTTTGGGTAGATTGTTCGCTAAATATGCTCACCTCAGCTAAACTCACTCATTCTCATCTACCCTATGCTCATCTCACTTAATCTCACTGTCTAAACTGACAGACAACTAACTCTCTCACTCAACTTGCAATCTATGCTGCGGCTCACCGACGCATCGGTTCGCCCTGCTTCCGCTTTTTCTTGTAATCTAGCTTCAGCAGCCAGCCGCTCCCTGTCAAATAACCCCCTCCCTTGAAGTGCAGAGCACTTCTTGCGGGCGGAGAACATTTGCCTGTCGCGGCTAGTCGGGCTGCTTCCGCTTTTTCCTATAATCCAGCTCCAGCAGCCAGCCGCTCCCTGTCAAATAACCTCCTCCCTCGAAGCGCAAGTCGCTTCTTGCGGGCGGAGAACATTTGCCTGTCGCGGCTAGTCGGGCTGCTTCCGCTTTTTCCTATAATCCAGCTCCAGCAGCCAGCCGCTCCCTGTCAAATAACCTCCTCCCTCGAAGCGCAAGTCGCTTCTTGCGGGCGGAGAACATTTGCCCGACGCGGCTAGTCGGGCTGCTTCCGCTTTTTGTTATCATATTACAAATCTTCTTTTTTTGTCAACGTTAAATCTGGTCGAAGCTGGGTCGCGTTCCGCAGGTAAATATGGACGATTTCTTCTTGTGCTTTTTTCGTCTGTACGGTCATCATCACCCGAATGCAGCGCGGCAAGGAGCCAGGAACGGGAATTTCCCGCATGCACATGACCGGCACATACGTCCATCCATCAATGCGGCGAAGCGCCTGTGCCGGAAAAGCGGCGGTCAAATCGTCCGTCACTGAAATCAAGACGTTTGCCACATCGCTCGCTTCCACATCGTTCGCCCGAATCATTTCCCGGAGCAATTCTTCCGTCGCATCGACAATCTCCGTTGCTTCATTGTTCATGACTGTCGTTGCGCCGCGAATCCCTCTAATCATGCTCTTCTTCCTCTCTTTGTGAAAATTCGTATAGCAGCGATAACAGCTGTTCATCCTCCACCGTCTCGATGTGGACGCTGCCGACATCTTTTAAAAGTACCATGCGGACGTTTCCGGCTTTCGCCTTTTTATCGCCCTTCATTTTTTGCAGCAACCGTTTCGGGGCGAGCTGCGGCGGGAGCGACACAGGGAACCCGAACGATGCGAACCATTGTTGCAAGCGATAGTTTGCAAACGATAAGCCATAAACGCGCTCGCTGACAAAAATGGCAAACAGCATGCCGAGCGCCACCGCATCCCCGTGCGTGATCGCTCCATACCCGAGTTCGCTCTCAAGCGCGTGCCCTAGCGTATGGCCAAAATTCAAGTGCGCGCGTACCCCCGTCTCTTTTTCATCCTCACATACGATGCGCGCCTTTACTGCAATTCCTTGTTGAATGCAATATTGCAACTTGTCCCCTTTAACATCTTCTAAGCTATGAATATTTGTTCGCAGCCACTCGTAAAACGAACGGTCGCCAATGAGAGAATGTTTAATGATCTCAGCAAAGCCAGAGCGCAGTTCTTTTTCCGGCAGTGACTTTAAAAACGCTGTATCATAAATGACGGCCTCCGGCTGATGAAACGCGCCAATCATATTTTTACCAAGCGGATGGTTGATCGCCACTTTTCCCCCGACCGCACTGTCATGCGCGAGCAATGTCGTCGGCATTTGCACGTAGGAAATGCCGCGCATAAACGTCGCTGCCACAAAGCCTGCCAAATCGCCAACCACCCCGCCGCCAAACGCGATAATGAGCGAGTGGCGATCCAGTCCATAAGAGAGAGCAGCGGTTTGGCACGCATAATAATGCTCAAACGACTTCGCCGCCTCCCCGCTTGGAATAATGTGCACATACACATCGTAATCGTGCCTGAGCGCGGCCATGAGGTCCGCCAAGTACAAGCGTTCAAGCGTTTCGTCCGTAACGATCAGCAGTTTCGTACGCTTTTGAAAACCGAGCTCTTGCAGCAAATGTGAAAGCGATTCCGTTATCCCTTCGCCTAAAAAAAGCGGGTATTGTTTTGTCGCTGTTTCGATCATCGTTCGTTCCATTGTTAAAACTCCTTCGCATGACGGCGCATTTGTTCAATGTTCGCTTTAATTAAATCCATTCGGTCTTGTCCGAACTGATCGACAATCGCCGCAGCAATTTCCCAAGCGACAACCGCTTCGGCAACAACGCTCGCCGCTGGCACAGCGCAACTGTCCGAGCGCTCGATGCTCGCCGTAAACGGCTCTTTCGTATCAATGTCGACGCTTTCTAGCGGTTTGTATAGTGTCGGAATCGGCTTCATTACCCCGCGCACAACAATCGGCATGCCGGTTGTCATTCCGCCTTCAAAGCCGCCAGCGCGATTGGTGCGGCGGCGAAATCCGTGTTCTTTGCTCCAAACAATTTCATCGTGCACTTCACTTCCCGGAAGACGTGCCGCTTCAAAACCGATGCCAAACTCGACTCCTTTGAACGCATTAATGCTGACGATGGAAGCAGCGATTTTCGCGTCGAGCTTTCGATCGTAATGCACGTAGCTGCCGACCCCGGCCGGAACACCTTCAACAACCACTTCTACAATGCCCCCGATCGAATCGCCATTTTCTTTCGCCCGGTCGATCGCCTCCATCATTTTAACAGCCGCTTCTTCATCAAAGCAACGAACTGGCGACTGCTCTGTGACGCTTCGCAACTCTTCAAGCGATTCATAGGCGAGTCGCTCCGCGCGCACGCCGCCAATTTCAAGCACATGTCCCGCTACTTGAATGCCAAGCTCGGCTAAAATGCGCTTCGCCACCGCCCCGGCCGCCACACGCACCGTTGTTTCTCTCGCTGATGATCGCTCGAGTACGTTGCGCATGTCGCGGTGTCCATATTTGATCGCACCGTTTAAGTCGGCATGCCCAGGTCGCGGCCGTGTCACTTTGCGCTTTACTTCATCTGCCTCATCGATTGGCTCGATTGCCATAATGTTCGTCCAGTGTTTCCAATCGCGGTTTTCGACGACAAGCGTAATCGGCGAGCCTAACGTTTTACCATGGCGCACACCGCTTAAAATTTTGACCTCGTCCTTTTCAATTTGCATTCGTCTTCCCCGGCCATATCCTTTTTGCCGTCTTGCCAACTCCATGTCAATATGCTCTTTTAGAAGCGACAGCCCCGCTGGAACACCTTCTAAAATCGTTGTCAGCTGCGGTCCGTGCGACTCCCCCGCTGTCAAATATCTCATCTTTCTCTCTCCCTTCAACTCTTTAACGCGTTTATGTAACAATATATCATAATTTTACAAAATGAAAAGCGTTTATAAAAAAAGAATTCATCATTTCGATGAACTCTTTCCGATGTTATCCCATTTTGCGATAAAAAAATGTATCTTCCGCTTCGAAGCCGTAAGACGATGGATTAAAAATTTGTTCTGTGCTGCCGACAAAAAACATCCCGCCAGGACGTAGCGCCTTATTAAATTTATGATACAATACGCTTTTCGCTTCTTCCGTAAAGTAAATAAGAACGTTGCGGCAGACGATCAAATCGTAATTCGTATCGAATGGGTCCGCCAGCAAATTATGCTTTTTAAACGTGACAGCTCTTTTAATACTTTCGTCTATTTTATAATACGTTCCTTCTTTTGTAAAAAATTTTTTTTTCATTTCTTCTGGCACTTCTTGAAGAGAACGCTCGACATAAACCCCGAGCTTGGCGCGAGAAATGGCGTTCTCGTCAATATCCGTGGCGAGCACTGAAATTTGCGAAAGTGGCAAAAACTTTGACAGAATCATGACCAACGTATACGGCTCTTCTCCTGTCGAACAAGCGGCACTCCACACCTTTAAGCGACGGTTTCGATCAATAAGCTTCGGTAAAATCTTTTTTTCAAGCACTTCCCATCGCTGGGCGTTGCGGTAAAATTCGGAAACGTTAATCGTCATGCGGTCGAGAAATTCATGAAAAAGCGTACGATCCGCCTCCATCGCTTTGAAAAACTCTTGAAAATTTTTAAAACCGCGCTTTTCATAAAGTGATGTCAGCCGCCGTTTCATTTGCGCTTCTTTATACTGCGCCAAATCAATGCCCGTTTTTCTTTTCACGTTCGCAATAAATTGCTGGTAATCATCCATGCGCCACTTTCCTCCCTATAAGAAAAGCGACTGGCTCATCAGTAGAGCCAATCGCCCATATATTAATATACCCACTCATGGATCAGCTTAGAGTAGTTGACAAGCTCTTCTTCCTTGAAGAACAAGTTGATTTCACGCTCTGCGCTCGCTGGTGAATCAGAACCATGAATTACGTTTTTGCCGACTGTTAAGCCAAAGTCGCCGCGAATAGTGCCAGGCGCCGCCTCTTGCGGGTTCGTTTTGCCCATCATTTGGCGCGCAGCGGCAATGACATTTTCGCCTTCCCATACCATCGCGAACACTGGCCCTGATGTAATAAAGTCGACAAGTTCCCCGAAGAACGGGCGCTCTTTATGCTCCGCATAGTGCTGCTCCGCCAGTTCGCGGGATACTTGCATCAATTTCGCTCCAACAAGCTGATAGCCTTTTTTCTCAAAGCGAGATACGATTTCGCCGATTAGATTGCGTTGAACCCCATCAGGCTTGACCATTAAAAATGTTCTTTCCATCGTCGATACTCCACCTCTACACAGTTATGTACTAGGAAATAGCATTCCCATCAAAATAGTAACATTGTTTCCCATAAGAAGCAATATAGTCCATGAAAGCGTTTAAAACTTTCTTTTGCCGATATATTTTGCGACATTATATAACGTTGAACGCGCCTTGTTTTTCGGAAGCGTCTCCAGCACGGCAAACGCTTTTTGCAAATAGCGATCGCTCAACGCGTATGACTTTTCAATCGCTCCCGTTTCTTTAATCCGGGAAATAATATCGCTCATTTCACTTGCCGGTGTGTGAGGGTGAACGCTGACGATTTTTTCTTTAACGTGTCGGTCTTCCATCGCAAAAAGGGCAGGCAGCGTCACATTTCCTTGCAGCAAATCGCTTCCCGCCGGCTTGCCGAGTTGCTCCTCAGTGCCGACAAAATCAAGAATATCATCGGTAATTTGAAACGACATTCCGACATAATACCCGAACAAATAAAGGCGATCCGCTACCTCTTGTGGAGCGTTCGCAGCGATCGCGCCAAGCTGGCAGCTGACAGCGATCAATAGCGCTGTTTTTCGTCTAATCCGCCGCAAATAGGAGCGGAGCTTTTGATCAAAGCGGTACTTATCTTTAATTTGCTCGATTTCTCCGCGGCACACTTCGACGATCGTGCGCGCTAGAATGCGATGAGCAAGCGGATTGTCGAGCCGAGACATCAATTCAAGCGAACGGGCGAAAATGTAATCGCCGGTATACATCGCAAAGCGATTGCTCCATTTCGCCTTAATCGTTGGCCTGCCACGCCGCATTTCCGCATCGTCAATTACGTCGTCATGAACGAGTGAGGCCATATGAATCAGTTCGAGCGCTACCGCCACATGTTTGATCCGTTCAATATCGTAATCGCCAAATTTGCCGGCAAGAAGCACAAGCACAGGGCGAATGCGCTTGCCGCCCGCCTGCAACAAATGAAGCGCGGCCTCGCTTAATAGCGAATAATCGGATTGCATTGCCGCTTCCAATTCTTTTTCTACCAATTGTAAATCGGCATTTAAAAACGAATACATCGCTTTCAATTTCATCATGTTCACCTTAATCTTTCGTAATGCGTCACGGTTTATACCCTAGATGCATAGCAGCCGCACCAAGCGCATACGGCTTTATTTCAACATTGACAAATCCAGCCTCCTCAAACATTCGGGCTAGCTCGTCCA
This sequence comes from Anoxybacillus tepidamans PS2, assembly GCF_000620165.1. Lineage (GTDB taxonomy): Bacteria > Bacillota > Bacilli > Bacillales > Anoxybacillaceae > Anoxybacteroides > Anoxybacteroides tepidamans_A. Next base: position 168,515 of record NZ_JHVN01000003.1, read on the forward strand.
TCCCAGGAAAATCGCGCGCCGATTCTTGGAGCCACGAATATTCTTCGTAGCTCTTCGCAAAAATTTTTCCTAACAGCGGCATAATGAAGCGGAAGTAAAAATAATAAAGCTGCCGAAATCCGATGAGGGTCGGCTGCGATGTTTCTAGACAGACAGCTTTTCCACCCGGCTTCAAGACGCGATGCATCTCCTTCAGCACCGTCATATAATCCGGCACATTTCGAAGCCCAAATCCAATTGTGACATAGTCAAAGGTATTGTCGGGGAATGGAAGCTGCATCGCATTGCCATGAATGAGCTTCACATTGCGAAGATGCCGCTCGTTCACTTTTAGTTCTCCGATTTGCAGCATATTTTTGCTAAAGTCAAGTCCGTATACCTCACCGCTCGGGCCGACTGCTTCTGCAAGGGCGATCGTCCAATCAGCCGTACCGCAACAAACATCGAGCGCTTTCGCTCCTTTTTGCACCTTCATTCGGTTCATCGTGTCTTCACGCCATTTGACGTGGCGTTTGAAGCTGATGACCGAATTCATTTTATCGTAATTCTCGTAAATTTTTTCGAACACGTGATGAACTCGTTCTTCTTTCGATCGTTGCATCATTCTACCCTTCTTCCACTGTCTTTTTGGCGATGGCGGAAAAGCTTCCGATTAGTTCGGAAAGCCGCTTTTTTAGCAAGTCGTTGCATTCAAGCTTCATGTTTAACAGCTCTTCCTTGCAATGCTGAATATAACGATTGCAAATATGTGCTAAATAATGCTTTTGCTCTTTTGCCATCGCTTTGTTCTTCGAAAAGACAATGTTCGCCATTTGCTCAAAAAGAACGGATGTCCCTTGTTTGTTAAACTGCTCCTTTTCGCGACCGAGCCGCTTTAACAGCAAAAAATAATAAGCAAATTTCGACCATGACGGCACAGAGAGATGTTCGCCGATTTTATAAATAAGCGACGACTCAATAATAGCGACGCTATGAAACAGCGATTCAATTTTTCCGATATCTTTTTGGTATAAACGAATTTTATGCTCGTTAATTTCTTTAATCGCTTCCGCAAGCAAATAAATCGTTGTAAGATCGCTTCGTTTCGCTAAATATTCATAGTACAGCCCGCTGTATAAATCTCCAGCAAGCACCGTCAACTGTCTCATTTTTAGTTCGTCTTCTTGTTGACACGAAAGAGAATTGCTCACGTTATCATGGGTATCAAGGGCGATTTGTACAAGCATCACCGGAACTACATAGCCGTCCATTTCTTCAGGCGACAGCTGTGCGCTTGCTAGCATCGATAATAACAATAAAATTCGATCCTCATCAATTGCTTGAGCGGATACATGCTGCAACAAATATGGATGGTAAAGAAAATGTTGAATTTGCTCTTTTAGCGTTGCTATTTTCTTCAAGATTTGTTCCAATACGATCACCCTTGTTCCCCAAAAATTCGTGCTAAAGACATAACGCATTTAATTATAACATAATTTTTTATGAAAGGCTCTAATTTCGTAGAAAAAACAGAAACGTGCTGATTAAATGTCATTTCTTTCCTTCTGAATGAATTTCGCCGTGATTCGTCTGGATGAGAGCAGCTCCCCTCACCTTAATGGCAGATGTGTGCTCCGTAAACTGGGCGATGAGCACTTCCCCTTTGTCAAGCTTTTCGGAATGATGAAAACGCGTATCGGCTCCTCTCGTCAATCCAATGACATTGACGCCGTCTTCTAACGCTTTAATGACAATATAGTCGCTATTATACATAACCTTCCCCCTTGGTGAAAAATAAATTTCATCATCCTTTGATAAGCGATAACACTTCAGCGCGAGCTACATGGTCTGTTTCGAACGTGCCGCGAACCGCTGTCGTTACTGTTTTCGCTCCCGGCTTTTTCACTCCGCGCATCGTCATGCACATATGCTCCGCCTCCACGACGACCATTACACCATGCGGCTCAAGCGTTTCCACAATTGCATCGGCAACAGTTGCGGTAATTCGTTCTTGAAGCTGCGGACGGCGCGCAACCGCCTCCACCGCGCGCGCAAGTTTGCTTAATCCCGTCACTTTTCCACCGCGAGGAATGTAAGCAACATGGGCAACTCCAAAAAACGGAACTAAATGATGCTCGCACATGGAGAAAAACGGTATGTCTTTGACAAGTACTAACTCTTCATGCTCTTCGCTAAAAACGGTTTGAAAATGCTCTTTCGGATCTTGGTTGAGTCCTGCAAACATTTCCGCATACATTTTCGCTACCCGCTTTGGTGTATCGATCAAGCCTTCCCGGTTTGGATCTTCGCCGACCGCTTCTAAAATAAGGCGAACCGCCTGTTCAATTTGTTCGTAATTGACATTTAACATCTCTTACATCCTCCCGCATTCAACAAACTCCAAATATCAATGCAACTGAAATTTATCATCGCTCAAAAAATGAAGAAAAGACTTGGTAAAAGGATCGAATTTGCATCGATAATAGTTTCTATGTACAAACGGGCGCTTCCCGTAATCCGATTCTAGCATATATGTGAAAAAAAAAGCAAAAAAAGAAGGGCAACGAAACTGACTTGCCCTTCTCCTAAGCTCTTTTTATGTAGCAATTACTTCACAGCATCTTTAAGAGCTTTACCTGGTTTGAATGCAGGAACTTTGCTCGCAGGGATTTCCATTTCTTCGCCTGTTTGTGGATTGCGTCCTTTGCGAGCTGCGCGCTCACGCACTTCAAAGTTCCCAAAACCGATTAATTGAACTTTATCGCCGCTTTTAAGTGCTTCTGTAATGGATTCAAAAACAGCATCGACTGCTTTTGTTGCATCTTTTTTAGAAAGGCCGCTAGTTTCTGCAACCGCATTGATTAATTCTGTTTTGTTCATGCCATTCACCTCCTCCCAAGGTCGAATCAACGTGCTTATTCCATTTGTTCACCATTTCTCCTATTTCTATACGTATCAAGCAATATAAATTATCGACATGCCTATATTAAACGATTCGTCGTCATAATTCAACATATTTTCAGCAAATCAATGCAAATTAGTCACATTTCACCAAAGAAACTAAGTTTTGCTGATAAAAGATTACCATATGTCTAATCGTTTCGCAAGAAAAAATGCTTATTTTTCAAGGTTTTTGCCCTTTTATTCCTTTGGAAGAATAAACGACAAAACTCTCCCCCGCCAATGTCGCCACGCGCACAGCTTTCTGGCAAACTATAATATGCCTCAATATTAAACGTTTACAAACGAACTAAATACGCGACTTCTTATATGCTGACAAAATTTCGTATAAAGCTGGGGTGGTACCGCCGCCCCCATTAGTAAAAAGAAATATCCAGACATGAAAAAAAGACCCCGAATCGGAGTCTGTGTGACACGTTTATAAGATGATAGCAATTAAGCCTCCCGAACCTTCGTTAATGATGCGTTCGAGCGTTTCTTTTAACTTATAGCGCGCATTTTCCGGCATTAAAGCAAGTTTCGCTTGAATACCTTCGCGCACAATCGAACTGAGCGAACGTCCAAAAATGTCAGAATTCCAGATTGACAGCGGATCATCTTCAAAATCTTGCATGAGGTAGCGAACGAGCTCCTCGCTTTGTTTTTCTGTTCCGATAATTGGCGCAAATTCAGACTCAACATCGACTTTAATCATATGAATCGATGGAGCCACTGCTTTTAACCGCACGCCAAATCGCGAACCTTGGCGAATGATTTCCGGCTCATCCAAGCTCATGTCGGAAAGGGCCGGAGCAGCGATGCCATAGCCAGTTTGTTTCACCATTTTAAGCGCATCAGCAATTTGGTCGTACTCCGCTTTCGCATAGGCAAAGTCTTGCATCAGCTGAAGCAAATGGTCTTTGCCGCGAATTTCTACACCGACCACTTCTTTTAAAATTTGGTCATATAAATCGTCTGGAGCGTATAAATCAATTTCTGCAACCCCTTGCCCCATCTCGATGCCGGCAAGGCCTGCTCTCTCGATAAAATCATATTCACCAAACTGCTGGACGACGCGGTCAACGTCACGCAATCTCTTAATATCTTTCACTGTATCTTTGACCGCTTCTTGATAGCTTTCACGAAGCCAGTGATCTTCGCGAAGCACCATCACCCAGCTCGGTAAGTTCACGTTCACCTCTAACACTGGAAATTCATATAATGCCTCACGAAGCACATTATATACATCCGCTTCTCTCATGCTTTCGACGCTCATTGCTAATACCGGAATATCGTATTTTTCGCAAAGCTCTTTTCGAAGCGCTTCCGTTTCCGGGTGGTGCGGGCGCACCGTATTAATAATCATGATAAACGGTTTGCCGACCTCTTTTAATTCATTAATGACCCGCTCTTCGGCGTCTACATAATTTTGTCTTGGAATCTCGCCAATCGTTCCGTCCGTCGTAATAACGACGCCGATCGTTGAATGTTCTTGAATGACCTTTCTTGTGCCAATTTCCGCCGCTTCCTGGAATGGAATTGGTTCTTCATACCATGGAGTATGGATCATGCGCGGGCCGTTTTCATCTTCATACCCTTTCGCTCCTGTGACTGCGTAGCCGACACAATCAACGAGGCGGATGTTCACTTCCAATCCATCATCAACTTTCACTTTCACCGCCTGATTCGGAACAAATTTCGGTTCCGTTGTCATAATCGTCTTGCCGGCGGCGCTTTGCGGCAACTCATCTTGCGCCCGCGCCTTATCCGCTTCGTTCCCGATGTTCGGGATTACGACAAGCTCCATGAATTTCTTTATAAATGTCGATTTGCCCGTTCTAACGGCACCGACTACGCCTAAATAAATATCGCCGCCTGTTCGTTCCGCGATATCTTTAAAAATATCGACTTTTTCCAAATGACTCCCCTCCAGTCTTTGAGTCGTTATGGTCCCTATTAGGACTACTAGGACACTATATGAATATGACGTTGTCCTATTCATTTATGACTAAAATAAGAAAAAATCCCTTCTCTAGAATGTATTCATAAGAGAAGGGATCATGACTTATTTCGTTAAAAAAATCGGCTCATTATGTGCATCAACCGTGTACGGAAGAGAGTATGCCGGAACAAACAGAGAGTTTTCGACTAACAGCCCGCGAATATCTTCGCCTGTCTTATACGAACGCTTCGTTTTTTTCAACGCTTCATATAAGTCGATGCGGTAATCGACATAAACATCTCCTTTATAGTCGATCACAAACGGCAAATTGTTTCCGGAGTAAGGGCTTTCGGCATAAGGCGGTTCTTTATATCCTAGTTTTTTATAATCAAGTGTAAAAACTCCCTTGGCAATCATTTGTTTAAACGGCGGATATCCATGGGCGTCGCGGTACATTTGCAGGCGCAAGTTGATGTCGCGAATTTGCTCCGCCATCCGCAAATCAAGCAATTTGACCGTCGGATTCGTTTCCGCATCTACAAGCACGTACTGAAAAATGCCGCCGCTTTCAAACGCGTTGCCCGGCGGTTCAGGCATATAGCGCGGCACGAGCTTTTGAAAATCGATTGGATACTTTTGATAAATCGGTGTTTTCATATCGCGCGTCTTTATAGGCAGCAATCCTCCGGTCGCCTCTCGGTATTGATTGACCGCCTGCTGCACGCTCGCCACTTGATCTTGGTAAGGAATTTGGTTTTGTTTTAATCGCTCATCTGGGTATAGACAGCCAGACAGTAAAAGCATGATCATGCTGGCAACGATCCATCGAAACGCACGCTTCATTTTCCTCTCCATCCTTTTTGCTTGTCCATTACTCTGGCGTCGGGCCGCTAAATACAACGAAAATGATGATGATTCCCGCTAAAATCATAAGCACGTATGCAATCAACGCCAGCACTGCTTTCAACGCTTTGTTTTTTATTTTATAGCGGCTCAAATAAATAGAAAAAACAGAAATAAACATAAATGCCATCGAAGTAAGTGCAATCCACATTTTCGCTAACCCAGGCGACATGTTCGTTCCCCCTTTTTTCGACAATTATTATACAAGATCAGCAAAAAAACTGAAGTAAAGCGGGGCTCTTTACTTCAGTGGACGGGATACCCTTTGTCCGGAAGTTCAAGTCTATGATTGTTCGCCATATTGTATGCATGGACAACGCCTATGGCATCGTCGAATGCCTATTTTTCCAAAATATTGATTAAATCTTCCATCTCGTGTGTCTTAACGCGCGCCATCAGAGAATCGGCCCCCTCTTTAGGGTTTTTCCCATTAAACAGCACGTCATAGAGCACTTCAGTAATCGGCATTTTCACACCGAGCTTTTGTGCCAATTGATAGGCAGCTTTTGTCGTCCGTACTCCTTCGACAACCATTCCCATGCTGTCGAGCACTTCGTCAAGCTTCATGCCTTTTCCAAGCAAATGCCCCGCTCGCCAGTTGCGCGAATGTACGCTCGTACATGTAACGATTAAATCGCCAATTCCCGTAAGGCCCGAAAACGTGAGCGGGTTTGCGCCGAGCGAGCAGCCAAGCCGTGCGATTTCGGCAAGCCCCCGGGTAATCAAGGCCGCTTTAGCGTTATCTCCATACCCTAAACCATCGGTAATCCCTGCCGCAAGGGCGATAATATTTTTTAATGCCCCGCCAATCTCAACGCCAATGAGATCCGGGTTCGTATAGACGCGGAAATATTGCGAGTTCATAAACAAGTCCTGAATCCGCTCCGCCGCTTTCATATTTTTCGAAGACACCGTCACCGTCGTCGGATGGCGCAGGCTCACCTCTTCCGCATGGCTCGGCCCCGACAGTACGACCACATCTTGTAAAAACGGCCCCATTTCTTCTTCAATGATTTCTGAGATGCGTTTATGCGTATCTGGTTCAATCCCCTTGCTGACAGTAACAATGGTGATCGCCTGCTTCACGCATTCCCGCACTTTTTTCAACACGTCGCGAATCGCCTTCGTCGGCACAGCGAGCACGACCGTTTCGATCGTCTCCAACGCTTCTTTCAGGGACGAATAGCCAACGATTCCGTTAGGAAGCTCGATGCCCGGCAAATATTTCTCGTTCGTTCGCTTTTCGTTAATTTCTTCGATTTGCTCCGGGCGCTGTCCCCATAGACGGACGGCATGGCCGTTATCCGCGAGGACAATCGCGAGCGCTGTTCCCCAGCTTCCTGCTCCTAGCACCGCAATTTGTTCCACCCTTATCACTTCCTTAAAATTTATTTTCTCGGCCTAGCAATGAGTTTGATCGGGGTTCCTTCAAAACCGAACGCATCACGAATCCGGTTTTCTAAAAATCTTTCGTATGAAAAATGCATTAATTCCGGATCGTTCACAAATACAACGAACGTCGGCGGCTTGACAGCCACTTGGGTGACATAATAAATTTTAAGCCGCTGGCCGTTGTGCGTCGGTGTCGGATTCATCGCCACCGCGTCCATAATCACTTCATTAAGCACGTTTGTTTGTACGCGCATCGCGTGATTTTCGCTTGCCATTTGCACGAGCGGCAACAACTTATGTAAGCGCTGCTTTGTTTTCGCAGACACAAATAAAATCGGCGCATAGTCTAGGAATTGGAAATGGTCACGAATTTTCCGTTCGAATTCAATCAATGTTTTATCATCTTTTTCGACCGCGTCCCACTTATTGACGACGATCACAACACCTCGCCCCGCTTCATGCGCGTATCCGGCAATTTTCTTATCTTGTTCGATAATGCCCTCTTCCGCATTCAACACAACGAGAACAACATCGGATCGTTCGATCGCCTTCAACGCCCGCAGGATACTATATTTTTCGGTGCTTTCGTAAATTTTTCCTCTTTTCCGCATGCCGGCCGTGTCAATAATGACATACTCCTGTCCTTCCCTCGTAAACGTCGTATCGACTGCATCGCGCGTCGTGCCGGCGATATCGCTGACAATCACGCGCTCTTCGCCTAAAATGGCATTGACAAGCGACGATTTGCCGACGTTCGGACGGCCAATGAGGCAAAACTTAATGACATCATCTTCATACTCTTCTTCTTTTTGTTTCGGAAAATGCTGGGCAACGGCGTCTAATAAATCTCCAAGCCCTGTTCCGTGCGATCCGGAAATCGGATACGGCTCGCCAAACCCGAGCACGTAAAAATCGTAAATAAGATCGCGCATATCCGGATTGTCAATTTTATTTACCGCAAGCACGACCGGTTTATTCGAACGGTGCAATATTTTTGCCACTTCCTCGTCCGCCGCCGTCACTCCGTCACGTCCATTCGTCATAAATATGATGACGTCCGCTTCGTCAATGGCGATTTCCGCCTGCTGGCGAATTTGTGTGAGCAACGGCTCGTCCCCGATATCAATCCCGCCTGTATCAATAATATGAAACTTGTAATTCAACCATTCTCCGCTGCTATATATCCGATCTCGGGTCACTCCCGGCACATCTTCTACAATCGAGATACGCTCGCCAGCAATTCGATTAAAAATTGTTGACTTTCCGACGTTCGGACGGCCAACAATCGCTACAACTGGATTGGCCATTGTAATCACCCTTTCTTTATTATTGCGGCGAATCAAAAGCACAGCTGTTTTATTTTATCAAAAACAATAGCGCTCAACAATAGAAAGAGCGCTACAGCGGTTTATTTCGCTTCATTTGCTTTTGAATCGCATCAGCATAAATTGAAAGATTTTCAAATATAGACCAGACTATTAAGCATGCACATAAAAGGGACAACAAATCAAAAAAAGAAAGCGACCCAACTGTATATGGCAAAGGAATTTGCTTGACTGCTAACGCGTACACGATTTCTCCTTGGCAACTCCCGACTGCAGCATATAATAGCCGTTCGGACAAATTTGATCCTAACATTAAACAAAGGATCATCAAAAGGATAGCAAGCATCCACGTTTGATCGGCCCAAACCCATACAGGATCAATGAGAGCAAACATTTGCAAGGAAGCGTACACAAATGCGATCGCCATCATGGATATGAACGCATATACAAACTTCCAACCTGACCTTTGAACAATAAAGCAGTATGAAACAAAGAACACAAACAAAAACGACAACATGACCGAAAACGGACCAATGGCTACCGCATGAACGGAAAGAATGATTGTGACAAGCATAAAAGCGGCGAGCACCGTCCGTTTTTTCGTCTTTTTCATCAAAAATGTCGCATAAATCCAACATACCCATGCGCACCAATAAAAATACGCTCCTTCCACACGATTCCTCCTTTCTATTTTCAGGTATGTTGATTATCCAATTAACAATGCTTGATTCCTAGCTTCTCTGCTTCCCCTCGAACAAGAACGCCAACGGGCAACATTCATTTGCCCGCAAAGCGTTCATTGTTCGAAAGGGGACATGCTTGCCGACTTCGGCAGAAAAGCTAGTGTTTAGCCGTACCATTTTGTGTTTTTAAGTAAAATAATGGATCATCAACACTTGTGTTCTATTCCCATTATTTCAGCTTTGCTAAAAATTAATCACGCATATAAAAACAAAAATAAGAAAAACTAGAAACAAACCTTGCGGGAAAGGAGGCCATTCCATGGGAAAAGATCGGCAAGAGAAAAAATTAAAAGAGTCGCGCCGCGTTGAATCGGATCGCGATCAAGCGCTCGGAAACAAAGGAGCAACACGGTTGGAGACGCCGGATGACGCTAGAGAACGCAATCAACATTAATAGCCCTAGAGAAGCGGTCAAACAACATAGAAGTTTGACCGCTTTTTTATCATGCCCTGATTTCTTCAGTTGAGACGAGAAACTATTAAATATGGGGACGCTTCTGCAACAAAACAATCATTCTGCATGCTCCCCGGTAAAACCAATATAATCAGACTTTTCTATCTCTCTCCTTTCTTTGTTTCGAAAGATTATTTTATAAACACAATGGAAAAACTAGCAATAGACATATTGAGCGCCAGAAAGAAGGGAAACAAATGCGTTTTTTTAAGAAAAGCAGAAATGGGGTAACGGGAAACCATCAAAATGGAACAACACGAAACAACGAGCAGGAACTCTATATAGCGCAACAAAACGCACAGCCATATGTTCTTTCTTTCAATTTGGAGGAAAATATAGAGACGCTACAATCCGTCTATGAAAATTGCGTAGACGTCGTATTTCGTTCATTTCAGGTCGCTGGCACCACAAACGCCGTCCTCGTCTATATCGACGGACTAGTAAATGTTGAAGAACTTGATTTAGTCGTTCTTCCGTCTCTAATGAGACCGTTATCATCTATTACGGATTTTGATATCCATCAACTGCTCAGCCAAACGCTGACTGTTTCGAAAGTAAGCAAAACTCAATTAATGTCAGAGTGCATCGAATCGATTTCTTCGGGTAAAGCTGTTTTGCTTATAAACCGTTATAATCACGCATTCTCCCTCGGTGTCGGAAAATGGGAGAAACGGTCGATCGATGAGCCGGTGGGAGAAGCCGGCATCAAAGGGCCGCGCGAAGGATTTATCGAATCGCTTGGAACGAACCTTGCGCTTGTGCGCCGAAAAGTTAAAAGTCCCAACCTCAAAACAAAAGCTATCAAAATAGGGACATATACGCAAACGGAAGTTGTTGTCTGTTACATTGAAGGACTGGCTCATCCAGCGCTGATTCAAGAAGTTGAAGAGCGGTTACACCGCATTAAAATTGACGGCATTTTAGACGTCGGCTACATCGAAGAACTCATCGAAGATAATCCGTATTCTCCGTTTCCGCAAATGTTGAATACGGAGCGGCCGGATGTTGTAGCCGCTAGCCTTCTCGAAGGACGTTTCGCCATTTTGCAGGATGGAACACCGTTCGCCTTGGTTGCACCTATTTCGTTTTATTCGCTATTGCAATCGCATGAGGATTACTACGAACGTTCGTTAATTAGCACAGTGATTCGCTGGGTGCGTTATCTCTTTCTGCTAATATCGCTTTTTCTTCCTTCGCTGTACGTGGCTCTCCTCACCTTCCATCAAGAAATGGTGCCGACAACGTTGTTATTGACAATGGCCGCGTCGCGGGAATTAATCCCGTTTCCCGCGCTTGTGGAAGCGTTAATGATGGAAGTTGTATTTGAGGCGCTGCGCGAAGCGGGAGTCCGCTTGCCAAAGCAAGCCGGTGCCGCTGTAAGCATCGTCGGGGCGCTCGTCATCGGGCAAGCAGCCGTTCAAGCCGGCATCGTGTCCGCTCCGATGATTATGGTCGTTTCTTTAACCGGGATTGCTTCGTTCACCGTCCCGCGCTATGCAACGGGCATTGCCATACGCATGCTTCGCTTTCCGATGATTTTGTTAGCGGGATCGTTAGGGCTGCTTGGGGTCATGCTTGGACTTCTTTTAATTCTTATTCATATGGCAACGCTTCGTTCGTTCGGTGTTCCATATTTGTCGCCAATGGCACCGATGCAAGGACAAGATATGAAAGACGTGCTCGTCCGGGCACCTTTATGGAAGCTCAACACACGACCGCAACTGCCGGGCATTGACAATCTGACAAGGCAAGGTTCAGACCAAAAGCCAAGTCCGGAAAACAAAGATCAATAAAGGAGGGGTGCTATGATTGAAAAAGGAAAAATATCGGCTATGCAAATGGCGCTAATGATGTACCCGGCTATTATTGCGACAGCCATTCTTCTTGTCCCAGCCATTACCGCCCACCATGCAGGGCAAGATATGTGGCTGTCGCCCATTTGGGCATCTTTTTCCGGTTTTTTGGCGGTGTATATCACCCTTCGGCTGCATCACTACTATCCCCAAAAAACGGCGATTGAATATAGCGAACAAATTGCGGGAAAATTTTTTGGAAAGATTATAGGTTTTGTCTTTTTATTTTTTTATCTACATGCCGATGGGATTGTTGTCCGCGAATATGGGGAATTTATCGTCGGGAACTTTCTCATGCGCACGCCGCCGATTTTTGTGATGGGGACCATGGTTTTCATATGCGCCCTAGCTGTGCGCGGCGGCGTCGAGGTAATCGGAAGGCTTGCGGAAATGATCGTTCCAGTCGTAACTCTCGTCATCCTTATTTTTGTTATTCTTTTAATTCCTGATATGGACGCTACCAATATGCTGCCGATCATGGAAAAAGGAATCATCCCTTCCATTAAAGGGGCGGTTACGCCGCAAAGCTGGTTTAGCGAATTTTTTCTAATGGCCTTTTTTCTTCCTTACTTAGCTAATGGAGAAAACGGTAAAAAATGGGGTATTATCTCAGTGCTGGCGGTTTTTCTCACATTATTTATCATCAATATAACCGTCCTTTTTGTATTAGGCGGGATTACCGCCAACTTTGTCTATCCGGTCATGAGCGCCGTTCGCTACATTAGCATCGCCGACTTCCTTGAACACTTAGAGGCGTTTGTAATGGCCGTTTGGGTAGGAGGAACCTTTTTAAAAATTACTGTCTTTTATTACGTAGTGGCGCTTGGAACGGCGCAATGGCTGAATTTGCCCGATTATCGCATGCTCGTGTTTCCTCTCGGTTTTTTATTGCTTGTATTTTCAGAATGGATTGCACCGAGCTTAATGGAATTGTCTCATCTATTAGCGACAACCGTTCCCTTTTATTTAAGCTCGATTCAAATCGTTCTTCCTCTCATTCTCTTGTTAATTGCTAAATTTAGAAATAGAAACCGAATGAAGGATGGGCAAAAATGAGCGGATTAACCAAATTCAAAAAAATGATCATTTGTTTTCTTATTTGTTCAAACTGCCTTTTGCTAAGCGGCTGTTGGGACCGGGTAGAACTAAATGATTTAGCTCTCGTCACAGGACTTGGTATTGACAAAAAAGGGAAAAACACGATGCTTACTGTCCAACTCGTTGTTCCGAAACAGCTTGGCGGAGGCATGGCAATGGGCGGAAGCAACACGAAAGGTGGAGGCGCAACGATTATTCGAACGGGAACCGGCGCGGTAATGGCAGACGCCATTAGAGATTTACAAGAAAAAATTCCACGCCGTCTTTTTTGGGGGCACGTGAAAGCGGTCGTGTTCAGCGAAAAAGTGGCAAAAGAGGGAATTCGCCCATATATCGACTTCTTAAGCCGCAACCCGCAAATGCGCCTTCGCTCGAATATGTTCATATGCAAGGGGTCAGCTAAAAACGTGCTCGAATTGAGCCCGCCGATTGAACAAAGTTCCGCCGAAGTAATGCGGGAATTATCGGAATTGCAGTTTTTATTTCGTGTAACGGTGAAAGATGCGCTGCAAATGTTAGCGGGCAGCACTCAAACGGCCGCTATTCCGCTAGTGCAAATTTTACCCGCACAAAAGGGAATGAGTGATTTACAAACAATCGCTTTTATTCAACGCACAGCTATTTTTAAAAAAGACCGCATGATCGGGTCGGTCAATGATAAAATGTCGCGCGGTCTTCTTTGGATACGAAACGAAGTGGAACAAGCAAACATTACTGTTTCGCTCAAAGGAGCAAAAGGAACAATTACTGCCGCAATCATTAAAATGCATACGAAACTTATTCCAGAATATAAAAACGGAAAATGGAAAATGATTGTAAAAATCACATCAGAAGATGATGTAATATCAAACGCAACCAATTTAAGTTTATATAATAAAAAACATATCCATCTAGCCCAAAAGGCGCTAGCAGATGAAACAGCTAATCGAATTTACGCCGCATTGCATAAAGTGCAAAAGATGAAGGCTGATGTTGTCGGGTTCGGAGAAGCGTTTCACCGAAAATATCCGCGACAATGGAATCAAGTAAAAGACAGATGGGAAGATATTTTCCCGAATGTAGAAGTAACGATTAAAGCGAAGGTGAATTTCCGCAGACCAGGAATGAATACTATTCCACAAGGAATTCCTCCGGAAGAGGTGAAAAAATGACAAAATTAAATGTCATCTTAGGCATCATCGTGCTCCTTACACTTATTGTTTTATTCGAACGACCGCAGTGGAAGCGCGCACAAAAAAAAGAAAAAGCTGCATTCGTTATATTGTTAGGCATGGGAACAGCACTTGCCATTTTACTTTTGTACAAACCCGATCTTCCCGGACCAACGCAAATGGTTGACTACATTTACAGGCCACTCGGGCGGTTATTAGAAGAATAGCGGGTTAGATGTTGCTAACAAAAGACCTCTTTTGCCAAGAAAACACGAATTTGTACAAACAAGCAGCTTGATGTTCCGACCAATTCCTATAAGGATTGGTCATTTTTCATTGCGACAAGTCTATCTAGCTGCTAAAGCTTTCATTTCATTAGCAAGCGCCCGATGTAAAAATGGTATAGTTTTACATACCAAAAGGCATCGCTCTTTGAACGATGCCTTTTTGCTGAATTTGTTCCTTTTATCTTTGACTGTACGCTTTCGTGTCGAATCCCCGCTCCGTCAACCAGTGGTGCGTATTGCCATAAATGACAAGCGGAGTGCGTTTTAGCTGTTCAATCGTTTTGGCTCCGAGCGCTGTCATGATGAGGATGAGATCATGATGCCATTCATCAACCAGTTCAAGTAACGATTCGACGCCGCGGGTTATAAGGGCTTCCAAAAATGGGCGCGCTACGCCGACTGCGCTCGCCCCAAGCGCTATCGCCTTAACAGCATCAAGCGCATTCTGGATTCCACCGCTGCCAATTACGTATAGGTGCGGGGAACTTTGCGACACTTCAACGATCGAAGCGGTCGTCGAAATGCCCCATTCGTTAAAATATGGCAATGTCTTATTGCGGCGTTTGTTTTCAATAAGCGCAAAATTGGTCCCGCCAAATCCCCCGACATCGACCATTAAAACGCCGATGTCCGCAAGCTTTTGCGCGGTCTCTTTGCTCATGCCAAATCCCACTTCTTTCACGATGACCGGCACGTTTACTTCATGAACAATCCGCTCAATGCGCGCCAGTGCTCCTGTAAAATCGCGATCCCCTTCCGGCATTACAAGTTCCTGCACGACGTTTAAATGAATTTGCAGAGCGTTTGCCTCAATCATATCGACCGCTCTCTTTGCTTCATCGACCGTCGCTTCGCTGCCGATATTCGCAAAAATAATGCCGCTTGGATTTACCCGCCGGACGATTTCAAAGGACGCGCGCTCGCTTGCATCCTTCACGGCTGCCATTTGCGAGCCGACGGCCATCGCGATTTGCCGCTCTTTCGCTGCTTCTGCGAGCCCTTTATTAATCTCAAGTGTCGCCTGTCCGCCACCGCCGGTCATCGCATTGATAAAAAGAGGCGAACTTAATGAAAGTTCACCTAAATTCGTTGCCAATTTGACATCATTTGTGCAAATGCCGGGCAGGCTTTGGTGCACAAGCGCTATGTCATCAAAGCCGTTTGCGGCGCTATGTTCGAGCGAAAGCGCATGTTTAATATGCTCAATTTTTCGTCTCGCTCTGTTCACTAAAAATCACCATTATTTTAATTTCTTCAACTGCTCACCAATGACTTCGCCAAGCTGGAATCCCGTCGACTCGGCATGCTTTGTATATTGGCTGTAATCTTCTTCCGGGGCTGTTTCCTCCATTAGTTCGCGCATGCTTAACGAGATGCGGTGTTCCGCTTCGTTAACATCCAATACTTTTACTTGAACTTCATCGCCTTCTTTTAACACTTCGTGCGGTGTGCCGATATGCTTATTAGAAATTTGTGAGATGTGAACAAGCCCTTCAACACCAGGAAAAATTTCAACAAACGCGCCAAATGGCACAAGCCTTTTCACTTTTCCTGTCACAACATCGCCAGGGGCGATCTTTTGCGCAATGCCTTCCCATGGTCCTGGCATCGCTTCTTTAATGGACAACGAAATGCGCCCGCTTTCTTTGTTCACCGATAACACTTTCACTTTCACAGTTTCTCCTTCTTGAACAACCTCGGATGGATGGGCGACACGAGCGTGAGAAAGCTGTGAAATATGTACGAGTCCGTCAAAGCCGCCGACATCGACAAATACCCCAAAGTCAGTGATACGGCGCACCGTTCCTTCCACGATTTCCCCTTCTTGAAGCTTTTCGAACGCTTGCTTCCGGAGCTCCTCTTGCTCTTGTTCAGCAACCGCACGGTGAGATAAAATCACCCGATTTTTCTCGCGATCTAATTCAACAACTTTGACTTTAAGCGTCCGACCTTTATAGTCGGAGAAGTCTTCAACGAAATGCGTTTCCACAAACGATGCCGGAATGAACCCACGCACACCGACATCAGCCACAAGCCCGCCTTTAACGATGTCTTTCACAACGACATCAAACGATTCTCCGCTAGAAAACTTTCTCTCCAACTCTTCCCATGCGCGATCCGCATCGACCGCTCTTTTCGATAAAATCAATAGCCCTTCTTCTTCGCTTTCGCCTTCCTCGACCTTTTTTACTTTTGCCGTTACTTCGTCACCGACAGCAACAGCGTCGCTCGTTTTTTCAATATGAAGGCTTGAAAGTTCGCTGATTGGGATGATGCCGCTTTGCTTGCTACCTTCGATGTCGACAAGCACTTGCTTTTCCTCGACCTTTACGACTTTGCCGCGCACGACATCACCTACCTTATATACGTTTACTTCCACATTCATATCTTCTACCATGAAAAACCCTCCTTCGTCGACTGCCCATGGCTAACTAATAAAGCTGACCAACGGAAAAAACGTATCGATTTTTCCACGCGGCCCACTTTTCTATTTATTATACCATATTTTTTCAAAAAGCATGTATCGGAATGCTTATTGATGTTCATCCAAGAGCGCTTGAATATGCCGCATGATATATTCCGTCGCTTCTTCTGGCGACGCTTTTTGCTTGCGCAGTTCATCCATCGCGATCGGTTCTCCGTATACAACTTTCAGTTTTTTTAACGGACGATATGGTCCAATAATCGCGCAAGGCACCACCTGCGCATCGGTTCTAAGCGCAAAAAAGCCGACCCCAGACAACCCTTTTTGCAATTTTCCGTCTTTGCTTCGCGTCCCTTCCGGAAAAATGCCGAACACGCGCCCTTGCTTCAGTATATCGAGCCCTGTTCGCAACGCCTGGCGGTCGCTCATGCCGCGCTTTACCGGAAACGCATTGAGCGGCGGAAGCAGCGTTTTTAAAATCGGCACGCGAAACAACTCTTCTTTTGCCATAAAATGAATCGGACGAGGAGCAGTAATGCCGACAACTGGAGGGTCAAAGTTGCTAATATGGTTCGCGCAAAGGAGAACGCCCCCTTCTTTTGGAAACCGTTCTGCACCGATCACTTCAATTCGATAAAGCGGCTTTAAAACGCACGATACAACTCCCTTCGCAAACGAATAAAAATTCAAGGCGATCAAATCCTTTCATTTACTATTTTCATAATCTCGTTCACGACATCTTCAATCGATAAAGAAGTTGTGTCAATTTCAACGGCATCCTCTGCTTTTTTCAGCGGCGCGACTTCTCTCTCTGAATCAATTTTGTCGCGGCGGGCAATTTCTTCTTTTAGCTTCTCTAAGTCAGAGGAAAATCCGCGCTCAAGGTTCTCTTGGTGGCGCCGCTTCGCACGTTCTTCGACCGATGCTTTCAAAAAGATTTTTACTTCTGCATGCGGGAGAACATGCGTGCCAATATCGCGGCCGTCCATGACAACTCCGCCTTGCTCCCCTAATGCTCGCTGACGCGCCACCATTTCTTCCCGCACAAGCGGATGCTTGGCCACAAACGAAACCGCATTTGTCACTTCTTCGCTGCGAATCACGTTCGTGACATCATTCCCATTAGCAAACACAAGTTGTCCGCGCTCAGAAGGTTTTAATTCAATATATGTATCGCGCAATAGTTCAAGAAGCGCTTGTTCATCATGCAAATCGATTCCTTTTTGCAGCGCAAGATAAGTAAGGGCTCGATACATTGCCCCCGTATCAATATAGAGATAAGAAAGCTTCCCCGCTAAAATTTTTGCGACCGTGCTTTTTCCCGCAGCTGCCGGTCCGTCAATCGCAATCGATATTCGCTTCATATATCCTCCTATATTTCAACGTATTTTTTCAAAGAAAAAAGCAGGAAAAATCCTGCATGCTCCGATGATATTTTACCATATGAATTATCGATGGTCGACGGTTGTTTCAATCGTTTTCGTTTTTTCTTGTTTTGTGACGCCCTCATATTCATACACTTTATTGACATACGGGGCAAGCGGAGTATACAACAGCAAACATTGGGCAAGCAATAAGAAGAGAAATTGAACGATAACGATTTTGAGTAAGATTCGCTCGATCCGTTTCATCGCATACACAACCGCCTTTTCATTTTTATTTTCTATTCTTCCTCGTTTTTCGCTCGCTTATTCCTATATACCCTCCACTTTTTTCCTTATCTCCAGTTGTTTTTCAAAACTGTAACGGATGAGCAATACTCGCTCCTGCGGCGTCATATCGAGAAACTGCAGTGACGCTTTGCGTACATAGCTCCCTTCTACTTCAAAGATGCGCACCACTTTCGCTGGCACTTTCATATAATGAAATTCGCCTGATTTCATGTGCAACACAAGCCACGCTTCCACAATCATTTCCGGAGCCAGATTCATCTGTTCTTCCGGCAACACAATCGCAGCGCCGCCCGCACTAATGTCGGTTGTCATCGTCGCAAACGGCGAAAATTCACCGTGCAGCGGATGAATAGCAATGTCGACGCTTGCTTCAACGCGAACATATTGGCGGCGTTGAATGCGAACAAGGCGTTTTTCCTCTGGGTATGATAGCACAATCATCGGAATGGGATCACGCGCTTTGCCTTTCACTTCCGTGTCAAATAAATAAAGGCTTCCGTCTTTTCCAATAAAACTCGCTTTAAATTGCATTCCGTTCATTAAAAACACGGTTCGCCCGGTGTTTTGGTCGACAGGATAATCGATATATATACGGTCCGGAAAAGTCTCCGTCACTTTGCATTTGTACTGATGCACCTCTTTTTCAGCGACTGATTCAAGAATTAGTACGTCCCCAATTTTAATCATTTGCTCTCCCTCTCACTTATTCATTGCTCTATCTCCTATTTAAACAGAAAGGAAAAGCTATTGACAAGCTTTTCCTTCATTCATAAGCGATCTCTGTGTTTTGCATTTTTTCGACTTTCTCTTCGATTCCGTTTTCGGCATTGATAAAAATTTGGTACGTATCATCGCCTAGCGTTCCTAAAAACTCGTAACAAAGCACTTCTTGATTTAAATTGTTCGTAATGACCGCTTGGCGCTCTTCCATCACCTTGAAATTCGGATTAATTTTCGCTCTTGCTTCGGCTAGCGACAAGACCGGTTTCGGAAAATGGTGAATGACCGGCGATGATAAGTAATCGCGCGCAGAAAAGCCAACAACTGTTCCATCGTCCAACGCCACTTTCATTTTAATCGCTTCGGGATACACGCGAATGCCATGATCGTTCGTTACAAACGTCAACACCGCCACATTGTCGTATTGGGTACTGTCATACAACTCGATGTTTTGGAAGCGATGCTTCTTTAAAAATTCCATCCCTATCATCGCTGCTTCATGCAAGCTCATCGCCTGTTTTTTTACCGGGCGGTTGTTAATCACCCAAATTGGATACCCGCCTTTTTCCGTAATGTCCATAGACGTATCTGTTTTTGTTTTCGGATCATAAATCGTCAAGCTGTAAAAACGATCATACGCTCCTTTACCGCTATGGACCACTTTAATTTTTTCTGTGCCCTTAAGCCCTAAAAATGATTGGGCGATCTGCTTCGCTTCATTTGCAGTAATCCGTTTTCCTTGCGCCCGAACAAATCCTTTTTCCCGATCTGTGATGCTCGTAAACGTCGGAGCAAAATTAGCCGTTTCGGAAAATGATTCGACGTTCGTTTCGACTGCTTTAAAACCGTCGATAATCGTATTGTCGCTCGGCCGCTGATTCGTTGCAAGGGCGAGTTCCACATCCATCCAGCGCAAGTTATTTTTTAATACTAAATGCTGGACGTTGCGAAGTTCGCCTTGAATGTCGGCCGCTTGTTGATAAAGTGTCTGTAATGTTCGATATTCTTGCTTCGTCAGCGGCTCTTTTTCTAAATCGCGGATCGCCGCGCGATAACTAAATGCGCCGATTTGTGCTAGAAATTGCTGCGTTTTATTGAAAGGAAGAAGCGACAGCGGCAACTGGCCTACGTCAGAATGCGCTTCCGCGGCGATGCGCCACACCTCAGCCAGCGCCGGGGAAAGCGATGTTTTCGAATTCATTGCCAATGTCGTTCCGATTTGGTCATGCAGCAAATCAATTTTGTATGCCAAATCGTGAAAAGCGCGTTGATAGTTGTTTTCCGCATGCACTAAAATTGCATTTTTTTCCTGATGTTCACGATAGCCCCAATAGCCTGTTCCAATAACCCCAATCGATAAAAGAGCAATGAGCAACGTTCGCAGCATACCTGTCACCTGCCTTTTTATTTACAAAAAATATGATCACCAATTCGCTTAATTTGCGGACGTCTCCAAATCCATGAACTTGTTGCCGTGTTCGGGTTAAAATAATAGATCGCGCCGCCGGTAGGATCCCATCCATTGATCGCATCAAGCACCGCTTTTTTCGCCGTTTTATTTGGGGTCAACCAAATTTGTCCATCGGCTACGGCTGTAAACGCCCCCGGCTGAAAAATAATCCCGGCGATACTGTTAGGAAACGCCGGATGCTCGAGCCTGTTTAAAATAACCGCTGCCACCGCTACTTGACCGATATAAGGCTCCCCGCGCGCCTCACCGTATACGGCGTTGGCCATCAATTGAATATCGTTTTGCGAAAATCCTCTCGGTATGTTGACCGCTGCCGCTTTCAAAGATCTTGTTATTTTTCGCGCCCCTTGGTTCTTTACTTGCTGGCTAAGCGGTATTCCGCCGTAATGGGTAAATGAGTTTCCTTTGCGAATTTGCTCTTTGACAAACGACTCGTAGTATTTCGACACGTTCACAAGTTTCCTCTTTGTACTTCCGCCGACTAGTCCGTCAACAGGCAACCCGTACCGCGATTGAAAATTGCGGACCGCCCAGTATGTGCTCCAACCATACACCCCGTCAATTTTTCCTCGATACAAACCGATATATTGCAATCGCGCTTGTAATTCAATGACATCATCGCCAACCGCTCCGCGCTGAATCACTTGATTCGAAAACGCATGCGCTTCCTTCCCGCTCCATTCATACACGCATAAAAAAGCGAGCAAACATACGATCATTCGCCAACGCATGATCATCATCCTCCATCGTTCTCCAATTGGTTATATGCGTATTTTTCTCCGAAACTGGTTTTTTATTCATAAGAAACATCCAAGCCTCCAGTTGCACCCCCATAAATCCCCAACTGGCGCTGCCCATAATAAAAAAAGCCAAGCTTTAAGCTTGGCTTTTGGCAGAGGAGACAATCGATGCCGTATACATCCCTTTTGCTTGCTTTACTTTTCGCAGCGCCTGCCACCATAAGGCGAGCATAAACGGCACCATATAATAGCCCCACTTTTCTTGCGTGAACAAAATTAAGTCGTACGTGCCGTGCAACAGAAAAGGAAGTAAAAACGAAAGCAGCAAATAAAGGTGCTTTCTCCCTTGAAACTTCGCCTTTCCTAAATAAAATCCCATCATCACCGCAAACAGCGCGTGGCTTGAAACAGGGAGAATCGCCCTCGTTACGGCAAACTCGACACCGTTGGCAAGCAAATATAAAATGTTTTCAACTGTCGCAAATCCGAGCGACACGCTGGCGCTGTAAACGATGCCATCATACGGCTCGTCGAATTCGCGATGATCAAAAATAAAAAAATACACGACAAACCATTTGACAAACTCTTCAAGTAGTCCCGAAGAGAAAAACGCTTCTGCCCATTTAGCCGTCACGATTCCTTCAAGCTGAAGAACATGTTGAATGAACATGATCGGAAATACGAGAACAGCGCCAAACAAAAAGGTGCGCAATACAAGCGACAGCGGCTCGGTTTCATATTCATCCCTTAAATAAAAATAGCTAAGCAGCGCCACACCTGGCGCAATACCAGCTGAAATAATCGCAAACATAAAAATCCTCGTTTCCATCCGTTTATTCTATGGTAACATAAGAGCACGACGATTGAGAATAATATTTCTTCCAAATTCCATTTACGAAAAGAAACTTCCATCATCAAGGGAGGATGTTGCAATGAATAAACGGGAGAAAAAGAAAAAGTTTCAAGTCATGGATCACGAAACGATTGAACAATGCCTAATGCGCATGAAACAAGAAGGATACACTCCAATCCGCCGCATGGAACAACCGATTTTCCGCGAAGTCGAAAAAGAAGGGACCATCTCGGTCGAACCTTGCGGAAAGGTGATCGTATTCGAAGGAAAGCTGGTCGACTAAACTTTTTTCGAATGGACAACTTCTAGCGCCTTTAACATATCCACCGAGAAGTCTCCCACCTCTAAGCGAAGTGTAGGTGGGAGAGGTTCATTAAAATCTGTGCTTTAGCAACCACACCATCTCTGAAAGCGAGCAGTTAGAGACGGTCGGCTGCTGCTTTTCTTGAAAACATAATGGAAAGCTTCTCGTTTTACTATAATCAAAACTCGAATCCATTACCCGTGCAAAATAAAATGAAGTACTATATTTGTTTATTGTTGACTTTCGCAAGTTTATCGTGTATTGTTTAGAGAACGCCATTTCGTTCGTTATATCAAGGATTGTTATAAGTCGTGCCTCTTCAAAAGAGAAGGCTCTCTTAACAAGCCTTCCTAATGATGAGGGCACGGCTTTTATGTTTATGAATAATGAATGATGGTTGATCTTTTGTTTTTTGAGGAGGCATATACATGAACACAGGTACAGTAAAATGGTTCAACGCGGAAAAAGGATTTGGATTTATTCAAACAGACAGCGGCAATGACGTATTTGTTCATTTCACCGCGATCCAAAGCGAAGGGTTTAAAACGCTCGAAGAAGGCGAAAAAGTAACATTCGACGTGATCGAAGGAAATCGCGGCCCGCAAGCGGCGAACGTGCGAAAAAGATAAGAGCAACAGAAAAGCGGCCCTGCTTTTTTGGCGGGGCCGCTTTTATTGTTTTTCACACTTTTTCTTATGAATGTGTTGCTCAAATGAAAAGCGAATTCACGCTGGCGCAGCTTCGGAGCTGCAAGGACGAATGAGAGGCAGGGCTTTCGTTGTTTTTGTATTTTTCATTAAGCAATAATCAAAAAAGGATCGCGCTCACCATACAAGGACTGTGCGATCCTTTTTTCACATTTCTCTTCTATCCTTTTTCGCTGGGGAACTTACCGCACCATCTCTCATAAACAATATTGACTCGATCTCCTCCCTCTAGCAGCTTGCTAAACAAATTTATATTGAAACAAATGATTTCGTTCCTATATTATTATTCTGTGAGTATATTCTTGGCTTAATCAGAAAGGTTGGGTACTGCAATGTTGAAAAAAGCTTTCAGCTGGTTGCTCGTTTTCATCTCTGTCTTCGCTGTTCCCCTTCACAGTATGGCCGCAAACGATACAACGCCTCTTATCCTCAAAAACACTTGGATCAATAGCACGGAATTTTCAGGGGGCGGCACAATTGAAATGACGTTTACGATTGAGACGGACTATGAATCCGGCCCGGCTTCCGATGCAGATATTACCCTTGCACACAGCTCAAACAAAACAATTCATTCCATGATGCAATATGAGGGAAATAATACATATCAGTTTTCTTTCCCTTCTAGCGGCATGTTAAAAGGAACGTGGTACGTTTCTGATATTACATTGCGCGATCAAGCCGGCAATATCAGCACGTATGGAAGCGACCACCCTCTCATTCAAAAACTGAGATTTACGATTGTTGACGGCGAAACGGATTCGAATCCGCCGAAGCTCACTTCCGTGAAAATAATGCAAGCATCGGCAACACCGGGGCAAACGGTCAAACTAATTTTTGGAATCACCGATGAAAGCGGCTTTTCACATGGAAGCTTTTCGCTAAAACATAAAGAAACCGGGAGTTATCCGCTCTTTGGAAACATTTACTTCAACGAGACAACAAACCAATATGAAGCCGATCTTCCGATTCCGGATTTAGCCAAAAACGGGGAATATACCGTAGACACTGTTGAATTAACGGACAAAAAAGGAAATACTCAGCGTTATTGGGCCCATGCTGCACCGTTTATGGACGACGACAAGCTGATCATCACAGGCGGCATCTCCGACTTTAAAGGGCCGATGTTTCATTCGATTGCATTATCCAAAACAACCGTCTATCCCGGCGATCGCATCATGGTGACGGTAAAAGCCGAGGATGACGGGCGAGGAATTAAAGAGGTGAACGTCTCTTTCAGTGACGATTTTAGCGGGTATAGCCGAGGTCATTCGTTTTGGGGTTCATTGAGATCATACGGATTGAACGAATGGGCGGAATACATTACAGTTCCACCGCAACTGCCGGACGGTACTTATTATATTTACCAAATCTCTTTAACAGATTTAGTAGGCAATACGACATTTGTCAAGGAAGGCAATCAAACAAAGCTCCCGCTTTTAACTGTTCTGCCGTTCTTTGCCGGCGTCGAGCCGACAACCATTGTCAAAGGCGCGGCATTTGACCCTCTTGCAGGCGTGAAAGCGTACTCGGAAACGGAAGGCGACCGCACGAAAGATATTCAGATTAAAGGAACAGTCGACACGGCGACAAACGGCGTTTATTTGCTCACATATGCCGTAACAAGCAACATTTTTCCAAACTCTTCTATTCTGGAAGAAGGAAATTACGTTTACCGTTCGTACCGATGGGTAACGGTGAACGATGCACAAACGAACCCGTCGTCCGATACGCTTTATTTTAACGAAGACGTGAAAATCGGTGTGCCTGAAAGCGGCGTACTTGAGCTTTCGACAGGGCGATCAACGCAAGCGCTGAATCAAAACACGGTTGTGTCAAAAGAAGGAGCTTACGAAATTCGCGTGCGCGCGAATAATCCAACCACGGCGGCCAGCCGTTTGACGCCAGCTTTGGCGAGAGGCTTGCTGGCGGCAAATGCAAGCCCAAAAGCTCAAGGAAAACAAACGGTAAAATTTGTGATCGATAAAAAGAAGCCAAACGCTCCGACGTTGGACCCTGTCTTTAGCGAATCGGCGAAAATGACTGGAAAAACGGAAGCGTTTGCGACCGTTAAAATTTATATTAACGGCCAATATTATAAAAGCGTTAAAGCTGACAGCAAAGGCGCTTACTTTTCCGCCCTTCCGAAACAAGCGGCAGGCAGCGAAATTAAGGTGCAAGCCGTCGACTTAGCCGGAAATGCAAGCGGCTTCGCAACACGAAAAGTCGTATACGCGCCGCAAGTCAATCCCGTCAGCAACCGTTCGACGGCTGTTTCCGGCAAAACGCTGCCGCGCGCAACGGTCAAGGTGTACGTCAACGGAAGGCTCTATAAAACAGGGAGAGCGGATGCAAAAGGAAACTATAAAATTCCGATCGCCAAGCTGCCTGCCGGAGCAGAGATTAAAGTGGTTGCCATCGATACGAAAAAGAATAGCTATTCCAGCCTTCCGCTGAAAGTAAGCGATCGTATCGCTCCGGCACCGCCTCGCGTCAATAAAGTGACGGCTCAATCGACCGCTGTAACCGGATCAGGAGAAAAAAGAGCCACGGTCTTCGTTTTCGTGGGCTCAAAGCAACTAGCAAGCGGGAAGGTAACAAGCTCTGGCACGTTCAAGCTCAACATTCCAAAACAAAAAAAGGGAACAACATTGACAGTTTACTTGGTGGATGCTGCAAACAATAAAAGTGCGGCTAAGTATATAAAAGTACAATAATTCAATGACACAAAAAAAGAATCGAATCTGAAGCTCATGCTTTGATTCGATTCTTTTTTTACCGTCTGCTACTCGTTCAGGTCTCTCGTCTTTTTCGCAATATGGTTCTCATTTGTAGAGTTGCCTGTAGACGCTTCATAACCGACTCGATACACATAGTTTTTTGGGGCGTTCACGACGTTGTCCATATGATACTGCTGCAAGTCTTGTTGAAATTGGCGTTCGCTCGGATTTTTCGCCATGCTGCTTTATCCTCCTTTATTTTAGATGGTTTCATCCCGTTTATTTTTCCCTTAATAATGCTTTGTATAATTCCCATTTCGCGAACGCCTTATATTCAATCAAAATCCGTGAATCGTCATGCCCCCGTCCACAAATAACGTCTGTCCCGTTACATAGCTTCCGGCATCGGAGGCGAAAAAGACGGCTGGACCAACCAGCTCTGGCAATTCGCCGATCCGCTTTAACGGAGTGACGGCTAAAATATCGTTTACATAGTTTTGATCTTGCAATAACTTTTCCGTAAGCGGCGTCTTAAAATACCAAGGGCCGATGGAGTTCACTTGAATGCCGTATTTCCCCCACTCAAACGCTAATACTTTTGTCATTTGAATGAGAGCCGCTTTTGTCGCCGCGTACACGACGCCCGTGCGAAGAGCGACATGGCCGGCGACCGAGGAAATGTTGATGATTCTTCCGCCGCTTTCTTGCTCTTTCATAACTGCGCCGACTTCTTGCGCCATCATAAACGCTGATTTCAAATTCGTGTTCATAATCGTTTCCCACTGTTCATCCGTCACATCAAGCGCTGGTGTGCGGATGTTCATCCCCGCGTTGTTCACTAAAATATCGATGCGACCAGCGCTTTCTTTCACTTCCGCCACCGCTTGTTGCACCGCGCGGCGATCCGTCACATCGACTGGAACGACGTACGCTTTCTGGCCGAGTGCTTCAATTTCGCGCGCGGTCGTCTCCAAATCTTCCTTTGTTCTTGACAACACCGCCACATCCGCGCCCGCTTCCGCGAACCCGATCGCAATCGCTTTGCCGATGCCTCTTCCGGCGCCGGTTACAATCGCTGTTTTTCCATCCAAACGAAACGAAGGCAAAAACATAAAAAAATCCCCCTTGTTTTGACTAAAATTTTGCGCTTAATTATGATTGTAGCAAAATCAACCTTTCTTCTACAAAATGAATTGTTTACAATTAAGAATAGTACAAAAGAAAGGAATCAAAAACGACAATGGCAAACAGAGAACAATGGTCCATCCTCGTCACGAAAGGCGATTTCGAGCCGTGGTATTTCCTCGATGGCTGGGAAGAACAAATTATCGAACAAAAGCGATTCGACGATGAACAAGAGGCGCTCACGCAATACAAGGCGCTTGTGGAAGCGTATCGCCAGCGATTTACCCATTTTCAAACAAAAGGACCGGCAATCGCTTGCTTTTGGAACGACGGCGAAGAAGTGTACTGCGAAGCGTGCGACGAATTTTTGCAAGTCTATTACGGCATTTTGCTGTTTAATGGCGGCAAGCTGTTCGAGGGCGATTTGGACAGAGCGGAACTATAAGCATTGAGGTGTAAGATGGATAGACATAAAAAAACACTTTTGCTGATTTTGTTTTTCGTTTTCTTGTCTTACGGCGCTTATCGCATCATTGATTACCTTTATTTTTTGCCTATGTTCAAACAGGAGACAAACGTAGAGACTCGAACGATCAACGGAACAAAGTACATGCTTCACCGATTAAGTTGGCGCGGGACAACCTATATATCGGATCCCGTCGCCAACATCGATGACTACGAACTCGGAAAACAAATAGGTAGGACAAAAGATGGCATACGAGTGTATCAAGCGAAAAATGATCATACAACACTTATTTTGCAGGGCTTTATGTCCCCTTCGGAAATTTACAAGAAAGAGACGCCGCGGCCTTGAGCCGTGCGGTGTTCAAGACCCTGGTTCTAACAAATAAAAAGTTATAAAAAACGCTTGGACATGCCCAAGCGTTTTTCAACATTTTGATATTATCCCTGTTATTGGAACTATTTCCTCAATCACCGAAATACTCTTTCTCCAACACCCTTAAGTTTTCTAGGCTTTTGACCGCCCATTCGCTTCCGTCAGCCATGAGCTCTTCCTTCATCGCAGCGACCGCTTGCCTCAGCGATTCCACGTAATCTGGCACTTCTCCGTCATGCAAGCGAACCATTTGCTTCGGCATGTTCGCCTGCTCGTTGAACGCAAGGGCACGACGCTCATGAAACAGCGGCACATCCGCTTGCTTCGGATGGTGCAAATCGCCTTGCTGCGGATGCTTGAGCACACCTTTGACCTTGACGAGATAATGATGCAGGCGAATATCCGTAATTTCGCCGATATATTTCCCCGTTTTATACAGGCCAGTGACAATGTCGCCTACTTTTAGCAACTCCTCCATCTTGGCTCCCCCTTTGTCGCTTTCCGCTTAATTTTCAAAAATGCGCGATACATCGCAATCAGAGGCGAGCGCCACCGCGAGTTTCATTCGCGCTTTTTTTGAATCATAATCGCTGCCAAGAATCACGCCTTTTTTATAAAGGTCATAGGCGCTTCCTAAATAATCATACGTTGTATACACCGCTCCCTCTTCAGCGCTCGTTGTAATGACGACTTTCATGCCCGCTTGAATCGCTTTAGCGATTTCTTCAACCATTTTCGGCGCCACTTGCCCCCTGCCGACGCCTTCAAGGACAATGCCGGCAACGCCGCTTTCTCTCGCCGCTTTAATAAACTTCCCATCGGCTTCAAGATAGCATTTAATAATATCAACTTCCGGAATGTCCCGCACAAGCTTGTAATGCTCCCTTTTAATCGGCTTTTGGTATACATATACTTCGTCGTTGTCAATGATTCCTAAATAACCGAAGCCAAAGGCATTAAACCCTTGAATATTAGAGGCGTGCTCTTTTTTGACGTACTTCGCTGGGAAAATGCGCTCATTGAAGACGACGACCGTTCCCGCGCCGCGCAAATCTTTGGCGCACGCTGCATAAATCGCATGGCGGATATTAATATATACATCGCTGCCCAAATCGACCGGGGAGCGCTGCGAACCTGTGACAACAACGGTCCGCTCATCGGAAATCGTCAAATCTAAAAAGTAAGCCGTCTCCTCAAGCGTATCCGTACCGTGCGTGACAACTACTCCGTCTACGGTGGAGTCTTGGAAATAATATTCGATTCGCTCTTTGAGACGCTCCAAATTTTGAAAGGTCATATGCATGCTTGGAAGCTGAAAGGCGCTTTCGACAATAACTTCAATGTCTTGCGGCAAATGGCACATTGCTGCCAGCTCTTCTCCTGTCAACACACCTGCGCTCAATCGCCCTGATGTTTCATTCGGTTTACTGGCGATCGTGCCGCCTGTTGTAATAAGTACGACTTTTCGTTTTTTCACGTTTTGATCACCTATACCCCTTTTATTCTCCCAATTTACGGCTCTAAAGTCTCGGCCGCTTGTTTCTCGCGCGCAACGATGCAGGCGGCAATCTGTCCGCCGTGAAACCGTCCGTTTTCAATAAAAATTTCATTCGCGTTATTCCCGGCTGCGATGACCCCGGCAATAAATATGCCTTGTACATTCGTTTCCATCGTTTCCGGGTCATACAGCGGCCGCCCTGTTTCCGCATCAATGCCGACACCCATTTTTGTTAAAAACGCATGATCCGGATGATATCCTGTCATCGCAAAGACAAAATCGTTTTTAATTTTTTTTACTTCGCCGTGAACCGTATAAATAACGGCGTCTTCCGTAATTTCTTTGACATGGGCGTTAAACTCCATATGAATAACCCCTTGGCGGACAAGGGCGTCAAATTCCGGCAAAATCCAAGGTTTAATGCTTGGAGAATACGCACTTCCCCTGTATAGCACCGTCACTCTTGCCCCTGCCTTAACTAGTTCGAGCGCCGCATCGACGCTCGAATTTTTGCCGCCAATAACGACACAGTCCGTATTATAATATGGATGCCCTTCTTTAAAATAATGCGTCACCTTCGGCAATTGTTCGCCGGGAATGTTCATGTAATTCGGGTTATCGTAATACCCCGTCGCAATAACAACATAATCCGCTTCGTATTGATCTTTCGTCGTTTTTACCACAAACGTTCCGCCCGCTTGTTTCTCGACTGACTCGACTTTTTCAAACGTATGAACGCGAATTCGCTTGCGCGTCACCACTTCGCGATAATACGCGAGCGCTTGATTCCGCTTCGGCTTCCGATTTTCTGTAATAAACGGCACACCGCCGATTTCCAGGCGATCGCTTGTGCTAAAAAACGTTTGATGCGTTGGATAATGATAAATCGCATTTACAATATTTCCTTTTTCTATCACTAAAGGCTTGTAACCAGCATCCTGCAGCGCAATGGCCGCCGCCAACCCGCACGGTCCTCCGCCAACGATGATGATTTTTTCCCTCTTCATTATAATCGTTCCTCCTTGGGCAATAAAAAATCCCCTACCGTAAAAATGATAGGGGATTTTGTCTTCAATTTCAATTAAATCCATCCGCGGAAACGGCACGCTTCGGCCATCTTTCTAACGCCGACCATGTAAGCGGCCAGACGCATGTCGACGCGTCGCGTTTGTGCTGTTTCGTATACGTTATTAAACGCTTTCACCATGACTTTTTCCAATTTTTCTTCGACTTCTTCTTCCGTCCAATAATATCCTTGGTTGTTTTGCACCCATTCGAAGTAAGAAACCGTCACACCGCCGGCGCTTGCTAATACGTCCGGCACGATTAAAATGCCGCGTTTTGTTAAAATTTCCGTCGCCTCAAGCGTCGTCGGACCATTGGCCGCCTCGACGACAATCTTCGCTTTTATGTTATGAGCGTTTTCTTCTGTAATTTGATTTTCGATCGCTGCTGGCACTAAAATATCGCATTCTAGTTCAAGCAGCTCTTTGTTTGTAATTGTATTTTTAAACAACTTCGTGACCGTTCCAAAGCTATCACGGCGGTCAAGCAAATAATCGATGTCCAAGCCGTTCGGATCGTAAAGTGCACCATACGCATCGGAAATGCCAATGACCTTCGCGCCTGCATCGTGCATAAACTTTGCTAAAAAGCTGCCGGCATTTCCAAATCCTTGAACAACGACACGAGCGCCTTCTAAGTCGATACCGCGTTTTTTCGCCGCTTCGCGAATGCAAATCGTAACCCCTTTAGCTGTTGCTGTTTCGCGACCGTGTGAGCCACCCAACACAAGCGGTTTCCCGGTAATGAATCCAGGCGAGTTAAATTCGTCAATGCGGCTATACTCATCCATCATCCATGCCATAATTTGCGAGTTTGTAAATACGTCTGGAGCTGGAATGTCTTTTGTCGGACCGACGATTTGGCTAATTGCGCGAACATAGCCACGGCTTAACCGCTCAAGCTCACGGAACGACATATTGCGCGGGTCGCATACGATTCCGCCTTTTCCTCCTCCGTACGGCAAATCAACAATGCCACATTTTAAGCTCATCCAAATCGATAACGCTTTCACTTCACGCTCAGTTACGCTTGGATGAAAGCGAATGCCCCCTTTAGTTGGTCCAACCGCATCGTTATGTTGGGCACGGTAGCCGGTAAAAATCTTTACAGTACCGTCATCCATGCGCACAGGAATTTTCACTGTTAGCATGCGAATCGGTTCTTTTAACAGCTCGTATACCTCTTCTGGATACCCAAGCTTTTCCAACGCTCTATGTATGACGACTTGCGTTGCTTTTAAAACATCATGTTTTTCTTCGTGCTTTTCTTCGCTGGTATGCTTGTCGGCTACCATACGTAAACCTCCCATACAAATCACTTTATATGATATTGTCCACCTTTCATGTCATAGTATACACCTTCCTCTTGTTTATGCAAAGTAAAAAAATCAATTTTTCCGCTCTTTTTCTCTTATTTGAAATCGTTTACATTGTTTTTTTATCAACAATTGCACCGTCAATTTCTTTCGTATGCAACGATGCATAATGTTTTCTAAAAAAATAAAAAACAGACCCCTTATATCGGAGTCTGGGCAGGCACAATCAATGAGCCGGAAAATAATGAACGATTTGTTCAATAGCGCGACGGTCCATTAATTTTTTTCCGTATTCCTCAACACGATGAATCGTGATCGTCGATGAGCTTCCAAACTCAGCCAATACTGCGATAAAATCATCAGTGGTAATCGGCGGTTCTTCTGATACATGTAAATAAAAGCGCTGCTGGTATGAATAAAGCGTGCCGTCTACGCAGCCTATGGCATAAAGACGATGAGCTAACTGGATAACGTCTTCAAATGTTTGGAATTCGTAAAATATATCTTCACTCTCGTCGAGCGTCACTTGCATCTCAATATAGTCGTCAGCGAACTCTTCGTCGAAATCGTAATCCTGCTCTTCGCTCGTTACGATCACAACCATTCCCTGTGCCGGTAAAGAGTATACTTCCACTGCAATGGACCCGTTCACTTCAAAACCGAGTTCTGAGCTTGCCTCCTCAATCATGTCGCGAAATAATTGCTGCACTTTAAACGTATCTTTCCATAAATCGTCTTTCGTTAAGCCGCGATCCATTAAATCGTCAAATGTGAGGAAAATTTTGATTTTATTGTGGGTTAAGCGTTCAAGGCGCATCAACACCCCTCCTTACCTACACAGCCATCTTCTTATGTTCATTGTATGAAAGAAACTGTAAATGGTTCTATTGTTATTATTGAGTTTACATCGTTTTTCGCCATTTAGACAAGCATAATTATGCTTAAATATGTAGTTTTTTCTCCCTTATGCTCCACCGCGTTTAGCGGCCTTGTCCTTCTTTGCGGCGAATTGTAATCAAATTCGCTTCGGCTTTCGCCCCCAAGCGAAGCGGAAGGTGCCTTGTCCCATAGCCGTTGCTGACAAATACGGTCGTTCCGTTTTGCTGTTTGATGCCTCCTTTTTCATAAAGGCCGAAACGGCCGAGGCGAATTTGCCCGCCATGCGTATGGCCGCTTACAACGAGCGCGATGCGGTTCTCTGGACGAATAGCATGCACAATTTTCGGATTATGGCATGCTAAGATGCGAAACGCCTCTTCATCGGCATCGGAAAGCGCTATATCCAACCGGGCGCGCCGCTTGCCTACATCATCGACACCGATGAGCGCCACTTTTTCTCCTTGCTCCGATTCAAACAGCGCCGCTCTGTTATCTAAAATATGCACCCCTTCTTGCAACAAGAGCGCATCTAATTCATGGTAATCTGTTTCATAATCGTTGTTTCCCCATACGAAATAAACGGGTCCTACTTGTTTGAGCCGTTTTACGTTCTCTCGCACGCGCGAAAACGGCACTCCTGTTTCTGTCAAATCCCCGCCGATAATCACAAAATCCGCCTTTCCTTTCACTTGCTCAATCAACTCTTGTGATACTTTCCGGCGATGAATATCGGAAATAAAAAAGATGGTCAGCGCCCGAACGCTTTCCGGAAAATCGGAAAAAGCCAGCTCCACAGCAACAATCCGGTTCCGGTGCGCCTCCCACCACATGTATGCAATGAAACATATGAAAAAAGTTAAAACAACGACAGCCATCGATGCCTCCTATAAAAGCTTTTTATAGTTCCGAACGCGTGAAAAATCTAACGATATCATACCATAAAGGGCAGAAAAAAGAAAAAAGAGAAGCGTTAAGCGCTCATTGAGTTGAAACAGCCAATAAAAGCTGCCAAAGGCTGTACAGCTCGTCAGCCACTCCCGCCAATTAACGCGCTGCTTTGTCAGCAAGAGAAACAGACCTTCGATTATCGTGCGCATCGCCACCGCATTCGCCAAAAATCCTACAAAAAAGCAAGCCATCGCCAAAAAGGAGCGAAGCGGATGAAACGTAAAGTCGGTTACAAAATTGACCCATATAAACGGCTTCACCTTCGGCATCCACGAAATCATAAGGTAACCGCACAGACATCCAACTACTATGTAAAAAAGTTGTCGGCGCATTGGATCCCCCCTTTTTTACATCTATTCATGAAAAAAGGAAAGCATGCATACACATAGACTGAAGCAAGTGTGTTGATTAACCAATAAAATACAGTTCGCAATTCAGCTCCTGTCTATCTGCATGGGCAAGATGCTTGCCGACCGAGCATATGCATCGTATGCCTTTCCCAAATATCGAACGTTTTTGGGCAATTTCTTTCCTACATTCCCATCCAAGCTAGGGGATCAGACAAAGCTTGCCGCTATGACTGCTATACGCGATATTTTATGAAGCAAAATAATGGCTAATCAACACCCTTAAGATTAAAGTTTTTGCAAAGGAGGGCTATCCATGTTTACGACGCGAAAACAGTACGAACCGTACGTCAGTCCGTTCGATCCGTGCGCGCCCATTCTCGTTAAAACGTACGTCACTCCACCGAACCTTTATGTCGGATTTCAGCCACCCAATTTGCCGCAATTTCCTCTCCATGAAGCTTTAAAAAAAGGAACGCTCTGGAAAATATTTTACGATCCTTATTACAGCCCATATGAAATGGCGAATAAAGGTGATGGGCAATGAAGCAAATGCCGAAAGAATATTATGAACTTCTCGAAAAGCTGCAAGCCGTCGATTTTGCGCTTGTTGAATTAACCCTCTACCTCGATACCCATCCGAATGATTACCAAGCGATTCAGCAATTCAATCAGCTCGCTCAACAGCGAAAGCATTTAAAAAAACAATATGAAACCGCCTACGGACCGCTTCAGCAGTATGGAAACAGCTACTCAAACTACCCATGGAATTGGAATGACACACCGTGGCCGTGGCAAGTATGAACGATGAGATTAAGGGGGAACCGGCATGTGGATTTATGAAAAAAAGCTGCAATATCCGGTGCGTGTCAGCACGTGCAATCCAAAACTCGCTAAGTACTTAATTGAACAATACGGCGGCGCAGACGGGGAGCTAGCGGCCGCACTCCGCTATTTAAATCAGCGCTATTCCATCCCCGATAAAGTCATCGGATTATTGACCGACATCGGCACCGAAGAACTAGCACATTTAGAAATGATCGCAACAATGGTGTATAAACTGACGAAGGACGCGACTCCTGAGCAGTTGAAAGAAGCTGGATTGGATGCCCATTATGTCAACCACGACCGCGCTCTCTTTTATCACAATGCCGCTGGCGTGCCTTGGACAGCGACCTACATTCAAGCAAAAGGCGATCCAATCGCCGATTTATATGAAGATATCGCCGCTGAGGAAAAAGCAAGAGCGACGTATCAATGGATTATCAATATGAGCGACGACCCTGATTTGAATGACGGGCTTCGTTTTCTGCGCGAACGCGAAATCATCCATGCCCAGCGGTTCCGCGAAGCAGTAGAAATTTTAAAAGAGGAGCGCGACCGGAAAAAGTTTTTTTAGCGCTGAAAATAGCTGAATGGTGCCGCTCATTCAGCTATTTTCATAAAATAAATTAATGTCGTATTTCTCCTTCAGCACTTGAAACCATTTGTGCCGTTCGTTCCACTCCGTTTCATCCCGCCACAAATCCGAACTCTTTTGGATGATTTCACAACGAAGCGCATGGAACTCCTCCTCTGCTTTATCGCATTTGCCCTGATAAAACAAGATGCCCCAATACGCCGTAAACAAAAGAAGTAACATATACAAATGCTCTAAGCGGCCTAAAAATGCCGCAATTACTGAAGCGGCTGTACCGTTTGGAACGACGATCTTCCAGAAAATATAACTAAAGAAAGAAACGAACCCAACAAATGTTACTATTTTTAACGTTTTCACTTTCTTTTCCAACCGTTCCCATTTTTCTTTTTTCTCAATAACTCCAAGCAACATTTGCTTTGTTACCTCGTCTTTAATGCCCGAAAGCCATTCATTCACAGCGTCCGTTCCCCTTTGATTTATATCTTTGTTTCCAGCATATGTACAAGCACGGGTCATTAGAACAAAAAAAAGAGACGTGTTCCGCCTCTTTATTTTGAACGCTCGATCTCCGGTATTTGCAATATTTGTCCTTTATGGAGCTGCGATGTTTTCAAATGGTTCCATTTTTTTATAATTTCCATTCCTTTTTCTGTGTTGTAGTAGTGCATGGCAATGCTGAAAAGCGTTTCGTTCTCTTTGACAACATGAGTCGTTACTTGCGGGGTATTTTCCTTTTTATCAGCTTCGTCAGCCGGCGAATCGGCTTGAGGTTCTTCTTTCACATCATGCGGCGCTGTTTTTTTATAGTTTGCTATATCAATCGGCTCATAGCTTCCGCTTTTTTGTACTGTCACGACTACCGGCTTATCGTTCATGTAATAAATGCTTAAAATAGAAATCGGAAGAAGAATAAAAAATAATGCCAACAATCGAATAAGCGGATACTTAATCTTCCATTTCGTTTTCTTTTTCGCTTGCTTTTGCTTATGCACTTCGCTGCGCGGTGGAAGCGACAGCGCATCGACGTTGTTCCCCGTTTCCTTTTGCTTGAAATGCCCCACCTGTTTGCGCAACTCTTCTGCTTGATCACGAACGTCTTTCAATCTGACTCACCTCAATCGTCTTGATGCCTCGTCTGAAGGTAATCGAGGCGAATGCGGACAGCCAACACAAAGTCGATGAGAAAATGGGCAAAGATAGTCACCCAAAGGCTTCCTGTCCAATCATACAAATAGCCGAGGAAAAAGCTTAACAGCACTACCGTTGCAAACAATAGCCATTTCGCTAAATAACGAAAGTGCAGCACCGCAAAAATAGCACTGGCAATCCACAGCCCAAAATGCGTCTGGATCACGCCGCGAAACAACAGCTCTTCACTGAAGGCAATCAAGGCGCACAATAACAATAAATGCGGAATGGAACGTTTTTGGAATATTTTCTCGTTAATACCGCCGTCATCATACCATTCTTGCGGCACATAGCGCATCAACAAAAAATCAAACACCAGCACGGCGAGCGCTCCGCCGCCTCCATACCGGATCACCGTCGCTGCATCGAAATGCCAAATCTTTTGAAACGAAAGTTTGTCAAAAAGAAACACCCCGGCGCAGCCAGAAGCGGCTAATAATAAAAATTGCGTAATATATAGATGAAGCAACACTTCGCGATCATTCATCGCTTGAATTTGCTCAGTCTGCCTTCTCATCCAACTTCCCCGCTTTAAAAAACATTCTTTTCAGTTCTTCTCTCCAACTATGAAATGTCCATGCTGCCTCATCATCTGACTGTAGCTGTTTTCTGTAATTTTCGAGCGTCAATCCGCATACATCGCAACAGGCTACCGGCTTTTCCGAAAGTCGCTGATGAAAATAGGAAACGATTTGTTCACGTCGGCATAATGAACGAAATAACCACGCGCGCATCTCGTTCAGCTTATTTCGCTTCCACTCTCTTCTTTCTTCAATCATTTGGAGCATATTCGCCTGCATATGTTCAAGCCCACGCAAACTAGAACGTTCTTTTTCAAATATATATGAGAGCATGCGCCATTGCGTCTCACTTAATCCTAACATTGAAGGAAGCAGCTGCGCGGCCGATGATTCAGCGGTATGCGAAAACGCCATATGCTCGATAAACAGCTGAATTTGCTCTTTTGTCGGCAACTCCGTCTCTATTAGAGATTGTACCATGTCCTCATCGCCGTGGGTATATAATAAAATGGCAATACTGTTTTTCCCATCGCGTCCAGCTCGTCCAATCTCTTGCACATACGCCTCCATTTGTCCCGGCATATGAAAATGAATGACATAGCGAATGTTTCCTTTATTAACTCCCATGCCAAAAGCATTCGTGCAGCAAACGAGCTGAAGCTGATCACGCAAAAACTGCTGCTGGACGAGCATGCGCTGTTCTGCATCCATTCCGCCATGATAATACGCTGTTTTATCGATTCCCTCCGCCTGCAGTTTGCGAGCGAGCACTTCCGCCCATTGTCGGCTTGATACGTAAATAACCCCGGGACCTTGCAGTGTTTTAACGTAATGGATGAGCCGCTCTATTTTTTCCTCCACTGACATTACACATTCAACTTTAATGGCGATGTTGGGCCGGTCAACAGGATAAATATGGCGGCGCACGTTCGTAAGCCCAAGCGTTGCAACAATGTCATCAATTACTTCAGGTGGCGCCGTAGCCGTCAAAGCCAAGCAAGGAGGGGTTCCAAGCTTCTTGCGAATATCGCCAAGCTTTAAAAAGTCCGGGCGAAAATCATGTCCCCATTGGGAAATACAGTGCGCTTCATCAACAACAAACAAAGAAACGCCCGCTTTCTTGAGCGCGGCAAACCATTTTGGCGATTGCAATATTTCCGGAGACGCATAAATAAAACGAAACCGCCGCAAATCCGCAAGCGCCGCCTGTCTAACGTCGTTTGCCAAAAAGCTATTGAGCGCGATCACCCTTTTTTCTCCACGCGTTCTCAACTGCTGCACTTGATCTTCCATGAGCGACACAAGCGGCGAAACGATAAGAACGCTGCCGCGAAGCACGTAACCGGGCAGTTGGTAACAAAGCGATTTTCCTCCCCCCGTCGGCAGCATCGCCAATACGTCGCGCCCTTTTATTACATCTTCGACAATTTCTTTCTGGCCAAGCCGAAATGAACGATAACCAAACGTCTTCTCTAGAAGCTGTTCAAGATGCACTGTTCTCCCCTTCCTTTGCCAAAACGAGGCGAATTTCAAAATAACTGACGTGTTCGCCGACCGCCTCGCGAATTTTTTTTAACTGCTTCGTGCCAAGCCTCTTTGTTGCGGCAACTACCTTTTCTATCGTCTCCGCATCGATCAATGGTTCAATCGAAAATTCAGGAACGTTCGCCGCAATTTCAACAACATGGTCTTCGATCGTGCTCCGTTTTAACCCGCGAATGCGCGCAACCTCTTCGATCGTTTTTCCTTTGCGCAGCCATTCATACGTTTTATGCGCCGACTTCGTTAATGATAGAGGGGAAACAAGATCTTTGACCAATTCATGCAAAATGGGAAACGATGTCGCCTCGCGTTCTGCACGCTCCATAATGTAATGCAACGCATCGTGAAACATGAATTGAACGTAAAGAGGATCGGTTTGAAAAAACACGGCCAGTTGCTCGTTCGTCCAGCCGATCCGTTCAAAACTCGTCAGACGCAACGTCACAATCGTTGCCTTCTCCTCAGAAAGCGAAGAACAAAGGGCATAAAGCTCTTCGTAAAGGGCCTTTGCTAGTTCTGCGATCGGCCGCTTTTGCGAAAGCAAATACCGCTTCACCCATATAAAAGTCGCCTCATGCCGATGAATCGGCTCAAACGAGCGCTGGTGAACCAAGTTAGAAATCGTCTGCACCACTAAAGATAGCCGATACCAAAACAACGTCTCGGTCGAATGATATAAAAAGCCGTTCATATGCTGCAAAAAATGCGCGGACGGAAGCTGTTGCTCTAGCTCCCTTCTTCCTGCATCCGTTAATATGTACGACCGCTCTCCATGAGGCGCAATCCATCGCTGCTTTAAAAGCTCACGAGCGGCCTGCTCAATTTCATACATCGATACGTCTTTGCATATACCAAATACACGCTCAAGCCGAAACCATTTGCTATCTTGCAGCGTCTGCGCCGACTTTTTCCCCGAGAGCAGATGGAAAACGGCCGACAATGAACGTTCGCCATTAAATCGTTGCAAGCAAAATAAAAGAAGAAAATGCAATACATTGTTCACATTGATCGCCTCTTGCATACATATACAATGATTTTACCAAAATTTTAGCCCTGTTTGAACGCGTATATCGCCATGCCTTGTTGTGAAAGCTATTCTCACTTGAGTTTTATATTGAAAAGTTAGGAAAAGCGCTTTATTATAGGGATAGGAATGTGTTTTTATTTTTACATATGCGCGGCAACGACCAGCGCAAATTGAATTGGGGAGGTTTTTTTATGCCAAAGTATACAATCGTCGACAAAGAAACATGCATCGCCTGTGGAGCTTGCGGTGCGGCTGCTCCGGACATTTACGACTACGATGATGAAGGAATTGCATACGTAACGCTTGATGACAACCAAGGGATCGTTGAAATTCCTGATATTTTAATCGACGACATGATGGATGCGTTCGAAGGCTGCCCGACAGACTCAATTAAAGTCGCTGACGAGCCATTTGACGGCGATCCAAACAAATTTGAATAAAAAATCCCCCTCTTGTTTCGGCAAGGGGGATTTTTTATTTCACTTATTTGCCACCATCAATACATCTCATCGTTCACTTGTAACTTTTATAGGCGCTCCCGCTCTGAAGCTGTCGTTTCGTTTCTGCGTCAATAACAGCATACTTCCAATATTCTTCATTTTTTGTTTGAACAAAAGAAGCAAAAAAATATACTTGCCGTTTGGGATGAACAAAAGGAGAAAGCTTCTGTTTTGATTGGCCGAAATATCTTCCTGTTTTCTTTTCAAAAACCATAAGAGCATCAGGTACTTTTTTGTAAGAGATTTTTTGTCGAACACTGTAAGTAGCATCCGCAAATTCTTTATACTCGCCGTTTTTCAATTGTTGATAAAACTCGTCGGCACTCATAAACGACCGCTCTTGATTAGCCGCATATTCAAACTGTTGCGCCGCTGCTGGAATAGCGAAAATGGCCAATAGGCAGAACGAAATGACTAAAGTAATGAGCCTCTTCATCGTATTCACCTCCCATTTTTCAGTATGTTTTCACGCTCCTAAATAACCATTCGTGGTATTTTTTATATATTGCTTTTGAAGATCACAAGGGAAAATTGGTTTTTACACCTCTGCAACAAAATCTCGAACAATCAATGCTTACACTGTTGCTACATTTTGCTGCTCTGTTTTATAATTAAGGCGCATACATAGAAGAAGGAGGAAATGATTGTGGCTTTTGAAAACAAAGTAGTAGAAGCGTTTATCGAAATTCCGACAGGCAGCCAAAACAAATACGAGTTTGATAAAGAGCGCGGCATCTTTAAGCTCGATCGCGTTTTGTTCTCGCCAATGTTTTATCCAGCAGAGTACGGCTATTTAGAAAATACGCTTGCTCTTGATGGCGACCCGCTTGACATTTTAGTCATCACAACGAATCCGACATTCCCTGGCTGCGTGATCGACACTCGCGTCATCGGCTATCTCAACATGGTTGACAGCGGCGAAGAAGATGCAAAATTGATCGGCGTTCCTGTTGAAGACCCTCGCTTCGACGAAGTGCGCAGCATCGAAGACCTTCCGCAGCATAAATTAAAAGAAATCGCTCACTTCTTCGAGCGCTACAAAGATTTGCAAGGAAAACGCACCGAAATCGGCACATGGGAAGGTCCGGAAGCGGCTGCGAAACTCATCGACGAGTGCATCGCTCGTTACAACGAAACAAAAAACAAATAAGTCTAAAAAACCAAGCGACGTTCGTTCGCTTGGTTTTCTTTTTAGGCAAATTCCGAACGTTTTATATAAAAACGCTTACATTTGTATGACTTCTTCCAATTGCATTGACAGACTACCACTCCTGTGATAAATTATCAGAAATTTAAAATTGTTGTTCCAGAAAGGAGTGCACCACCTTGTTCCGCATTTTAGTGTCTGATTCTATTAGCGAGGAAGGATTAGCCCCTCTCCGAAAATCCGAACATATTGAAATTGTGCAAAAAAAGGTTGATGAAGTAGAAGACCGCCTGCATGAGTTCGATGCGTTGCTCGTGCGCAGCGCTACGAAAGTCACGGAAGAGCTGTTTGCCAAAATGCCGAACTTAAAAATTGTCGGCCGCGCAGGCGTCGGCGTCGACAACATCGATGTCGATGCGGCAACACGACACGGTGTCGTCGTCATTAACGCGCCAAACGGCAATACGATTTCCACTGCTGAGCATACGTTCGCGATGATGGCCGCGCTCGTCCGCCATATTCCGCAAG
The DNA here is from genome assembly GCF_000620165.1 of Anoxybacillus tepidamans PS2. GTDB lineage: Bacteria > Bacillota > Bacilli > Bacillales > Anoxybacillaceae > Anoxybacteroides > Anoxybacteroides tepidamans_A. The sequence continues at coordinate 210,080 of NZ_JHVN01000003.1, forward strand.
CGCACGTGTCTGTCAAATCGCGCGAATGGAACCGCTCCGCTTTCGTCGGCGCCGAGTTATATGGCAAACATTTAGGAATTATCGGCTTTGGCCGCATCGGCTCGGAAGTGGCGAAACGGGCGCGCGCGTTCGGCATGAAAGTGCATGTGTACGACCCGTTCTTAACAAAAGAACGCGCAGAAAAACTCGGCGTTTCGATTTGTACCCTCGATGAAGTGCTCGCTCTTTCTGACATCATTACGGTACATACGCCGCTTACTAAGGAAACAAAAGGTCTACTTGGCGAGAAAAATCTTGCGAAAACGAAAAAAGGGGTGTACCTCCTTAACTGCGCCCGCGGGGGCATTATTGACGAGCAGGCGCTCATAACATTTTTAGAAAATGGCCATGTCGCCGGCGTCGCTCTTGACGTATTCGAACAGGAACCACCGGGCGATCACCCGCTTCTTGCCTTTGACAACGTCATTGTCACACCGCATCTTGGAGCATCCACCATCGAAGCCCAGCTTAACGTCGCTACACAAGTCGCAGAAGAAGTGCTGCAATTTTTAGAAGGAAAACCTGTCACATCCTCGATTAACTTGCCAACGTTGTCTAAAGATTTGTACGAAAAAATTCAATCATTCTACAATCTTGCGAAAAAGATGGGCGCCGTCGCCTCTCAATATATGAATATACCGGTACAAGAGGTCGCAGTAACATATGCGGGCACCGTCGCCGATTTAGAAACAACGTACATTACAAGAAGCTTGCTCGCGGGCTTTCTGAAACCGCGCGTCGCTTCCACCGTCAACGAGGTCAACGCCGCCATGGTGGCGAAAGAACGCGGCATTACGTTCGGGGAAAAATTTTCGGGCGAGACGCACGGCTATGCGAACTGCATTTCTTTGACGGTTTACGGCGAAAACAAAACGTTCACCATTAAAGGGACGCACATTCCGAACTACGGAGACCGCATCGTCCACTTTGACGGCTTCTCCATCGATTTTGCTCCGGAGGGACATCTCCTTTATATTCAACATCAAGACAAACCGGGCATGATCGGCAAAGTCGGAAACGTGCTAGGAAGCCATCACGTCAACATCGCGACGATGCAAGTCGGACGCCAACAGGCAGGCGGAAAAGCAATTATGATGCTTTCGCTCGACAAGCCGCTCGACGATGAGTTGCTAGAAACGCTCGTTGGCATTGAAGACATCGAAATTGCTAAAAAAATTGAAGTATAGCAGAATAATAGAAAAGGAGAACGGTGAGTCCCGTTCTCCTTCTTCACTCTTGACTCGTTATCGTTCCTTGGTGAAAAAATAGTTGCCATCTTCCGTCGACTCGCTTCCAAATCGAACTGCGCAACGTGCGCTGTCCCCTTGTTTCATCGTGGATGCGATATGTCGCCAACGCCACTCCATCTGCTAAAGGGTGTATCGCAAAATCGGAAATCGTCATGTGCCGTACCGAAAGCCCGCCGCCCTCGACACAATCTTGTTTGTACCATACGTTCCCGGAGCTGCCGAATTCAAAAAAATCGTCGGCCAACAGCGCATCTAGCTCCCTCGGCGATGTGCGGACATCCGGCTCTAATAGCCGCCGCTCCAGTTCGTATAAATGTTGCTTTAACCCCTCCTTATTCTCCATGCTGCTTTCCCCCTTTTCAATTTTCACTGCGATTCTTTCTGTAAGCTGCACACCCGTTTTCTTTCAGAAAAAAACCAGAGCCGCTATAACAAAAAGGGCGAAACCATCGCTGATTTCGCCCCGCAAAACGGACCGCTCCCCTTCTTTCTCACCCTTAGGCAAACGCATTTTAAAAGATTTCTAGACACTATGAAACTCTAAATTTTTTACCTTAACGTTACCGCCTTTCGTTCACCTTTATTGAACGTCATAAGCTCCGTATACCCTACTTCTTTGGCAAGCGCAATCGCCTTATCGTAGTCAGCTCCGACATGCTCCGGCACATGGGCGTCCGATGAGAGCACAATCGGAATGCCTTTGTCGTAGCACATTTGCAGCAGCCGCTTGTCGGGATACAGCTCTCCTACCGGCTTCCGTAACCCTGCGGTGCTGATTTCGACGCACGTTTTTGAATTGGCGAGAGCGGTTGTCGCCCGGTCATATTGCTCAAGTAAAAACTCTTCATCTTCTGGAACGTATTTAAAAATTTTGACCAAATCTAGATGGCCGATAATATCGAATAAATTCGATTCAGCCAATGTTACAACCTGGTCAAAATACTTGCGATATGTATCATATAAATCGCGACGTTCCCACTCTTTTCGATATTCCGCTAAATCGATGCCAAAATCATCGACCCAATGAATCGAACCGATGACGTAGTCAAAATCATAAGCATGAATAAACGCTGCCATTTCCGCATGCTTTCCTGGTGTGTAATCCATTTCGATCGACATTTTGACATCAATTCCCGCATCCCACGCTTCATGAAACAGGCGGACATAATCGGCCATATCATAATATCTCCGCTCTTCGACCCACGGATTAGAAAGAATGTCTTTCGTTTGGTAGAAATGGTACGCATGTTCCGAAATGCCAAAGTGCTGAATCCCTTTCCGCGCTGCTTCATCGGTAAATTGCTTCAAATAGTCAAGCGTCAATGTTCCCCTTTCCAAATGGTTGTGATAATCCGTTAGCATCTGAAACGCCCCCTACCATGTTTTCCTCATTATATCCGATGCAAAAGCAGGAGGACAATCATTTTCTTGAATTTTCAAAATGCTAGTTAGATAGCCCGATTAAAAACAACAGGCGAATGCACACAACCATCCCCGCCACCGCAAGAAGCCGCTTCATCACATCTTCCATGATTTCGTTCCTCCCTCTCGTGATATCGACCATATATGTATTATGTAAAAAAGGGAACAATTAGAACGGTGTTTGATTCATTTTTACAAAATTGTAATAAAGCCGTCATCTATGAACCTTCCCCACCTACACTTCCCTTAGAGGTGGGAGACTTCTCGGTAAATGTGTTAAATGACGGCTTCGATTAGGTTAGTTCACCGGCATCGGGTTCGGCGCAATCGGCACAGGAATAGTTTTTCCAAACGAGTACGGCCCGATTTGTTTAACATTTCCGCCTGTAAACATGACAGATCGGAAGCCAAATTCTTTTGCGGCCAATAAGATCGCTTCAAGCATCCATTGGGAATCGCTCGAACCGTCGAACGCTGAATTAGCAGCAAATTTGACAGCAAGCTGCCCATCATGCTTTTGAACAGCTGCGATGCGCACACGCTTGGAAATCGAAGGGCGAAGTATGTCGCTTTTCACGTTTTGCATGCTTTTGAAAGCAGCTTCGATCGTCGCAAATGTTTCTTTTGACGGAACGAGAAACGGCGGATGCGCGTCGTCAAGCTGATAAAAATAGTACGCTCGCTTTTTACGCGAAACTTTCAGCGCTTCTAAATGTCCAATGTGCGATAACTTCACTCCTTTTCTGCCACCGGTAAAAAATTGTATGCTTGTTCCGCCTAATGAGCGCACCGTTTCCTCCACGCTTGCAAGAAGCATCGCCTCGCTAGCAGCTCCCCCAGAAAAAACAGGATGTGCCCTTCCTATGCGAACAATCCAACCGCTTGGATGTGTCGAGGACGGCGAAATGTGTATATGGTCAAACCAATGAGTATCTAACCCCCATTGTTCTGGCAGCTGAGTCTTCGCTGTTTCTATCTGCTGCTCGCGCGACCCTTCCTGTTTCGAAACAGCAATGCTGACAGGGATCACCACTTGCAAGCTTTTGTCTGGAAGCCCAAAAACGATTACCTTTCCTTTCTGAACGATACGCGAAGAAACGGCACTTTCGTTTTCTGCTTTCATCATTAGCGATTGTTTTTGTTGCGGCGTCGATTTCGCTATATCCATTGATTTCGCCATTTCCATCCTGTTTTCTTTGCTTTTTTTCACTGGCGCCAGCGAAGATGAATAGATCGATGCGCCAATGATGATCAATAAACAAGCCGCAGCCACTGATACGAACGCTGGAACGATGCGCGTTTTTCTCCCTTCTTGTTTTTCTCTTCGCTTCATTTGGCGGTATATTTCTTCTTTGGAGCGGCGGTCGTTTACCATGGGCATTTGCTTTAGCACCGACTGTATTTCATCCTCATTCCATTGGAACTTTCTCATGCTGCCATCCTCCCTTCGCTGCTTCTTCCTCCATTTGCTGTTTCAGCCGTTTTAACGCCCGATGCTGTGTCGTTTTTACTTTGCTTTCCGTCCAGCCGAGCGCTTCCGCAGTCTCCGCTACCGACAACCCTTGAATAAAGCGGAGCACTACGACAAGCCGTTGATCAACTGAACATTGTCCAAGGCAGCGATACATCATCTGAATTTCCTCTTTTTGCATCGCGACTTCCTCAGGTAACGGATACGGGTCATGAAGCGGCTTCGTCGACCAATCAAATGTGTCCATGATTTTTTGGCGCCAAGTTCTTTGTTTGCGAAAAAAATCGATAGCTACGTGGCGCGCGATGGATAAAAGCCAAGTCTTTTCGCTGCTCCTCCCCTCAAATCGCCCGTATGAATGCAATACTTTTATATATACTTCCTGAACAAGATCTTCCGCTTGTTCGCGATTTCGCACCATATAAAATAAAAACTGGAATAAATCACGGTGATATTTCTCATATAGTTCATCAAAAGCGGAATCCATTCCTTCTCCTCCCGTTCTACTGCATTGGTCGCTAAAAAAGCACTGTTCGTTACAGTGTCCATCTTAGAAATTTTACACTAAAAAAGGAAGAATATGACGTGATATTCTTCCTTTTTTATTTCTTTATTTCAATAGGAAAAAAGTAGTCGCCGGTACAACGGCGAATTTCCTTCTGGGCTTGCGGATGAAAGCTAATTAATAGCGAGGTGGCCGGCCCTGACGAAACATGCAGCGGCAAAGGAGAAGCAAACGGCGCCGCTTCCATTCTATTATCCTCAAACAATTGTTGAAGTTCGTAGGCAATTCCTTTTGAACCGATTGGAACAAGCTCAAAAATTCCTTCTATCGATAATAGTCGGCGAAATAGCGAAAGCGGTAACGCTCGATCGTGGCGCTTTAACACATCATCGCCCACAAGCGGTTCGCCGATGACCGCAAACTGGGCATCTTTCGGAGTGATGGCCATCCGCTTTCGTTTTGTCCGCACTTTCCCGATCACCGTCACGCCCAAGGCTGATTGCAGCGTTGGAAAATTGGATTCGCTGCTTCCGACAAGCGGCAATGTGAACTGAAGTTCGGATAACGCTTGGCGCACGCCCGCACAAAGCGCATTCCACGCCTCGTCACCATTAAAGTTTTGCAAAACAACCGCAATCGGCTCCGCGCCGACGCACATCGCCTCCATCAACGCTACACGCGCGGCAAAATACGCCACCGTTTCATACGGGGCACAAACTATATCGGCTTCTTTCAATCCGATCGCGGCAGAGCCATCCGCCGCAATGACAAGCTCTTCGTTCTCGCCAAGCGGCAAAAACAGCACATCACGCATCGTTTATCTTCCTTTGCTTAAATATTCCAAGCCTTAAAAGCGCTGACACAACGACAAACGAGGCGGCAACGTTCGCTATCGTTCCGGCGGCGAGCGGCGGGAAAAGCGCGATAACAAATGCGCTCCCCATCACAAAAATAAACGGAAGCGGCGCAAGAAAAGTGTTGCCGATAAAAAAGAAAAAGTACGCCGTCTTTCTCCAGCCGAGCTGAAACAATAAACTGAAACTATATACGAGCACTCCCATTTCCAACGCGATGAACCAGTGGAGCGGCCCTAATTGAAAACCGCCAAGCCATGCCGAAGAAAGGTGGCCAACCGCGGCAACGAGCGCTCCTTCCTTTCGTCCCAACAACGCCCCGGCCACAAGTGCTGGCGTGCTGTCTAACGCAATGCTCCCGATATGCGTTGGAAGCTTTAAAAGCGAGCCAAGTACTGACAAGCTGACGAATAGCGCCACAGCTGCCAATCGCTTCGTGTCCCTTATCATTGCTCCTCCTTATCGCGAAACACGATGGCGCTCCGTTCATATTCGATATCGCTTACCCCTAAACGCGCATTAATGACGCGCGCCACTGCAAAAAAGTAATCAGACAAACGGTTGACGTACTGCAACACGATCTCATTAATCGGCTCTGCTTTGCTAAGCGATACGATGCAGCGCTCCGCCCTTCTTGCCACCGTCCGCGCCACATGGATCGCTGATGCCGCTTTCGAACCGCCTGGCAAAATAAATTTTTCTAATGGCGGTGCTTGTTTAATATATTCATCAATTCGCTCTTCCAAAAATGTTACCATCTCCGCCGTCACTTTGTATGGGAGTTTTCCGTTCACAATCGCTAAGTCGCCGCCGCAATCAAACAGTTCGTGCTGAATTTTTTGCAGTTCCGCATAAATATCTTGAAATTTCTCTCCTTCAAGCCAAGCCATCGCCTGACCGACAAACGAATTGACCTCATCGAGCGTTCCGTACGCTTCGACACGCAAATGATCTTTATCGACGCGTCCCCCTATTAAACTCGTTTTCCCTTTGTCTCCCGTTCTCGTATACAATTTCATCATAAATTCCTCCCCCATTATTTCATTCGTTCCGCCAAACCGCACCACAACCGGTCAACACGGTCACACCATTGTGTCAACTGCTGATAGCACCATCCTGTAACATCGCGCCAATCGCGCTCTTCTTTCGCCATCGGCACGATTCCTTGAGTAATATCACAACCGATCCAAACGACGATGCGTCCCGCTTTTTCGCGTTCCCATTCACGCCATGTTTGAAAAAACGTTTCCCAATGTGTCCGATCGGGCAAGCGGCGGATGAACGCCTCGACTCCTTCGAACACGATAATACGCTCTTGTGATCCATTTGGAGCAAATGGTTCCTGTTCATATCCGTTGCACCAGCGATAAGGAACTCCTTCATTTAGTTTGTAGTAGTGACATGCCCACTTCCGTTTTCCTTGAAAGGCACCTCCGACAATAAAGTGCATCGCTTTCGTTCCCTCCATCGTTCAATCGTCGATTGCAGCATAAACCCGCCGCCAAACGGAACGCGCCACTCCCAAAACGGCCGTTCTTTAGGGGCATACCGCTCCAATATATAACGAATCGGTCCCCCGTGCGTAATGATCACAAGATGAGAAGCATTCGCTTGCCAAGCGAGCTCGATTGTTTTTGTCAACGCCTGCTCGATTCGTTGTTTGAAATCACGGTAATGCTCACCGTTCGGCGGGGCGGCCGCCAACGGCGATTGAAGCCATCGCTGATACTCTCTTACATCTTTCAACTCGGCAAACGTTTTTCCTTCCCAATCGCCAAAATTTATTTCACGCCACTCGCTCATCGGATAAACAGGAAGGGCAGCGCCAAACAATAAATCGCACGTCTGCCGGCAGCGCTGCAAATCGCTTGCAACAATTATATCAGCGCTAGGATACGTACTTCGATCCGTTTCCTGAAGGCGCTTCATTTCTTGTGGAAGAAGCGGTACATCGCTAAAGCCAATATAACGTTTCTCCATGTTTTCCTTTGTCATGCCGTGACGAAGAAATGTAAGAGCCAAATGATGAACCATAGCCACGTCTCCGCTCCTTCCACGAACGCACCTAACATATCACCGGTAATGCCGCCAAACTGTTTTTCGTAAAACACCCGCGCGCCCGAAAAGAAAACAAATGCCATAGCGGCCAAGATGAAAGCAAATAGCGGCCGCAGTAAACTAACTAAAGCCGTTCCCAAAAGCAACGCCGCTATCAGCCAAAAAATATCGTTACGACCAAGATGTTCGCGAAAAGCAGCCGCCATCCCTGTCGGCTTCGCCAAGCGTCCAGAAGCAAGCAACAATGCCATCCATGCGCGCGAAAAAAACGGAACTACTATGAACAGAAGCGATGATATGTGCGCAGAAATCGTTTCGTATAAAAATAGAAACCGAAACGATAAAAGAAACATAATTGATAGCACAGCGAACGCGCCAACGCGCGAATCTTTCATAATTTCAAGTCTGCGCGCCGCATCGCGGTATGAAAAAAATGCATCGCTCACATCCATCCATCCGTCCGCATGCAGTCCCCCCGGCAAAAACACAGACAAAAAAAGGAGCGACAGCGCAACAAAAAATGAAGACACTGGAAGATGCGACAAAACGTAATACACACTAGCCAGCACTCCTCCAAGCAGTACGCCGACGAGCGGAAACGCTCGAACGGACCACCGCGCCGTCTCGCGCTCCCAACTTACTTCCATCCGCAGCGGAACGATAGTCAAAAATTGCAGCGCCAAGACAAACCCGTGCCAAATCGGCCTCATAAAATGTCCACTCCTTTTTTCAAAGTCGGAATGCCATGCTGAACGAGCAGCGCAGACGATGCCATATCAACGATGCGCTGGTGAAGCCGACCGAGCGCCTTCATAAAATGATAAGTCCCGATATCATCCGGTACGCCGCCGGAAAACAATTCATTCGAGACAATAATGAGCGCTTTACACGAAGCGGCGAGCTGTTTGATGGCCGCAAGCATCCGCTCAGCAATTTGCAGGCAATGCTCTTCGCGTTCCCAACCTTCCGTAGCAAACAATTCGTTCGCCAGCCAATTTGTTAAACAATCGAGCAACACAACATCCCGCGCAGCAAATTTCGGCGCCAATTTATGCAAACAAAGCGGCTGCTCCCATGTTTGCCACGAAAGCGATTGGCCGTCCCGCCGCTTTTGATGGTGGACAACGCGCGCTCTCATCTCTTCATCGGTCACTTTCGCCGTAGCAATATAATGAACGACACTTTCAGAAGAGGCAAGCACCTGAACGCATCGTTCGGCAACATCGCTCTTTCCGCTGCGGACACCGCCGCTAATAAATACAATCATGATAGCCACCTTATTAGAAAAGATAACAACTGGTCGTTTTCCTCTTTTGTTTTAACCGCCAAACGTAAATAATCTCCGTTCAGCCCATTAAAATTTTTCGTATGGCGCGGTATCAACCCCTCCCGCAGCAAATCATACAGCAGTTCCTCCGTCGAACGCTCTGGCGCCCGCAATAAATAAAAATTCACTACCGATCTAGAAACATAGTAACCTGCTTCCTGTAAAGCCGCTGTGATCCGGCTTCGTTCGCTAGCGATCATCCGTCTTGTGCGCGCGACAAATTCGTTCAGCGGTAAAAGCCGCATGGCCAACTGTTGCGCCACTTGGCTTGCGCTCCACGGCGGCTGAAAGGCTCTTATTTTCCGAATGATCGCTTCATCGGCAGCGATATATCCAATCCGCACGCCAGCTAAATGATACATCTTTGTTAACGAACGAATCACAATGAGATGAGAAAACAAAGAAATCCATTCAAGAGCGGTAAATGGCTCGTCCCAAAAATGGTAAAATGCCTCGTCAATAACAACAAACGTGCCAGCCCGCTTGGCTGCTTCTAAAAGGGAAAAGAATTTCTCTTTTTTCATCACCGTTCCAGTCGGATTGTTCGGGTGGCACAAAAAGATGACATCCACTTGCTCAATCATCGTCACCAAATCGCTTTGTGCATGCATCCAACCGCGCGCTTCATCAGAAACGATGGACAACACGGTGCACCCGTTAGACTCGCATGCCCGGCGATACTCGGAAAATGTCGGTTCGACGATGCCGACTCGTTTTCCCGAAAAGAGCCGGGCGAGCAAATAAATGCACTCGGAAGCGCCGTTTCCGATGAAAAGTTGCTCCGTTGAAAGCCGCTCCGTACGAGCGAGATAGCTTTTCAATTCAGTTGCGTCCGGATCAGGATACTCTGTAGCCCATTTGTAAAATTCTGCTTGCGTCGGCCATATCGACAGCGGCAGCGGATATGGGTTTGTATTAACGCTAAAATCGATCCATTGCTCCGGGAGCGGAAGGCCGATACTTTTATATAAATAGTGCGGATTAGCTCCATGTGATGGCAATTTCAACAAGCATCCCTCCGATCGAAAGAAGCGCAAAAAAGGCGATCACCGTGCGCAGCATCACATAGACTGCCTGGCGAATGTGTTGCTTTTCTAACTTCACAATGGCATCGCCGATTTTCGGACGGCAAGAAACGACGCCTTGATACGTGTTCACACCGCCGAGTTGCACGCCCAGAAGCGCCGCCATCGCCGCCTCGCCCCAGCCGCTGTTCGGACTCGGATGTTTGCGGGCATCGCGCATTAAGAGGTGCAAACAGCGACGGACATGTCGACTGTTCACAAGCACCATCATCAACGCGGTCAATCGGGCAGGCACATAGTTTAATACATCGTCCAAACGCGCTGAAGCCCAGCCGAAATCGCGATACGCCTCATTTTTATAGCCAAGCATCGAATCGCACGTATTGACCGCGCGATACAAAAGCGCAAGCGGTGCCCCACCGATGAGCGCATAAAAAAGAGGCGCGGTCACTCCATCGCTCGTATTTTCTGCGACCGTCTCAACACAAGCGCGCACAATTTCCGGTTCATCAAGCGTTTCCGTATCCCTGCCGACAATCATGCCGAGCTCCCTTCTCGCCTTCCCCATATCGCCTCGTTCAAGGGGAATGAGTACATTCCATGCCGCTTCCCGTAAGCTTTTGGCGGCGATCGTCGTAAATATGAACACCGCTTCTACTATAACTCCTAATAGATTCGAGATTTGGTAACTGCCCCATACGAGCATAAAACCGATGCTATAGACGGTGCCGAGCACAATGATTATAGCGGCTGCTCCCTTGATCCGCCGATATCGGCCGCGGTTCATTTGGCGATCAACGAAAGCGATCAGCTTCCCCATGCCGCGCACCGGGTGCGGCAACCAACGCGGGTCGCCGATAAGCCAGTCAAGAACGAGGGCAACGGCCATCGCCGTAACGTGGTGCATCATCTGGCTTCCCCCCGTCGCTTCTTATACTTTTGCAGCGCTTCTGCTGTTGCCTCATAGACAAGACGGCCGAGCGCTTTTCCAAGTGGTGTAACTGTCCCGGCGTACTCATACATCGGTCCCGTTTGCGAAGCGGCAATGGCCAGACAATCGGTTGACGTTCCTGTAGCTATCGTGCCTGTTTCTGGATCGACCACACCGGCATCGCATAATGCTTTCGCTTTTGCTTCAGTCGCCGTCATCATCGCCTGCACATATGCCGCTTCGGTGAGCTTCCCTTCAATGAGAACAACAATGTTAATCGTGCCAGCACACCCAATTGCTTCTGTTCGCTTCCAAGCAACAGAGGCATCGACCGCATTCCCAACTCCTGCCGTGACGATTGCAACAAGCGACACGTCCCCCTCTTTTTGGCGCACAATCACTGCATCTTCTAAATAAACCGCCGTCATCATGCCGATTGTTTGATGCACATCGAAAGAGCGGTTCCGCAAATATTGTCTCATCTCTTCTTCTGGATCATCGCAGTCATAATCTTTCGGCACGTGCCGATTAACAAAATGAGTCGCCCATTGGAATCCAGCTCCAACAACAGCGGATGACAGCACTTTCAACGGCCGAGGGGACGCGACAACGATTTGTTCTCGATTGCCCGTAATAGTGAGAGAATCGAGAATATGTTCCTCATTCTCCTGCACAACGTTCGGCACAAAGGTAATAAGCGGTGATGCAACAACCGGATGCGCTTGGCGCCGCACGGATGCGCCAAACACGCTCTTTAACATTTCTTCTTCAATCAAATCGCTCGGCTCACCAATATTTGCGACTTTTCCTTCATGGAGCAAAAGAAGGCGGTCGCAATACATGCTCGCCAAATTGATATCATGAAAAATGGCAATCACCGTTAATTGCTTTTCCTTTGTCCATTGTTTCAGTTGATCAAGCAAAAGAATCTGCTGCGAGATGTCCATATGGTTTGTCGGTTCATCCAACAAAAGCAAACTTGGTTCCTGCACAAGCGCCCGCGCTAAATACACGCGCTGCCGCTCGCCGCCGCTTAAACGGTCGAGCGTTTGTGTCTCTTTGGCTAGCATGCCGACTTGTGCGAGCGCCGCGCTTACCGCCCGTTCGTCGGCATCCGTCCATTTCGCAAATAACCCACGTTGGTGCGCATAACGCCCTAGCTCAACCGTCTCTTTTACTGTATAACCGAATGCGATGTCAACATTTTGCGGCAAAACGGCGATCCATTGCGCCAATTGCTTGGATGAAAGCGAGGCAAGCGACACGCCGTTTAGCGTAATCGCTCCTTCTTGCAGCGGCAGCTCTCTACTTAGCAGCTTTAACAGCGTTGTCTTCCCGCTTCCGTTCGGCCCTAAAATTCCGAAAAACTCCCCTTTTTCCACTTCGAATGCCACTTTTTGCAACACCGTTTTATCATCGTACCGATGCGATATGTCACAAACGTTTAACACTGCTTTCACGTCTTTCTTTTCGTTCTTTTTATAAATAAAAAGGCAAACAGCGGAGCGCCGATAAGCGATGTAATGACACCGATCGGCAGCTCCCGCGGTGAAATGATCGTCCGCGCCGCCAAATCAGCAAGCACTAGAAAAGCGCCGCCATACAAAAGCGACAGCGGCAAAAGAAAACGATGGTTCGGGCCGGTGACAAGCCGGATCATATGCGGAACAACCAAACCGACAAAGCCGATCGTCCCAGAAACAGCAACAGCTGCTCCTGTCAATAGCGAAGCGCTCGTTAAAATGACCAACTTCCGCTTGGCAACATCGACGCCGATGTGCGCCGCCGCCTCTTCGCCAAAAGTAAACGCGTTCAATTCACGGTAGTTCATAAATAGCAACAAACTTCCAACAAGAAAGAACGGAACAATCATCAACGTGTAATTCCAGCCCCGCATCGCGACGCTTCCTAGCAACCACCCGATAATTTGCCGCAACTCCTCGCCCGTCAACGCGATCATAAGCGAAATGAGAGCGCTGAAAAATGAACTAAAAATAATACCCGTTAAAATGATCGTTTCCATCGACATGCGGCGATCCGCCATTTTAGCAAAATATAAAACGAGAAAAAGAGTCGCTAATCCAAAAATGATGCTCGCTGTCGGCAATGTAAACGCACCAAGATATGCCCATTGCCAATGGAAAAATAAAACGAGGACCGCTCCAACCGAAGCGCCGGACGAAACGCCAAGCGTATACGGATCGGCAAGCGGGTTTTTCAACATTCCTTGAAACGCCGCTCCGGCAAGCGACAGCGATGCGCCGACAAAAAAAGCGAGAACGACGCGAGGGAGACGAATCGCCATCACAATTTGTACCAAGTCATCGGGAATCGGATGTGACGGAGAAACCCCGAACCAGTGCGACAAAAAAATTTCGATAATAGTAGAAAAGGGAATCGATAGAGAGCCTATCGATATCCCCAACAGCATGCACATCGCTGCCACGATGGCTGCGAGCGCATAAATCATTGCATTATTTAAAGACTTCCGGATAAATCGTTTTTGCAAGTTCCTCTACCCCTTCAATAAGGCGCGGGCCTGGACGTGTCACTAAATCCGAGTTGACATCGTACACTTGTTTATTTTTAATCGCTGGGACGTTTTTCCACGCAGGACGTGCCATTACTTGCTTTGCTGCGTCTTTGACATAATATCCATACGTCGTAATAATGACATCCGGATTAAAAGAAACGGCTTTTTCTTCGGTGATCATCGGCCAGCCTTGTTGGTCGCCAGCGACGTTTTTCGCGGAAATCGCCTGCAGCATATCATCGATAAATGTGCCTTTTCCGGCTGTGTAAATTTCCGGCGCCGGCGATACTTCCACCCATACTTTTACCGGGTGTTTCACATTTTTCGCTTTTTCTTTAATTTGTTCGAGCTTTGTTTTCATATGATTGATAATTTCATCTGCTTTTTTGGTCGTTCCTGTCGCTTGACCGATTAATTCGATCGAATGGTAGACGTCATCAAACGTTTTCGCGTCGTTGACGACAAGCACTGTAATTCCCGCATCTTTCAATTGCTGCAACCCTTCTTTCGAATTGTGGGCGCTTGATGCGTGAGCAAGCACTAAGTCCGGTTTGAGCGAAATAATTTTTTCAACGTTGAACTCCGTGCCGCCGATTTTTTCTTTATTTTTCACATCTTCTGGGTAGCTGTCAAAATCGCTCACTCCGACAATTTTTTTGCCTAATCCTAACGCATAGGCAATTTCCGTATTACTAGGAATCAACGAAACTATTTTTTTCGGTTCAGATTGGATCGTTACATCTTGTCCCAATCCATCCTTTACAGTCACTGGAAAAGCGGCTTTTGTTTCTTGCTTTGTGTCGGATTCGTTTGTTGTTTTGCTTGCTTCATTGCTGCCGCATGCGGCGATAAGGCCGAACGTCAGCACAAAAACAAGCAGCAGCGCATAGTGCTTCAGCTGTTTCATGTCTATTCTCCTCCTGCATGTAAAATAAAAAAGCTCACTCCGGATGGAATGAGCGGGAAACGACAACATAAGGAAACGATGAGATACAGAAAAGCCCCTTGCCGTTTCGCCACCTCACCCCCCGAAGATAGGAAACATCGCGCAAAAAAGGCAGGTCTACTGACTTATGCTTCATCCTACTCTGAACCTTCCCATGCGGCAAACGGCTTTCGCCATCCGACCGCACAGTGGCTGCTTCATTTCGTCCGCATTTACAGTTGCGGGGACAGTTCTGGACTTGCACCAGATTCCCTATTAAGCCTACTAGAGCCTTGCCCGTTTGGCACCTTTCTGCGCCTGTATGCAATTGTACAAAATAATCAAACAATTGACATCTATAATATTAAATCAGTGAGAAGAGTTTGGCAATAAAAATCTTTATCTCTTTACCTTCAACGATTTTTGAATTTTGACGTGGATGCTGTATACTAGACGAAATAGAAGCGGAAATAGGACCGCTGAAAGCACAAAACTGGCCAGCGAGCCTAGGCTTGGGCTCGCAAACAAATAATAAGCGTTCACCAACAAGTAAAATGAATAAATAGAAAAAGCAAACCAATAGAACAGCGTAAATATTTTACTGCCTTCATCATGCTTTCCAAACATGAGCACAACCCATTTTTTTATGTCACTCACTCGAATGCGTATCACCGTGTTCTTTAGAAAAATAAAAATATTTTTAAAAAAGGGGAATAAATGGTAAAATGAAAGTAAAAGGGGGTGAACGCATGGGCTGGATCTTGCTTATCGGCAGCCTGCTTGTTTTAGGATTTGTAACGGACTGGATCGCCAAAAAACGAAATGTGCAAATCGACCCGCTAAAAGGAAATAGCCGCGCCACCGACAATGAGCGCATCTACACGGAAACATATTTGCATCATCAACGAGAAACAAACAGCCACCCTTATTTATAATATTCAAACAACCCGAACCGCTGGCCGATTCGGGTTGCTTTTATGCGATCAGTTATTAATATAACGTTCAAATACATCGCTAAAATCTTTTACCGTATATTGCTTTTTCGTCTCGACAAGCCAGTTGAACGCTGTTTGCTTCAATTCTTTAAACTGCTCGGCAATGTTCCCCGGATTGCTTGTGATGCGTCCAAACACCGACGTAGCCACGTCCAAGCTTTGCCGTGCGTACTCAAGCGCCGTTTCATTTTCATGGCAAATTTCCGCGATTTTCAGAAGCGCTTTATATAAATCTTTCACTTCTTCAATATGTTTTTTGTGCACATCGATTGAGTAATGCTCTGAACCAATTGTAAATTTAATTTCAACGTCCAAATCGACCGTGCCCGCCGTCTCCAGCGACACGTTGGAGATCGGGTGTTTGTAATAATCGTAGCGGCGCAGCGTCCGCTTTTTGCTTGTCGCGCTCGTTCCGTCTAAATGAATGAGCGCTCGGTTCGTAAAACAATACTCATCCGACTTCGACTTAATCAAAAAATAAATTTTTTCCCCGTCTTCATGCATCACATAATCGTCGGCGTCGACTTTGTCGTAATCCGCCGGCTTAATCACCGCGCCGATGTCGCTTAACCCAAGCACATCCGCTGCCATTTTTCCAAACATCAAATCTCCTCCTTTTCGTTTCTAGGAAAATTATATAATACAATGATAAAAATATCATCCACTATTTCCCAATCAATTAACGACAATGAAATGAACTTCCCCCACCTACACTTCGCTTAGAGATGGGAGACTTCTCGGCGGATTATGTTAAAAACCTCCCATCTAAACAGAAAGAGAAGCGAAATATCCTTCTTTTACAATCGTTCATATTCCGTTCACAAAAATCGATTACAATACACATACAGCCAACACAATGAAAAAGGAGCAGTGAAAACGATGAAAAAACAGATGCAGGAAGAAAAAGCGGATTGGCGCTCGTTCATTGCGATGATCCGGGCGACAAAACCGCCGAAAGTGATCATGACCACAGCTCTCCTTTTAAGCTTGATTTCTTCGCTCGCTAACTTAGCCATCCCAATGTTTACGAAAAAACTAACGGATGGCTTTACGATATCATCGTTAAGCAAAACGACGATCGTCTTGTTAGTCGGTGCCTTTATCGTGCAAACGTTGGCGAGCGGTTTCTCGATTTATTTAATGAATTACACAGGTGAAATGATTGTTTCAAGACTAAGGGAGCAAGTTTGGAAAAAGCTGTTGTCATTGACCGTTTCCTACTATGACCATCATCGCACCGGAGAAACGGCGAGCCGCGTTACGAACGACACTTCTGTCATTAAAGGACTCATTACCGAACATATGGCCAATTTTTTGAACGGCGTCATTTCCATCATCGGCTCGATCGCGCTATTATTGTATTTAGATTGGAAAATGACGCTCGTGATGTTCGTGGTGCTGCCGCTGACAATCAGCGTCATGCGGCCGCTTGGCAGGCAAATGTTCAAAAACGCGAAACGCCTTCAAGATGAAATGGCGCAGTTTACGGCGTTCATCACACAAGTGTTATCGGAAATTCGCCTCGTCAAATTATCAAATGCCGAGCCCAGCGAATACGAAAACGGAAAGCGAGGCATTGCGAATTTATTTCACTACGGGTTGAAAGAGGCAAAGGTGCAAGCAATGATTATGCCATTGATGAGAATTATTATGATGGTGCTGCTCGTCGTCATTCTCGGATTTGGCGGATACCGCGTGTCGACTGGGGCGATGACCGCGGGTGGACTTGTCGCTTATATTTTATACCTGTTCCAAATGGTGATGCCTCTTGCTGCGTTCAGCACGTTTTTTACGCAGCTGCAAAAAGCGATGGGGGCGACGCACCGCATTATCGCGACTCTAAGCGAACAAGAGGAAGACTATGTGTCAGGAAATGAAGTAAAGCGCGCACCAGTGCCGATCCATGTGAAAAACTTGCATTTTTCTTACGGCGAAGAACCTGTTTTGCGGAACTTAAATTTCACTATTGAACCGGGCAAAGTCACCGCGATCGTTGGTCCGAGCGGTTCAGGCAAAACAACGTTTTTCTCGCTTTTGGAACGATATTATGAACCGACAGACGGCATGATCACGTTGGGAAACGAACCGCTCCGTTCGTTTTCGCTCGCTGCATGGCGCCAGCAAATTGGCTACGTGTCGCAGGAAAGCCCGCTCATCGCTGGAACGATTCGCGACAATATTTGCTATGGATTGGAGCGGGATGTAAGCGATGAAGAATTGAAATGGGCCGCCGATATGGCGTACGCTTCGTCGTTCATTGAGGAACTGCCGCAAAAATACGACACAGAAGTCGGGGAGCGCGGCATCAAGCTTTCCGGCGGGCAGCGCCAACGCATCGCAATCGCCCGCGCGCTGTTGCGCAACCCGCGCATTTTATTGTTGGATGAAGCCACCTCCAACCTCGACAGCCAATCGGAAATGGCGGTGCAACAAGCGCTGCAAAACTTAATGAAAGGACGGACGACGATCGTCATTGCCCATCGGTTGTCGACAGTCGTAAACGCCGATCAAATCATTTTTCTCGAAAAAGGGGAGATTACAGGCATCGGCACGCACCAAGAACTATTTGACAACCATCCGCTTTACCGGGAGTTTGCCACCCAGCAATTGCACATAAGTGAAGAAATGCTAAAAAACGTTGTAAAAGGATGAAGAACGATGGCAACTTTATTAATTGTCGATGATGACGATCACATTCGTGAACTTATCAAAATTTTATTAGAAAACGAAGGATTTGAAATATATGAGGCAACAAACGGCGAGCAGGCTCTGGCGCTCTTTGAAACCGTAAAAATCGATCTGGTCATTCTTGATATTATGATGCCCGTGCTCGACGGCTGGGAATTGTGCCGAGAGCTGCGGCGTTTTGCCGAAATCCCAATTTTAATGCTCACCGCCAAAGGGGAAACATCGCAAAAAGTAAAGGGATTTGAACTCGGGGCCGATGATTATTTAGTCAAGCCGTTTGAACCGCTCGAGTTAGCAGCAAGGGTCAAAGCCCTATTGAAGCGCTACGGCATTGCAAATTCGCACAAAGTGCAAGCGGGGAATCTCATGCTCGACCAAAAAACGTATACGATTACGTTTGGCGACTCGATATTCACCATCCCGAAAAAAGAATTCGAGCTTCTCTTTAAGCTCGCCAGCTATCCGGACCGGACATTGTCAAGAGACGAGTTAATCGAGCATATTTGGGGATACGATTACGAAGGTGACGAGCGAACGGTCGATGTTCATATTAAGCGGTTGCGCGAGCGTTTTTCTGAAAAAGAGCACGGCTTTAAAATCGCGACCGTCCGCGGTTTAGGCTACCGCTTAGAGGTGTCGCAATCATGAAAAAGCGTCCTTCGATCTTTCATGTCATATGGCGGATTCTCATTGCATTCTTTTCGCTAACTTGTTGTTGGACGATTGCTTTTTTCTTCATGAATTACTTGTACCGTCATTTTCATTATGTTCCTCCCATTTATGTGCGCGAGCTGATAAATTTTCACATCGGCCTTTTCATGATGGGTGCGGTCATCCAGTTGCTCGCTAAAATCGGGCGTTGGCGCGACAAACAGATGGAATTTTTTCATTTAATGAAAAAATCGATTGAACAGATTACCAACGGCGATTTTAATGTCAAGCTTGAAGCGGTATCTGTCAATTCGCCATTTTATGAACTGGCGGAAAGCATCAATCGAATGGCTCGAGAATTAAATGAAATGGAACAAATGCGCCAAGAATTTGTTTCCAACGTCTCGCACGAGATTCAATCGCCGCTCACTTCGATTATCGGCTTTGCCCATGCGCTGAAAAATGAAAAACTCAGCGCCGAACAGCGCGCCCACTATCTTCACATTATTGAGACAGAAAGCAAACGGCTGTCAAAATTAAGCGACAATCTGTTAAAGTTGACATCGCTTGAATCGGACCATCATCCATACGAGCCGAAGCGATATCGGCTTGATCAGCAATTAAAAAACATCGTGCTCGCTTGTGAGCCGCAATGGCTCGAAAAAGAACTGGAAATGGACATTTCGCTTGAGAAAACGGAAATTACCGCCGACAAAGATTTGCTCGACCAAGTGTGGATGAATTTGCTGCATAATAGCATTAAATTTACGCCGAAATATGGGACAATCTCCATTCAACTTGGCAAAAGCGATTCAAAGGTCCACGTTATTATTTCCGATACCGGCATCGGGATGTCGGAAGAAGAAAAAATGCATATGTTTGAGCGATTTTATAAAGCCGACCGCTCGCGCAACCGCACGGGCGGGGGAAACGGCTTAGGCCTCGCCATTGTGAAAAAAATCGTTTCAATGCACAACGGAGACATCAAAGTAGAAACAGAGAAAGGCAAAGGAACGGCCATTACTGTTTCCATTCCGGCCGGCGAATAGGTTGCTATTCAAGCCGCTTTCACCGTTAGAAAGCGGCTTTGTTCTTTAGTTAGAGAACGCATCCTTTCCATCTCCACAATTTCACCACTTTCCATCGTCGACTACTGTAAGCAATACGCTTCTAGCAGTATGATGCGACTATAGTGAGCAACAAATTTCCTCTATCTAATTTTTCACCGCTCATTTATAATAAGTCATCGGACAAGATTTTTTACAAGGGGCTGATGACACTGTCGGAAAAACAACTCATTCACCCGAACGAGCGGCGCTATTTTTGGCTCGTCACAACGCTTAGTGTGCTCACTTATATCAGCCTAGCCTTTTCTATCGTCGGGCTTATTATTGTGCTTGGCTTAGCCGCGTTATCACTTTTTATGCATGCGCTGATGATTGGAATGATTCGGACTAATGCGGTTCGTTTAAGTAAAGAGCAATTTCCGGATGTTTATGCAAAAGTAGAAGAGCTATGCGACAAAATGGGACTGGCGCGCGTTCCAGACGTATACGTTATGCAGTCGGGCGGTGTGCTGAACGCGTTTGCAACCCGCTTTTTCGGACGAAACATGGTCGTTTTATACTCCGAAATATTTGAGCTCATTGAACAGGACGCACATGACGAACTTGCCTTTGTCATCGCCCACGAGCTGGCCCATATTAAACGCAATCATATCGGTAAATCATTATTTATCTTGCCAGCGATGTGGATTCCCGGACTTGCCGAACTATACTTGCGCGCCTGCGAATATACGTGCGATCGGTTTGGGGCATACTATACGAACAACGAAGCAGGAAAAAACGCTTTAACTCTTTTAGCCATCGGAAAAAGGTTATACAAACGCGTGAACCGCGAAGCATACGTACAGCAAATTCGCGAAGAAAAGGGATTTTTCGTCTGGTTGAGCCAAATTTTATCAACACACCCGCCATTGCCGAAGCGAATCGCTGAAATTGATCGGTTCTTCGCTGGGGAGGCTATAAAACGTTCATGGACTAAAAAGCTGTGCGTTCTAGGTATATTTATGGCGGCTGCTGCGCTCATAGGAGCGAGCGGGTATTATGGCTTAAAAGAACTGTCGCAAACCATTGAGGAAGGAACCGACGGGATATGGGACGAGTCCGCTGATGAAGCATCGAGCGAAACATCGCCGCTCATTCAAGCAGTTGTTGCAAATAATAAAGCGAAAGTGCGTGCGCTGATCGATGCAGGAACTGACATTAATGAAACCGATAATCAAGGCAAAACCGCTCTTCATTGGGCCGCCCAGGATGGCAACATCGCGATCGCGTCGCTGTTGCTCGAAGCGGGTGCTGATATCGAAGCGGCAGATGACGATCTAGCGGTCACGACTCCGCTTATCACCGCTGCCAGTGCAGGACAAGCAGAGATGGTTGCCTTTCTCGCGCACAAAGGCGCCAATATTGAAGCAAAAGATTCAGAAGGCATGACGGCGCTTATGTATGCGGCGATGAACGGGCATGCAAATGCGGTGCAGACGCTGCTTCAGCTCGGAGCAAAGCGAGACAAAGCGGATTATTCCGGCATGACGGCACTTATGTACGCCATAGAGTTCAATCAGCGTAAAATCGCGTCATTACTGAGAGAATAAGGAGGATGCATCATGATTTCAAATCCGGCTGGTTTTTGGCGCAGATTGGCTGCCCACTTGTTAGACTCGATTATTATTGGCATTCCTTTAGCGATCATTAGCTATGTAGCAACAGGATCAATAGAAAATAATGTGATTACATCAATCCTTAGTGTTATTTACTCGATTGCCGTTCCTATTTATTGGTCGGGATACACGATCGGCAAACGAATCATGGGGGTACGCATCGTGAAAGTGAACGGAGAAAAACTCGGCTTCGGCGCGATGTTGTTGCGCACCATCGTAGCGTATATCATTTACTTCATCACATTCGGAATTGCGTTCATTATAAGCGCCATTATGGTTGCGGTCCGTAGCGACAAGCGCGCGATCCATGATTTTATCGCGGGAACGTATGTTACAACAGAAAAACCGTAGTTGTTTAATAAAAAGGTTCGGACTTAAAAGGTCCGAACCTTTTTATTGTTGCCTCACCGGCAACGTAAACGTAAACGTCGTTCCCTCACCGAGCTTGCTATGGACGGTAATGGTCCCTTTATGCGCCTCGATGATGTTTTTCGCAATCGCAAGCCCGAGCCCCGTTCCAGAGCGGCCGCGGGTCCTTGCCTTGTCTGCCTTGTAAAAACGTTCAAATACAAACGGCAAATCCTCTTCGGGAATGCCGGAACCAGAATCTTGCACGTGAACCATTACGCTGTCGCCGCTATGCTCAACAATGACTTTGACGATGCCATGTTCATCCGTATGGCGCAGCGCATTGTCGATCAAGTTGGTCAACACTTGCTCAATCCGGTCAGGATCCATCAACAAATGCACATCCGCGCTGCGAAATTCGGCGGACAAATCGATTTGCTTTTCTTTAGCAAGTCCTTGAAACTTGCGGATAATGCGGTCAATATACGGATAGAGCTGAACGCTTTCATAGCTGAGGGTGATATGCCCCGCTTCCATCCGCGCTAAATCTAACAAATCGTTCACAAGGCGCCCCATTCGCAGCGATTCGTCATAAATCACTTTCGCCATTTCTTTTTTTTCTTCATCCGTCGCTGCAATATCGTCGATAATCGCCTCGCTGTATCCTTGCAGCATCGCAATCGGCGTGCGAAGCTCATGGGACACGTTGGCAACAAAGTCCTTGCGCAGTTTATCGAGGCGGCGCTCCTCCGTCATATCGCGCAAAACGGCTACCGCTCCGCGCACCGCGGTTTGGCTATGAAGCGGCGTCATTAAAATAACCCACGTCCGCCCTTGCAGCGTTAATTCCGCCATCTGCTCTTTTTCTTGCTTCACAACAAGGGCAAACTGCTCCTTCACTTGCGGCGGCAGCGCCGTCATCGCTTCACTTTCATTTCCCTGCTCGAAATACCACGCTTGCAAAAAGCGCTCCGCCGGAGGGTTTGTGATTAAAATTTCCCCGTCACGGTTAAGGGTAATCACTCCGTCCGCCATGCTGCTTAAAATGCCGGCGAGCTGTTCTTTTTCTTGATTGAGGGCATTAATGTTAAACTGCAGGCGCCTTCCCATTTGGTTAAACGCCATCGCCAATTCGCCGATTTCATCGTGCGTTAAAATGGGGACTTTCGTGTCAAACTTCCCGCGCGCTACTTCAAACGCAGCTTGACGCATTTTCCTAAGCGGGGCGGTAATTCGCGTCGATAGGAAAAATGCAAATACAGTCGTTAACACAATCGCAATAAACGCCGCAAGATAAATCAACTTCTTCGTCTGTTCCGTCGTATCTTCGACTGCCTTTAGCGATTGGTACACAAACACCGCACCATGCTTTCCCCCTTCAATCGCAAGCGGTACTCCGACAATCAGCCATTCCTTATAGCGGTCATTTTGCATATTGACATTCGATAAATATGTTTTCTTTTTGACAGACTTTTGTTTTGTGAGTACTTGGCGCAGCTCTTGATCTTTCTCAATGAACGATAGCGGCAAGTTGTCATGATAGGAATGGTCAGGCAAGTACCAATAATGGGTTTGGTCGACCACAATCATCGCTTTTGATGTGTTTCCCACAAGCGTTGAAGCAATAGAACGGGCGAGCGCTTCATCTTCATGTCCCTTCATCACTTCCGATACTCGCACCGCCAGCTGAGTCAACTCTTTTTCCGCTTCCTGCACATAATACGTCTCAAAAAACTTTAATAGCAAAACAGTCAAAATGAACAAAACACAAGAAACGAGAAGCAAAATGGTAAACCATAGCTTCCCGACAACACTTCGCCAAAACCACATCATTCGTTCACAACCTCAAATTTATAGCCGACTCCCCACACAGTCACAATCATTTTCGCTGCTGCTGGCGAAACTTTGTTCAATTTTTCACGTAGTCGTTTGATATGTGTATCAACTGTGCGTAAGTCGCCAAAAAATTCGTAATGCCATACCTCTTTTAACAGCTGCTCGCGGTCAAATACTTTATCAGGCGATTTAGCTAAAAACAAGAGTAGTTCGTATTCTTTCGGCGTCAACCCTACTTCCTTCCCATCGGCGGTCACGCGATGAGCGTCATTATCAATGGTTAAATGAGGAAACACGAGCACGTCTTTCGTCGTCGTATCCGCCTGGATGTATGCCGTATTCGTCGCGCGCCGCAGCAGCGCTTTGACCCGCAGCACCACTTCGCGCGGGCTGAACGGCTTGACAATATAATCGTCCGTCCCCGCTTCAAATCCTTGCACGCGGTTCGCTTCCTCACCTTTAGCGGTCAACATAATGATAGGTGTGGCTTTCTTTTCGCGAATCTCCTTGCACACCTCAACGCCATCTTTGCCTGGAAGCATTAAATCAAGCAAAATCAAATCGTAATCATGCTCAAGCGCTTTTTTCAGCGCATCCTCTCCATTATCAGACTCCTCGATGATATATTCCTCCCGTTCTAAATACATTTTCAATAAACGGCGAATCCGTTCCTCATCATCAACAACTAAAATTTTCACCTGTTTATCCATATGAACATCCTCCCTTGCTCACTATTTTACAAAAACAGCGCTATTTTATCTATATTCCCCCGAAGCAAACATAAAAAACGAACTAGTTAAAAAGGGGACATCTCCTAAGAGACACCCCCCTTCTTGTTACGATCCCGCATAAGAGTGCAGCCCGGCAAGCACAAGGTTCACCGCGACAAGATTAAACATAATGATCGCAAAACCGATAACCGCAAGCCAAGCCGATTTCTCCCCATGCCATCCTTTCGACAAACGAAGATGCAAAAACGCTGCATAAAACAGCCACGTAATCAGTGCCCATACTTCTTTCGGATCCCAGCCCCAGAAACGTGTCCATGCAATTTGCGCCCAAATCATCGCAAAAATGAGCGCCCCGAGCGTAAACACCGGAAATCCGATGGCCACTGCGCGATAACTAATTTCGTCAGTTAAATCCAAGTTAACGTTTTTCACAAGCGGCTGCAAAGCGGCTGCCACCCGCTTTCGCAAGATCAGACGAAGCAGCAAATAAAGCACAATCCCGCCAAAGAGCGACCAAATGACGGTATTCAGCTTTTTCGCATTAATGAGCGCCGGCATTTCTACAAGCGGCTCAAAGCGGCCCGCGCTTTCTTTTTCCATCTTCCATTGATGCGGCCCGACAAGCGCCGGCATGTCGTAAATCGCTTCTTTTTTGGCTCCGGTCTTATCGACCCAAGTAAATTTCGCTTCATAATCAGCCGCGCTAAACGCGCTCGATACAGCGACAAAACCTAAAGTTGTAATCAAGCAAAATAGCACGAACTCCAGCCAAAATGTGCGCTTGCTTGGTTTCGATTGATCGACGACACGAATCAAATAAATAAGTCCTGCTGCGAAGCTGACAGCCAAAATCGCCTCCCCGGCTGCCGCCGTCGTTACGTGGATGTGCAGCCAGTCGCTTTGCAACGCCGGAATAAGCGGTGTAATCTCGCGCGGAAACATGCTCGCATACGCGATGACCAAGAGCGCGACCGGCAACGTGAACACGCCGAGAATGCTTGTCCGATAAATAAAGTAAATAACGATGAAAGCAGCCACAAGCATCATCCCGAAAAACGTTGTAAACTCGAACAGATTGCTGACTGGCGCGTGTCCCGCAGCGATCCATCTTGTAATAAAATATCCTAATTGCGACACAAACCCTGCGATCGTAATAATAATTCCGATCGTCGCCCAGCGGCTTGTCTGCGATCGATCCCTTTTATCGCGTATCGTTCCGCCAAAAAAGAAGGTTCCGATTAAGTATAGAACGAACGCGATATAGAGCAATGTACTACTGAGTTGCGCCATGCCCATTTCCCCCTTGCACTTCTTTCTTTTCAGCTTCCGTCTGATCGATTGGCATCATAAGCCCTGTTCCCGCAATGACGGTTTGAATTTCGTTTTTCAATCCGTACCAGTTTTTGTTCGTATGGGCGGCAAGCAATACTTCCCCATCCAACCGCTTCAGCCAAATGCGGCGGTGGTTCCAGTACATTCCTTGAACGACGCCGATCATAAAAATTGCTCCGCCAACTCCTAAAATCCATAGCGTAAAGTCACGGCGCACCGTTAAAGCGGATACATTTCTCGTATCAATGCCTGCAAACGCCATTTTATATTTGTTGTTGCCAAATGGCTCAATCGTCTGGCGGATCGCTACAAAACTCACTTCTCCCTTTGGCTTGTCCGGTGCGTACATCTTAAAAACAAACGCCGGATTGTTTGGGATTTTTGTCTTAGTCGCCGGATTGCCATCGTCATCAAAATAAAAATCAGGAAAATAGCTGAGCAGCTCCACGCGGTATCCTTTGCCTAAATCATACGAAGGAGCTGGGTCGTGCAAATCGATCGTCACGGCCCCGAACGACTGCCCTGTGTTTTTGTCGATGAGCTGGAACGACATTTTATTTAGCTCGTTCAGCTTAAAATCTACTTGATATAGCGCGTAATGATCATATTTTAGCGGATCGTTGACACGAATCTTATATTCTTTTACTTTTTTGAGCTTCGGTTCTTCCCCAGGAATCACCGGACCAACTCGCTTGTATAAAACGGCGGTTGTTTGATACTTTTTGGCAACCGCACCGTTTCCAGCGCGGTCGATGGCGGCATTGAACACCGGATTATCTTTTCCTTTTTGATACGTTTCAAAGACGAATTTTTCGTTTTTCAAAAAGTATTGACCGTTTGTTCCCGGAATTTCTTTCGTTTCGCCTTCGCGAATCCATAGCACTTTATCGACATACATGCCCGGTACAAAACGAAGCATGG
The DNA here is from genome assembly GCF_000620165.1 of Anoxybacillus tepidamans PS2. Lineage (GTDB taxonomy): Bacteria > Bacillota > Bacilli > Bacillales > Anoxybacillaceae > Anoxybacteroides > Anoxybacteroides tepidamans_A. The sequence continues at coordinate 236,644 of NZ_JHVN01000003.1, forward strand.
CCCCAATTAAAAAAATGATGAGTCCAATATGGTTGACGTACGGGCCCCACCGCGAAAAGCGGCCTTTTTCCGCCAAAATGTTACCGTTTTCCTCCCTGATGCGATAGCGGCGCTTCGCGAGACGATCTTTCACCGCTTCAAAAGCATGCTCATCGCTTATTTTGGTCGAGCTAAACAGCCGCTGGCGACGCAAAAATGCTTCATGGCGCGTCACTCCTTGATTATTTAACGCACGGTACAGCGGGATGAACCGGTCCAAACTGCAAATGACAAGTGAAACGCCGATCGATGCTAATAGCAGCACATACCACCATGAGCCGTACAAATTGTCAAAGCCCAGCTGATAATATAGCTTTCCTGCCCAACCGTATTGATCTTCGTAATACTGAGCTGGCGTCACATTCGGCGGCAAGTACATTTTTTGCGGAAAAATCGTTCCAATGGCCGATGCAACTAGAGTAATAACGATGAGCCATACGCCCACTTTGACTGACGAAAAAAAGTTCCATATTTTATCTATGATTGTTTTGTTGTACGTTTGCGAACGACGGGCGCTTCCTTCGTAGCGCATGTCCAATAAAGGTTTGGAAACATTATCCAACGGCTTTCCGCATGATTCACAAAAAACGGTGCCGTATGGATTCACGTGACCACACTCGCATTTTACTTGTTCCATCTTAAAAACTCCCTACGGTTTAATGCTTTCCATGTATTGTTTTACATTTTCTTCCGTCATCGTGCCGGTAATAATTTTTTTAATTTTTCCGTTTTTGTCGATAAGAAACGTGGTCGGCAATGGATCAATCTCATACGCATTCATGACTTGGTCCTCGCGGTCAATGACGACCGGAAACGTCAGTCCGAAACGATCGACAAATTTTTGCACGCTTAATTTCGGTTCTCCGACATTCACCGCAAGCACTTCTACGCCTTGTTTTTTATACTGTTCATACTGCCTGCTGATAAACGGCATTTCCCTTTCACATGGCTTGCACCATGTTCCCCAAAAGTTCAAAAAGACACCTTTGCCGCGATAATCAGACAGCCGATGCGACTTCCCGTGCAAATCGGTCAGCACAAAATCCGGAGCGTCCGCACCGACTTTAACTTCAGCTTTTTCCATAAAAAAATTAGAGTAAATCGTGTATGCAACTGCGCCTAAAAGTAGCAATAAAATAACAGTTCGCATAACAAGTCGCTGCTTTTTCATCGTCCTTACTCTCCCGAAACAAAGATATACCATTTACCATTATAACAATATTCGCTATATTCATAATGAAAATAATATGAATGTTATGTGACAAATGAAAATAGATTTCGTTTATTTGCGGATGCCGTTCCCTGACAATGCCAGCGCGCGAAGCTGTTTCACTTCGTGCGGCGTTAGCTCCCGATAATCGCCAGGATGCAACCCTTTTAAATCTAAAAATGCATAGCGTTCGCGCTTTAGCTTCATCACTTGGCAGCCGATCGCTTCAAACATGCGGCGCACTTGGCGGTTGCGCCCTTCATGGATGCGAATTTCTACCACAGCGGTTTTCTTTCGCTTATCTAGCGACAGCATTTTCACTTTTGCCGGCGCTGTGATGCCATCATCTAGCATAATTCCTTTCTCAAGCTGTTTGAGCTGCTCTCTTGCCGGGATGCCTTTCACTTTTGCGATATATACTTTTTCAATTTCATAACGCGGATGCATGAGAAGATTCGCAAACTCCCCGTCATTTGTCAACAGCAGCAAGCCTGACGTATCATAGTCAAGGCGGCCGATCGGATAAATCCGCTTATCAAGGTCTTTAAAAAAATCGGTCACCACTTTTCGCCCTTTATCATCCTTCACGCTTGAAATTACGCCGCGCGGTTTATATAGAAGATAATAGACTGGCTCTTCTCGCTCTACTGGAATTCCTTCCACTTCGATTTTATCTTGCGGACCGACTTTGACTCCAAGCTCGGTCACCACTTTTCCATTCACTTTTACTTTTCCTTGCACAATGAGCTCTTCCGCTTTTCGCCGCGATACGATGCCAGCGTGGGCGATCACCTTTTGCAGTCGTTCCATCATCTTCACCTCTTCAATCATCTTACTCTTTTCGACAAAAAGATACAAGCATACCATCATATTTTTATCATACCCTCTCTTTTGGCGACAAATAAAAAGCAGCCGAATCAATCGGCTGCGTTATCTGCCAAATACGAATAGTACGATGAAAAAAGAGACGATAAAGCTTAATATATCCGCCAAAATCCCTACTTTTAAGGCATCGCCCATCTTTTTCACACCCACGGCCCCGAAGTAGACCGTCAGCACATATAATGTCGTTTCCGTGCTCCCTTGGATGGTCGAAGCAAGCCTGCCAATAAAAGAATCTGGACCGTATGTCGCTATTAAATCCGTCGTCATCCCTAGCGCGGCCGTTCCGGAAATGGTGCGGATCATCGCCAGCGGCACGACTTCTGCCGGCAGTCCGATCGCTTCAGCAAGCGGCTTGATAAACCTCATCATATAGTCAAGCGCTCCGGATGCGCGAAAAATAGAAATGGATACAAGCATGCCGACTAAATAAGGGATCAACGAAAAAGCAATTTGAATTCCCTCTTTTCCGCCCTCAACAAACGATTCGTACGTCGGCACCTTTTTCCAAGTCCCATATAAAAGAATAAAAGCGATCGTCGCCGGAATCAGCCAAAGAGAAATGAGTTGAACGATCCCCATCATCTCTTGCCACCTCGCGCTCGTTTCCAATAATAATAACGGTCAATTAAGATGGCGCCGATTGTGGAAATGGTCGAAGCGACGAGAGTCGTTCCGATAATTTCACCAGGCGAAGCGGAGTGATAGGTCATGCGAATCGAGATGACCGTTGCCGGAATGAGCGTGATGCCGGACGTGTTCATGGCTAAAAAGGTGACCATCGAGCGGCTTGCCGTGTCCCGATAGCCGTTTAGCTTCTTTAATTCTTCCATCGCTTTAATTCCCATCGGCGTTGCCGCATTGCCAAGACCGAACATATTGGCGATCATGTTGGAAACAATATACCCCATCGCCGGATGATTCGGCGGCACTTCCGGAAACAGGCGGCGCACGAGCGGCTTGCACAAATGGGACAATTTAGCAAGCAGCCCCGCATCCTCGGCAATCTTCGTCAAACCAAGCCAAAAAACTAAAATGCTAATCATGCCGATACTGATTGTAACAGCTTCTTTTGCCCCTTTAAATACCGCTTCGTTCACTTCATTCATCGTGCCGTTAAACATCGCAAAACAAATTCCAATAAGCGCCATTATCGCCCATATAAGATTAACCATGGTCGGCCACACCTAAAAAGAGAAATAATTTCCAAATCGATGAGCCCGTTTCTTCATGATGCCAAGCTTTCTTATACAACAGCGGGACTTCATCGACGGCTTCATCTCCTAAATATAGCACCGCCTTCCCTACTACTTTCGGGATGAGACGACGTTCCTCTTTCCACTCTTTTTTCGGTTTTATAAGCTGGATGCGAAGGCGCAGCTGTCCTATTTCATCTTCCGTTACTGGATACGATAAATCGCGGCTTGCTGCGATTTTATTTCTATAAAACTTGTCTTTTATTTTTTTTCCGATGCGCTGATCGTCTACTTTGGCTATCACATAATTGCTGAATCCATATTCATACATGGCAATATGGTCGTTCCAGTCATCCGGAGCATTGAGCGTCACCGCAATTAAATTTAGGCCATCCTTCGAAGCCGATGTCACGAGCGTCCGCTTCGCCCGTTTCGTATATCCTGTTTTCCCTCCAGTGCAATATTCATAAAGATTCGTCAGCAATTTATTTTTGTTGCGCCATATGCGATCCCATTCTTCCCCCGGGTTGGGCGCGCGGTATACTTTCGTGCCGGAAATCTTTCGAAACTCTTTATTGCGCATCGCATACCGCATTAATAATGCCATATCATAAGCGGTCGAGTAGTGGTTTTCGGCATCATCTAAGCCGTGCGGGTTCGCAAAATGCGTATCTCTCATCCCGATTTCTGCCGCTTTTTGATTCATTAAAAAGACAAAGCCTTCGACGCTCCCCCCGACATGTTCAGCAATTGCGACCGCGGCATCGTTGCCTGAACGAAGCATCAAACCGTAGACGAGATCGCGAAGTTTGATCTTCTCTCCTTCTTTCAAATAAATCGATGAGCCCTCGGTGCGAACAGCGCGCGCACTCACGGTTACCATATCATTCATTTTTCCTGATTCAATCGCAATAATAGCTGTCATGATTTTAGTAATACTGGCGATGCGCCGCTTCGTATGGGCGGCCTTCTCAAACAACACCCTTCCCGATGTTTGCTCCATCAAAATGGCGCTTTGCGCGCTAACACCTTGTGCCTCCGCTTTTTTCGGAATACATGAAAAAATCATCATAAGTGCTATGATGAAAGCGCTCCACCGTTTCTTTTGCTCCATGTAATCCCATCCCTTTTGCCGTTTTGTACAAGTGTATGCACTAAATAAAGGGATATGCTTGAAAATGTACAAGATGTACCTCTCCGGCTTACACGTTGTTTGGAAGGAGGAAACTTCTCGGTAAATACGTTAAAAACGGGAAAGAAGTCAATTCCTCCCCGTCTCCTCATGAACCTCTCCCACCTACATTTCATTTAGGGGTGGGAGTTTCTTACCACTCGATCGAAGAAGCTTCAGTACAGAAGAAGGCGGTCTTCTTCGGCTCGATAGGAGTATCGGAAGTCTTCTCGACCGATTCAGTAAGCAACATCGGTAGGTCACCGATGGGGCGGTCCCACCCATCTACTACTTCTTGCTTAGGCAATCCGTAGATACGTAAGCGTCGTTGGCACATCCCAAGGAGCGATCTCTTGATAGAGTGCCTTGCTCAAAATGTTGCGGGCGCCATGAATGTCCCGATGGGCTTCATATCCGCAAGAACAAGCAAAGATTCGTTGGGAACCTTTTCGTCTTTTTTGGCAGACAGGACATGTCTGACTAGTATAAGACTCATCGATTTCTTTCAAACGAATACCTTGTTGGGCTAATTTATAAGCGAGATATTGCTTGACTTTCCCGAAGGACCAATTCGAGAGTTTTTGTGCTTGCTTCCGGTGGACTTTCTTTTTCTTTCTCGTGT